>CAKVGS010000001.1 GCA_934747335.1 uncultured Candidatus Melainabacteria bacterium
ATAATTATTGATTAGTTCTAGCAATTCTTTATAATTTTTTACTTCTTCTTTTGAAGCATTGTTTTTTACTAAACTATCAATATGACTTTCTACTAAAAATTTTAATAAGTTTATAAGAGCTAAAGTTTGTTCTTCTTTGGTTGATGTTCCATCCTCTACTTTAATATCAACAGTAATTCCATCAATTTCACATCTTTTTATTAACATATTTATTCTATAATTACTTTTAGTAAGAAATCAATTTGAACTTTGAATAATTTAGCACAGTGTAAAAGATGCCTTTTCTATGGAAACTGACTAACACATTATAGTTAGACTTTCGGGTTAGTTCCCCGACTAGAAAGGGGGTCGATATGGATAATTTCAATATAACATTATTTTTAATCTTTTTGATTTTATACGTATTAAAAAACGGCTCTCATCATAAAAGATAAGAACCGTTAGACTTCCTACAAGGCATCCGGTAGCTTGAGAAACTACCACCCTGTGATTTTATTATAAACTACTATTTAAAATTATTCAACCTTTTTAAATAAAAACCAACAATCTCTTTGTTATACAATCGCACCATGACTTGCATCTTGCACGGTTCTTGAATATTTACCCAAATAACCTTTTGCTTTTGTTGTAAAAGGTTTAAGCTTTTTACGACGTTCTTCTAGTTCTTCATCGGATACCAATAAATCTAATGTTCGATTGTTAATATCAATTTTTATTTTATCACCGTCTTTAATCAATGCAATTACGCCGCCATTGGCAGCTTCAGGACAAATATGTCCAACACAAATTCCTCGCGTTCCGCCGGAAAAACGTCCGTCCGTTATCAAAGCTGCTTTTGTACCCAAACCTTTACCCACAAGCAAGGACGTAGGAGCTAACATTTCGCGCATGCCGGGGCCACCTTTTGGGCCTTCATATCGTATAACTATTACATCGCCTTCTTTGATTAAATCGCTTTCCAAAGCCTTCATCGCGTCTTCTTCCGAATCAAAAGTTTTTGCAATGCCTTCGAATTTATAGCAACTTTCATCAACAGCAGAAATCTTAATTACAGACCCTTCAGGCGCAATATTTCCTCGTAAAATCCCCAGCCCCGGTTTTGTTGTAAACGGTTCTGAATAAGGATGAATAATTGATTTATCAGAATAAACTCCTGCGAATTCTCTTGTCGCTTTAAATTCAGGAACACTTTTTATAAGTTCATCCACTACGGCAGGAATTCCGCCGGCTTGATGAAATGCAGTCATTGTTATGCTTGATGAAGGTTCAAGTTTTACAAATTGATGGATTTTGTGAGAAAGTTCGTCAAAGTCTTTAAGTGAAACTGTTTGAGGGATTTCTTGATAAGCCCCCTCCCTAGCCCTCCCCCGTGGAGAGGGAATGACCTCTTGTGCTAATTGAACGCACTTTGCCCCCTCTCCTTGAGGAGAGGGTTGGGGTGAGGTGTCAACCAACTCAGAGGTTTCACCCAATCCTGCAGCATTTGCTAAAGCCAAAATATGCAAGAACGAATTCGTAGAACCACCCATGCCTAAATCCGCAATAATCATATTTCTCAAGCTATCTCTTGTAATTATATCTAAAGGCTTGATATCTTTTCTAACCCAATCAACGATTTGCATTCCGCTTTCAAATGCAATTCTACGTTTTTGAGAAGAAACTGCTGCTGCCGTCGCGCAATAAGGAAGGCTCATTCCTAAAACTTCCGTTAAACAAGCCATTGTGTTTGCTGTATACAAACCTTGACAAGCACCTGCAGAAGGGCAAGAAGCCTCTTCCAGTTCTAATAATCTTTGCTCGGTTATTTCTCCGTTTCTATATTTGCCGATAGCTTCAAACGCACCTTTAATCATTGTTAATTTTTCACAACGACTTTCCCCGTCAAGCATTGGACCTGCTGTTACAATGATTGTAGGAATATTTATCCTTGCAGCAGCGATAAGCATCCCCGGAGTGATTTTATCACAATTTGAAAGTAATACTAAACCGTCTAATTGATGCGCATTCGCAACTGTTTCCACACAATCTGCGATTAAATCTCTTGAAGGAAGTGAATATTGCATGCCTGAATGCCCCATTGCTATTCCGTCACAAACCGCAGGCACACCAAATATAAACGCTTGACCACCATTTGAGTGAATACCTTTTTCAATCTGGCGTTCTAAATCTCGCATTCCAATATGCCCCGGAACTAAGTCCGAAAATGAACTTGCAATTCCTATAAATGGAGATTCCATATTTTTCTTAGAAACTCCTGTTGCCATCAAAAGACTTCTGTGCGGAGTTCTTGCAATACCTTTTTTTATGTTATCACTTCTCATAATAAAAACCCTTTCGTATTGATTTTATCACGAAAGGGGAATGATTTTTTAAATATTTATAAGGTTAGATAATTAAAATAATTTTTTATTAAGCAACTGCATTGTATGAGCTGATTACATTTTGCAAAGCTTGAGCAACTTTTGGATCAAGTTTTTTATCATCTTGTGCTTGTTGAGCTGTCAATTGAAGCAATTGAGCTTGACCTTGAGCTGTCTTTTTCATTTTTTCAACTTCTACTTTAGAACCAACATCTTCACCAACCAATTTCTTTGTTAATTTGCCCATTGCCCAAGTACCGATTGAACCGCCAACCAAACCTGCAACTGCACCAATTGCTGTACCTAAGCCAGGACAAACTGCAGTTCCGACTGCTGCACCGATTTTTGCACCTGCTGCTGCACCAACCGCTTCACCTACTGTCCAACCAATTATTGAACCTGCAGCTTTTACAGATGTTTGACCAAGCTGTTTTATACCTGAATTTGGATCTTTTTTCAATGCTTCATCAGAGAATGCTGATTTAATTTTACCGAAATCCATCAAGAATTCCATAGCTGCGAAGAATGCGCCACCTTTGATACCTTGTGATCTAAAACCTTGTAGTATTTTTTCAGATAAAGATTTTGTACCGGCATCAGCTACTTTTTTACGTGCAATTTTTGTCAAATCACTACCACATGGAGTTCTTTGTGCAATCGTTTTAACTTTGTTGCCAGTTATGTTAGCCCATAGTTCAGGTAAAACGCCTGTTTTTGCATCAGTTGCAATTTTAATTTTTTCGGTTGCTTTTGCAATTTGTTCTATATTGCCTGATTTTAAAGCTAATTCCATTTCTTTTTTTAAAGTATCATAAGTTGTTTTATCTAATCTTTTTTTGAACAAAGGAGCAAAACGCCATTTAGAAGCACCTTCCAACTTATGCATTTTATGATAAGCATCACGCATCAAACCGCTTGTTTCACCCTTGCTCCAAAGCTTATTTAATGTAGTTCCATCTTTTTTAACATCTGCAAACATTTTTTCAACAGAAGCAACTGAGCTTAAAGATGCAAACGGATGAGCGATTAATCTCATATTATTAACCAATGCAAATGCTGCACCACCACCTGCTGCACCCAATAAAGATTCGCTTGGTTCCATACCTTTTAAGTAGTATTTACCAAGTGTATCCATATCTCTGGCAGAAGTGCCAAATGTAGTTTGAGAATTTTGTTCAGGAGTCATTGCAGAAGAAACACCGCCCATGTTTCCTAAACCATAATTTTGACCGTATTGGTTATTCCAAATTGATTGATTATTATAACCATAAGGCATTTGATAATTCAAAGAGTTACGGTTAGCCATATAGCCGTTTGAAAAGCTTGGGCAATTAGGATTAACGCCGGATGCTCCGCCATATAGCATATATTCCATATTCGTAAGTGAATTAATTGGAGATACCATAACCTTTTCTACCTTTATAAATCTAACCTTATATATATAAAGTTATTTGCTCTCCAAAAATTGCCTTTTTGTAATAAAATGTTAAGTTATGTAAAGTTTTGATTTCCGAATTAGCCTTCTTCTCTGCGTTTTGCTCCATAACTATACAAAGCATAAATCGCAACACCAATCAAAAGCCAGATTACAAAATACAAAGCAGAAGTTGCTTTTGCACTGAATTTGCAATACATCAAAGCTAAACAAGTTACTACACCGAATATAGGAAACCAAGGGCAGAAAGGAACTTTGAACGGTCTTTCTCTGTTTGGTTCGGTTTTTCTTAAAATTAAAACAGCAATACAAATTATAATAAATGATGTAAATGTTCCAAAATTACAAAGTTCTGCCGAAATATTTAAATCCATAAATAACGCGCAAACAATTACAATTAAACCTGAAATCCAAGTTAAAATATGCGGGGTTTGGAATTTATCATGAACTTTGTTTAATGATTTTGGCAAAAAGTTGTCACGACTCATTGCAAACAAAATTCTTGTTGTACCTAATTGATAAATCAATAATACCGTAGTAAGCGCACACAAGGCTCCAACCGAAATCAAACCTGCATACCAGTTATTGCCGATAAATCTCATTGCATGAGCGAGCGGTGCTTGTGTATCAATAGCATTAAGCGGAACAACACCTGTCAAAACCAGTGCTACTAAAATATATAGAACCGTACATAATACAAGCGTTCCCATAATTGCAACAGGTAAATCTCTTTGAGGATTATTTGTTTCTTCTGCGGCTGTTGATATTGCATCAAAACCAACATAGGCAAAGAAAATTACAAATGCGCCCGTAAAAATACCTTCCATACCGTTCGGTGCAAATGGAACCCAATGTTCAGGTTTAACATAAAAAGCACCTACAACAATAAATGAAAGGATTATGAACATATTAACTCCTACCATAATTGTTGCAACTTTTGTAGATTCTTTAACGCCTTTTATTAATAAAATTGTTAATATTAAAACAATCGCTATTGCAGGGATATTTATTGCAAACGGAATTTCAATTCCCAAAGGTAAATGCATAAATGGCATTTTATCATGTACATCCCAGCCGTATCTGTTGCAAAGTTCGTACATTGTTCTATAATCATTTCTTAACCAAAGCGGACAATTTACCACGAAAGCAGGTAGAATGTGCTTAAAGCCTTTTAAGAATTGAACAAAATATCCTGTCCAAGCGCTTGCTACGGTGATATTTCCGATTGCATATTCAAGCATTAAAATCCAACCGACCATCCAAGCCATAAATTCGCCCATCGTTGCGTAGGTATAAGTATATGCACTACCTGCAACAGGAATCATAGCCGCAATCTCAGAATATGAAAGTGCTGAAAATACACTGGCAATAGCAGCAAGTGTCATAGAAACAATAACCGCTGTTCCTGCACCTGCACCATCCGTAGAGCCAACAATTGCACTTCCGATAATCGTAAAAATACCTGTTCCGACTACGGCACCAATACCAATTACTATTAAATCAAATACATTAAGGGTCTTTTTTAGACCCGAGTTTGCACCCTCATCAATAAGTTCTTGGGGGCTTTTACATTTTAATAAATTACTTAATAATGACATCTTTTTCTATTTCTTTGTTTTCTTCCACATTTACTGACTGTTCAGCCAATCTATTCTTTTTATAACCATAAGATGCGTATATCAAAGCACCCATAATTACCCAAATTATAAACAATTCTGTTGACAATTTTGCAGATTCGCCTTTTGCAACAATCATAGAATAAACCATCAAACCGCCACAGCAAATAACTCCGGCAAGTGGGAACCAAGGACAGAATGGAACTTTAAATGGTCTTTCTCTATCAGGATCAACTTTTCTTAAAATCAAAATCGCAACACAAACGATAATGAATGATGTAAAAGTACCAAAATTACAAAGTGAAGCTGCTACATTTAAATCTAATAATAATGTACCTAAAATCCCAACAATACCTACTGTAATTGTCAATATATGTGGTGTTCCCAATTTAGGATGAATTTTTTGGAATACTCTTGGCAAAAAATGGTCACGGCTCATTGCAAACAAAACTCTTGTTGCAGCCATGTGCATAACCAAAAGCACGGATGTTAAACCAGCTAATGAACCTACTGAAATCAAACCTGCAGCCCAATTTTGATGAACTGCTGTCATTGCATAAGCCATCGGTGCTTTGAATAAGCCTTCAGGAATAGCAACGCCGCTTGTTGGTTGCATGCCTGTTAAAACAAGTGCAACTAAGACATATACAACAGTTGTTACTATCAGTGAACCTAAAATGCCTATTGGTAAATCTTTTTGAGGGTTTTTACATTCTTCTGCTGCTGTTGCTAAAGCATCAAAACCAATGTATGCAAAGAATATTATAAATGCGCCCATAAACACGCCTTCTAAACCGCAAGGTGCAAAAGGTGTCCAGTTTTCAGGACGAATAAAAAACATACCTGTTAAAACAAATAAAGCGATAACGCCAAGTTTTACTGCAACCATAATTCCTGCCATTTTAGCAGAATCTTTAGTACCTTTAACCAAAATCGCGGTCGTAATAGCAATCATTATTATAGCCGGAAGGTTTATGCAGAAAGGAATTCCTGCTATATGAGGAATAACTGTATTTGCGTCCAAACCTTGTTGATTGCATACATTAACTGCTGAGCGGAAATCATTCACAAGCCAAATAGGCGGATTAATGAACCATGCAGGCAAGAATGAAAATCCTTTTATAAATTGTAAGAAGTGATTAGTCCAAGCGCAAGCAACTGCAATAAATCCGATTGCATATTCTAACATCAAAATCCAACCGACAATCCAAGCTGCAAACTCGCCTAATGTTGCAAAAGTATAGGTATAAGCACCACCTGCAACAGGAATCATTGTCGCAAATTCTGTATAACATAGGGCTGAAAAAACACAAGCAATTGCTGCTATAACCATAGAAATTATTAACGCAGGGCCTGCACCAGGGCTTGTTCCGTCCGGACTTCCTGCTGCTGCAATACCTACAACCGCAAATATACCGGAACCGATAATTGCACCTACACCTAAAATAATTAAATCCCAAACGCCTAAAGTTTTTTCCAAACCACCTTTTGCAGCGTTTGCAATTGCGTCATCAAGATTTTTGCGTGTAACCATTTTGGTTAGTAAATTTTTTAGTGCCATTTATGTCCTTTCATCGATTTTTCCCTCGCCCCTTGAGGGAGAGGGAGTAGCTGTTTGCGAGGCTGCGCCGAGCATTACAGATACGGGTGAGGGGAGTTGCTAAATACCCCTCATCAGGACTCCGTCCAGCTTCTCCCGCAAGGGGCGAAGCAACACAGGCGCACATTTATCGCACTTATTTCTTTAGAAGTGGAAAACCTAATTTTTCCCTTTGTTCAACGTACAACTTAGCAACTGCTGATGCCATTGTTCTTACTCTATTAATAAAGTTAATACGTTCATCTTTACTGATTACGCCTCTTGCGTCCAATAAGTTGAATGTGTGAGAGCATTTTAGAACATAGTCATAAGCAGGTAACACAAGTTCTGCGTTTATACAATTATCAACTTCTTTTTGATAAGCGTCAAATAGTTTGAATAGTCTGTCTGCATCTGAATATTCAAAGTTGTATTTTGATTGCTCAATTTCGTTTTGTAAGTAAATATCGCCATACTTCAATTTGTTGTTCCACATAATATCAAAAACAGATTCTTTGTTTTGGATATACATGGCAATTCTTTCTAAGCCATAAGTGATTTCTAAAGCAACAGGCTTAACTTCTAAACCGCCAACTTGTTGGAAATATGTAAACTGAGTAATTTCCATACCGTCTAACCAAACTTCCCAACCTACACCTGCTGCGCCTAGAGTTGGTGATTCCCAGTTATCCTCTACAAATCTTACGTCATGCTTTGTTAAATCAATACCCATAGCTTCCAAACTTTTTAGATAAAGCTCTTGAGCGTTATCAGGTGATGGTTTAAGTATAACTTGGTATTGGAAATAATGTCCCAATCTGTTAGGGTTTTCACCATATCTTGCGTCAGTCGGACGTCTGCAAGGTTCAACCATAGCTGTTGACCAAGGTTCAGGACCCAATGCTCTTAAGAAAGTTGCAGGATTCATTGTTGAAGCACCTTTCTCAATATCATAAGGTTGCTGAATAATACATCCGTATTCAGACCAGTAACGTGATAAGTTTAGAATCAAATCTTGAAAATTTAGCGCCATTTTTAATTCCTTCTATTGTAAAATTTACACTCAATTATACATGTAAAGAGGGGAAATGAAAAGAGAAAAGAACTTTTTTGTAAATTTTTGTAAATAAATTTTGGTAGAATTTCACTACTGGTTTTGAAGTGAAGTGAAAAACAGTTTCTCAAAATGACGTGGCGTGAAACTATCAGTTCGGCGTCATTTTGAGGTGCGATTAGCACCGAGAAATCCAGCCTATTAATAACTGTTTTCATTGTATCAAATTTATCATTGACACTAATGTCTGTAAAGAGAGGGAATAATGACAACTTGTTAATTTATAGTATCTTAATTTCAAACTTTGGTTATAGTTTTTTCATAATTTCAGGTAATTCTTATCATGTAGATAAAAATTTATAATAATATTATGGAAATAAAAACATCAGATAATTTTTGTATAATTACCCCTTTTAGTCCAAAATTGGATGAAAAGGATGCAAAGAAGCTTTTTGCTGAAATCTTAAGAAACAAGAATTTGAAAATGGGGATTGATATGAGTTTTGTAAAAGAATGTACAATAGAATTTATTGATGTTCTTTCAAAAATCGGTGATATCGGACTTTTTAATGTTACATCCGATATTTTTGTTCTGTTTAATATCATGAATGTAGATAAAAAAATAAACTTATTCGTTAGTGAATTGGATTTTAAAGCTGATAAACATCAGCTATTAAATAGAAGATTTTGCCTTATATAAGCAACAAAAACGTGTGAGTTTGTGATTAAGTGTATAAACTACAACATAAGGGTTGAAATTTTTGTTTGTTTGCGCTAACATACACATGACATAAATTCTGTATAGTTATTTATCCAAGCCGGAGTGCGGGAAATAGCATAAGATAGTCGCCTAACAAGTTTTTTACAGCAAGAAACTTAGTGATTGCACCAACGTTTATCACAAACAGAGGGTAAAAAATTTAGGAAAGACGCTGTGTTAGGAACCAAACGAGAACAAAGTGAAACCGTAGGGAGGATTTTTATAGTAGCAATACAGAATCCAATTTACTAATATTATAAGAGGATTTCAATGATTAGAAAGACAGTCTTAACAACTATGGCATTGCTTAGTTTGCTATGCGTTAGGGTGCAAGCTGCTCCAACTCAGGACGTAATTAAAGAAACCATTGTAAAACATTCAATCGAAATGAATGTTGACCCAGCGTTAGCTTTAAGTATCGCCAAAAAAGAATCCGGCTTTAGACACGAACTAAAAAGCCCTTATGGTGCGGTAGGTGTATTCCAACTGCTTCCATCAACAGCACAAAGAATGGGTTTTAACCCTTATTACTTAAGCGAAAACATCAAAGCAGGCTTGACTTATTACAAGATGATGTACAAGATGTTTGGCTCAACAGAATTGGCTTTGGCTGCTTATAATGCAGGCCCTGGCAATGTTAAAAAATTCGGCGGTTCAATTCCTCCTTATGGAGAAACAAGAAGATTTGTAAACCAAATTATGGCAGAATACAATCAACAGAAGTTGAATCCCGATCCTGCAATCGTGAAAGTTAAACAGGCTCATGCTCCAATTACCCCTAAGGTAGCAAAAGCATCAGGAGAAGTGAAACATTCGCCAAAAGCAGTTGAACTTCCAAACTTGAGGGAAATTCCTGAGGTAAGACACTCAGAACCTGCGATGGAAATTCTTTAAGGTTTAGTTTTTGAAAAAAGGATGGCAGCAAGCCATCCTTTTTTTTGTGAAAAGTTAATGTTTTATCACCCTCATTAGAGCTCCGCACGGCTTCTCCCTTCTGGGGAGAAGCTGCCCGAATGGCTGATGAGGGTGACATAGAAATTACAGAAACCCACCCATATCTGTACCGCTCAGCATGGCTTTGCTAACAGCTGTGACCTCCCTATCTATGGAGGTTCAAGACCACTTTGTCTGGTGGTTGTGCCGAAGGTGGAAAAATGGGGGATTAAATAAATCTTGGTTATTCCCTCTCTGGGGGAGAGGGTTAGGATGAGGGGTTAACAGGTCACAAAATAAACAAAGTATTAAATTTAGCCTACGGCTCGAACCCTCACCCGAATTTCTAAGTTTCGCAAGGCTCAACTTGAAATTCTGCCCTCTCCCAGAGAGAGGGTTGATTCAAAAGTCGTTCGATTAATGCACTTTACTCATCCCTATTTATAGAGGTTCAAGGCCGAAAGAAAATAAAATTGAAAATAATTGTAAAGTTTTGTAAATAAATTGACATGTAACTAGCAAAATTTTTTATTCACGCTTTTTAATAAAAACATAAAGCTCTCTCTTCTTATTTAAACGGACAGGCCTTGTTTCATATACACAAGGTCTTTTTTTTTTATATTTGAACAATTTTAACTTCTTTTTCGTTATACTGATATAAGAGGTAAAACAAATGGATAATAAATGCACGAAATACGAAGGATTATTTGTTTTTTCTGGCGATGAAACTTTAAAAAAGCACATCGAAGAATGCGATGAATGCCGTAAAGAAGCTGAAAAAATGGAAAAAGTTTCAGACTTATTAGACGAAGTAAAGTTTTATTATCACGCAAAAAATAAAAAACGCCCAAAATTCAAAGTTGCTTGCGCTATGTTATTGTTGTTATTCTCTACACTAACAGCAGGGATTGTTGTTTCAAATGACGACATTCTAGATTCTCTAAAATATGGCGACACATTGTCAGCAGAAGATTTAGGTTTTCCTGTCGACTCATACGGACTTTTGATGGTGGATGAATGAATTTCAACGAAATAATTAATGCGAACAAACAAAACATTAAAAATATAATAAAACTAATAACAAAACAAGAAAACGAAGATATAGAACAAGAGGTTTATATCAAGCTTTGGAAGAATGCCGAAAAGTATGAAGAACGGGGTTCTCTAAAAAGCTGGGTAAATACGATTGCAAAAAATACATCAAAAGATTACCTAAAATCAGCGGTTGTAAAAAATGAACAAAATTCAACTTCTGATGATTTAGTTTTGTGCAATATTAAAGACAAAAAGCGTTCTCCTGAAGATTGTGTTATCGTAAGCGAAAGACAAAAAAGAATTATTAAAGCAGTAGATAATTTAAAACCGAAATTTAGAGAAGTTATTATGCTTTGTGAAATATATGGTTTTACTTACGAGGAAGCCTCAAAGAAATTAAATTGTCCGATTGGTACTATAAAATCAAGAATTTATAACGCAAAAAAAGAATTAGCAGAAGTTTTACAAGATTTATTATAAAAAGAGAGGTAAAAATGAAAAAATTAGTAATTTTAGCTTGCGCATTATGTTTAATGTCAACAGCGGTTTCTGCCGGTGAAGAATTCAAACGACCGGATTACAAAAATCCGCCTTCTAAAGAAGAAATGGCAAAAATCAGAAAAGCAAGAGAAGCTGCTTTTGAACAAAAATTAGGTTTAACAGAGACTCAAAAAGCGAAAGCAAAAGAAATTCGCCAAAAAGGTCACAAAGAAATGAAACCGATTATGGATAAAATTAAAGACAAACGCAAAGAAGCAGAAATGGTTAAGATGTCAAGAATTGCTGGTTGGGTTCAAGAAGAAAGATTGAATGCAATTGACAAAGATATCAGGAACTTAGAAAAGAAAGCTAATGTAATTCGCAAGAAAAACATGAAAGAATTTGAATCAATTTTAACAAAAGACCAAAAGAAAATTCTTGAAGAAATGAAAAAAGAAGGCAGACAAAAATTCGAAGCAGGACAAAGACCTTGTCCTTGTCCCGAACAAAATAATCCGCCTGAGATTGCAAAATAAAAGATTTAAGAGGATGTTCAAAAAGCTTGAACATCCTCTTTTAGTTTAAATCAACAAATAATTATTTTCTGTGTTTGGGATGAATGTTTTTTTGTAGTTTTTAGGGACTTCGATATAAACATATTCCGTTTTCTTTTTTAGTCCGCACAAGCCGATTACTGAGTCGTGTTTGAAAAAGTTTTTGATAAATTGCATATTTAATTCCTTCCATAAGTATGTTATAATCACGATATTAATTTAAGGATTTGTTTTTATAAGTCAAGAAAAGGAGTATAAAAAATGGCAAAAGTTACTAAAGAAATGGGAATCATGGAAATCGTTCAACAACATCCTGAAGCAGTTGCAGTTTTCCAAAAATATGGCATGGGCTGTATTGGTTGTGCAGCAGCACACTTTGAAAACCTTGAAGCCGGCGCTAAGGTTCACGGCTTTAATGCTGATGACATGGTTGCAGAAATCAATTCTTTGATTGAAGAATAGTGGTTATAACACCTTCACTACAAGAGGCATTTCTGTTTAAGAAAGAATAGTTAATAAAAAGCTGGATTGCTTCAGGCTAATCGCCTTCGCAATGACGGCACACTTGGAGTCTAGACGCCAAGTCATTGCGAGGAGCAACGATTATTTTGGGCGACGAAGCAATCCATATTAACTTAGATTTTTGTAGGACAGTAGTGCCGAAGGCGGGAGAGGGTGTTTTAAACTTATAAATATTTAGGAGATTTATTTTGTTAGCATGGCATTTTTTATGTATAATCGGTATTGCTTTTGTAATACTTGAAATTTTTACACCAAGTATGTTCTTTTTGAACTTCGCTCTAGCAGCTTTTATAACGGCAGGTATTTCGTTAATCACATTGAATAAATTTGCTTTGGTATTAGCGTTTTTCTTGTTATCCTTCTTGTCTTTTGTGTTTTTAAGACCAATTCTTTTAAGACGTAATTCTAAAGACACAGAAACCGGCATGGAAGGCAAATACATAGGTAAAACAGCAAGAGTAACTGAAGAAGTTACGGCTGAGTGTGGTGTTATTACAATTTATGGCGAACGTTGGGAAGCCAGATGTGAAAACGGTGAGATAATTCCCGTTGGAGCAGAAGTTAAAATATTAAGAAACGATAGTTTAATAATGTATGTAACAAAAGTTTAGGAGAGAGTTATGATTTCATTATCAATTTTTTTGATTGCCTTGGCACTCGTTTTTGTATCAAAAGGTGTTGTTATTGTGCAACAAGCAGAAGTAGTTATCATAGAACGTTTAGGTAAGTTCGATAGAGTTCTTCAATCAGGTTTTAATTTTATTATTCCTGTGATTGAAGCACCGCGTGCAATTGATTGGAAGGTTACGCAAAAAGGCTTTGACGGTTCAAGTTATTCGGTTATACAAAAAAGAACTAAGATTGACTTGAGAGAAGCTGTTTATGATTTCCCTCGCCAAAACGTAATTACTAAAGATAACGTTTCAATCAGCATCAACGCGCTTTTGTATTTCCAAATTGTTGACCCTAAATCAGCTGTTTATGAAATTCAAAATTTACCAGAAGCTATTGAAAAACTGACACAAACTAACTTGAGAAACCTTGTTGGCCAACTTGATTTGGACGAAAGCTTAGTTTCAAGAGATAAAATTAACCATGAATTAAGAGCAATTTTGGATGACGCTACAAATAAATGGGGTGTAAAAGTTAACAGAGTTGAACTTCAAGACATTATTCCTCCAACTGATATTCAATCAGCAATGGAAAAACAAATGAAGGCTGAAAGAGATAGACGTGCGGCTATTCTTGAAGCAGAAGGTTTGAAAAAATCTGCAGTATTAAAAGCAGAAGGTGAGAAGGAAGCTGCAATTAACCGAGCAGAAGGTGAAAAGAAAGCAAACATTTTACGCGCAGAAGGTGTTGCTCAAGCCAGAATCTTGGAAGCTGACGGTGAAAAAGAAGCTATCCAAAGAATTATCAACGCTTTAGCTGACAAAGGTCAGCCTGATAAATATTTAATCGCGATGAAATATTTAGAAACAATGCAGGCTATTACAAGCGGTCAAGACAACAAAGTTGTTTACATGCCATATGAAGCAACGGGTATTTTGAGTTCTGTTGATGGTATTAAGCAAATGTTTGATGCTAATAAATAATAAAAAGTTTATGAAAAACGGTGCGCTTTAAAGTTTTAAGCGCACCGTTTTTATTTTCCTATGCAAAAATGCTCAAATACATTGTCTAAAATGTTGTCTGTTACAAGTTCGCCTGTTAATTCATCAAGTGCAAGAAGTGCAGATTTTACATCAATTGAAATTAAGTCTTGTAATTCGTTTAAGTTAGAAGCCAAAAATGCTTGTTCAATCGCTGTTTTAGCTTTCTCTAAACAAGTTTGTTGACGAGCGTTTGTCACAAATTCCAAGCCTTCAGGCTGAATATCGCAAACTTTTTGTTTAAGAAGTTCTTTTAGTTCACTTACTCCTTCGCCTGTTAATGCTGAAATACAAAGTGCATCCTCTGTTTTAGCTAAATCAGCCTTATTAGCTATTAGAATATAATTTTTGTCTTTCAAAAGTTCCAAAACTTCTTTATCTTCATTGTCTAAACCTTTTGACGCATCATAAATAAACAAAACCAAATCTGCTTCATCTAAAGATTGTTTAGAATATTCAATACCGATTTTTTCAACTTTTGAAACCTCGTCATCTTCTCTAATTCCTGCTGTATCAATAAGTGTTACAGGGATTCCTAAATCCAAAGTTTCGCGCAAAACATCACGAGTTGTACCGGCTATATCAGTAACAATTGCTCTATCAAGACTCAAAAGGGCGTTAAAAAGTGAAGATTTGCCAACATTAGGTTTGCCGACAATTGCAACAGATGCGCCTTGTCTAAAGATATTAGAAGTTTTTGCACCTGCTAAAACATGATTTATTTTTGATAAAATATTTTCAAAACTTTCGGTCAAATATGAGTATTCAGGTTCTCTGACATCTTCAGGAAAATCAATCCCCGCCATAATTTTTGATAAAACTTCAAAAATATCATTTCTTATTTCGCCGATTTTTTCTTTTAAAACACCTGAAAGATTTTTCATTGAAACAGTTGCAAAATCAGAAGTTTTAGCGTGAATAATATCTGCTACTGATTCTGCTTGAGATAAATCCATTCTTTTATTTAAAAACGCTCGTTTCGTAAACTCGCCTTTTTCAGCCATTCTTGCACCGTTTTTCAAAACAAGGTTAAGAATATTTTTTACAACGTTAATCCCGCCATGGCATTGAATTTCGATTACATCTTCGCCGGTGTAACTATTTGGCGCAAAAAACGGAAGTACGATTACTTCGTCTATTTTTGTATCACCATCTTTTATCCAACCGTGATTAAATGTTCTAGGTTTAAAATTTGTGTTTGTAAAAATTTTATTTATGATTTCAAAAGCTTTATCGCCTGAAATTCTGATTACACCGACTCCACCCATTCCAAGTGGGGTTGCAGGTGCAGTAATTGTATCAAATTCTTCTATTATGTTCATAAAACAATTGTACCTCAAAAATATTCGACTTATAATTAATAATAAGAGGATTCTTAAAGACCTTTTTATGGATTGCCACGGCTCTAATCGAGCCTCGCAATGACAGCCGGTTTGAAAGTGTAACGCCAAGTCATTGCGAGGAACAATTACAATTTTAGTGACGAAGCAATCCATCTATCGAAAAAAAGAGAGTAAACATGAAAATCAAAGAACTAATTGAAGCAACAAATGCAAAAGTAATCAAACCTATTGACGAAAATTTAGACGTCAAGATTTCCACAGACACAAGAACTATTAAAGACGGTGATTTTTATTTACCTTTAAAAGGTGCGTCTTTTGATGGCGAAAAATTTATTAACCAAGCACTGGAAAAAGGTGCTGTTGGTGCGTTTTGTACAAAAGATGGCGGGAATTTGCAGGTTGCAGATACTCTGACGGCTTATTTAGAACTCGCTAATTACAGACGCAAAAAACTTAATTTCAAAGTCGTTGCTATTACGGGAAGTTCAGGAAAAACAACAACTAAAGAGCTTGTAGCTTCAACTTTAAGCGAAAAATTTAAAACATTCAAAACTCCATTAAACCACAATAACGAAATAGGTTTTTGCCAAACAATTTTTGAAACACCTGATGATACAGAGGTTTTGGTTTTGGAAATGGGTATGCGTGGTTTGGGCGAAATTGAGCTTTTATCTAAATATTCTGAACCTGATATAACAATAATTTCAAATGTAGGCACTGCACACATCGGACGTTTAGGCTCAAGAGAAAATATTGCAAAGGCTAAATGTGAAATTGTTAAATATCAACGAGGAAATGTATTTATAGCGCACGATGACGAACTTATCAAAAAAACAGTTGAATTTAACGGTGAAAAAATTTTTTATTCTATAAAAGATGTAGACATTTTGGAAAAATCAGCACATTATTCAAAATTCAAATACAAAAATGAAATTTTTGAACTTAATGTAGGTGGTGATTATAATATTGAAAACGCTCTTGCAGCAATCAATGCAGGTTTAAAACTTGGAATGAATTTTGAAGAAATTAAAAGAGGCTTGAAAAAATATGCTCCTATTGAAAAGCGTTGGGAAGCAACTCAAGCTGGCGGATATGAAATCATAAACGACAGCTATAACGCTAACCCTGAATCAATGCGAGCTTTTGTGGATACAATCTTTGAACTTTATGACAAGTATGCACTTGTTCTTGGTGATATGGGAGAATTAGGAGAAGATGAAGTTCGCTATCACAGAGAACTGGGTGAATATATCAACAATCATAAAAAACTTGCGTCTGACACAACAGTTATCACGATTGGAAAATTATCTAAAAATATTTCGGATGCGATAACAAATTGCAACTCAAAGCATTTTGATACTATCGAGGATGCGATTAATTATATAAAATCGAATATAAAACCTGAATATAAATTATTTTTAAAAGCATCAAGAAGCATGAAATTTGAACGAATTATTGATTTGCTCAAATGATTGATATAGCAGAAATGATGCTGTTTTCTATAAAGTTGAGTATTTATTGTGTTTAGTGTAAACTTTTGTTAACGAGGTTATTATGACAGTTTTATACATTTATATCACAATATTTACAATATTTTATATTATTTTGGCATTAGCCAGCCTTAAATCAACAAAGAAAATCAGAGATAAATACACAAATAGAGATTCTAATATTTGTGTTGTAGTCTATGCTTCAGGAAAAGTTGATACATTAGAAAATCTTTTGAAACAGCTCAAAAATCAAAATTATCCAAAGTCCCGTTATACGGTTTATGCTATTTTGGATAAATGTGAAAGTTTAACCGATGTTACTTTACAAACCGATTTAGATGTTAATATTATAAATATTAACAATCTTGAACCAATCGGTAAGAGTCAAGCATATTCTATTTTGGCAGAAAAACTTTCAGAAGTAGAAAATCTTGATGCTTACGTATTTTTTGATGCTAAAAATTATGTAGATTCGGATTTTTTAAGCAATGTTAATTATTACTTAAGCAAATATGATGTTTTCATGCCGACTGTAAACTATATTGGCGAATACAAAGACTTGAAATTTTGGGATTGTGTAAGAGTTACATATTCAAGTTATGTTTCAAAATTTATTTATGCAACAAGAACTCGTTTAGGTTTAACCAATTTAATTAATACAGACAATTTTGTAATTAAAAAAGAGTTATTAAACAAGATTGGTTCTTTTGATTTTCAAGATAAAACTGCAGAAGTTCTTTATACATTAAAGCTTGCCAAAGAAAAAGTTGCAGTTGCTTCAATTGATGATTTAAAAGTTTATACAGAAATAAAAAATTATGATAATAGAATTCCTTCATTATCTAAACGTATAAATATTTTTAGAAATGAAATTTCAAAATGTCCAAATTTCATGGCACAAGAATACGCTTGTTCATTAGTTCAACCAAATCTTTTATTTATTATTTTTGCGTATGCCGTTTTATTAAGACATTCATACACATTCCCATTTTGGGTAGGATATTCAACAATTTTAATAACTTCAATTGTTTTAGCATTGGCGTTTTGTGTAAGTTTATTGCACGCAAAAATATATGCAAAAGAATACATATATCTATTCGCTTATCCGATTTATTCTATCGCGCATGTTATTAAAAACTTTCCTCCAATCAGAGGAACAAGAAGATTTATTACAAATAAAACTCGCAAGCATAATGTAGAAAAAATGGTTACAAATATTATTGTAACTGATGGTCGCAGAGATTTTCAATGTCAATTGGAATTGATTTCTGACGACGGTTTAGCAAGAGTTAGATTTATTAACAAAGGCAAAACTTATACAACTAAAAACAATCATTTGCGCATGGTTGATGCGATTAGAGAATTAACCGAAAAACTTGCGGACTATGGTTTATCACTAAAAATTTGCCAATGTTGTAAGTATTTTCAACCGCTGATTGACGGTTCTACAAACATGGTTAAGGGATGTTGCAAGTGTCAATTCCAAGGCAGAGTTGACGGTGATATAATCCCGACTCTTGTGTGGAATACTTGTCCTAAGTTTGAAGAACAGAATGTGGTTAATTTGTTCTAATTCTATCTTTTCTTTTGTTGAGAGATTCTTCTTATAGCAGAAAGAAAATCCTCTTTTGAAATAAGAATCTTTTTCAAATCTTCAAAAGAAAATCTTTTTGTGTCCATTTTTTCGTTCATTCCTAAACGCTCTAATGCGTTAAAATACGCGTCTGAAATAGCTTCTGCAACATCGGAACCGTTAAACGCATTGTCGTGCATTTGTTTTGAGATAGCTTCCACAGAAACATCGTTTTCTATCGGTTGATTTTTTGCATGAATTCTGAATATTTGTTTGATGCCTTCAAGATTTGGCATAGGAACTTCCAAGTGCAAGCCAAAACGCCCTGTTCCCAACATTGCTCTATCTATTAAATTCTTCATATTTGTAGCTGCAACAATAAAAGCAGGTGCTTTACTTTTTTCCAAATCACTCATGCATCCTAAAATCTGATTAACCATTGAGTCGTCAAATCTTGCGTTTGAAGAACCATCTCTTGTTTTTGCAATAGAATCAAATTCATCAATAAATGTTATGGATGGAGCGTTTGATATTGCTTGTTTAAAAACTTCTCTTATATTACTTTCAGAACTGCCGACTTGTGCGGATCTAAATTCGTTTGCGTTATATTCATAAAATTTTGCGTCACATTCGTTTGCTAAAGCTTTGCCTAACATCGTTTTACCGCATCTTGGAGGCCCATACAAAAGAATACCTTTGTTCAGACGAATATTTTGATATACTTGAGGATAATTAATAGGTCTAACGACATATTTTTTCAGTTTATCTATAACATCGTCCAAGCCGCCAATTTTATCAAATGTTATTTTCCCGTCATTTATTTCAACTTTTGGAGATTGGGTCAGAGAAGTAATCGTTCTTTTGTTAAAACTTTTTATATCTTGAATGTTTTTTACTTCAAGATATTTTTCTGCATAATTAGGGTTAAAACGATACGGAGGTTTAAATATAAAATTTTTCTTATCTGTATCAAGGCTTGATTCGCCAGTTTCAAGCACAACTCCGTTATATAATTCTTTAATATCTCCGCTTCGGAGACTGTTTTCTGTGCTGTATAAATCCTTATCCTTTTTTACCTGCATGTAACTAAACAAACTATTTCCCAAACCTAATACGTAATACTTTTCATCTTTTTTAAAGACAGCAAAATCTGACGCTAATTCATCTCTGCCTTTCAAATCTTTTTTATCGACTTTTAAAGTATATTTTTTCATAATAGGCGTATCGATTTTTTCTGCATACATAGAAAGAAGCACATCAGAACTTTCGGGATTTGATGTTACAACCAAAACTGAATTATTATCCAATGCTTGCATTCCATAATCGAATTTTTCGGATATGTTTGGTTCACCAAACAACCCCTTAAAATTAATGTTTGTTCTTTTTATATATCTCACATTTGGCAGAGTATTATTAACTACACTTACTCTCATTTTTTCCTCTTTATGTATAAAAAGGCTAAACGATAGACGCTTAGCCTTTTTTGTTCTAATTATCTATTTTGAAACGATTGATAACTTTTGACCTTCTTCAACTGTTTCAGCCTTTTGGTAAGGATTTGAAGCGAAGTTGTATTGAGGGTTAAAGTATGTTTTGTGTTGTTTGCCTTTAAACGCTACTTTTTTAAGATGTCTTAAAATCATAACACCGTTTTTAGAAGTTAAACCGTCCATAACGATTTTTCCGCCGCCTTCTTTAACGATTTGACCAAATTCATTTACAACATATCTTGCTTTATCACGAGCATTTGCGTTCATAAATACTGTTCCGACAGGCAATGCTATTGCTGAACCTAAAACAATGCTATCCATTTCTGATTTTGGTTGAATTGGAACATATCTGTTATCAGGGTTGATTGATTCTATATTATTATCAGCGAAGAATTTCTTTCTTGCTTTTTCATCTTCAATATTATATTTTTTGAAGTAATCAACTCTGCTATCGTGCTCTATTTCACCCGAATTCATAAGTGTTACGGTAATATCACCGTTTGCACTTTGCATCATATAAGCAAGCTTAGCCAAATCTTTTGTTAATTCTCTTTGTTCTTTTTTAAGGATTTCTTTTTGTTTTTCAGTCGGATTAGCATCTAATTCTCTTCTAATTTCTGCTAATCTTTCTTGAACTTTTTCTCTTGTCTTGCCGTGAGCTTGAACATCTAAAGCATAAGGAGTTCCGTCGTTTAGAGCGTGCAATTCAGGGTTGCTTCTTGCAGAAAGCGCACCATTCATCGCTGCTTGAACACTCTTTCTGTAACCGCCGATTAAGCTGTTTTCATCAAGTTCTGACCAAGGTAAAGCGTTACGGTTTTGAAGGTAAACGTTTTTAGCTTTTTCTTCATAACCTGTCATACCCATTTCATCACCGCCATACATTGTAGGGTTGCCGAACAAACCGCCTAAAGATTCCATAATCATTGAAGCTTTTGCAACAGCAGGTTCAGTCGCTGATTTATAAACAGTATCAATAATTTTATCTTTGTTAGCAATTGTTTTTCCTGTGTTAAATTCAGCTTGTTTAATTGCCATAGCCATTGCAGTCTTAAAATCTCTTGCTGCGTAGCCGTTTTTCTTCATGCTGATTTTTGCATCTTCATATTTAGGAAGTTCTTTTGTATTATTTCTAACGGTTTCTCTATCATATTTTTCTGCAAAATCTTTCATGCCGGCAATGATTGCATCTTTAGCCGCAGGATTCTTTTCAGATTTTAAATAAGCATCTTTTAATAATTTTGCAAGTTGAACAGTGTACAAGCTGTATTTACTAAAATCGCCTTTATCGCCTAAAACTGCTTTACCTGCTTCATAATTATTTTCTCTTGTTTTATCATCCAATGATGTCCAATCAAAATCACCATGAACTTGGTAACCGTCAAGGTTCATTTTGTTAGATTGTGCTACAACATCTGCTATTAATTGCTTACGTTCTGTTTCACTTAGTTTTAAACCATGTTTTTCAGCCATCTTTAAAATTGTAGAGAACGCATCATCAAGGCTTGAAAGTTCTTTAATATTAATAGTTTGATAATTAATATTTTGACCTTCACCTAAATAGTTACCGTTAGCCAAATCAATTAAAGCTTGAGTGATATTCTTAATATCATCTTGAGTTGCAATACCTTTCAAGTCTTCGTTTACGATTTGACTCAACAATTTGCTCATCGCAACTGCTCTTGTGCTAACTGTTCTCATATAATCTTTGTTATCAGCATTTAATCTGAATTCAATAGGTGTATCTTCGATAGATTTTGCGCCTGACAAAATTTGCATTGATTCAACCGCGTGTTGGCGTTTGTTATCTACGTTATGGAACAAGCCCATATCCAAAGCCAAGCAATGAATCATTCTTGGTTTATCGTGGTTGCCCATAAATGTGTATAAATTTCTTAAATAATCAATGTTTCTGGTTTCAAGCAATAAATCAAATCGGTTTTTCAAGCTATCATGATTTTTAGAGTAGCCTTGACCGCCTTCAAAACCTTCTGAGAAGTGTTTTAACAAATCTGTATAGAAATATGAATAGCCTGCTTCTGATGTAATGCCTGTTTCGTTGAAGAATTTAACCATCGCATCAGGCTCACCGTTAAATCTTCCGCCCAAATCAGTGTTACCACCGTTAGGCCATACTTTTGAACCTGTTGTATCTTGCATTAGTTGAGGAACATCGGTAATTTCAGCAACGATATAAGCGTTAGGGTTGTTTTGCTTAACGCCTTGAACAAATTTGCTCCAGAACTGAATTACATCATTCCAAGTGTCATCAAAATCATTATCACCGTTTCTGATAGCATCCATGTCCATAACGTCTTTTGCCGCATCCAATCTCCAATCAAGACCTAGGCTTGCTCTGTCAACAAGAGCTTCTGCTAATCTAAAGCTTGATGTATCAGTGCCTGCAATACGTTTTGAAATAGAATCAGCTACATAAGAAACATCAGATGCTGATAATTTCTTTAAGCCTTTTTCAAATTTCTTTTCCAAAAGATTTGCTTCTTCTTCAGGACTATGAGCATTTATACCCAAAGCTTTTAGGGTAGTACCGTCTTTTAACGCGTCATAGTCATAAGTAATTTCATTTGTATTAAGAAGTTTTGTTTTTAAATTATCTCCAGCAATTGCTTTCAACATAGCGTATTTAGTAATTTCTTTACCGACTAAATCCATTACGTATTCGCCATATTCAGTATAATCACCGTTTTTATCAAGAAGTTTTTCATCAGAAGCTGAATCAACTTTTTTAATAATCTTATCTGCAAAATCCTTGATTTCATTTTGGAACAAAGCGTTTACTTTATTGTAAGTATGAGCATATTCTTTAACAAGATGCGGGTTATTTTGTTTCATTAAATCAAATCTTGAAACGCCGATTGTTTCGTCTGTTGTGGCTCTGTTTGAAAAATAAGAAGTTGATAAAACGCCAACCGTATTTTCGCCCAACTCTAAAGCGTCAAGCGGCATTTTCATTAATGCCTTCACTGTTACATCATCTTTTGATAAAATACCTTTTGGTGAAAGCATATATTGACCGTTTAGAATGTTGTTTAAAGCTTCGTTTGTAAGACTAATTTCTTTTGGTAATTTTTCTTCTGCGATTAATTTATTGATGCCTTCAACGGTCTTTGCGTTACCGATAGTTTGCGCAGTATACATAGTTTGAACATCTTTTACATTGTTTGTCCAATATTTACCTGCTTGAATTGCCATATCTTGAACTTCTTTAGAACCGCGTTCAATCAATTCTCTTTCGTGCGCACGCATTGTTTCATCGGGAATAGCTTGCAATGCTTTTTCGTCATAACCTGAAATATGGTAATTCATTTTAACCATATCTGTGTTGGCATCCCAAGTTACGAAACCGCCTTCAGTTTTCTTATCAATTTTGAAATTAGAAAACTCACACGCCATAATCGTTCCGTCAGGTGTATCAAGTTTTAAGTTTTTACCGTGATTTTTGTTTAAATCGTTGATTACATCAATTCTTGCTTGATATTCTTTAGGATCAATTTGGAATACATAATTAATCAAAGTATCATCGTGGCTGTTGATATCAAGTTCTTTGCCTGATGTCAAATTTTGATAGTTTTTGATAGCCTTATCTAAAGCTTTGTTTTGACCTTCCGTAACTTGTGAAGCGTCATAAAGTTGAACCAAAGTTTCTTTATTAGGATTGTAATTTGGATTTGCAACCTTTTTATAAGTACCGTTTGATTGTAATTCGTAGTTATAAGGAGCGTTTACAACTCTGTGTCTTAAGTTTTCTTTATTTTGAGGAACAATACCTAAACCTAAATTGTTATCCTTTAAGCCGGTCATTCTAAACCAGTGGTAACTTTGAGGATTTTTGTCAGCCCATCTTAAAGCGTATTGGAAGTGAATACCTTCCAAACCTTCTGAAGTAAAAGTTCCATCATAAACGTATTTCATACCGTTTTTATACAAATCTTTCATGAAGGAGTTGAAATTTTCCGTGTTACCCATTTTAGATGCGATTTGCATGTTATTTTTGTTCCAATAGCTGTGCGCTGAAACATCATCCCCGTTTGCTATCGGAGTTGAGAATAGAACTTTATAGCCTTGTTTTTTTAAATGCGGAATACCTTCTTGTAATCCGGCAATACTGCCATTATAAGAATTTGAGAAGGTCTTAATTTCGCCTTCCATTTTCTTTTGGTAATCTTTGTCAACGTAAATTTCACCTGTGTTTGTGTCGTTAAAGCCTCTGTACATAGCACCGGGCATGAAGGAATCAGGCATAGCTAAATAAGCTGCACCTTGTACCATTGGAGTTGTACCTTTGCGAGAAACTAGAGAGTACTGATATTTTTCAATAGGACCGTCTTGGAAGCGTGATGTTTCATAAGAATAATCTATGGGAATTTTTCTACCTTTATCATCTAGTCTGAAATTTCCCTTATCGTCCTTTTGATAATTCTGAGGTTCCATATTGGTTATGTGATAATCTTTTTCTTTATCTGTATGAAGTCTGAAACCATAACCGTCATTAATTTGTTTCATTTTTGCGCCTGTATCAGCGCCTTCCCAAATAACTTTACCGGTGTTTTTATCTTTTCTAACTATTTTATAAGCAAACGGAGCGTCTTTATCTAAGTTTGTAATGTCTTGAAGATTAACGTTTACGCCTTCAGGTTTCAATTGAATTTTCGCAATAGGCTCGTCTGACAACTTGTAGTTATACTTGTTATCAGGTACAGCCTTATAAATATGAACTTCACAAGTTTCCTTATCGCTGTCATAAGGATAGTTAAACTTCATAATTGATTCACCAACATCATTTTTTACGTGCTGGTAGCCCTTAAATCCAATCTTATTAGAAATCCCATTAATCTTACTTATAAACACGTTTGAGTACTCCTTCATATATATAAAGAGTGCAAAATATTTTTTTTTGCTCAATTTTCGGCATGTAAACAAAAAAATTTACAAAAATTAATATTGTATAAAATACACACTATCTAACCTTTTGACAAGAAAATTCTATAATAAACAAGAGTTAAAAGCAAATGATTAAGTAGCAATAAAAACATGATTCAATTAGTACCATGCTTTTATAATCAATTATTTTACATGTCTTATTTTCTTTGTAATATTATCTATAATAGATGTTCCTCTAAAAAAATTCCATTTTTCGGTCACATCCTTAACTAAATTCCCCATACGATTATATTCTTTATAATTATTAACAGTATCATCTAATGTATATTTCTTATCCTTAACTATTTTCATATTTCCATTTTCAAAATATTCATAATAACTCTTGTCGTAAAAAAAATGATGTTTATTATTCTCGTAAGACTTTGTTTTAACATTACCATTGTTAAAGTATGTATATTGCTCTAACGTATTTGGAAATTCACAGGGTGAACCTTTTAATACATATTTTGTTTCTTTTCTTAAAAGTTTGCCTTGATCATTAAAAAACTGATTAACAATTCTATTTCGTCCATACTCAAATTCGTTATAATATGTTTCTGATGTAGTTCTTGAAGGATCCACATCATTAACACCTTTAAATGCAAAATTTCTTTTTCCTAAGCTGCTATAATTAACAGCACTTACAGTATTACATCTCATAATATACCCCTTTTCTTGATTGGTCGTACTACATTTATATAGTACAAAGGGTATAATATAATGTAAATAATTTATAAACTTTTGTAAATTTCATTTTTAATATAGAGCTAAAATTTTAAATTTTGAACAACAATTGCATCACAAATGCGCAGCGAAAATTGTTTAGTTTATCATCAATTTACATTTCTTTACAAAACGGGCTTTTTTCAGCCTATTAATTTGTAAAAAATATATATGCATGATATTATCCTTGTATACAAATCCAAACAATCACAATTTGAAGGAGATCCCTATGTTAGACTTTTTGTTCAAAAAAGAAACTGTAAATTCTTGTGAAAATTTAAACAGTTTCTATTCTAAGCTTAAAGAAATGTATTCTTTCGATAGTATTTCAGATGAAAGAAAAGAATATTTAAAGACAACAATGTCAAAATTCGGGTATCTTCCTTATCCGCAAGTTAAAGCGTTAGAAGAATTAACAGATGCGGAAGTTTTATTTGCGCTTGAATCAAAATGGGAAGCTAACGGAGTTTTCAAAGATGGAAATTTTGAATTTTCAAAATCAAGTGTTTTAGCAAGAAATAATGTTAAGAATTCAAGCTGGTTACAAAAAGAAGGACACGATATTAAATTAACAAACCTTGCAGGTTTAGGCAAAGATAACACTCAAGCAGGTAAATTTATGGATTGGATGCGTCAATTATTGATTTTACCTACCGGAAATTTAGATAACAACATATTTTCTACAACAATGTATTTAATTCCGTTCCATCCGCGCGAATTTGGTTGTGCTTATCTTCCGACAGCAAGTTGCGTTAGTCCTAATTTGGAAGACAAAAATATTTTAGAAAAAACAGGTTTGAATGCAGATGAACAGGTTAAAACATTTATTCAAATGACACAACTTGCAGGACATCCTGTAATTTATGATATACTTCCACAAACAGGAAGATTTTCAAAAATCGTGTTAACAAATCCTGATTGTGCACGTTGGTTTGATATTAACGCATTAATTGAAGAATTATCAAAAAATGTTGATAAAGTTGCATTAGAACTTAAAGACAAATACTCTCAAGATGATTTAGCTATTGTAAGCGGTATTTACAAAAAATCTATTAAAGGCGAAAGCTACGGAGATTTGTCTGAACATTATCAAAATATTTTTAATGAATTAGACGAACTTTTAAAAGAAACAAAAATTTTCTTATCTAATTCTATGTTAGAAAAAAGCATTCAAGACAGATTGCACAAGAAAGCAAAATCAATTATTAATGCTGTTGCAGGTAACAAACACAATAAAAAAATGTCAGAAAATGATATTAAAAATCAAGGCGAAATTATTCAAGCTTTGATTAAAGAAGGTATGTGGCCGGCTCCTGGTGGTGCTTGGTGTTCAGCAGGCGTTCCAGTATTTGACAAAATGAGCGAAGGCGCATCATATCCGACATTCAAACATTACAAGTTTGACGGCGAAGATGTGACTCATTTTGCAAACCTTGATTGTCAAACACCATACTATTTTGTTTGTCTTGAAAATGGTAAATATAACAACGATGTAATCAAGTTTTTTATAGATTATATGAAAAATCTTCAAGAAGAATTTAACTTCGACGGTTTTAGAGTTGATCACATTGACCACATTGTTGATGAAGTTTCTGAAAAAGACGGTGTTCCAATAAGTTATAGAGCGCCTAGAAAAGTTTTAGGAATGTTAAATACTGCAATGAAAGAAAAAGTTCCATATTTTGCAACATTAGCAGAATATATGTTGGGTGAAAAATCATTGAAAGAATATCACGAAGATATGAACTTCGATGTTCTTTGGGGTAACGATATTCCTGCTCAAAGCTACAAAACACCTGAAGTTATAGCAGAAGAAAATTTAGAACTTGCAAATTATAATACAACTTCTAAAAAATCAACTCCGCTATCAATTTTGAAAACATATAATAACCAAGATGGTGAATTTGAAGCGTTTGACCGTTTCCCTGGACAATTAGGTCAACAAGGTGCATTGTTTAAATGGTTTAAGTTTAAATTCTTACCGGGAGGACGCAATGCACAAAGACCTGTAATGTACATTGATGGTGATGAATCATTTACAAAAACAGGCATGGAATCTGTAATCGGTAATGAAGTTTCAATGCCAAGAGCAAAAGACTACGATTTCTTTGCAAAATTTGACGCTATTGACAGATTTGCTAAGAATTCTCCTGTAATTACGGATGGTGAAGCTCATATTATAAGACAAGATGAAGATGGCTTTGTAGTATGGCAAATTCAAAAAGAAGGATTGAAAAACTCAATCCTTGTAGTTGCTAACTATCAATCACCAACTGAAAAATTCAGAGTTGAAGAAGGTGAAAATTCTTGGGACGAAGAAAGAGAAGGACGAGAAGTTTTTGATAAGACAATCGAACTTTCTTGCGACTATTCAATCGTTTCAGAATTCAGATTTGATGGCACGGATTATATAGAAGAAAAATTCGTGGCAGCAACAAATTCGCTTTCTTTTGGAAAACTTATGCCTGCTGAATTCAAGTTCTTTACTGTAATAAAATAAGATGAACATCAGCGCGTATTCCCTCGCCCCTTGTGGGAGAGGGTTAGGGGCATATCTTCCGCCCAAAAACAATTTCAAGGGCAAAAGCCCGCATGGAGTATAATACGATTAAGTAAACTACGATTAAGTAATATAGGGATTCGCCGAGTGGACACACTCGGCTTTATTTTTAGATTTATTTGATATTAATTAATATGTTTTGCATGTTCCCATTTCTTTTTAGTGCACTATTGTCCATGATGATTTTTAATAACTATCTTCATTGCATCAAAATTATCATGGGCAGTAGTGCCGAGGGAGAGGGAAATTGTGCGGTTGCTTGTCTTACGGATATGGGTGGGTTTCTGTCAATAAAAGTGGAACTTTGGCTTTAGAATGCATTATCAACTTAAGTTTATTAAGAAGCGTAAACATTGTTTAACTTTCTTTTTGGTTTGGTTTATTATTATAAAAACGAGAGAGTTTATATAAGGAGTATTTTGATGAAAAAATTATTAACATGTTTAGCTCTATCAACCGTGCTGTTTTCAGGTTGTACTTTAATGCACAGTTCTGAAGGTATTATTAAGGTTAATGATACAGTAATTACGCAGGCCGAATTTGATAAAGCGTTTGATGCGAGTGTTGATAAGTCATTTTTGAAAGCATTCGGCGGTTCTAAAAATTTAGTAAAATCTGATGATAACCCGATGTTTGGCATCTTTAAAGATAAAATTGTTAATGAACTTATTGTAAAATCTCTTTTAGATCAAGAAATTGCTAAACGTGGAATTACAGCTACATCTGATGATGTTCAAGCTGAATTAAAAACAATTATTGATAAAGTTGGTTCAAAAGAAGAGTTAAATAAACTTCTTAAACAAAGAGGGATTTCCAACGAACAATTTACGGAAGATTTGAAAACTCAAATCAAAATCAAAAAATTAGTTAACTCAATTGAAAAAATCAATATTTCTGATAACGATGCAAAAAAATATTATGACTCTCATAAAGCAGAATTCACTCATGGAGAACAGGTTAGAGCATCACACATTTTGTTCTCTGCAAACACAATTGAATTGATTCAACAAATCAAGGCTAAAAATCCTAACATTAATCCTACTGATTTGAATACAAAAGTTGAAGAACAAGTTGCTTCTCAAAAAGCAAAAGCTGAAACTATTTTAGCGCAAGTTAAACAAAATCCTGACGATTTTGCAAAATTTGCTGAAAAATATTCAGATGATAAAGCGAGTGCAGAACGTGGCGGCGAATTAGGTTTCTTCACAAAAGAAGCCATGGTGCCTGAGTTTTCTAAAGCAGCTTTTGCTATGAAACCTAACACAGTAAGTGAAAATCTTGTTCAATCTCCTTACGGTTACCATATTATTAAGGTTACAGACAGAATGGAAGCTGGAACAACACCTTATGTTAAGGTTAAAGATGAAATTAAGTTTTACTTGGAAACTCAAAAACAAATTGAAGTTTTGAAGAAACTTACAGATGGTTTGATGAAAAATGCTAAGGTTGAGTATTTGAATGACAAATATGACCCTAAAAAAGCCCCAATAAAGGTTGAAACTAAACCTCAAGAAAAGAAATAAGTTTTAGCAGATAAAAAAGGCGGACTTTTTAAAGTCCGCCTTTTTGTATGAATTAAAACCTTATTGGTATACCAAGATTAATATACATTCCGGAAGGTCTGTAAATTGGAGGAGGTGGTGGATAAAAATCGTCACACCAACCTAATCTACAATCATAGCTGTAAGGATAGCCCCAATAGCTGCGCCTGGCTAACACCCCGCCGACAACGACGCTTCCCCTTCCGTAGTATGCTCTTGGTGGTGGAGGTGGCGCACCCCAATCACCTCTGTGTGGTCCATAATGTCCTCTAAACCCGGGACCTGCATAAACAATTTGACCATTTCCCCTCGGACCACCGGCATGAGGTGGTGGCGCCGCATTGGCGGGCATTGCTAAGCTCAATAACGCTAACAAACTAAAAATTGACAAGACTTTCTTCATACTAACACCTCTTTCTTTTGATGTGCTGTGCGGATTAATTTTCCCGTTCTTGTTTGTATAACGATTTGAAGAATGCTTTTGTTCATTTTTAAACAAAAGAATGAATAAAGAAACCGAATTATTGTTGCATTTTTGTAATAAAAATATATTCACAGGGTTGAAAATTGTAAAAAGTCGGTTATAATAAAAGAGTAGGGAGAGGTCGAAAGACCTCTTGTTCAACCCCTACATGAAGCTTGCTAAAGTAAGTATTAAATGTCCTAGTACGATTAGGGCATTTTTTACTATTGCAAGCATTTCTTGTTTTGTCATGGCGTTCTCCTTTCTCTACACCTTTGTTCAACAGAAGTTTGTCGTGTATGAGTAAAGGTTTTCACCATCCAGGAATTGCCCTACATATTGATTGTATCACGAATTTACCTGAATTAATAACTAAAACAGCGATTCTCAAAATTATGAATGTTAGGGGAAATTGAATTGTAACAATGTCCTCTTTAATGTAACAATAACCTAAAGTTTTTGAAATTTATGCCGATATAAGTATTATGGACGGAAGAATTGATGGACAATTTACAATAAAACAAGGTGGCATAACTCAAGGAATTGCAAAAGAGTTAGGCTTATCTTCTGCTGAATGTAAACAAATGGGAAGTGTTTGGAATCAAGTTCTTGCAGAGCTTAACAATTCTGAGAATTACACTATTGTGAACAATGGTAAAAATAATCAAAATAATAGTTTTACAGTTCAAGCAGGAGCAGTCGTTAAGTTTACAAAAGATTGTTGGCAAAAAATTGTTGATATTGTTAATAATGCTTTAGGCAAAAATATCAAGGTGGCAGATGAAAATACAAAAGAAATTAATATAAACCTTGGGAATGATTTGATAGAACGTTTTAATAAGGAATTTTCGAATGCAAAATCTTCTACTTATGATGTAGCACTTGCGAATTATTTAGAAGCCAATAATGGCGATAAAGATAAAATTAATAAACTTAGAGAAAACGCTGAAAAACTTAGTGTAATAAGCGAACAAGAAAATATAGAAGATGTTCCAACAGAAAATCGTCAAGTGATGGAATGTCGTCATAGAACGGAAATAATGACAAAATGGCTTAAAGAGCAAGGAATAAACGATGTACAAGAAATTATGATATGTACAAAAGATATTAGTTTTGAAAAAGGAGAACATGTTTTTAATGTAATAGGAATGGCAGAGGACGCTGATACTAAAAACCCTAGCACATGGGGAGAAAATGCAGTTGTTGTAGACGCTTGGTCAGGAAAAGTCTTTACTCCTAAGGAAGCTTTGAAATTTTATAAAGATTTCTTTAATTATGATAGCGTAGATGATATTCAAACAGGAACTCATGAGGATATTCTTGGGTTATATAGACAAAAAAATACTCCAGCGAGTTATGATGATATGCCTTCGCAAGATTTTGCAAATACAAAAGATGCTAGAGGTTTATATCTTGATAAATTAAACTTAACCGAAGAACAATTATTGAGTTTAACGATTGATAGTACAACAGTTTTATCAGAAGAACAACAAGCAATTTTAGATAAAGTAAAAGAAAATACTATGAACCCTGGATTAAATATTCGTTCTTTACATGAACAAGGAATTACAGGTAAAGGCGTTCGAATTGCGATTATAGATTCTGATATTAGTGATAATCCCGAATTTAAAGATAGAGTTATTTCTCAAACAAACTTTGCTCAAAACAAAGACGGTGTTTATCACGGCAATGTTGTTTCATCTGTTGCAGTAGGAAAAGAATGTGGTGTCGCGCCGGATGCGGAATTGGCTTTTTATAGCGCAAGTACACTTACGGAGCATGCAAAAGCCATTGATAATATAATTGCTAAAAATGAGGAATATAAGCAAAAAGGAGAACCTGTAATATCTGTAATTTCAATAAGTTGTGGGTTTGACGTAGACAAAAAAGATAGGGATAATAATTATAAAAATTTAAGAAGTGTGATTGCAAAAGCTAAAAAAGCAGGTATCGCAGTTATAACAAATGACCCAAAAGAAGAATATAAGCATTTCGCAGGAGCGGACAGAAATCCAAAGGCTGACCCTAATGATAAAAATTCATATCGGATGGATAGATTCAGACGTGATGGTCAATGGTGGAATGACAAAAAAGATAAAGAAAAAAACCAAACAATATTTGTTCCGACAGAACATAGAACAGTTGCGGATGAATATGATGGTTATCGCTATGAAGGTAATTTTGGCGGTGATTCTTGGGGTGCACCATATATAGCAGGTGTTTTTGCTTTAGCAAAACAAGTAAAACCTGATGTAACATATAAACAGTTCTATAATATTATGCAAAAAACAGCTGATAAGATGAATAATTATGATACAGGAACTTATGCAGGTAAATTAATAAACCCTAAAGGAATTATAGAATATTTACAGAATATGAACTAATAAAATTGTTATATAAATTTTCAACTAAATCATTATACTGGTGAAATGATGATGTATTTTAGTAAGTAAAAAAGTCCTTGAGCAAATTTGCTCAAGGACTTTTTTATTTATATTAATTTTATAAATTAATCTTCTACATCGCCTGCTGTTCTTCCATATTTTCTGATAGTAGCGTTCAAAAGATTTTCTTGGTGCTTTTCTCTATAAATTTGGCACAATAGATTGTACGCATATCTGTTATACGGATTTTGGTGCAAAATAGTGTCTAATTGCTCGATTGCTGATGTTGAACGTTTTGTATAATAATCAATCAATGCCGGCAAAATTTCGGTTTTATCGTTCATATCAGTTGCGCAAGCAATTTCTGCACAACTTTTTGCTTTATCGAATTCTTCTGCGTCCAAATACATAACAGCAACTTCGTAGTAAACTTCTGATTTACTTCTTCTGTCACTCTTCATTTGTGCAACAGCTTGGTATTCTTGAGCAGCTTTATCATATTCTGCACGGCGTCTGTATTGTTCAGCCAATGCTAACTTTGTTTCAATATCGTTTGCAACAACTTCGTCTAAATTCTTTGTATCATTTGTTACAGGAACATTTAATGTTGACAAAATTTCAGGAACTGTGAACATTTGTGATTTTTCTTCAGGAGTCGGTGCAACATTTGTTACATCAGGAACTACTGAGTAAACCAAAGCCAATGTTTTTAAATCTCTCGCTGTGATTTCAGTATTGAATTTTGTACCGATTGGGTACATAACATCATAAATACTTGGGCTTTTGCCGTTCAAACCAAGAGAAAGACCGATTTCTTGAAGAGCTGATGAGAACAACTGCTTAGAATCAAGATTATGTCCTTTATAATCAGTTTTCTTAAACGTAATAATTGAATCTTTAATTGTATTACCGCTTAAAGTAAATGATTGTGTGCCTAAAGTTGCTTTGTTGTCATTAATATTTTTGAAGTAACATTTCATATCAGCGCCTGCTGCATCTTCTACGATTTCAAAACTTACAAGCCCATCACTTGCTCTTTCCCAATATTTATAAGCACTCAAAACAACTTCTCTATAATAATCAGGAACATCAGGAGTGTCTTGAACGTAAACTTTTAGAGGGAATGAAGCTTTATTCCAACGAACAATTTTGCCGTTTGCTGCAACTTCTCTAAAATAGCTGTCGATTACAGCTGCTTTTATTGTTTTTTCACTCATTGATTTGTCATAGCCAAGAGTGATTGCATAACTGTTTTTTAGATTGAATTCAGGTGTCGTGTCAGAAATTTTGTTGTTAATACTAAGTAAAGACATCGCGCCTGCTGTGATTAGTAATGTACAAATTGCTATCTTTTTCATCGTTTGAAAAACCTCTTTTTCCTTTATATTGTCACTTATATTATATACTAAAAACCGTCAAGATATTTTTTTGCTATATTCTCGCTTAAAATTATACAATATTTGACATAACTTTACAATTAGTATACTAATTATTGAAACTTTCAAAATTTTAAGGTAAACTTTACTCATTAAGGAGGATATATGCACGAGTACGTTTTTAAAATGAAAAAAGGCGATATTGAAATCGAATTAAAGTCTGATGACTTAGAATTTGTTGAAGAGCAACTTAATAAGTGGCGTGAAGAATTATTGCAGGATAAATAATTATGTCAGTTTATTCATTTAAAATAACTAAAGGAAAGTACATATTGTCTTTGTCAACTTCTGACAAGGAACTTGTTGAAGAACAATTTGCGCTTTGGGTAAGAAAAGCGTCCGAATATGTTCAGAAGCATAAAGTTCAGCAGTGCAAAGATATGGTTAGCAATCAAATTAACACTGAAAAAGAAATTACTCAGAAAAAAATTGACGAGCAACTTAGAAGAATGCCAAAGGCTGAACCTGTTGAAGAACAGCCTGTGAAGGAAGCTTCAAGAGAAGAAAAAAGCAAAAATTTAGATATTTTCTATGCTCCGCCTAAAAAAGAAGAAGAATACAAAACAACTATCAACAATTCAGTTAATGAAGGCGGTGTGTTCGACAATATTTTAGAAAAATCAATTAACACACCTCAAACGGAATTATCATTTAAGCCAAGTCCATCTATTAAAAAGGACAATGCGTTTTTGAATTTTATAAGCAGTAGAAATGTTGAAAAGAAAATAGATTATTTATTATTAACTGCTTATTATTTCACACAATACGAACAAAAACCAAGGTTTACGCTTAAACAATTGAATGCAAAACTTATGCAAAATATTGCGCTGATTATTGATCATAGCGTATTGCAGGAAGCTATTAACCGTGATTATATTGAATGTTTACCTGATTTGACAGGTTTAGTTGGGGCTTCTGAATACAGATTAACTGCTTATGGCGAAAAGGTTTTGCTTGATGAGTAAAGTTGCAGTTGCACTATCAGGTGGCGTTGATAGCAGTGTTACTGCGTTTTTACTCAAACAAGCGGGATATGAAGTAATTGGAATTACGGCAAATACTACAAATTCTGCTGAAGCGCAGCAAGTTGTTAAAAATGCAAAATCAGTAGCTGACAAGCTTGAAATTCTGTTTTACGAATTTGATGCGACTCAGATTTTTAGAGAAAAAGTTATACAATATTTTGAGGATTCTTATAAATCAGGCGAAACTCCAAATCCTTGTATTATGTGCAACAAATACATGAAGTGGGGTGCACTTTTTGATTATGCAACACAAGAGTTGGGTGCGGATTTTGTTGCAACAGGTCATTATGCAAATATAAAAGAAGAAAACGGTTTTTATAAATTGTATCCGGCTTCTGATGAGCATAAAGACCAATTATATTTCTTGTTTTTGCTTGGACAGGATAGATTAAAGAAAACGTTATTTCCACTTTCCAAATACAAAAAAGACGAAGTAAGAAAAATTGCATTTGAGAATGATTTGCCGAGCAAGTCCTCTAAAGAAAGTCAAGATATTTGTTTTATCCAAGCGCCGATGACAACTAAAAAATATTTGAACAATTTGTTTGAACCAAAAGACGGATTATTTTTAGAAGAGGGAACTAACAAGGTTCTAGGCAAACATACAGGATTTTGGCAGTATACAATAGGGCAAAGAAAAGGAATTGGACTTGCTGCTGCTGAAGCTCTATATGTTACAAAAATTGATGCTGAAAAAAATGTTGTTTACGTTGGATATAAAGATAAGTTGTTTTCTAAATCATTAGTTTTAGAAAATGTCAACTGGAGTTATCCTCAAGCAGAAAAAGAGTTTGAAGCGTTGGTAAAAATTCGATATAATATGAAAGCTGTGCCTGCAATCGTAAAAATAAAAAATGATTGCACTGAAATTGAATTTTTAGAAGAAGTTTCTGCTGTCGCAAAAGGTCAGGCATGCGTAATTTATTCTAAAAAAGACGGACATTTATTGGGCGGTGCGTTCGTTAAATAAGTTATTGTTGGGCTGAAAGCCCAACCTACTTTCTATATTTATCGTATTTGGTTCAAAAATTATTTAAAATAATTTTCCACTTTCAATTTCCATTCGACCATTCTATGGTCACAATTTATTCGCCAAAATAATTTCTTAAACCTGAAGTTAGGTTTTTATTTTTACACAATTTTTTTAATTTAGAAATCGCACGATTTTCAATTTGACGAATTCTTTCTCTGGAAACTCCATAAATTGAGCCAATTTCATCTAATGTTTTTTTATTTCCGTCATTATTTAAGCCAAATCTCAAAATTAGAACATCGCGTTCTTTTTGACTTAATTGATCAAGCATGTTTTTGATATCATCAAGCATGCTTTCTTGTGAAACAAGAGAATCCGGCGTAATAGTTGATTCATCTACAATATAATCAATAATTTTGTTAGAATCATCTTTTTGACCTGTTGGTGTATCAATACTAATCGTAGATTGAGTAGATTTAATAATTGATGTTAATTTTGCAACCGTAATGCCCATTTTATCGGCAATTTCTTGTTTGTTAGGAATTCTGCCGAGTTCTGTTGTTAAATCCATTGTTGCTTTTTTAATTTTATTTATAGATTCAATTAAGTGAATTGGAAGTCTGATAATACGAGCTTTATCAGCAATAGCTCTTGTGATTGACTGTTGAATCCACCAAGTTGCATAAGTTGAGAACTTGTAGCCTTTTGTATAATCAAATTTTTCTGTTGCTTTAATTAAACCCATGTTACCTTCTTGAATTAAATCCAAGAATGAAAGACCGCGTCCAATGTACTTTTTAGCGATACTTACAACAAGTCTTAGGTTCGCGTTAATAAGCACTTTTCGTGCAATTTCACTTTGAGTCTCATATATTTTCTTTGCAACTTCAAGTTCTTCTTGAGCAGAAAGAAGTGGAATTTTACCAATCTGTTGAAGATAAATTCTAACTGAATCGTCTGAATTTACGGTGTTTAAACTCTCTTGAGTTTTTGGTTCTTCAATCGCAATTGATTCTTCGTCATCATCTGCAGGCTCGATACTGTTGAAATCCACGCCTTCGTCTGAAATGTCGTCTACCATGATATTTAATTTTTCGCTCTTTTTGCTCATCTTATTGTCCTTTTTGTTGTTTTGGGGAAGACCCCTCACCCGAAAATCTAAGTTTCGCAAGGCTCAACTTGATTTTCTACCCTCTCTCTTGACCGATTCACGTTAAACGAGTGCGTTTACGCTTTCACTCTCTGTTCACCGGTCGCTCCCGCAAGGGGCGAGGGGATACACGCTTAACGTGCTTGTTTAGTTTTCACTTGTTGTTTGACAGCTTCAAACAATATTATTGCTGCTGCGTTTGAAACATTCAGAGAGTTAAAATCTGTCAACATTGGAATTTTGATTTTGAAATCCGAAAGTTTCAGCAATGAACGTGAGATTCCGGCATGCTCTGCACCCATAATCAGCGCAAAATTCATGTCTTTGTAATCCACATCAAAATAATTATCTTTTGCATGATGGTCAGATGCAATTACCCAATAGTTGTTTTCTTTTAGTTTTTGAACCGCACCAACCAGGCTGTTGACTTTAATTATTGATATGTGGTTAACTGCGCCGGCACTTGTTTTTTCTACCGTTGAGTTTATTAAAACTCCTCTGCGTGAAGGAAGGATAATTCCTTTGACACCCGCACAAACACAAGAACGAATTATCGCGCCGACGTTGTGAGAATCTTCCACTCCATCCAATATTACTACATTTCCACCTGTTTTTTCAATAAAGTCGTCCAAATCAGTGTATTTTACAGGTGAAATCTGTGCGATTACGCCTTGATGTCTGCCTTCAGGCTCAAGTTGATTAAGCTTTTGAGGTGCTACAAATTGGAACACAATACCGTTTTTTTGCGCAAGTTCTTTTATGCGTTCAATTTTAACATCGCTTCTTGCGCTATTTGAAATAAGAATTTTGTTAAATTCTCTTTCACCTGCTTCCAAAGCTTCAATAACGGCATTTTTACCATAAATAATAGTGCTTTCCATTATTTTGACACCTTCAACATTCTTTCTATACAGCCTGCACTTGCTTTACGAACTTCTTCATCTAAAGTTATTTCGTTTGTTTCATTCTCTAAAGAATGAAGAATTTCTTCTAAAGTCGTAAGCTTCATACTTTCACACAACATATTATCTCTGATAAGAATAAATTCTTTTTCGGGATAATCACGTTTAAGCCTATCCACAACGCCTTTTTCGGTCACGATAACAAATTGTTTGTGGTCGCTATTCTTTACATAATTAATTATACCACTTGTACTGCCTACATAATCACCCAAATGGCTTACTTTTGGTTTGCATTCAGGGTGAATAAGAATTTTTGCGTTCGGATAATTCTTTCTTGCAAGCTCAATATCTTCTACTGTTATATTATTATGAACAGGGCAATTGCCGTCATAGGCAATAACTTCAACGCCTTTAAGTTGACTCTCAACCCATTTGCCAAGATTTGCATCAGGAACAAAAAGGACTTGAGGAGCATTAAGACTTTTTACGATTTCTAACGCATTTGAGCTTGTACAACAAATATCACATTCGGCTTTAACTTCAGCTGTCGAATTTATATAACAAACGACAGGCAAGTTTGGATGTTTTTGTTTGAATTCAACCATTTGTTCATGGTTAATCATGTCAGCCATCAAACATCCTGCCTTAACATTTGGTAACAAAACTTTTTTGTCAGGAGAAATTATTTTGGCAGTTTGTGCCATAAAATATACGCCTGCAAAAACTATAATGTCAGCATTTGTTTCTTTAGCCATTTGGCTTAAGTACAAAGAATCACCGACAAAATCGGCTACTTCATCAATCTCAATGTTTTGGTAACTGTGTGCCAAAATAATTGCATTTTTCTCTTCTTTTAATTTTTTGATTTTTTCTACTATGTTTTTCATCTATTTACCCGAGTATACAAAATTTAAGTTTTATTGTACAATAAAAAAAAATAGGATGAAATAGGCATGGAATTATTTAAGAAGAGTGTTGTAATTGGTGTTTCCGTTACTCCCGAGGTTGGTTTGGAAGTAGCGCAGATTGATTTTGCGACAAGAACTGTCCTCAAATATGCAGTAAGACCGTTAGAATATGATATAAACCGTAGAGATATCGCTGATTTAGATATCTTTAAAGAAACATTAAGAGATATGATGGATGAACTTGAAATCCCAAAGGGTGCATCTATTGTATTGAATCTCCCAACGGTAGTTTTTAAGGTGAATGATTATCCTGCGGCTTTGGATGAAGATCAAATCAGTAATGCTATTGAAGAAGAATTAGCAGAACACTTTATTTTTAAAAACAACGACCCATGTATTTCTGCAACGGCACTTCCTAATTCGACTATTCAATTCAATAAGGTTGCATATACGGCAGCTCAAAGAACAACTATTGTTGAATTGGTAATGGCAATAAAAGACCTTGGCTACAAGACTTTAGCGATTGATACGTCCGTTAACTCTACATTTAATGCCCTAATGTTAAAAGACAGAGTAAATGTAGAAGGCGATGTTTCTTGGGTATTATTAATTGTTGAAAATAATTGTTGCCGAGTATTGCCAATGAGCGGTAATAATTATGTAGATGCTTTTGAAGAACGTATTAGTATTGGTGAGGTTTTGGGTGATGCAGAAAACTATTCAACAGTTATTTCTGCAGTTTCACCATTATTGAAAAACTTGCCGTCACAATATTTGTGCGTAGTTTCAAAAACTAATGTAATTAGCGCTGAAGTATTGGCAAGTAAATTAAATTATTCTGCTCCAATAATCCATCAGGAAGCAAATTCATTCTCTAATGAAGCTCTCTTGGATTTGTCACCGTCAATAGATGAATCTTTAGCAACTAAGATTTCTTTTGATGTAATCGGTGCTGCAATTTATAGAGAATTTGCTCCTTTTAGTGGCGCTCACTTCAACTTGTTTAACAAATCTTTGGGTGAAATTTATTTGGAAGAACAACCTCCGGAATTTGTTATTGCAGGTCGTAGAATTGTTTTATCAATTGAAAATCTTATTAAAATATTTGTAGTTCTTGCTGTTTTGGTATTAGTACCAGCTGTAATAGGCTTGATATATTTAGATACTTCAATTAAATCAGAACAAAATACTGTTGAAGATTTGGACAGAAAAATTGAGCAAATAAATAAATTCTTGAAAGATAATGAAAATGTATCTGCGGATTTGTTTGATGAGGGTGATGAAATAAGAGCAGGATTGGAACATAATAAAAATATCTATTCTTATTACACTATTATTGGTACAGAAATTCCTAAAAAATTGTGGTTAACTCATGTTAAATTTGCGGATAAAACTACAATTGAAGGTCAAGCTGATAATTTGGAAAGTGTCTATGCTTTCTTTAGAAGTATAAAAGATTATAATCCTGAGTCTGATATTAAGTTACAGAAATTAGGTTTGGCTTCAAGTTCTCAACCTCAGGTGTTAGATGATTCAAATCCTGATTTCGAAGCAGATTCAATACTAACTTCTTTGAATGCGGATTTCTACGAATTCAGAATTTCTAACGAACCTGAAGTTAAAAAAGAAGATTTGAAGAAGAATGACCAAAAAGATGCAAGCGGAAATGCTTTGCCGGATTTGGAACCGATAAAAGAATAAAAACAAAGGTATAAATATGGAAAAATATAAAAGATATTATGGCGTTATAGGTTTTTGCATCGCGGTTGCATTGCTTATTTTTGTTGTGTCAAGAGTTGTAGCACCAAAAGTTACAGAACTAAATAGCCTAAAATCTGATATAGAACAAAAACAAGGACAGGTTAGCGAATTAGAAAACAAACTTAGTATCGTTAAGCAAAAAATTAAAAGAATTAAAAACTCCATCATATCTTCTCAGAAAAAGGTGTATTCTCCAATAGAATCTGATTTGGGTAATGAAACATTGTTCTTTACTCTTTATAATGATGTAATCGAAATGATTCATGCTAATTCAGTTAAGATTAAATCTATTGATTATACGTATAATCCTGAAACAGATGCTTTTGTAAAATTTGGTAAAGATATCTATTTTGTATGTGATGTGAATATGGAATTGGTTTCCAACTATGTAAATTTAGGTAAATTTATCCAAGATTTATATCAATATCCTTATTATATAAAAATAAACGAAATTGAAATCAAACCTTACGCAAAAGATAAAAAGATTTTAATTACAAATTTGAGTTTAAGATTATATGCACATACAGAGCCTGAAACGGATGTGACAGATTCTCAAGGTGCTGATAATTTACCTTTGAACGGTGCGGATACAAGTTTACCTCAATAAAATATTTTTGAATTTAACTCTTGAAAAATAATTTTCTTTGAGTTATGATTGTACAGGTCGCATTGAGTGACTTGAAAATTGAATGTGGCATGCGGAAGTAGCTCAGTTGGTAGAGTATCTGCCTTCCAAGCAGACTGTCGCGAGTTCGAGTCTCGTCTTCCGCTCCATTTTACACTAGATTAGAAATATAAATAGAGTCCTTTGGGGCTCTTTTTCTTTTACATGACTTTAGACGCGGAAGACGAGACTCCGTCTCTTTCCTCCATTTGCTTATAAAATCATTTTCAAAAATTGTTAAACACCACGGAAAACGTGACATTTAGTCACCTTTTCCTGCACGCAAACGGAGTCCTTGCTCCATTTTACACTAGATTAGAAATATAAATAGAGTTGCGGGGCATCTTTTTCTTTTGAAAAGTTAATGGTGCAAAGAATTGCACCCTACATCGTTTAATAAAAATATGTTTTATATTGAACATATTTTACTTGAAAAAAGTAGGGTGCAATTTTTTGCACCATTAACTAAAAAATAGCTTTAACCCCCAAGAATATCAGCAAAATTCCTGCAAAAATTTCCAAACCTTTTGTTGGTAAATGTTTTAATTTGCCGCCTAGAGCAAATCCTAAAATAGAATTTGCAAAGGTTACAAAGGCGATTAATATAGCGGGTTTTAATATATGATTACCAAACAACGATAATGTAATTCCTGCTGAAAAAGCATCAATACTTGTTGCAATCCCCACTAACAAAAGACATTTCAAATCAATGCAAAGCGGCTTTTCTTTGTCTGTATCAAATGCTTCTTTAATAACTTTCAAGCCTAAATAAGTAAATATCAAAAATACAATCAAGCCGGCATAAGGTTCAATAAACGATTTTACAAAACCTGTCAGATAATAGCCGATTGTTGGCATTATACCTTGAAACAAACCCGTACAAATTGCAAGTGACAATGAATTTTTCAAGCGTTTTTTCGTAAAAGTTATTCCATAGGAAAATGATACGACGCATGCGTCGATAGAAAGTGCTATTGCTAGTAGTACTATTGAGATGTATGACATTTTATTCACTTATTAACTAGATATTCTAACAACTATATTGAATATCTAGCCTTCTCGAAATATGCTTATCAACTGTAATCAACGCATCTGAACGTCCGACAGGCAAAGTCGAGCATCCGACTGGTGCCATAAGCTTCTTAAGTTCAATATCAGTTGCCAAAATATAATTAACAAGGTTTTGTGCCACTTTATCAACATCCAGCCTTTTAACCAAGCATTCTTGTTGTGCCGCAATACCCGCAGGACAAAGTCCTGTGTTACAAGCGTTGCATTTGCCTGTGTCATTACCGACACATCCTGCTATTTCCATAAGCATTCTGCCTGTAAACACACCGTTTGCACCAAGACAAATAAGTTTGAACGCGTCAGCTGCAAAGCTTCCAGTTTGCCCTAATCCGCCACCTGCAAACAATGGGATTTCGCCTTGTCTACCTTGATGAACCGCTGCTAAGTAGCAATCTCTGAGTTTTGATGTAATCGGATGTCCCGTGTGGTTTAGAGAAATCTCGTGCGCAGCACCTGTTCCTGCTGCTAAACCGTCAAGGAAAAAGCCGCCGACAATGTTATATGGGTCGCGAAGCAAGTTGTTATAAACAGAAACGCTCGTAACTGATGCTGCAACCTTAATCGCAACAGGCACTTTGAAGTTAAACGCAGCATTCATAGACAAAAACATTTTTTGAACACTTTCTTCTATCGAATACAACCCTTGATGCGTAGGTGGTGAAAGCAAATCTGCTTTTGGAACACCTCTGATTTCTTGAACATATTTTGCAACTTTGCTCGCAAGCAAAAGACCGCCATCACCGGGTTTAGCACCTTGACCGATTTTGATTAAAATACCGGCAGGGTCTTCTGTCATTTCAGGCAAAGACTTGATAATTCTGTTCCAACCGAAGTGACCTGACGCGATTTGCAAAATCATATATTTTACATATCGTGATTTTAAAAGCTTAGTCGGAATTCCGCCTTCTCCGGTACACATACGAATTGGAATTCCCATAACTTCATTTAAGTAAGCGGTTGCAATCGCCATCGCTTCCCACATACGCCAAGAAACTGCACCTATTGACATATCACCGAAAATTATCGGATAAATCCATCTGTTAGGCGGAAGTGGAGCTGTTTCAATGATTTTTCCGTCTTTAACGTCGAAATTCAATTTATCGGCTTTCAAAACTCGCCCAAACGGAGTTTTGAGTTCAAATGTGTGTCTTTGAGCGTCCAAAGACGGGTCGGTCATTTGTGAAATTCTGCCGATTTTGATTTTGTCTAATGTTCGACCTTCGGTATTTAAGTTTGAACGTCCGCCTTTTTTGAATGAGTCAGCTTTATTTGCTCTATAAGAAACTGAATATTTGTCGTCTTTGTTTCTAACCGCTTTTATTGCACCGTTTGGACAAACATTTGCGCACATGCCACAGCCGTGGCAATAATTATCCAAAGATACTCTTTGTTTAATTACCAAAACTTTTTCGGCTTTTGATTTTGCTAAAATCGAGTTTGTTTTTCTTGTTTCGACCGCAGGAGTAATTGCGTTAAAAGAACATGCCGCCGTACATTTTCCGCAGCCTATGCATTTTTCTTCGTCATACTCAATTATCCAAGGTAAGTCACTTTTATGAAGTTCGTTAATTTTTACTGCTGCCATCTTTCCACCGTCAAATCATCTCTAACTATTATTGTTTCATGCTCGTTTGGATAAATATCTTCTGAAATATCCCTATTTGGCATTAAATCGTTTATTCCGACAACTTCTGATGTCATAATTACCGTATCTTTATCGCGTCCGATTACAACAGGGCGAAGCTTTTTGGAGTCACAAACACAAAGAAGTTCTTTGTTTGGAGTCACTGCAAGAAGCGTATTTGGACCATTAATTTCCAAATGCGATAATGAAGCTTTTATTCTTAACAGAATCTCTTTGTCATTACGTTTAATTATTTCATCGTACCCTAAAGGTGTAATTGTGTGCTTAAAGTATTGTAGTGGCCAACCGAGAATTTTATTTATGTAATGCAAAGTGTACAAAAGACATTGTGAGTCGGATTCAAATCCCATATAACCTTTGTAAAGTTTTTGTTGATAATATTTGTTTTTTTCGTAGAACGTATTTTCGCCGTTTACTAAACCTGTATAGCCTTCCAAGAAAAACGGATGGGCTGCATAGCGCACAATGTCGTAGTTAGTATTTTGTCTGCATTGTGCGGTAATTATGCTGGATGTTAAATCCTTATTGCCTTCCCACAAATCAAAATATGTTCCGATATCACGAGGACTGCCTATTTCTTTTAAAGTTAAAGTATCTGGCCAAAAAGAATAGATGTAGCCTGAATTGTCTTGTTCTAAGGCTTTTCTAAGTCTTATTGCAGTATCAATAAGTAACTCTTCTTTTTCTTCTTTCGTTGCGTGTTTATAGCTTTTAGGATATTGAACAACTTCAAATATATAATTTGGCATTGCTTCAATTTTCAAGCCTTTTTTGTTGTTAATATTCGGTGACCATTGCATAACTCGAGAAAAACCGATTTCACGCAGAATATCTTCTGCTAGTCTTGTGCCTTCAACGGTTGCGGCCATTGAAAGAAGCGGTAAATCTTTGTAGTTTTCAAATAGTCCGCCCATATCTTGCATAATGAATGCAAAACCAGAGTCGTCATGTCCTTCTTGTTGGCTTCTCATAAGCTTTAGTGCCAAAGAAGGGTGTAATTTCTTTTTCGATTTTATTGCGCCAATTCTACACATTTAATTTTAGAATCCCCTTTAAATATATAATTAAAATTTTACCGTTTTTTTTAATCAGCGTCAAGCGTGTACGAGTTGTAATTCTCTTAAAAATATGATATTATTTAATAAGGTAAATAGTAAGAGAGTTCAGATTTATGCAACACAATATTCTTAGAGATTCAAACGTAACTAAAATTTATTTAATATATGTAGATAATGGTGCAAGAAAGAAAATTAACGTTAAATTGCGTTTTATGGATGCGAATGAATGCTATTTTGCAGCTCCTACGCCGTTGAATTTTAAGAAACCAAAAAGAAAAATTGCAGCAGAATTAAAAGTTTATACAACTGATGGTGTTTATCAATCACAAGTTGTGTTGTTGGACTCTAATATGTCATTAAGTGAAGTTATGTACGAAGTGTCAATTCCAAGCAAATGGGATTTTGTTCAACTTCGTTCAAGTTCTAGAAAAGAAGTTGAATTGCCTGTAAAAATCGCGTTTAATGACGGATTTGTTATTGAAACTAAAACCTATGATTTATCTTTGGGTGGTATTTCATTTGTTTCAAAAAAATCATTCTCAAGTATTTATAAAAAAATATCAGGCGTGCTAACACTAGAATTGCCTAAGAACACAATAATTAACTTTCCTGAGGGTAGCATGACTGTTGAGACAAAATTTGTTAGAGAAGCTTCTCTCGGAGAGTTTGGAGAATTTTTATACAGCTTTAAATTTTGTGGTGTAAAGCCTGAAGACGCAGAAATTTTAAAGAATTTCTTACTACGTTTTGATTAATTTGACTTTATTAAAATTTGAACTAATAATATTATATACACAGGCGAAGGTATTTAGATGAAATTAGTAAACAGACTTAAAGTTTTTGAACAAAAGTATGTATTTTTGAGATGGGCAACAGGAGCAGAATACGGAAAAGTTACTTATGTTGGCGAGGATTATATTGAATTCAATATTATAGATATTGATACAATGGAGTATCGTGAAACTACAATAATCAATTCCAGCTTGATTTTGGAAGCTATTTTTGGCGGACCTGATATTTCAAGAATTGTTGCGGAAATATCTTCAATGCTTCCTGATTCGTAGTTTTTTGTTGGGCTGAAAGCCCAACTTACAAGTAAAATAGAATATGGACAATGGAAAATTATTTAAATAATTTTTAATTGTCAGATTTTGCTTTTGGGTTGGTCGGTTGGGCATACCTGCCCAACGAAAAATAATAATTTTATGCTACAATAACTTCAAGGAGTTTATATGCGCATTCAAAAAATAACAACCCAACAACCACAATTCAAAGCTGTAAATCAAAAGTACATGGCTTGGGCAAAAGAGGATTATAGTTTAGAAAAAAATGTATCAACAGAATGGTTAAGCAGATTAAGATATGATGTATTTTTATTTAAGAAAATATCTAAGCAAGATGCCATAGATACAATTAATGCCGTAAAAAAGTTCATGAACAAAACTGACGAAGGTATTGAAGCTACATTAAAATATTTTAAACGTTCTAATTAATTGCATTATTTGTTAAAGCACCAATTAAAGCACCTGCGCTGATACCTACTAGAGAACCTGTTGGCCCAAGATGTTGTGCGCCAATTGCACCTAAAACTCCTGTTGCAACTGTTGTTGTTCCCAATGTCAAAGCTGATTTTCCTGCCTCTTCAAAGAAATTCTTACCATTTGAAACTTCATGAGCAACATGTACAGCTTCAATGCTACCAAGAGCTATTGTTCCAAGTTTTGTTGTTCGTGTCAATGCTCTTGCTGTTATATCTTTAAAAGGGTTATTTGTTTTAAATTTTTTTGCTAAAACATAATTTTTATTGTTTAAATCTGAATCTATTTCTTCAATACTTGTTTCAATTTTATCAGTTTCTATATTCAACTTCTTTTTTACCCATTCCTCGAACTTTGTGTCCCACAAACATTTGTCCTGTTCTATTAACCAACCTGCAAGTTTCGGATTTGGACAATCTTCAGACAATGGGTTTAAATATTTATGCAAAATTGTTCCACGGAAAAATGAAAACGGATGTTGTGCTTTCTTGTTATCATAACCCGAATGGAACGAAACAGGTTTTGGAAAACCGTTTTTAATTTGTTTATACGCACTCATCACATCATTGATTTCTTCGGGACCATTCATAATCGCAAGTGTTGCAATACCTGTTGCAGGCAAATAATCTTTTTGCTCTAATTTGTCAGGCAAACTGTTAATCTTTCCATAGAAAGGAACTGCTTCAAGCGCGGCATCGCTTGATTTGCCTTGCACAGCCATGCGCATGTTCTGATAATCATTATATATTTCAGGGTACTTGTTGACCTGATTTTGATAAAGTATAGGATTTATCACACCAATTACCTGTATTATCACTTCACATATATATAAAGTATTTTTGTGCAATAAAATTGACTAAATATTAAGAGTTTGTAACGAACATATCTTTATACTATAATAAATTCGATGGTTACAAAAACAATAACAGCCGCATCGGCGGGTATAAATTCTTTTCGTGTGGAAGTTGAAGTAGATGTTGCAAATTCTGTTCCTAACATTAGTATTGTAGGTTTACCCGATAATGCGGTATCAGAAGCGCGTGAACGTGTGCATTCGGCAATAAAAAATTCGGGCTACTCCTTTCCGTTGGGTCGGGTTATTGTAAATTTGGCCCCTGCGGATATTAGAAAGGAAGGCACAAATTTTGACCTTCCGATTGCGATTGGTATCTTAAAAGAACAGGGAATTGATATTAAGGATGACTTGAATACAGGATTTATAGGCGAACTTTCTTTGGATGGTTCTTTGAGAAAAATTAATGGTGTTTTACCGCTTGTGAGCGGATTAAAAGATTCAGGTGTTACAACGGTTTTTGTTCCATCGGAAAATGCAAAAGAAGCCGCGCTTGTGCAGGGTGTAAGAGTATATGGCGCAAAACACCTTGGCGATATCGTCAATCATTATTTGGACACCCCGATAGCTGAAACAAAAGTTGATATAAATGAATACTTGGAGTCTAATGCTCAAACTGATTTTACATTTGATTTTAAAGATGTAAAAGGTCAACAGAAGGCTAAAAAAGCGTTGGAAATTGCGGCTGCCGGCGGACATAATATCCTTATGACAGGTTCTCCGGGCTCAGGAAAAACGCTTATGGCAAAATGTTTTGCATCAATTTTGCCGCCATTAGAGCTGGAAGAAGCGTTGGAACTTACAAAAATTTATAGTATATGCGGGCTTGTCGAGCAGGATAAACCTTTGGTTACAAATCGACCATTCAGGGCTGTCCATCATACGGCTTCGCCTAACGGTATTATTGGTGGAGGTTCAAATCCAAAGCCCGGAGAAATTACGCTTGCGCATAGAGGCGTTTTGTTTTTGGATGAGATGGTTGAATTCCCAAGGCAAGTGCTGGAGGTGTTAAGACAGCCTTTAGAAGATGGTGAAATTGTTATCTCAAGAGCCAAAAATTCTATTAAGTATCCTGCAAAATTTATGCTTGTCGGTGCGATGAACCCTTGTCCTTGCGGTTTTTTAGGTGATAGAGAAAAACCATGCACTTGTTCTGATTTTCAGATAAAAAGATATCAATCCAAGCTTTCAGGTCCACTTTTGGATAGAATAGATTTGGTCGTAAGTGTGCCAAGATTAACGACAGAGGAGCTTGTTAATACTCAAACAACTTCCGAACCATCATCTGAAATCAGAAAACGAGTTGTGAGAGCAAGAAAAATTCAAGCTGAAAGATATAAAAACGAAAATATTTTAACGAATTCAGAATTGAGCGCAAAACAGATTAAACAATTCTGCCAATTGGATAAAATTTCATCAGAGTTTTTGAAAGAGGCTGCTCAAAAGTATATGCTTTCAGGTCGAAAATTCAATAGAATTTTAAAAATGGCAAGGACGATTGCGGATTTAGAAGCAAAAGAAAATATTGAGTTAAAACATCTGACATTGGCTTTGCAATATCGAGTTGATATGAGTTAAAAAATTTGTTAAAATGAGAAAGTAACTATAATTAGAGAGGGTTTAATATGAAAAAAGCGTTTACTCTGGCAGAAGTTTTGATTACCATCACAATATTGGGTGTGATTGCTGCCATAACTTTGCCTGTTATTTTATCAGATATTAACAAAAATACTTGGGCAAATTCTTATAAAACAAATATCAATGTGCTAAACGCAGGATTTAAGCAAATGATGGCTCAAGAAGATGTTGAAGATTTGAGAGATACAACGCTTTGGTCAGATTTCGTAACAGAAGACATTACAACTAAAAATGACGATATTACAAGAGAATTGAGAAAATATTTTAAAGTAGACAAGGTTGATGAAAATTGGCCTGATACAATATATACATTATCTAATACTGAGTATGAAAATAATTCTGTTAGATTTTATCTTCCAAATACAGCTACTTTGAATATCAAATTTATGAATGACAGAACTTTTAGAAGATGTACTGAAGACCAATTGTTCTGCCATCCGGTAGCAGAAATTTTATTGGATGTTAATGGGGATAAAAGACCTAATATCATTGGTAAAGATATCTATTCACTAGTGCTTGGTGAAGATGGTGTTTTATATCCGAACGGCAGTGAAGCAACTAATAAATACGACCCTGAAACTTATCCTTTGTGGGATACAGAAGCAGGTTGCCAAGGCAAAGACCCAAAAGGTGATGGTCTATCTTGTGCCGCAAGGGTTGTAGATGAAGGTTTCAAAATAAATTATACTAACTAAAAAATGAAAGAGCTTTTTTTAAAAGCTCTTTTTTTATTATTAATATAGCTTATTGAAAACTTTTTAGCAATTGTAAACTTTATTTAAAATTCCCCTCTTAGATATTCACAAATATGGCTTGAATGTGTATGATAGATATATGATAAATTTAGAGGATTTATATTCGGAAGTTCCGCCGACTAAATTAAGAAATATAAATGAAAAATTCCGTCCGGCGCAGACTTCACCCTTTTGGTTGTGGGTAGCAGATAGGTTTTTTTATGGTATGTTGGAAAACAGATTTTACGCTTTCCGTTTTAAAGGTGCTGAAAACTTTTACAAAAAAGACCCTGATACTCCAATCATAATGTTTGCTCCACATAGCAACTGGTGGGACGGTATTGTAGGATATAATATTTGTAACAGAATTTTCAAAAAAGAAATTCGTTTGATGGTAGAGGAGCTTAATCGTTTCCCACTTCTAAGGCGTGGCGGAGCGTATAATGTTAATAAGAAATCTGCTCAAGCTTCAATGGAGGCTTTAAAATATTCGGTTGAAGTATTGGGAAATTTAAATAATATTCTTTATATCTTTCCTCAAGGTATTATTAAGCCGCCAAACTTTAGACCAATAGAATTTCAATCAGGTTTAACATATATTGCAGAAAAAGCCGCTAAAAAATATGGCAAAGTTGCTCTTATGCCGATTGCTGTAAATTATATGTTCTTGCGTGACAATCGTCCTGAAGTTCTAGTAGAAATGGGAGAAATCATTGAATTAAACAGTGATAAGCCTAATAGAAAAGAATATACGGAATTTTTAGCACACAAATTGCAAGACTTATGTGACAAACAATTTTATGATATAAGTCAAGGGCATTTTAAAGGCTACGATACTCTGTTCCAACGTAAATTAAAATGGTACAGAAGAATTGAACAGCGACTTAAGAAAATTGAGGTTAAAGGTTCAGGAGTTTAGAATCTTCTAATCCAATTTTACATCACCAAGCATTTTTTGCTTAAGCCAATAAGTTAAATATTCTTCGCTATTTGCTTTTGGAGCATTTGGATTATTCTTTTGTTTCAATTTTTGCATTGGTGTAAGTTGTTTAAGGTTTTCTTTTTCTTGTTTTGCTACCATTGTGTCATAAAGTTTATTTTTAGCAAGATGTTCCAAGCCTTTTTTACCTCCGGATAAAGCCTTACCGGTTTTTGAATCATGTCCCATAACATCTATTACATCAAATCCCATAATTGCATGATTCAAATCGTCTAAAGAATTTTTAGCAGAAGTTCGTGATTTATGTAAATTTAGTTGTGATGAGCTTGGAATAATATCGTACTTTTGCATAATGTTATCCGCTAAAGCTAATATTTTCTCATCGTTCATTTGTTCCAGTTTTGTTGAATTATCAAAGAAACAAGCTTTAAATTCATTCACGACCTTATCAACTGCACCATTTTTATCCATGCCGGCAGGAAGTTTTGCACCTTCTAGAACATACTCAGCAATATCTTTTACATTACCTTGTTTAATATAGCTTGTTAAATTCAATGCTCTAAGCGATTGATCAACACCCATATCAATAGTGTTACCTGTATCAATCAATGTAAACAATTTTCCGCGTCTTGTTTTCAAAACATTCGGGTCAATAAAGATATTACCTGGGTGAATATCTGCGTGAATCACTTTTCCGTTTTTATCAATTTTATGGAATTGTTCAATAAATACTTTTTGATATTCTTTCAACAAATAATCCGTATCGCTTTTTCTTAATTTAACATCAGAAAAATCAGGCATTCTTTCTGTTACACGTTTGATTTCTTCGTCAATTTGTTTAAGACCTTTTGCTTTAAGACTTGGGTCTTTTTCAAGCTTTTCAATTGCTTCTTTTTGTAGATATAATTTATTCAAATCCATAAATGAAGACAAACTTACGCCACTTGCTTTTTCCATTACGTAAACATTATTTTTAACTTCAATCGGCTTAACAACATTTGCAACATTCGTAGTCTTAGAGAGTTTTAAAGCAGCATCCATTTCATTTTTTAAATCTACTTCCTTAAGAATACCATCGGCTAAATCTTCAACGTTTCTAAGCAAATAATCTTTTTCGTCTGCCGATTTATTTGACATATTTTTTACCATGTCGATAAATTTTTGTTTGTCGTTTAGAATTTTTTCTTTTGTGATTCCATCTTTTAAGATTTTTATACAAACATCTTTACCTGATGAATTCTTTGCAAGATAAGTTTCTGCAACAGTTCCGACACCTAGTAATTTACTTACTTTATAACCGTTTCCAAGATTAGAGGTGATGTATTTTTGTGCTTCATCTAATGTTCTTGTTGGCGGACATTTTTCTCGAAGTGCAGTTGTTAGTTCAGAACCATCCGCTGAAATTTGCTTAAACTTGACCGCAAAAAGATTTTCTTTTGTAAGTTGTTTGATTTTATCTTCAACGCTTCCTGCTCCTTCAATAATTGATTTAACACTTGAAGATTCAAGCATTGTACCTTCAAGTTGCTTATAAGCTGAAATTCCTTTAAATTCAGCAGGTTGAAGATTAGCTTCTGCTAATTTTTTAGAAGCTTTTGCCATATTTTCATTGAATATTTTTGCAAAATTTCCTTTTTTAACTAAAGGAATTGCTAATGTTGCACTTACGAGTCCTGTTGCCAACGCGTTTTGTGAAAGGTTTTCCATAAATCCGTTTACAGATTTATTCTTGTCAGTTTTATTGGCAATAAAATATCTGTTTAGCATATTTCCTGCCAAATAAATCGGCGCGCCGACAATTCCGCCTAATGCCATAACAGGCATCATTAAACCATTTATTGTACCTGATACAAAATTTTTAAAATTAGTCTTTCTGCGTTCCTTGTTTAATTGCTTTTTGCTTAATTTTGCAGCCTTCTTCTGCATAGGATTTCTTAGTTTTTTCTTACCATAAATCTTATCATCAACTTTAAATTCATCAGAGCCGACTCTGTTGAATTTTAAAGCCCAATATTTAGTTAGCCCACCGACAAAGGCGCTTGCCAAACCTGTAATTAACAAAGTTTTCTTGTTTGATGTTAATGTATTAAAAGTTTTTTCATAAATATTAAATAAACGATTTGTTAATTTTTTCTTTTTTACAGGGATTTCTGCATCATTAACCAGTTCTTCCCTGGTGTTTTTAATCATTTTGGCAATATTATCTGTCAAAGGCTTATTAACATCAATACAACCTTTTGCTCGACTGAATAATTTATTTAAGCCGAAGAATGTTGCGCCTGAAGCTGAAACGGAAACCGCATCACCCAACAGTTGCGCTGAATTTTCTTGAGATGCATTATATTCTTTAATTTTTGCTTGCACATCTTGAGCAGTAGCTTTACCGTTTTCGGCTTTTTGAATTTCAGCTAAGACTTTTTTAGAGCCAACTCCAATTCCTGTTATGTTTTTAAGCCAATTATGGAATTTTTCAATAAGCCCGTTATTTTTTCTGGCTTCGCGTCTGTAATATTCTTTTGCCGTTATCTGAGGTCTTGGCTGAGTCTGATTTTGTTTGACATTATTTCTTTGATAACCGACATTATAATTGCTATAATTTGTACTTATTTCAGCCATAATTTTCCCTAATTTATTTCCTTAATTATAAAAAGTAATAAAAATAGAAAAAATTGCTGTTTTATGGCTGTATATTAATAAATATTTACATAAGTTTATTTATTATATTGGTTATTGGCTCTTCCCAAGAAATGCTGTCGGTTTGTTTAAATATTTCCACGCTTTTGTACCAAGGTGTTGTTTTGGTATCGTCAAACCAACGCCAATCCGTAGCGTAAGGAAGAAGTAAATATGTTTTTACACCTAAAGCTCCTGCAAGATGTGCAACGGACGTATCAACAGTTACTAAAACATCCATTGCCATAAGAGCTTTTGCTGTATCAGTGAAATCTTTAAAATCTTTCCCAAGGTTAATCATTTGCGGGAACTGTTCGCAGCCTTTTAGTGTATCATCAACTTGGAATGAATAAACTTGGATATTTTCTAATTTTAAAAGCTCGTTGAAACATTTGATATTAATTGTGCGGTTTATCATTGTTCTAATGCCTGCACTGCCCGCTTCCCAACATAAACCGACTTTTAATTTATCATTTGTAATTTCAGCTTTCGGACTTTTTAAATAACCTTCACTAAATGGAATATTATCAAAATCCATATTTAAAATATACGCTAAATCAGTAATTCTAAGCGCTTGCATTTTCGGATTAATTTCATCAAAGTTTATAAAATTGATGTTGGGATAATTTGGGGAAAATAATGCTTTTAAACTTTTGTGCACAGCAACATTAATTTTTTTTGCTGGTAAAAGTGGCAAATATCTTGCAAATTGTATATGGTCGCCAAATCCTTGTTCACAAATTACAACAATTTCATCATCTATTTTGTCGCCAACTTTCCACAAGTTTTCAGACTTTTTGCAAGATGGCGCAATTGCACGTTTGAAAAACAAATCGTAGCCTTCTTTAAATCGCTTTTGTGAAAGGTAGCACATGCCGAGTGAAGTTTCGGTTTCTACGTCATTTGGAAAATATTCAAGCATTTTTTTGTAATATTTTTCTGCTTCGTCTTTTTGTCCCAATTTTTGTGCGCTTACGGCAATGTTGTAGAAAGCTTGCGGGTTTCCCAAATCGGCTGCAGCTTTGTAGCATTCAATAGCTTGTTTATCGTCGCAGTAAATAAGTTCTTTCAAAAATCCAAAGTGGAACCAAAGTGAAGAAATGTTAGGAGTCTTTTTTAGGCTTTCAATACAAAGCTTTTCAGCTTCAAGCATCTTTCCTTGTTGAGTTAGAGCTTTAATTTTATTTGTAATTGCTCGAGTATCTTCAGGGTAAAGTTCGTACATCTTATTTGCAAATTCGACTGCTTTTTTATAGTTTTTAATTTCAAAAAGACTTAGAATAAGTTTGTTATAAATGTCTTCGTTTTTACCGTTCTCTAAAGCTTCTTCTAAATATTCAGCTGCTTTTACGAATTCTCTTTGTTCAAAGTATGCAAAACCTAAAGCCGAAATTGTACCAAGAGTTTTCTTTAGTTTTACTGCTTTGTTAAGAATTTCAATGGCTTTATCGTAGTTCGCAATATTTACATAGAAAAGCCCGATAATTGACAAAACATCAGGATTATCAGGGTTTTCTTTTTTAATGTTTTTATAAATTTCTTCAGCTTCCGAGATTTTACCTTGTTGAGTCAAAGAAATTGCTTTTTGAATAAGTTCAATATCTACCATAAATTATATGCCTAAGCTGTTCAAGAACCCTACTACAACGCCTTGCAAGACTTGCAATAAAATGATTGCAACAATAGGTGAAATATCAAGCATACCGATTGGCGGAATAATCCCTCTAAAAATTCCTAAGAATGGGTCAACAACTGCGCGTATTCCCGCAAACGGTTGGCTTAGCCAATCAATAGACGGTATCCAACTCAAAAATATTCTTAAGATAATTAAGATGTAGTAAAAATAAAATAATGTGTTTATTGCTCTTGATATCATGATAAATCCTTCGACTTAACTTTTCGCCGTAATATTCGTAGATTGCTTCGTCGCTAATAAAATCGCTGCTCCTCGCAATGACTTGGCGTTTGATTTATAAGTTGGCTGTCATTGCGAGGGCGTTTAGCCCGTGGCAATCCATTTTTATAACTGCGAACACTTTCTTGTGTTAGCGCATTCGCAATTATCATTTTCTGCAGGAATTTTTTCAATCATTGTAAATAACAATTTTTTCAAATTATCCAAGTTGTTATTAAATACTTGAATAACTTCGTGGTGTGAAACAGGAGGAACGTCACCAACCAAACCTGCGTCGTAGTCTGTGATTAGAGAAATATTTAATGGGCACATATCCATTTCTTTAACCAAATATGCTTCAGGGAATGCTGTCATATTGATAACTTCCCAACCTTGAGATGTAAAGAATTTTGATTCAGCTTTTGTAGAAAATCTAGGGCCGTTAATAACAACAACAGTACCTGTTTCGTGAACTTTAATTCCCAATTCTTTTGCTGTATCAACAGCCAATCTTCTTAATTCAGGGCAATAAGTTTCAGCTGCAGAAGGGTGAGTTACGATAGGGCCTTCAAAGAAAGTTGTTTTTCTGCCGTCTGTCCAATCTACGAATTGGTCACAAACAACAAAACTTCCAGGCTCAACGTGTTTTTGCAAACTTCCTGCTGCGCAAGGTGAAATTACACGCTTACAGCCAACTTCTTTCATTGCCCAAACGTTAGCTCTATAATTAATCAAATGAGGTAAAATAGTGTGGCTTCTGCCGTGACGAGGCATAAATGCCACTTTGTGCGCACCGATTTTACCGATGAATAAACTATCAGATGGCATTCCATAAGGAGTTTCTATTTTAACTTCCTTAATGTCGTCCAAAAACTTGTAAAAACCTGAACCGCCAAAAACGCCAATATCTGCTAATTTTTCCATTTGATTTATTCCTTTCTGATTTTAACTAATATGGTACATTCTACCATAAATGTTTTTAGAAAGAAATACCAGTAAATTTAATCACAGTCTTCCATGAATTTTTGTTTTACATCTATAATTTTTTGAGTTCCTTCATATTTTATACAAACTTCCTTGTTTGAAGAAACATTTTTAATTTCAATTACTTCACATTTTGAATTTAATTTTGCATCGGTAAATATAAACTCGCCTTTTTCGTCTTCTTTTGCTTCCATATACCTTTGAGGTTTATTTGTATATGTATCTTTCACTAAAGTTCTGAACTTTTTCCCATTTGCATAAAATTCTGTTATACTTGCAACACTTCCATTTTCAATTTGAAACATTGTATATTTATCATTTATTTTGTCGTCATAAACAGTAACATTAATTTTTTCTTCTTCATTATTTTTTTCTGTTTTTTCTATTTTGCTGATAACGGCACCATTTTGTCGGTCACGTTCAATAATTTGTGTTATTTTTTCTCCGTTTTTTGATGGAACATAATCTCTTACTATTTCATTGTCATATTCTCGAATGCAAGCAAGGCTGCCGTCTTTAGCGACAATACGTTCTCCGTTTATTTCTGCCGGATTGAAGCTGTAAGGAATATGCATATCGTGTGGAATTAGCTTTGATAAAGCATCAACCTTTGTTAAAATTTCCATAGAATCGTAATCAAATTTCGGTTTTATAGAAACTTGATTATAGCTCGACATGGCTGACAAGCTTGATAAATTAGCTTTCAGCCTAAGTGGATTCGCAGGGCTTTTAGTATTTGCCTGCTCAATTTTTCTATTATACAGCACACTAGATTTAAAATTCATAGAATCGACTTTCATTATACTATAACCTTAAGTTTTAAACAACCATATAGTATTATAAAGTTTTTATGTCAGAAAAAATTGCTTAATTTTTATTTTTGGCGATTATTATTTAAATAATTCTTAACATTTGAAGAAAGAGAAATGTTTTGAAGCATCATGTTATAACGCTTTAAATCTCCAATATTAGCGGCTTCTGTCAGTAAATCCCGATTGGTGGAAATTTGCATGTGAGGTTGTTCATTCTTTGTATCATTTTTTGATTCAATTTTTCTAATAACGGAATCTATATCAGTAGAAGTTGAAATTCCATATTTTGAAGCAATTTGTTTAACAGAAGCTCCTGCTTGAAGTCTGTATAACCAATTGATTGATAATTTGTCGTTTTCGGAAAGTGCAGAAACTCCGTATTGGTGCGGAGTATACATTATATCGGATTTGTAAGGACTGTGATTTAAGCCTAATGCGTGACCAACTTCGTGTAAAATTGTGTGGTAAACTTCTATATCACTGTCGTATTGTTGGTGAATTCTGCCGTCTGTGAGTCCTATTGAAACTTCAGCGCCATATAATCTGCCTTGTGCATCCCAACTGAAATAACAGTGTCCGAGAGCTTGTCTGTCGACCCTTTTCCAGTCAACATTTATATTGGATTCCATTAATACATTTGTGACACGAAATCTGAGTTTACCTCCCGTTGCAGCAGCCCAAACCGTAAACGCATCCAAAACCATTTTGCGGTATTTTGCATCTTCTCCGGGTTTTGAATAAAATTTCATAGGAGCAATATAAACAACCAAATTATTAATTGGCCAACGCATAATATTGCCGTTTTTTATGCTTCCATTAAGGTATGTGTTTCTGCTCATAATTACATGATAGCATAAATTTCATATTTTATTTTTAAATAAACATCACAAATCGTAACGATTTATTGAATAACTCAAATTTTATTGATACACTTTTATTTGAAGGAGTAGTCCGAATGTCAACATCTTACGCAAACAAAAGAAAATCATCACAACAAGCAGAAGATTTATCGCACTTGATGCCTCAAAACATTGATGCAGAAGAAGCTATTTTGGGCGCAATTTTGGTAAACCCTAATTGTATGAACAAAATTGTAGAACAGCTTAAGCCTGAATCTTTCTACAAACCTGCGCATAGATATGTTTATGATGCGATGTTACAGCTTTATAACAGCCAAGATAAAATTGATATCGTTTCAGTTTCAGATATCCTTAATATTAACCAAAAATTGGAATTGGTTGGCGGTCGTGCATTTGTAAACGATTTGAGCTATAAAACAATTACAACTACTAACGTTGAATACTATGCAAGAATTGTGCAAGAAAAAGCTATCAAGCGTTCTTTGATTAATGCGGGTTCAGAAATCGTTTCTTCAGGTTATGATTTAAACCCGATTGAAGAATCTTTGGAACTTGCAGAAAAATTGATTTTTGATATCGCGTCAGCAAAAGCTTCAAAATCACTTTCTCCGATTAAAGATATTGTTTATGATACTTATGCGAAAATTGAAGAAAGATACAATAACAAAGGCCAATTAACAGGCGTTCCGACTGATTTCTATGATTTGGATGCGATGTTAAACGGGCTTCAGCGTTCTGACTTAATTATTTTGGCAGCTCGTCCTGCGATGGGTAAAACTGCGTTCGCTCTGAACATTGCGCAGAATGTTGCCTTGAGAGCGAAAACTCCTGTTGCCATCTTCTCTTTAGAAATGTCAAAGCAACAGCTTGTTCAACGTCTTTTGTGTTCAGAAGCGGAAGTTGATTCACAAAGACTTAAAACAGGGAATATGCAGGCAAAAGACTGGGAAAAACTTGCGGTTGCGATGAATGACCTTTCAGAAGCTTCAATTTATATTGATGATACGGCAGGTTGTACGATAACGGATATTCGTGCAAAATGTAGACGATTAGCGATGGCGGAAAAGAATTTGGGCTTAATTGTAATCGACTATTTGCAGTTGATTGAAGGAACGGGTAGAGAAGACCGTATGCAACAGATTTCAAGTATTTCAAGAGGTCTTAAGATTTTGGCAAAAGAACTTAATGTTCCGATTATTTCGCTTTCTCAGTTATCACGTGCGGTAGAAAGTAGAACTGATAAACGTCCTATGCTTTCTGACTTGAGAGAATCAGGGTCTATCGAACAAGACGCCGACATTGTAATGTTTATTTATCGTGACGAATATTATAAAAATGCGAATGATGAAGAGGAAGAAGCTGAAAAAGCTGCAAACAAAGGTGAAGCCGAAATCATTATTGCAAAACACAGAAACGGTTCTGTTGGTACTGTTAAGCTTCTATTCCAAGGAAGTATTACAAAATTCAAGAATCCGATTAAGACTGATGTATTTTAATAACCGAGCAGGAGATGCAAAATGGGTATTTGTAAAATAAAATCTTTAAAAGATAATACCAGAATGTCTACTCAAGAACTTTTGCAAACAATTTTTCAGAAGATAGAAGACGGAGTTTGTGAGTTTGAAATCGAAGCCTGCGGTCAACACGATATAGGTGGTGGTTGCAGACATTCTGTCAATACTAACCTGACCTTCCATATAACAAATCCCGGACAACGTGTTGGGGCAATGGGAATGGATGGAACGAAAATTATTGTTGAAGGTTCTGCACCGGCTGATATCGGTTGGTTAAATTCAGGGGCTGAAATTATTGTAAAAGGTGATGGAGGAGATACTGCTGCGCATTGTGCTGCGGGCGGTAAAATATATATTGCAGGAAGAGTTGGTACTCGTTCGGGTGCGCTTATGAAGCACGATCCAAAATTTGAACCTCCGCAATTTTGGGTATTAAAAAATACAGGCTCTTTCAGTTTTGAATTTATGGGTGGTGGGATTGCCGTAATTTGTGGATATGATTGCGATAATATTTCTTCTGTTTTAGGAAATCGTTCTTGCGTAGGAATGGTTGGTGGGACAGTATATGTCAGAGGAAAAGTTGACGGACTTGCAAAGTGCGTTGAAGTTGTTAAATTGGATAAATTTGATAAAGATTTTCTAAAATCAGGCATGGAAGATTTCTTAAGCGCAATCGGGCGTTTAGAACTTAAAGAAGAATTACTTGATTTCTCAAAATGGTCAAAAATCATGCCGCTTCCAAAAGAATTAAAAGAGAAAAAGATTTCGGTTAAAGAATTTAAAGATGCCGAATGGTTCAAAGACGGTTTATTTGGAGATTTGGTCGAAGATGACGGTAAAATTTTCGGTTTGGCGGAGGCTGATGATGCAAGACTCAGAAAACCGATTTGGAATAAAGAAAAGTGTGTCGGATGTGACTTATGCTTTAATAATTGTCCGCAAAAAGCAATTAACAATGAGAATAAAACATATGTCGTAAATGATCAAAAATGTATCGGATGTGGAATTTGTTCGGGCGTTTGTCCAAGAACTGCGTGGGAAATGATAAAGTGCTAGTTAGTTGGTGATATTCCCCAATGCAGTTTGCTTCTAAGAACGGAATAAAATCCATCATCATTAAGAAATGCTAATACAGCTTTTTTTTCAGAAGTTTTTATAGAAATTTCTTTAACATTTTCTGTTGTGTCGAACCCGTCAACTGCAACAGAAAGCAATTTGTCACTTGTTTTTACTCTAATCGTCTCATCAATCGGTACAACAAGAGGGCGAGCATTTAATGTGTGCGGACAAATCGGTACGATTACTAACGCGTTTAATGTCGGATATAAAACAGGCCCGCCCGCAGAAAGTCCGTAAGCCGTAGAGCCTGTTGGAGTAGAAATTATTAAACCATCTGCAATATAGTCACAAACGAATTTATCGTTAATTTCTAAAAAGAATTTTGATGTGCGCGATGTCATACAACCTTTGATTACAAAATCATTTAGAGCGATAGCGCCTTCTGATTCGAGCATCAAACGTTCTTCTGTCGAATATTTACCTTCAATAACCGCTTTAACTGCTTTGTTAATTTCTTCGATACCGGCTTGAGCCAAAAAACCGAGGCGTCCTATATTTATACCTAAAACAGGAGTGCCCGCGTAAAATCTTGCGCACTTTAACAGCGTACCATCACCGCCGATTACAAATGTAAAATTCCCAAATTTTCCCAATCGGTCAATATCAAAAGTTTTAAACTCGACTTTATTATCTATTAACGCCTTTTCTAATATTTCCAGCGCATTTTCATATCCTGAAATTTGTTTGTTAAAAACTGCATTGATTCTCATAGTCGAATTATAACATATAAATCAGGCTTGTGTTATAATCATATTTGAAATGAGGTTATTATGATAGAAATGAAAGTTATGGGTATTGCGCTTGACGTAAGAACGAATTCGCCAATCGTAGTACTTCACGATTTAGATAACAGAAAAGCATTGCCGATTTGGATTGGTTCTGCGGAAGCAAGTGCTATTATCAGATGTATTGAAGGGCTTGTTGTTGCTCGTCCTATGACACATGATTTGGTAGCTAATATTATTGAAAAAACCGGCTATAAACTTGATAAAATTGAAATTAATGATGTTGAAGAAGAAACTTATTATGCAACATTATTTTTGTCAAAAGGTGATGAAAAATTAGAAATTGATGCTCGTCCTTCAGATGCAATTGCAGTTGCTATGAGAGCTGAAGCTCCTATTTTTGTGACGGCAAATGTGCTTATGAACGGTTCTGTTTCAACAGATACCGCAAAAGATGAAGAAGAAGCGCAAGAGTTCAAAGATTTCATTCAGAATATAAAACCTTCTGACTTTGAAAAATTGATGGAAGGCAAACACAAGGAAAATGACCAATAGAGTTTTTTACTTGTTTTTGATATAATTAAACCAAAATGGGAGATATATAATATGCTAGAACTATTGAAAAAGAGTGCGATGGAACAATCCAAAGCTATTCAAAATAAAGAAGTTTCAGCAGTTGAGCTAACAAAAGCTTCGCTAGATAGAATTAAATCTATTGATGAAAAATTGGGAGCTTTTAATTCTTTAACAGAAGATACTGCTTTAGAAACTGCAAAAAAAGTAGATGAAAAAATTGCAAAAGGAGAAGAATTACCTCTTTTAGCAGGTGTTCCTCTTGCTTTAAAAGATAATATGAACTTGGTTGGCTCTAAAACAACAGCATCAAGCAAAATTTTAGAAAACTTTGTTTCACCTTATAACGCAACTGCTACTCAAAAATTGTTAGACAATTTAATTCCAATTGTTGGTAAAGCTAACTTAGATGAATTTGCAATGGGATCTTCAAACGAAAACTCTGCTTTCAAAAAAGTTCATAACCCTTGGAATTTAAACAAAGTTCCGGGTGGCTCATCAGGCGGTTCAGCAGCTTCTGTTTCTTCTTGCGAAGCAGCATTAGCACTAGGTTCTGATACAGGCGGAAGTATTCGTCTTCCTGCAAGTTTCTGCGGTATTGTTGGTATGAAACCTACTTACGGTAAAGTTTCAAGATACGGTTTGATTGCCTTCGCGTCATCTTTAGACCAAATCGGCCCGTTTGCAAGAACAGTAGAAGACGCGGCTGCATTGTTGGAAGTTATTTCAGGTTACGATTACCATGATTCAACTTCATTAAAATTGCCTGTTGAAAATTATAGAAACAGCCTAAACAATGATGTTAAAGGTATGAAAATCGGTGTTGTAAAAGAACTTATGTCAGAAGGTTTAGCACCTGATGTTAAAAAAGCTCTTGAATCAGCTATCGAAACATACAAAGCTTTGGGTGCAGAAATTGTTGAAATATCACTTCCAAACTTGAAACACTCTATTGGTATTTATTATATTTTAGCAACAGCAGAATGCAGCTCTAATTTGGCTAGATTTGATGGTGTTAAATACGGTCACAGAACAGCTGATGCTAAAAATCTTCTTGAAATGTATTGTAAGACTCGTGCAGAAGGCTTCGGTCCGGAAGTTAAACGTCGTATAATGCTTGGAACTTACGCTCTATCTTCAGGCTATTATGATGCTTATTATAAAAAAGCTTTACAAATGAGAAGAGTTGTAACAAATGATTTCTTAAAAGCGTTTGCTCAAGTTGATGCTCTTATTTCACCAACTTGCCCAACTACGGCATTTGATTTAGGCGCAAGAGCAGAAGATCCGCTTGCAATGTACTTAACCGATATTGCAACTATTTCTGCTAACTTAGCAGGTATTCCTGCAATTTCAGTTCCTGCGGGATTTGATGCTGACGGTATGCCAATCGGCTTGCAAATCATGACACCGCAGCTTACGGAAGCTAAATTGTTTAACTTGGCTTACAAGTTTGAACAATCTCATGATTATTACAAACAGTTGGCTAATATCTAATTGTTACAAAATTTTACAAAATTGCCTCAAAATCATGATTTTGAGGCAATTTTTTGTGAGCAAAATACTTTATATAAATAGTTAGGTTTATAAAGGTTTATTATTGTGACGCAGATTAATCCAAATATTAATCAATATAATAATATGCAATACAGGCAGCAACAAGCTAATCCGCAACAGCAGCCCGTAAAAATTCCGAGTTACTATTATGTACCCGAAAACAGCTTAATGCACAAGAGTTTCAAAGAAACTCTTAAAGACGCGGATGCGATGGGAATGATTACTCCATATATCGAACATCCTATTTTAACTTTAGCTACTTGGCTTGGTATTGGCGTTGGAATTGATGCGTATGCAAAAGCTTGCGGCGGTAAATATGAAAACAGTTTGGTTAAAAAAGCCGTTAATCTTGGTGACAGCATAGAAAATTCTAAACTTATTCAAAATAAACCTGTTCAAACCGTTTTAGGCGGGATTTCTTCACTTAAGAAAAAAGGCGGAAAAGTTGTTCAAAACAGTGCAATCTTAAGAGCAATGCGCGATACACCTTCTATGCCTGAATGGAGTATGGTTAAATCTCAAATGTTTAACCAAAAGCAAGAAGTTGTTCAAGATTTTATTAAAATTGCTGATACATTGATGTTAGGGCAAGATAAAAAAGAGCCGGGTTTATTTTCATTTTTTAAATCTTCAAACCCTAAACTTGGCGAATTAGGTTGTCCACAATTAAAAGATATTGGTTTGACTTCCGCAGAAAAGAAAATGCTAAAATCTGCTTTTAATGTTGCAAAAGTTTCAGAAATTGCAGAAGAAAAAGCGGTTGTACAAGTACTTTTAAATCGTTTAGGACGTTCGCCTGAAGAAATCAAAAAGATTCAAACATTAGGTGATGGTGCTGTTGCTGCAACGAAAAAAGAAATCCTTAAAGAAATGGGATTAAACGTAAAACAGCTTAATGAAATAAAAGAAGATATGTTTGGCGAGCATATCAAAACCGTTGAAGAAGCTGCTAAAAAAGTTAGTGGAAAAGTAAAAATTGGTGCCGGAAATTATTCAAAATGGATGGGACCTTTAACAAAGCCTTTTGAAAGAACCGTTGGTTGTGATGAAGTTTATAACAAGTTGCACAGTTTATCAAAAGATGGAGCAAAAACAGCAACAGGTCGTTTTATGTCTAAAGCAATGCAAATGTTCCATAGAGGCATAACATTCGGTGGTGGTAAACTTGGAGCTTTGTTATTTATTGCTCCTGCTCTTGTAGAAGTAGGATGTAATGTTAAAAAAGCTGACAATGACCAAAAAATCGGTACAGCAGTTGGTGGTGTAATAGAATCAACATCTTGGGTATTAACCTTCCCTCTTGCATTAAAGATGATGCACTCATTATGTGGTGCGCAATATGCCGGCATGACAAAGACACAGGTAGAAGAATTCAGAAATGCTTTAAAAGCATTCAATGAAAAAGCAATCGCTGGTGGATTTGCGAATAAAGCAGAATATAAAATTGCAAAACAAGAAGTAAAAAATAGATTAAAAGTTCCAAACCAAAATATTTTCACAAAAGGAATCAGAAAACTTGCTCAATTTGTTACAATGGATTTGGAAACATTTAAAGGATACAAAGGTAGTAATGTTGTTGCAAATATAGGTCGTAGTTCAAAAGGCTTCTTAAGAAATGTAGGCGGAGTTCCAATGCGTTTAGTCATTTGGGGTCTGATTTCAATGGGCGTTTTGGATGCAGGTATCAAAAAAGCTTCATCAACAATTTTTGGAAAATCTTATGATTCAATGAAGCATGAAGAAGATGAAACAGCTAAAAAAGAACAAAAACAATTTTTGGCAGAAGACTTGAACAGAAGATTGTATGAAGCTCAAAGAATCAAACAATATGGAAAACAACCGCAAGTTCAACAAATTAACCCTCAAGGTCAAATGATGGCAACAAGAGGAAAAGAAGCAAACAGTAATGTAATTCCTCAAGTTTATCCTGAAGATGAAAAAGTTGATAATTATACATACATTCCTTCTTCAAAAAATGTAATTCCGCATAAAACAAAGAAAAATGGCGTAGATAATTATACTTATATTCCATCATCTGAATGCAAAATCCCTAGTGATAAAACAAATGAAAACCAAAGAAGATATATTCCTTCTCAGGCAGCTGCAAATATTCAAAAAACATTTGATAATTCAGGTTTGCAATCTGCTTTAGACAGAGCGCAAAAAGCAGAAGATAAAGCATTGAGAGTGCTTGCAGGAAATTTTGATAATATGTAGTTTTACCCTAACGGGTAGACACCTCACCCTAGCCCTCTCCTGCAAGGAGAGGGAATGCTCAAAACTTGTTAGACCTGACCCACCTAAAACTTGATATGAATAGAACGACTTTAGATTATTCCCTCTCCTTGCAGGAGAGGGCTAGGGTGAGGTGTCTGCCCGTTAGGGTAATTATATTAAAGCTTTATAACAAGATTCATTCAGAACAAAAAACGGCGGACTTTTTTCAAAAGTCCGCCGTTTTTTTATGTTTTGAATTTTTAAATCCTATGCAACAGTAATAGCTGAAACAGGACAAGCGTTAGCTGCTTCTTCAACACAAGCTTCGTTTCCTGCAATACCAGCTTCTTTTACTTCTGCTCTATCTTCTACGTGGAAAACTGCATCGCAAATTGATTCGCATGCGCCACAACCGATACAAGAATCTTCAATAGTTACGTTCATTTGTTTTCTCCTTTTTATATTTTACAGTTCTTCTTCAAGAACATGTTTATTATACTGCTAAAATTAAAAATTAAAATAACCAGTCAGACACTCTTTGTGCGATTGAGTCAAAACCAACGGTTACGCCTAAATCTTTTGGCTCAATTCCTCTTGAATAGTACAAAACAGGAACTTGTTCTCTTGTGTGATCAGTTCCCGGTACTGTTGGGTCACAACCATGGTCAGCAGTAACGATTAATAAATCGTCTTCGCCGATTAGTGGAAGAATTTTTTCTAAGTATTCGTCAATTTCTTCAATCGCCTTGCCATAGCCTTCGGCATTATTTCTGTGACCGAAAAGCATATCAGTATCTACAAGGTTTGTGAAAATAATTTCTCTATCATTATCAGTAATATTAGCATTCGGATATTTAATTTTATCTAAATCCAAAGTCCCGTCAATCGCTTTAATAGTTAATTCTAAACCTTCTTTGTTTGAACCTGTATGTATTGCATGTGTTATACCTGCTTTTTCGAAAATGTCTTCAATTTTACCGATACCTATAACTTTTGCACCTGCATCTTTAACTTTGTCTAACACAGTTTTGCCAAACGGTGCCATTGAATAATCGCGTCTATCTTTTGAAATTCTGGTTGGTTTGCCGTCGATTATTTTATATGGTCGAGCAATAACTCTTGCTACATTGTATTTACCTTCATCTAAAATCTTTCTTGCAATTTCACACCATTTGTAAAGAGTTTCAAGCGGTATCATATCCGTATCGAGCGCAATTTGGAATACGCTATCAGCAGAAGTGTAAACGATTGGAAAACCTGTTTTGTGGTGTTCGTCGTTTAATTGTTCAATAATTGCAGTCCCGCTTGCGGGAATGTTTGCTAGAATCCCTTTACAACCTGTTTCTTCTATAAATTTATCAATAAGTTCTTTTGGAAAACCTTGAGGAAATGTTGCAAAAGGTTTTTCTGAAACAAGTCCTGCGATTTCCCAGTGACCGGTTGTTGTGTCTTTACCTTTGGATTTTTCTTGTAAAGTTCCATATTGTCCGATTGGAGTTGCTGTTTTATTAATACCTTCAAAATCTTGAATATTACCTAATCCTAATAATTCTAAAGACGGCACATCAAGTCCTTTGTTAAAAGCGCATACATTTCTTAAAGTGTTGCATTCTTTGATGTCGCCAAATTCTTCACAATCAGGCATTGCGCCAATACCCATTGAATCGATAACCATAATAATTGCTCGTTTCATAAAAACTCCTTTACAACCATAAATAATTTCGTATTAATTATAGCATATAAACATTTTTCGTGAAAATTGACAGTAGTGATGTTGTAAACATTGAGTCAAAACTTAAAATGAACGACAATCGCGCCGCGAGCGTTTTTTAGCGAGCGTGAAAGTGCAAGCTCTGCTTGATACATCCATTTAAACCACAACCGTAAGGTTGTAGGAAACAGTGCGTAGTTTCTTCTTTTTGCTTACTTTTTCTTCTTTTATCGCAAAAAAGAAGAAAAAGTAAGAGAACTATTTTGAAATAAAAAGTTTTTTGAAATGTCCTTTTCTTTCTCTTTTGTTGCGAATAAAAAGAGAAAGAAAAGAACGAAAAGAAAGAGAAAACACGCTACCGCTTCCTACGCTCTTACGAGCGTGGACAAAATGGATGTAGCGGGTGAACCCGCACTCTTACGCTCGCTAAAAAACGCTCGCGGCGCGATTGTCGTTCATTTGATGAAAATTGTCATTGACAGTAGTGCCAACACACGAGAATTTTACTATTTGTCAATATATTGACGCTAAACAACTTTATTCATGTTATTATTAACATGTAATAACAAATTAGGAGTTCATTATGGCGAAAGATTGCAGTTTTGATGTTGTTTCAGAATTTGACCGTCAAGAGTTAGTTAACGCTGTTGACCAAGTAAAAAGAGATTTGACGTCACGCTTTGATTTGAAAAATTCTAATTCTTCAATTGATTTAGAAGGCGAAAAGTCAATAACAATTACGACAAACGACGAAATGAAATTGAGAAATATTTATGATATTCTTCAATCAAAGCTTGTTAAACGTGGTTTGAGTATCAAAATTCTTGACGCTCAAACAATCGAAAACGCGCTAGGTGGAAACGTTAGACAAGTTTTTAACCTTAAAAAAGGCTTAACTCAAGAATTGGCAAAAAAAATTGTTGCTGATATAAAAGACTCAAAATTAAAAGTTCAAGCATCAATTCAAGGCGAACAAGTAAGAGTTTCGGGCAAAAGCAGAGATGATTTGCAAACAGTAATTCAGCTTTTGAGAAAGAACGAAGAAAAATACGACGCACCGTTGCAGTTTACGAATTATAGATAGTGGATTACCACGAGAAGCAAGGTTTCTCGTGCAATGACTCGTAAACCATATACCGAGTGGAGTTGACAGTTGAAAGTTGTTTTAGAAATTGATTAAGTCTAAAATTTCAATATTAAACATATTTGAATTAGAAAAATGTAGGGTGCAATTTTTTGCACCATATAAATAATTTTCCACTTTCAACTGTCAACTCAAAACCTTTAAGAGCAGTGCGAAGAAAAGGAATTATATCATGCCAAACATAGAAAACACAATTGACCGCATACAAGAATTAATTGATACAAACGCAGAACAGCAACTTCGCGATGAGCTCGCGACTTATCACTCTGCGGATTTGGCGGATATGTTCCAAAATCTTAAGCCGGAAGAGCGTTTGGCGTGCATTACTCATATAGATGAAGAAAAAGCAGCGGACGTAATCGAATACTTACCTCCGCAACTCCAAGTCGAAATTTTGGGTGATGTTGATAAAGCACTTGCGTCAAGATTGATTTCAAAACTTCCTCACGATGAAGCGGCGGACGTTTTGGGCGATATGGAAGAGGATGAATCACAAGCGTATTTGGACAAATTACCGCAAAAATTCTCTTCTGAAATTCGTGAACTTTTGACATACAACGAAGATACCGCAGGTGGTATTATGACACCGCTTGTGCTTACGGTTTATGACAATATGACTGTAAAAGAAGCTCTTGATACTATTCGAATCAAAGCCGAAAAAGAGAACATGGAACTCTATTACGTTTATGTTGTCGACAAAAACAACCACCTTGTTGGTGTTGCGTCTTTAAGAAACCTAATCACCGCGCCAACAGATTTGAATATCTCTGATTTGATGTCGAAAGATTTGGTAAAAGTTCACGTTGACGACTATCAAGACCATATAGCCGATATCTTTATGAAATACCAATTCAATGCCTTGCCGGTTGTCGATTTGTACAACCACTTGAAAGGGATTGTTACTTGGGATGACGTTCAAGACATTGTGGAAGAAGAAACTACGGATGAAATCTTGACATCTTCAGGTATCGTAACCGATTTGGGTGACGAAGACGATGACCTTTTAACAGGTAGTCTTTTACACTCAATAAAAGCGCGTATTCCTTGGTTGTTCATTACTTTGATTGGTGAATTTATTGCAGTTACTATTACAAATAAATACGATAAAACATTTACTGCGCTTCCGATAATTGCAGCATTTATGCCACTACTAGCCGGTTTGGGCGGAAATATCGGTACACAAAGTATTACGCTTATGGTTCGTGGTATGTCAACAGGACAAATTTCTTTAAGTTCAGGTTGGCACCATATTATGCGTGAAACTGTTACCGGACTTAGCATCGGCTTGATTTTTGGCTTGTTAGTAACTTTTGTAACTTGGGGCTGGCAGCATAACCTTGAATTGGGCTTAATTGTAGGTATTGCGATGTCTTTGAATATGACTATTGCAACTATGATTGGAACTTGTACACCTTTAGTTTTAAAGAAAATGAAGATTGATCCTGCGGTTGCGTCAGGTCCTGTAATTGCAACAACTATTGACGTTATAGGTTTGGCGGTTTATTTAACACTAGTTACTTGGTATTTAATCAGCGTATAAGATTTTTGAAATGGAAGAAAAAAGATACAATCAATACAGTAAGCATTTAAAAGATAAATTTGGCGCAAAGGTTTATAAAATAACTTTAGACGCAGGTTTTTCCTGTCCAAATCGTGATGGTAAAATCTCAAATCGCGGTTGTATTTTTTGTGATGATGGCGGAAGCTTTTCACAGGCGCATTCAAACCGGTTGAGCATAGAAGAACAGGTTAAAGTCGGCGCGGAAACTTTGGCTAGAAGATTTAAAGCAAAAAAATTCATGTCTTATTTTCAAGCTTTTTCAAATACGTATAAACCTGTTAACGAGTTAGAAAAAATCTATACAGCATCTCTCAATCACCCTGATATTGTGGGACTTTCTATTGGTACACGTCCCGATTGTGTGGATGATGATAAGCTAAAATTGATTTCTTCGTTTACAAAAGATTACTATACTTGGGTTGAATACGGTTTGCAGAGCGTGCATGATAAAACTTTGAAGAAAATTAATCGCGGGCATGATTATAAATGTTTTTTGGACGCGTACGAAAATACTAAAAAGTATGGTATTAATACTTGCTTGCACGTTATTTTAAATTTATTTGAAAATCATGAAGAAATGATGGAAACAGCTAAAACGATTGCGAAGCTTGAGCCTGAAGGTGTTAAGATTCACATGCTTTGCGCATTAGAAGGAACTGAACTCGCTGAAATGTATAGAAAAGGCGAAATCGATTTTATGTCAGAAGATGAATATGTAAACACAGTTTGTGACTTTTTGGAATATTTACCACCGCAAACAACAATTCATCGCCTTGCAGGAAATGGCTTAAGGACAGAGCTTGTAGCCCCTCGTTGGATTGGCAAAAAACTTGATTGTCTTAATAAAATTGATAGAGAATTTTTAAGACGTGATACAAGACAGGGAAGTCGTTTTGCGTCGATTTAATTTGTTTTTGAACTTATTTGTTTGCTTCATTTTTAGCACTCATAAAATCGCGTCTGCAATTTTGCATATCATTTTCAAAATTTTGATACATTTGTTGGTAAATAGAAAGTTGTTTATCCGTCACATCTGCGCAATTCATAAGTCTTTTAATGAAGCTTTGTGCGGTTCTATTGTAAGTTATTGAATATTCATATTTATCTTTTGCTGATAAATTATTGTTAACTTTACCTCGATATTTATTTACAAATTTCTCGTATTCATTCCATACATCATTAACTTTTTCTCCCGAGCCTTTGGCTTCTTCGTTTTTTATACTTTGCATTTCCATTTTGATTACAGATTTTTTGTTTTGCCAATAAATTTTTAAATCTTCAGAAATGTCATCACAAGCAAGCATTCTATCAATATATGAGATTGCTAACTCTTTTTCCGAAATTGTTGATGTACAGTCGGGTACATTTTTATCAAATTCTGCAAAAACTTCTTCAAATTTTTCAGATTTACTGTTGTTTAAACTAACAGTGTCTAAAGTTGTTTTGGATGTTAATAAAGACTTTTCAGTTTCTTGTTGTTTTACAGAGAACTTTATTCCACCAAAGTTTTTAAATAGATTTGAGATTTGGTTTATTTCTGTCATAAAATAATACTCCTTATAGATAATTTAACGGCTAGTTTTGTAAAAACTTTAGGATATGTTAAGAAATTGTTACATGGTAAAAGTTAACAATATTCATATTTTTCATATTCTTAAAATTAAATTTGAACGACAGTCGCACCGCGAGCGTTTTTTAGCGAGCGTAAGAGTGCGGGTTCACCCGCTACATCCATTCAGACCACAACCGTAAGGTTGTAGAAAACGGTGCGTTATTTCTTCTTTTTTGCTTACTTTTTTCTTCTTTTATCGCAATAAAGAAGAAAAAAGTAAGAATTATTTTGAAATAAAAAAGTTTTTTTGAAATGTCCTTTTCTTTCTCTTTTGTTGCGAAGAAAAAAGAAAGAAAAGGACCAAAAGAAAGAGAAAACACGCTACCGCTTCCTACGCTCTTGCGAGCGTTCAACAAAATGGATGATTAGCAAGCAGAGCTTGCACTCTAACGCTCGCTAAAAAACGCTCGCGGCGTAACGTTCTATTTATGGTAATTATTTGAAAAGTTTTTTGAAATAAACTTTTGCAGACAATTACCCTAAATCATTCCTATTAGGAAAAATACTACTATTCATAGACGCATTGTGCTGTTCATTTTTTATTCCTGCAATTTCACCTTCAATTGTCGCAATTTCACGCAACAATGCAGTTTTAGTTTCCTTTGGACAATTTGGATGTTGCAAAATCTTCTTTTTAGCAGCAATCGCCTTTTCTTTCTCTTCAACAGTAGAGGTTTGTTCCGGGATACCTCTATAAGCGTTTTCCACAAATTGCTCAAACTTGTTCATTGAAACTCCAGCCATATAAGCTCCTTTCTTGTTAGGTAAATGTAGTAACATAATTTATTTTAAGTGTAAATAAATTTTATTAGAATGCTTTATACTATATTATTGTCATATTAAGCCTAATTTGTCAACCCATGCAATCTTACTAAAATCTTTATCCTTGATGAAAAAGATAGTATCCTGTTGTTGAGATGGGTGAGATTGCTAGAAAATTAGGTTTAAGAATAAAAGAATTACGCGAAAAACAAGGTTTGACGCAACTCAAACTTGCTGAAATTTTGGATATGGAGGCTTCAAATCTTTCAAAGATTGAAAGAGGGATACAAATTCCTAAGGAAGAAAGTTTGGATAATATTTCAAAAGCGCTGAATGTTGAAGTTAAAGAGCTTTTTGATTATACAGAAAATATAAACAAACAAGATTTAATCTCAAAAATTAATACTTTGCTTGAAAATTCTAATGAAGAAAATTTGCAAAGATTTTATAGAATTCTGATAAATTTATAAAAATTTTTTATTTCCCCGTTTATTTCTGAAAAACGTAAGAAAGTAATTGTAAAACTAAGTATTTGTATATATAATATATAGGAACATGTATTAGGTGCGAATAATGAAAGATATTATTGTACAAAAATTTGGTGGCACATCAGTTGCAGATACCGATAAAATAAAGAATGTAGCAAAAGCTATTATAAAAGAAAAAGAGATGGGACATGATATCGTTGTTGTTGTGTCTGCAATGGGACATACGACAGATTATCTTGTGAAAATGGCGAAAGAGATTTCTGAAAATCCGTCATCCAGAGAAATGGACATGCTTCTTTCAACAGGAGAAGGCGTTTCTATTGCTCTTTTAGCCATGGCTCTTCAAGCGCAAGGATGTCCTGCGGTTAGCATGAATGCAATTCAAGTGGGAATTATGACAGAAAAAGTGCATTCTAAAGCTAGAATTATTAATATAAAAACAGATAAAATAAAAGCCCATTTAGCTAAAGGTGAAGTTGTTGTTGTTGCAGGTTTTCAAGGTGTAACAGATGATTTAGAAATAACAACGCTTGGTCGTGGCGGTTCTGATACATCAGCAGTTGCTTTAGCAGGGGCATTAAACGCTAAAAGATGTGATATATATACAGATGTCGAAGGTGTTTATACAACAGATCCGCGAGTTGTACCCAATGCATCAAGATTAGATGTTATTTCTTATGAAGAAATGTTGGAGTTAGCAAGAGTCGGTGCAAATGTGCTTCATCCGAGAGCTGTCGAAACCGCAAAACAATACAGTGTGCCTTTAAGAGTTAGAAGCACATTCAAATTGGATAATTTAGGAACTTTAATATTAGGAGTTGACGAAATGGAATTACATAAACCTGTAACAGGCGTAGCATCAGATTTATCACAACTTAGAGTTGTTGTTTGTGATGTTAAAGATAATCCCGGAACTGCAGCTGTTTTGTTTAACGGCTTAGCTAAAGAAAATATTTCGGTTGATATGATTATACAATCTTATGCCAGAAAAGCTCTTAATACGAATGACATTGCATTCACTATTGATAAAGGTGATTTGGAAAAGACTTTGGAAATTTTGGAAAAAGTTAAATCTCAATTAGATTTTAGCAATGTTTTTGTTGATGATAAAATCGCAAAAATTTCAATTGTTGGTGCAGGCATGATTGATCGTCCCGGTATAGCTGCTAAGATGTTTAAAACTTTGGCAGATTTAAATATTAATATTAAAATGATATCAACAAGTGAAATAAAAATCAGTTGTATAGTTGCCGAAGACCAAGCTAAAGAAGCCGTTGTAGCACTTCATAAAGTCTTTCATCTTGATTGTGATGAAATCGCGGATGTGAAGGGCGACTTACCTGATTTGGAATGATAAAACGTCTTAAAGTCTTAACGCCTTAACGACTTCTAAAAAAATGAACAATTCCACACCCACAATCGTTATACAAACAGAGAGGTTATCGTGAAAAAAATATTATTAACAACACTAGCACTTTTAATGGTAAGTTTGTCAGTATTCGCCGACGACAGACAAGGTGCTTTGAATTTCTTCAATGGCTATATCAAAGCTGCAAATACTTATAGTCCGACAATTACTGAAATGTATTCACCCAATGCAAATATTATCAGACAGGTTATTAAGCCTGATGGCACAACACAAAATGTGAATACAGACACCGCGACTTATATTAAACAAATGAAATTAGGACAAGCCGGTGCTAAACTTAAACACTACACAAATAGTTATTCTAACGTAACTGTAACTCCATTAGGTAATAACAAGTACAAAGTTTCATCTTTGAGACAACCATCAGGTGAAAGTTACAAATTGAAAACATATATGATTCTTCAAAAACAAGCGAACGGAAAATTTATCATTGTTGAAGAAATGATGCAAACAAAAGTTCAAACGTTTTTAAGATATGCAAAAAATTAGATTATTTTAGGAGGCAGCAAGCCTCCTAATTTTTTGCTTAATATAACGTAAATCTTTAATTTTTAGTTTTTTATTTATGCTAAAATTCATGTATGGAAATTTTAGAAAAACTTAAGGGAAAAGTTATCGTATCATCACAAGCCATGCCGGATGAACCGCTTTATAAAGAAGAGTGTATGGAAGCAATGATGGCATCTTGCGTGAACGGTGGTGCAGGCGGACTTAGAGTTGCAGGTGCAAGAGATGTAAAAAACGCTAAAAAGTTTGGCGTTCCTGTTATTGGTTTAACTAAGCCTGACGGATTACCTGCAAATTGGAAAGAAATCGTTTATATTACTCCCGGATTAAAAGAAGTAAATGCTTTAATTGGAGCGGGAGCTGATATTGTAGCGTTTGACGGGACTTCTAGAGAACATGACAATTGTACTTTAGAAGAAATTATTTCTACCATTCATAATGCAAACAGACTGGCTATGGCAGATATTTCGACTTTAGAAGAAGGCATAAACTGTGCTAAACTTGGTGCGGATATAATTTCTACCACGTTAGCCGGTTATACAATGGAATCCGGAGAGCCGACAGTTGGGCCTGATTATGAACTATTGAAAACTTTAGTTAAAACAGTTGATAAGCCTGTAATTTTAGAAGGTAGAATTTGGACTCCCGAAGAAGTTAAAAAGGCATTCGAATTGGGCGCACATTGTGTTGTAATCGGCTCTGCAATTACAAGACCACAATTAATTACTAAAAGATTTATTGAAGGAATATAAAATGAAAAAAGCTTTAGCATTTGATATCGGCGGTACAAAAATTTATAGCAGTATTATTGACGAAACAGGAAAAATTGTTTCTGAGATTGATAAATTTCATACGCCAAAATCTATTCAAGAAATTTTAGATATTTTAAAAGGTCAAATCGTGAAGTTTGAAAATGAAGTTGATGTTATCGCTATTTCAACAGCAGGTGCTGTGAATAATGAAAACACTGCTGTTAACGGTTCAACAGGAAATCTTGTAAGTGGTTATTCTTCAATAAATTTTCAAGAATTAAGCAAAAAAAGAGTATTTCTGGAAAATGACGCGAATGCAGCTGCTTGGGCAGAATACAAGATTGGCGCATCAAAAGGTACAAATGTTTCTGTGATGATTACGTTAGGAACAGGGGTTGGTGGCGGAATTATTGTTAATAACAAATTGCTAAAAGGCAAATCAGGTGCAGCTGGTGAAATGCATTTCAAAATGTATCCCGATAAGCGCAGAAAATGTACTTGCGGAAGTTGGGATTGTTTTGAAGCGTACGCATCAGGTACAGCTCTAAAAGTTGATGCAGAAGAAATGCTTAATAATCCTGACGTTACAACTTATGACGTAATGGACGGAGTTAAAAACGGCGATAAAAAAATGTTAGAAATTTTTGACCGTTGGATTAATGATATTACAATCGGCGTAAACGGTTTAGCAAATTTGTTTGACCCTGATTGTATCGTTTTATCAGGCTCTATGGCTCAATTTGTTGATGCGAAGAAAATTGAAGAAGCTGTGAACAGTGACATTGTAACTTCTCCAACTTCAATTAGAATAGCAACTGCGGGAAATTATTCAGGCATGATAGGGGCTGCTCTTTTAGCATTTGAAAGCGAGGCAAAGTAGTATGGGCAAAGCCAAACAACGAAGCCTTCAAAAAGGAATAAACGACAGATTTAAATATATGACAAGAGAGTCTGCTTTAGAATCTGTTATCAAAAATATCAACAATAAAGCTGAAGTTATTGATACGATTACGCTTTTTGGTTTTTCTGCAGAAGAAATGCTAGAAGCAGGTGCTGAATACGAAGACGTTATGGCATTTGGCGGTTATGTAAGTTAATAATTTTTAGTTGCCCGTCAAACCGTCTTTATTTTTTTTATAATTTTTCTTCATTTCTTCTTGACGTTGCATAATTTTCAGCATTGTTTCCATATCCATTTGCTGAATTTTACGCTCATATTCTACTTTTTTAACTTTTTCATCAAACTTTTTAGCTTCTTTAGCGTCTTTTTCTTTTGCTTTTGCAAGCTCTTTGGCGTGTTTTGCATCAAATTCAACTTCTGAAACAGGAATAACTTCAGCTTCTTCTTCCATTCTATAACCTACAATAGAAATCGGAATACTTGAGCCTGTCAAAGATTCCAGCCTTGAATTTTCGCCATAAACATCAATACTCCAAGTACCTAAAAATTTCGGAACATCACCTGTGTATGCGTAAGCACAAACAACAACTCTGTTTTCATCATTAGCGTCAAAACCTAAAGGATAAATATCCCAACGTTTTTCATCAAAATCGACTCCACCCGCTTGCGCCCAATAATTTACAATCGCATCTCTAATTTGTGGCAATTTTTGAGCTTCTTTTCTATTAAAATCATATACCCATAAATTTGTCTGCCAAATTCCATCATGCCTGTAACCGATTTTTTCTTTGACTACAAGTTTTGTATTGTCACTTGAAAAATCAATCGGAGTGAGCGTTCTAAAAATAAATTTTGTATCTATCGACTTATCTGTTGAAATCAAAGGTTTATCAACTTTGTTTAAAATATTAGCTTTCTTGACTTTTTCAATATCCGATAGCGAAGGGTCAAGATTTATTAAAAACAAATCACAACTTGTGCAATCTGATTGCGCGTAATAATAAACCGCAGGGTAAACAAGCTTTGTAAAATCGCCGGAAACAATTCCTTGTGCGTTTATTTGTCTGTCAAAATTTAATTTTCTTGGTAAACTCAACTCAGGACTGCCTACGGGGTCATTATATTTTACAAGATGAAATTTCTTTTGCGGAACATAAACCATGTTTTCATCTTTTGGCATCTCTGCTTTATCTAAAATTTTTGCACTAATTTCACGTCTGGATTTTGCTCGAGATTCATTTTCGTATTCTTCAACCGTCATATAGCCTGATTTTGGCATCTTGCTTTTTTCGTATTTTTCAGTTTCACCGACTTTATCCACGTTATTTCTATAAATTGTTTCAGCAACTACTCTATCCTGTTTTTTCATAATCGGATATTTCATTTGGTTGAAATGGATTTTTGCAGCCATTATCATGCCGGCTAACGCTTCAAACATTAAACTAAACCCTCTTTCATTGCTGTAACCGTAGCTTGAGTTCTGGAAGAAACGCAAAGTTTTTGCAAAATACTATGAACGTGAGCTTTTGCAGTCGCTTTTGTAATAACTAATTTATCTGCAATTTGTGGGTTAGAAAGACCTTCAACCATAAGCTCTAAAACATCCAATTCTCTTTCTGTTAAACCGTAAGAATTTCCTGATTTTTTAGGTTCAGGTTCTGTAACAACATTTGCGCTTGGTTTTTGAAGGTTTGAAAATACCATTTTTGCAATGCTCGGATCTATCCAACCAACACCTTCATAAACGGATTTAATCGCGGAAATTGTTTGTTCAGGTGTTGCGCCTTTCATGATATAACCGTCTGCACCGGCTTTAAAAGCTTCAAATACATCGTTTTCGCTATCGCGTGAAGTAAAAATTAAAATTTTAACATCAGGATTAAAATCTTTAATACGTTGAGTCGCTTCAATCCCATCTATATTTGGAAGTCCTATGTCCATAAGAATAACATCAGGTGAAAATTCACGAGCTTTTTTAATTCCGTCCAACCCATCCGCTGATTCTGCAACAAGAGTAATTCCTTCTGCTTTATCTAAAAGCATTGACAATCCCATTCTATAAAGCTCGTGGTCTTCAACTAACAAAGTATTTATCATACTAAACTTCCTTCTTTTTGAATAACTGAATCCGTAAGCAGGAATGAAAACTCACTGCCTTTATTTAACGTACTTTCCAACCAGATTTTACCACCGTGCGATTCTATAATTTGTCTTGACAAATATAATCCTAAGCCGGTACCTGTTGAACGTTTTTTACTCGTACCTTGTGAAAATCTTTGGAACATGTTTGGAATATCTTCTTGAGGAATTCCTGAACCATTGTCAGAAATTGAAAAAATCAGGTCGTTACCTTCATTTTTTAGAGTTATAACAACTCGTCCGCCATTTTGCGTGTAATTTATCGCATTTCCGCAAAGATTACAAATTACACGTCTGATTTCACTTCTATCGGCATTTACGGTTAAATCCTTGTTGGTACATTCAATCTTAAATTCAATTTCCTTTGTTTGTGCAAGCGGTTGCAGCTCATTGTAGACTTGCTCAACAAGATTATACATATTAAAGTTCGTTTTTGTTAACTCTAACTTATCCGCATCATATTTATAAACTTCTAAAAGAGCATTAACTAAGCCCAGCAAATCCTCGTTACTTTTTTGCATTGTTGCAAGTAAAAGTTTTTGTTTTTCATCCAATTCGCCCAAAGCACCGTTTAGGAAGAATGTTAATGTTTGAATAGCAGCTAACAATGGAGTTCTCAAATCGTGTGTAAGCGTTGCAATAAAATCATCTCTTAATTTGTCTGATTTTTTCTGTTCCGTAACATCCCTAATTACACCGACAAAACGTTTGTATTCATCATCAGGATTAATCCTTGCAAAACTGATTTCAACAGGCGTTTCAGTATTGCTCAAAGGATTTTTGATATAGAATTCTCTCAAAAGAAGTTCGCTTTCATCAAGCTTGTGCAGTTCTTTTGAAATAAAAGTCTTTTTGCTGAACAAATAATCATCAATGGAGGTCATTAACAATTTCTCACCAACAAGTCCGATTAAAGTTTCGCATGCCGGATTTACTTGTTCTATAATTCCGTCTTCGTTAATAATTACAATTCCGTCAGCACAATAATTAAAAATTCCTTCTAATTTTGCATTAGATTGTTTCAAATCTGCCGTACGTTCTTCAACTATTTGTTCCAAGTTGTGTGAATATTTTTCCAATTCTTTTTTAGCTTCTTCTAATTCTGCAATTTTTTGTCTTAATTCGCTTAAAAGATAGCTTCTTTCTATACCGTTTTTGATATTGATAATCAAATCATCATTATTCCAAGGCTTTTCAATGTATCTGTAAAGCCCGATTTCATTGATAGCCTTAATTGCGTTTTCTTTATCAGCGTAACCCGTTAGTAAAATTTTACTTACTTCAGGATAAAGTTTTTTTACTTCTGATAAAAATTCTAAACCGTTCATTTCAGGCATCAAAAAATCTGAAATTACTAAATCCGGTTGATTATCTTTCAAAAAAGTTAATGCATCCTTTGGATTATTAAAAAAATGAGCATCAGAAAAGCCTTCAACTTTAAGCAATGTCTTAAATGCAGAAGTAACTATTCTTTCATCATCGACTACTACAATCTTCCCCTTAATCATATTTCTATATTAACCCAAAGATTAATATTAGACAAATTATTAACTTTTATAAATTATCAATAACACTATTTTCTGCTTTTGCATCATTTTTACCAGTGTCCAAAATAAGTTTATCTCCAATTCGCAAAGTTCGGTCGATGTACGATTTTTTAATAAAAGAAAATAGTTAAAAAAAGCTGGATTGCTTCAGGCTAATCGCCTTCGCAATGACGGTACGCTTGAAAGTCTAATGCCCTGTTATTGCGCACTACTGTCCATAAATAATTTTATCAAATGAACGACAATCGCGCCGCGATTGTCGTTCATTTAATGTTATATCAACTCAAATTCTACAAAACATTAGTGTTAATTAAAAGAGAGAATTGTTACAAATCCTTAATGTTCTACTCCGAATTTAGCAATTTTTCTTTTGTTTAAGACTTTATTAATATAAGGTTAGAAAAATTAGAAGGCGTTTGTATGACATCAATAAATGGCAATTATTTGATTTTACCTCAAAAATATTATCAAAATTCTCAAATTCCAAGTGCGCCTGCGTTTCGTGGAGGAGTAGAGTCAAATCCACTTCCTGCACAAGCAACACAGCCGTTATCATATCCTACTGATACGGTAGAAATTTCCGCAACTGATAAAATCAAAAAGCCTAAAGACAAGATGTCTACTGCTGCAAAAGCAGGTGTAACAGCTTTGGGTGTTTTGGGCGGTTTAGCAATTGGTGCTGTATGTTTTGCAAAACATCAATCAGGCAAACTTACAAAGTTGTATAACGAAAAAATGCAACTTGTTAATCTTGCTGAAAAAATTGATTTTAAAGAAGCAAAAACTGTTGATGAGGGTATAAAATTTGCAAAAGAAGTTTTAAAAATAGGTGAAGTTGACAGTAATTTTACGCTTGATGCCATAAATTATGCAAACAGAGGACTTGTTGATGTAAGTAATGCCAATAAAGGACATTTATTTATGCCTAAAAAAATGCATTTTGTAGATGCAAAAGATAAATACTCTGCTTGTGTTATCCAAACAATAGATTCTCCTCATTTTGGTGAACTTTATATTAATTCTCGAAACTTTAACAACAAAGAGTTGGATGAATGGTTGAAGGGTTCTTTAGGCTTAAATAAAAAAGAGGTAGCTGAAACAGCTAAAAAGACAACTGATACTAATAAAAAACAATTCACTTATTTTGTTCAACCTGATAATCATACAAAGGATTTGCTTAGCAGGTATCGCAAAGACACAAACTCATTAACTATTACTGAAAAAAGAGATTTGAAACAAACTCTAATAAATGCCTCTGAAATTAGGGATGCACACGTAAAAAGAGCGCCATTAACAACTTTAAATATTTGGAAAAATGATTTAACTAAAGCCGGAATTAATGTTGATGTTGAAGAATTCAAAAAACTATCTACTGAAAAACAGGCTGAGCAATTAAATGAATTGCTTTCTCAGTTACATGAAAAAATAGGTAAAAATTTAGGTGTTCCCGTTCCGTTTGTAACCGCAAGAAAAACCATTTATCATGAAATGGGACATTTGCAGGATTTTGCGAAAAACTTAAAAGAATTAGATTTGAAACATTGGAAATTCTCTTGGAGTGAAGCGTGGAAGGAAGCTGATAAAAATGTCAAAGAAGGCCATCTGTTTAAAAGCAATCATTCTGCCGAAATTGTTCATGTGGACAACCGTTGGGGTGGTTTAACTTATAAAGGCTACAAAGAATTGTTTGAAAAAAATCCAACAAAATTCAAAAAGCGTTATCCTGATTTGTATGAATTCTTGACAAATCAAGAATACCAGCAAACAGCAGGCAAGGTTTCAGGGTATGCTCAAACAAGCATCGGAGAATTTATCGCTGAAACTTATGCGAAGATGGTGCGCGGAGATAAGATACCTGACGATGTTATGAAACTTTATGAAAAATACAATGGTCCTAAATTAGGTGGGTAAAACGGGCGATATAATCACTAATTTGTAAAATTCACATTTTCTCCAATATCATGTTATAATCAGAATACGAATTTTATTGGAGAGTTTTTATGATAACAAAAAAAGGTTTTACTCTTGCAGAGGTTTTGGTATCAATGGCTATTGTTGGTATTGTAGCCGCTTTGGTCATGCCTGCTCTATATAATAATTCTAAGAAATCTGCAATGGGTGCTTCCTTAGCCAGTTCTGTTGAATTATTACAAAATGGTATGAAAAATATTTTTACAGAAACAACGAGCCGAAGTGATTCAGGAAGTATAGAAACTTTGTCAGCTATAAGAAAATCTGATATAGGATTAGATGGAGATACTTATATTACAGATGATAATGCTTTTTATGATTTAACAAGGGGGTTGTTGGGAATTGAAGATTCGGATTACGGAATAAATAACATAAAAACTTATAACAACGCCGCTCCATCAGAAACTCTGACAGAGGGGCTTACAGCTTATAAATTTAAAAAATCACCTGCTGTTGTATTGTTCCATAATGTTTCAATTGCTAATATTGCAACGGCTGCGGATGATGATATTATTGCAAAAGTTATAATAGATGCAAACGGTGCAGAACAACCAAATAAGTTTGGAGAAGATGTATTTTTGTTTGGTTTGACAAATCGAGGTATCTTGATTCCTGCAGGAAGTGAAAAATACCACGATTTTGATAATACGGTCGCAACAGGTGCTTGCAGCACAGGAAGTGTTGGTGACGGTACTGCTTGTGCAGCACGTGTTATGGCAGATAAATGGGAAATAAAATATTAAATTTTGAATAAAGAAAGGAAAATAAAATGGCAGAATCAAAAATTTTGGCAACAATCGACAGAACAGAAACTGAGCAATTACAAATTTCAATTTCAGAATATAGAGGTAAAAGTTATTTCAATTTGAGAATTTTTTATACAACAGATGAAGGTGCAACTTGGCTTCCTACAAAAAAAGGCGTAACTTTTGCTCCTGACCAATTAGACGTTTTATCAGACGCGATTGAAGAAGCAAAGAAAGAGTTTATGGCAGAAGAATAGGAGAAAGAGTTTAGAAGTTTAGAAGTTGAGAAGTTGAGAAGAAGTTTTAAAATATATTTTTATAAATTCTCCTAAACTGTTAAACTTCTAAACTCCTAAACTTCTAAGCACCATGAGTATTCAAGACGAATTCATAGCAACAGTTTCACACGAGATGCGAACACCTCTTACAAGCATAAGAGGTTTTTCGCAAACTCTTTTAAACTCTTGGGATAAAATTAAAGACGAAGATAAAAAGAAATTTATCGGAATTATTGAAGATCAGTCAAATAGACTTATTCACCTTGTTGAAAATATTTTATCCGTTTCAAAAATGAATGCAGGCAATCAGGTTTTAAAACAAGTTGACATAAACGCTTGCATCAAAAGAGTTCTGCCTATGTTGGAAGAGCAGCATAAACAAAACAAATTTGAAACAAAATTGAGTAAAGAAAATCCGATTGCATATATTGACGAAGATAAATTTCAGCAAATTATGACAAATCTTATTGATAATGCGGGTAAATATTCCGAAAAAGAAATTATTGTATCAACTGAAATTCAAAACGATACAATAAAAATCAAGGTTCAAGATTTTGGCGTTGGTATAAAAGAAGAAGATTTTAATAAAATTTTCCAAAAGTTTTCAAGGCTTGAAAACCATTTGACAAGCAAAACTCAAGGCAACGGTTTGGGGCTTTATATAACAAAACAGCTTGTTGAGAATATGGGCGGAAAAATTAGCTTTATCAGTAAATTTGGTGAAGGCACAACCTTTGAAGTCGATTTTCCGATTTATAATCAAGAGGAGGTTCTAAAATGCTCTCAAATGTCTTGATTATTGATAAAAGAAAAGAACTTTCAATAAAATACAAAAAAAGTATTGAAGATACGGAAACTTCGGCCGTTATTTCTCGAGATTTAAAAGAGGCTTTACATTATATTCAGTATGCCGAACCAGATATAATCATAATTTCTGATAGCCTTGAAGAAAATCTTTCAGATTTGTGCAGAAAAATTAGAGCGTTAACTTATAATACGCGTCCCGTAATTATTGCGCTTTCAAAATCAGCAGATACGAATGATAGAATTCAGGTTTTGGAAAACGGTGCTGATGATTTTTGGAGCGAGCCTGTAAATATAGATGAATTCAAAATGCGTATAAAAGCGCACATAAGACGTGATATCGAATCAAATTTGGATTCAAAAACTCTTTTACCAAATAAAAAAATTGTAGAAAAAAATTTAAAACGTTTGTTGAATAATGATAACAAGCCTGCTGTTTTACTCTTGGGATTAGAAAATTTAAAAAACTACAAAAGTGTGTACACGGATGTTGCAGGTGATAAACTTATTCAAACCCTTGTTGCGATTGTAAAATCGACGCTTGATAATAACGATTTTTTAGGTCAACTGGATGAAGAAAATTTTGTAATAATTACAAGTCCTTATACAGCAGAAAAAATGGCTGTATTTTTAACGTTTGCATTTGATACGGTTGCGCCGAAATTTTATTCTGCGCAGGATGCAAAACGCGGTTATATGCTTCTTAAAGGTGATAGAATGGCAGGCATGAGAGCTAATTTTGTATCTCTTTTAATTGGCGGAATTATTGATAATTATGAACAAATAAAATCCGTTGAAGCTCTTGAACAACGATTATTCTCAATAAAGAAAATTGCAAAAATCCCGAGCGGTTCAAATTATGCAATAGATAGAATTAAACTTGCGGGCGAAAATTCCGTAGTTGAGCCGAAAGTTAATAATTTTGTGTTTATAAAAGAGCCTGATGAAGCATTAGCTTTGCTTTTAAGAACAACACTTGAACTTCAGGGTTATGATGTGACTGAGAATTTAAACTTAAATTCAGCGGAACAACCTGCTGTTTTAATCATTGACAGCAACGATGATTTGTCGGGTTTGGATTTTTGTAGAGAAATAAAAAACAAGCCAAATTTTGTCAATACAAAAATTATTGTTACAACGACTGTTCACAATAAGACCGCGATTTTAGATGCTGGAGCAGATTTATATTTACCAAAACCTTACGAGATTTCAGATTTAATCAGGTGGATAGAATTTTTTAGAGCTTAAATCTAAAATGCTATTCTACCTCCAATTTCACCTGAAAATTTTTCTTTTGAATCATAGGTGGATTTAGCCGTTACCGTGATATTTTTTGAAATACGACAATCACCTCCGAATGCAATTCCTCCAAACAAATTTTTGTTTGTTGTACCGCATTCTTTGCTGAATTTTTTCCCGCCATAAACTTTTGTAAATATGCTTGCTTGTCCAAATTCTTTTCCAACTTGTTGATAAACACCAAGTCTTGTTGTCACGGTTTTTTCTGAACTTTCATCTCCCCTTGTTGTTTCATAGGAAACACTTGGCTCTAATATTGTTCGACAATTATTCATTCTTAGAGCACTGAATATATCAGTACTGAATCTTCTGTTATTTTCATCTTTTGAATACTTGCAAGAAGTTGAAATTAAATAATCGCTAGAGCTTCCGTGTTCTTCTCCATAATAATTATAAGCACCGTTTGCTTCGATGCTGTATTCGTTTACTTTTCCATCTTTTATAGATATAGAATTAGAAGCTGAGCCGCTCAAGCCTGATGAAAATTCTCCATATTCATTTCTATTTAAGCCAATAGACGTTCCAATAACAAAATTTGTGCTACTTGTCTTGCTTTGTTCTTCATCACAAACTGTAGTTTTTACATTACTTAAATTTATATTATATTGATTTTTTTCTGTTTTTAAATCGGCTGATATTTTATCTGTGACCGTTTTATTAACTTCTTCTTTAGAAGTCTCACGAGAATAATCAATTTTAGTCTTTTTTAAATCAATTCCAAATGCAATGGTTTCAGTAGTTTTACTTGTATTATAAGATGAGTTTAAAACATTCTCATTAATTTTTACCATTAACGAATTATTGTTATAAAAACCATCATTGTAACCAATTTTAGATTCAAAACTTACTGTTTTTTCTGACGTTAATAATTCTTCTTTTCTGGTTTTATAAGTATCATTTGTATTGTTTATATTATTTGGATTAAAAGCTTTTGTTGCGCTTAAACTAATATATTGTTCATTGTTATCTTTGTGTAAATTAACTGAACTGCTAAAACCTGTTTCGTTTTCGGCTGAATAACTGCTATCTAAAGAATATGCATCTTTTGAATAGTTAATATTTGCATTGAAATTATCTTTAGTGTAATTTGCTTGAAGATTGTAATTATATTTATCTTCTTCTTTTTCAATATTTGCTGATAGGGACGCAGAACCAAGTGTGCCATTTGCTATTGGAGTTTGATAATTAATGTTTTGAATGGAATTATCTTTTACTGTTGCATTAAATAGACCAACTTCTGAGTTTAGCGAAATGTGATTTTTGCCGATATCATTTATAGTAATTTTAGATTCTTCTGACTGGTTAATATTTTCATTGTCTTGGATTTCATCAGACACAATTTCTTCTCCACTCGGATTCGTGAATGAAGTTGTAGGAATAATTTCTTTTTCTAGTTCATCATTTGTGTGCATATATATCCTCTGAATATATAAAGTTAATAAAAGCGGATGGATTTCAAAAATTATAATTATTGTAATATTTCTTAATCCTTATAAATTAAGAGGTTGAGGAGATTGTTTCGGATAAATTATATAGACCATTTGGTCTATATAATTCATCCGAAAATCTAACCCCTTGATTGATGGCATGGGCATGCCAATTTAGTAGACTAATATTAAGGGAGAGAGAGTATACTATTATGAAGAGAACGTTGTTGTTTTTAGGAATGTTTTTATCTATGTTGGCAGTTTCTGCCGAAGAAAATGTTTTACAGTCAATAGAAATTGTTCCTGTTAAAGATACATATAATATTGTTTTGGTTTCAGATAAAGCTGTTGACGTTAAGAAAACGGTTAAAGCTTCAAATCAGATTACTTTGAATATGAAAGATATTAGAGCATCTAAAACTCTAAATACCGTTTACAACAACGTATCAAATGTAGATACAGTAATGGTAGAACCTGCGGGCAATAACGGTATTAGCATATTTTTCCAAGCTGAAAATGCAGCAGGTGCAAGTGTTTCATTTGACTCTTTAGCTCCTGCAATGCCTAAGAAAGCTGAAACTCAAAGCGTTAAATTGAGTAATCCTATTGAAAGCTATGCTCCTATTTATAAAGAAGATATGAGCCAGGCTAAAACATCAAGCTTATTCCAACGTTTACAAAAATCTTCAGCAGTAGAAGGTATCAAGGATTCTGTGGATGAAGATGCAGTATCCGATACGGCAAATAAAGCTGTTTCTTTTGGTTTGGTTGGTTTGTTAGCGTTTGCTGTCGTTAGATTGTTTAAACGTAAAGAACCTGATATGAAAATCGGTCTTTCTCAAAGCTTAACTGATAGAGAAATTGAAATGTACAAAGGTGCTCAACAAATCGGTTCTTCTCACGTAGCACCTGAAAGACCATTCACAACTGTTAATTATGGTTTGAATGCTTATCAAAGAGAAAACAGAAATCCTTATGAAGCGGAAGCTCCAATTCATAATCCAAGATTAAGAAATTTTGTGAATCCGCAACAAAACATTCAAACAATGAGCCAACCTCAAAGACAAGCAACAGCTGTTCAACAAGCAGTAAGAAAAAATACAACACCTGTTAATACAGCACCTGTTAATCAATCAAATCCAAATGTTGATAACTTGAAATTTTTAGAATCAATGACGGCAATTTATGAAAAAAGCGGACGTCACGATTTGGCACAAGGCTTAAAGGCAAGTTTGAATAAAAATAATTTGAAATAATATTGTGAAGATAAGAAGAGAGAATTTAAAGAGAATGACTTTTAGTTATTCTCTTTTTTTTAGTTGATGAAAAGTTAATGTTAAGTTAATGGTGCAAAAAATTGCACCCTACATTTCTAAATTAAAAACAGATAATTGAATATAATTTTAAACAATTTTCAATTTTCCACTTTCAATTTTCCATTGACTATACGTAGCTCCTCTCTTTTAATATTTTTGAATTCGTTGTATCATAAACTTATGAAAATTGCGTTTTTACCGATTGATAATCGTCCTGTTTGCTATACTTTGGCTAAAGATATAGCTGATATTGATAAAAGCATTGAGCTTTATATTCCACCAAGAGAATTTTTAGGTGATTTAACTAAGAGTGCTGATATAGAAAAATTAATATCTTGGTTAGAAAATTTACCTAAAGTTGATAGCATGATATTGTCTTTAGATACGTTAGTTTATGGCGGATTAATTCCATCCAGGCGCTCAAAAGATACTTTAGATGAATTGAAAATTAGGTTAGAACGGATTAAGCCACTTCTGAAAAACAAAAAAGTTTATGCATTTTCCAGCATAATGCGTATTTCTAACAATAATTTTAATGAAGAAGAAAAAGAATACTGGTCTGAGTATGGTAAAAAAATCTTTGAATATTCGTTTTCAGGGGGACAAAACAATAGTGATATTCCTCAAGAAATTATTGATGATTATTTAGCTACCAGAAAACGAAATTTTGAGATTAATAAGGTTTATCTGGCTTGGCAAAAAGAAGGCTTGTTTAATACGTTGATTTTTTCTAAAGATGATTGTGCCGAAAAAGGTTTTAATGTAGAAGAAGCAAATGAGCTTGAGCAGTTGGGCGGGAAAACCAAAACAGGCGCGGACGAAATTCCTCTAACCTTGTTTGCTCGTTCAATAGAGAAAGATATAAAAATTTATCCGGAATTTCTTGAACCTGAATGCAAAAATCTGATATCAAATTATGAAGATGTTTCTATTGAAAAATCTGTATTGGGGCAGCTTGAACTTGGCGGGTTCAAAGTAAGTTCTAAAGAAGATGCAGACGTTGTTCTTGTTGTTAATAATTTTAAAGATAAACAGGGCGAATTAGTTATGGGATGGGATACAGAGCCTTTTGACGGTAATTTTGTTTTCCCAAACAAACCTTGTTGTGTTGCAGACGTCAGATTTGCGAACGGTGGTGACAATGCATTTGTAAATCAACTTTTGGATAGAATAGAATTAAAAGACTTTTACGGGTATTCAGGATGGAATACCAGTGCTAATACTTTAGGCAGTTTGTTGTGCGCATTAAAAATTAAATGGCGGAGTCTGAATTATGACGAAAAAGCTTTCAAAAAACTTGAGATGATACGCTTTTTGGATGATTGGGCTTATCAAGCAAATGTAAGAGGACAAATTGATGCACCTTGTAATATACAAACGCTCATGAAACCTTATGAGGCTAAAATTCAGAATGCATTGCAGACAGCAATTACTCCTCATAATTATACTTATCCCTGGAATAGGAAATTTGAAGTAGAAATTATATTTTAGCTACATATTTAGAAAGCTTTAGTTCTTTAAGAATTGCTAAAAGAATTGCATTTTCGTCTTGATTAAGCTTAGCGGTAAGTTTAGCAGTTCTATCAAACAATGCTCTAAGTAGTATTATAATCGCTGCTTCGGTTTTTGCTACCTTTAGTTCTTTGCAAGGAGAGTTATTTAAAATTGTTTTTACTGAAGGGTGAAAAGATGCTGTTTTTATCAAAAGACTTTTTAAATCCCTGCGATAGTCCTTATTGTTAGCAAAATCATGAGCAATTTTTAAAAAGTCATTAAATACAGTTTGGTTATATAATACAGATTTACTGTCAAAAGTTTTTGTGTAATTAAATTTTGAAATATAATCAATTAGAGAGATGCCTAACTTAGCTTGTTCGGAGTTGTTAAGTGGTTTTGTATACTTGTCATACAGTTCATCTATGTTTTTTTGCAAAGTATCTCGTTCATTTTCTTTTATTTTTAAGCATTCTTGAAAGATCTCATTGTCGATATGTGTGGCATAGCCAAATCTATATCTATATAAACTTGCAGAATTAAAATCTTTTGATAGAGCCTCGCAAATTGCAAAGTCAGAAGCTTCTACAAGGTCAGGATGTTTTATGCTAAATTGATTGTCTAACAAGAATTTGATTTCATTTATTTCGTCATCAGTAAGAATGTCTTTATCTTCAATCTTATCCTTGTATGGTTTTAGGGCAATGCTCAATTTGAAGAGTTCATTGCAGAGCGGATTGCTTAAAGCTTCTTTAATGTACAGTTTTAAGAGTTTGGTTGGAGCTCCACTGTTTGATAGTTGTTTAAAATATTCAGCTGTGCTTTTTTCTAGGTCAAGATAAATTTCTTCTTGATTTCCGTTAGCATCCTTTAAAAGAAACAATTGTTCATTAGGGTTCTTTTGAACAATTTTATTGATTGTTTCTTTGTTAACTTGCTCTGTAATATCTAATGCACCATATCTTTCTAAAAAGTGTTTATTCCAAGCTTCTTGTAATTCATCGTGTTTTTGGTATTTAGCTTCTCTCGCGGGAATAATTCCTTCGGCATAATCGAGTAATTGTTTAAATTCTCGTGGCACATAGTCAATGATTATATCATTTTGGGTATCTTTATTAACGATTTGAAACTTATTATTAATTCCTAGTTCTCCGCCACCACCATAAACTTCTTCAAAAAGCTCAATAGTATCTGTAATTGCTGTGGAATATTGTTCTAATAAAAATGGGTTAGCTTTCCAAAATCTTTTAAACATGTAATCATCCGGTTCATGAGGAGTTTGTTTGTCTACGCTTATGAAGTCTTTCATTTCTTCAGAAAGATGAATTCTATCAGCAGCAATTGTCATAATTGGGCTTAGGTATTTTACGATAAAAGAAGCTTCGGGATCATCTTTTGTGAAACGCTTTATAACAGCTTTTTCGATTGCTTCTTTATTCCCTTTAGCTGATTTTATATCATCTTTTAAAGCACGTTTTTTATAGCTTTGAATTTTATATTTTCTTTTGGCAGGCTCTTTTTTCTCTGATTGTTTTGCAGAGTCTGTTGAAGTGTTTGTTTTTTTATTATTTTCTATTTGTTTTTCTGTTTTTGGCATATTTTCAACGAAAAACTTTTTATATTCTTCTCTTGTTGCAATAAAAGAATTCCAAAAATCGTGTTTTGGATATCGTATTCCATACGCTGATGTTGTACCATAAGTTATTGGCTGTGTTATAATCCCTTTGTAAACAGGATTTAAATCTTTGTCGTAAAAATCTTTGTTGATTTCACGAATAGTTTTTCCTTCTGCATAAATTTTATTTAGAAGATAAACGCCAAAATCCATATCAGAGTCTTTTAGAAGTGGGGCATTTTCAAGTTCTTTGGCTAATTTAATATCGGATAAAATGCCTGATCTGTTTTTAAGGCTGGCTTCATGTAAATTAGAAAATAATTCTTCATTCGGATAAAGTTCTTTAGCATCTTCAACATTGTTCGCGATTGAAATGTATTTGAAGACTTCATTCATTATTTGTTCGGGAGGAATATGTTTTCTGTTTTCATAATCCGTGTACAAATATTTTTTCATTTCTTTTGGCATATTGTTAACGTTAAAATCCTGTTCATAAAAGTTTTCAGGAGTTCTGCCTCTAAAATTTATATTAAAATCTTTGTAAGAATTAATAATAGGATTTGTTTGATTTTTCGCTATTTCATTATTATTTTTTTTATTGTTTATATGTTGTTGAGGGCTATGTGTAATTCCGTTAATCTTTGATATTCTCACGATACTCATTCCTTTTTATTGGGATATATTTGCTAATACTATTTTTGATGATATAATGCTAAGTTTAGCAAGTCAAGGTTTGAAATGCTTGAAAGTAACTTATTTTAACAAATGCAGAGATGTAATGTTGAAACAGAGTTTTTATGTTAAAATTTTTGTATGAACAAACCTGAATTATTGATGCCGGCAGGCAATGTTGAAAAATTAAAATATGCGATTAAATACGGAGCGGATGCCGTATACTTGGGAGTTGTAGATTTTAGCTTAAGAGCGATGAGAAAAGGTGAACTGATTACTTTAGAAAACCTTAAAACTGCTATTTCTACCGCGCAACAAATGGGTGCAAAAGCTTATTTAACTCTGAATATCTTTGGATTTAACAGCGATATAAAAGCTTTAGAGCAATCTATGGATGTAATTGCGGATTCAAAGCCTGATGCACTTATTATAAGTGATGTTGGAATTATGAGATTAGCAAAAAAATATATGCCAAATACTGATATTCATGTAAGCACGCAAGCAAATATTCTCAATTATGAAGCAGTGCGTTTTTGGCAAGATATGGGCGCAACTCGTGCAATTTTAGCCAGAGAACTTCCTATAAAAGATGTTGCTGAAATTAAGCAAAGGGTTCCTGAAATGGAATTGGAATGTTTTATCCATGGCGCGCAATGTGTATCATTTTCCGGCAGATGCTTGTTGAGTGATTATATGACAAACGGCGAAAGAAAAGCCAACTCCGGCAATTGTTCTCAACCTTGCAGATGGAGTTATAAGCTTGTTGAAGAAACTCGTCCGGGGCAGTATTATGAAATTGAAGAAAATGAAAAAGGTACGCATATTTTAAGTACAAAAGATTTGTGCCTCGTAAAACATTTAAAAGATATGATAGATGCGGGCATTGATTCATTTAAGGTTGAAGGTCGAACAAAGAGTCTTTATTATGTTTCAGCAGTAGCCAAAGCTTATAGAGAAGCAATAGACACCGTTCTTGAAAATCCAAATGCAGATATGCAGCCTTATTATGATGAACTTTTAAAAGTCGGTAACAGAGGTTATACAACAGGATTTTATCTTGGTGAAGGCTATCCTAAAGACGGATATAGCTATGATATTTCAAAAGGTCTTGCAGGTGCTGATTTCTTGTGCGAATTTTGGGGCAAGGAAAATGACTACTACAAGATAAAGACAAAAAATAAATTCAATAAAAATGAAGATATTGAAATTATTTCACCTGATGAAAAATTTGTTACACAAGTGACAGAAATTAAGAATATGAAGGGTGAAGAATTGGAACTTGCAAATACAAATGACGAACTTTTGGTTAAGTTGACAAATGCGCCGAAGGATGCGGAGTTTGCGTTGGCAAGGACGGTTGGGATAAAGAGAGTGTAGTTTATTTTCACCCCTCACCCGAAAATCTAAGTTTCGAGCTTTAAATTGCTCTCAACTTGATTTTCTACCCTCTCCCGCAAGGGGCGAGGGGGACAGAATGTAGGTCAGGCACTGCCTGACAAAAACTAAAAACGGAATAAAAGAATGTTATTAAAACCTGATTACAATTTAAAAAATATATATGAAATTAATTTTGAAGAACTTAAACAACAAGGCATAAAATGTATTATGTTTGACTTGGACAGCACAGTTATGGTGTCTAAATCCGCTGATTTTTTACCTGAAACAGTTGAATGGTTTAATTCGTTTTTGAAGGATTTTGAAGTTGCGATTGTTTCTAATAATAAGAGTGAAGAATATATTGCAAATGCTTCTAAAATTGCTCCTTGCAGAGTTATTGGCAAAGCTAACAAGCCAAACCCTAAAATTATGGGTGAATATTTGAAATCTGTAGGTGTTGAACCTAAAAATGCGGTTATGGTTGGTGATAGACCTTTGACGGATATTTTGGCAGGTAAATTGTTAGGTTGCAAAACAATTTTAGTAGGTTCTATTAATCCAAAAGAAAATTTGCCGACAAAGTTTGTAAGAGCCTTGGAAAGAAGTACGATAAGAAGATAACTACCTGTTGACAAACTTTGAGTTATAGTAAACAATATATACGTAGGGGCATACCCAAAGAAACGTTACTTCTCTGAGGCTTGACTTAGTACCCTATAAATGACTAATATTTGAGTGCTACTATGAATAGCGTTGCTACGATTAGTAGCACTATTATTTTGTCAATCATAGTTTTTACCTCCTTCTTTACCACCGATTTCTTAGTAAACTCGTGCGTGGGTGAAGGTTGGTGATACTACCCTTTTTTATTCTTCCAATCCGCCAATATCTCTAGAAAGTTTGTTTAAAATGTTTTCAATAGAATCTTTATTTAGCAAAGCTGATTGAACAGCAGAATTAACCAGTGTATTGATTTCTTTTTGACCACGTTTTTGTTTGAGTTGTGGCGTAATTTTATTAATTTGTCTTGCGCTGATGGAGCGTGCTTTAGCTTCTAATGTAGAATCATCATTATAAAAATTATCTTTTAATGCGTTCGAGTTTGTTGCAATAACGTTTGTCATTTTTGCAAGCTCTAACTGATTTTGTTCGTTTGTTAAATATAAACAAAAATCCAACGCCTCTTTTTTGTGTTTTGCCTTAAGAGGTATAACAAAATTCATTACTGAAAAATCATTTTGACCAACAGGGCCTTTAATTTGTTCGGTTACATCGGTTTGTTCATAAATTGATGGTGCGTTTTCTTTAATCATTGTCAAGAAATTTGCGCCGCCTTGATAAAACACAATTTTTCCTGCCATATATTGTTCAAGAGCTTCTCTATGAGTAAACGTAATGCTTTCAGGCGGAATTAAGTTTTTTTGATAAAGAGTTTTAAACATTTCAAAAACTTTTTGCGCTTGCGGATAGTCTTCGGCGTCAGCTATTCCGTATTTGTTTAAGATTTTAACCATTGTATCATTTTCTGTAATCGTTGGCAGATAAGCATAAGCGCCGGTGTTTTCTTTAACTTTTTCAGAAATTGCAGAAAGTTCTTTGTATGTTTTAGGCAGTCTTATAATTCCTGATTGTTGGAACAAATCCTTGTTATAGATTGTAATTGCGCTTGTTGCGTACCAAGGAATTGAATAAAGTTTGTCGTTGAATTTTAACGCTTTGATTATTTCGGGATTAAAATCAGAAACCGCTGTTTCGTCGATTTCTTCTAAAGTTCCTTTTTGTGCTAAAAGTGCTGAAAAATCAGGGTTAAGGTTAATTAAATCAGGCGGATTGTCTGTCATAACGGCAGCTAGTGTTCTTTTTTCGCCTTCTGAAAATGGTACATCAACCCATTTAATTTGGATGTTTGGATGGTTTTGTTCGTATGAGCGAATTATTTTATACATATAATCCGAAAAATCGCCCATCTGAAGAGTCCAAAGTGTCACGACTTTTTGCTCGTTTTCTTTGCGAATAGAGCAGGCGGTTAAGCCGAGAATTGATAGTGTTATTATTAGTAGTGCGAAAAGTTTTTTCATTGTATAGACACCTCACCCTAGCCCTCTCCTGTAAGACGAGGGAATGACCAAGACTTGTTAACTTTTAATCTCCGTATTCAAATTTAAATCAATATATTTAAACGTATTCAACAAAATTCCGGGCGGAAAATTGTAAACATTGTTGCAAGGTGTGATTTTTAAGATTGAATTAGTACTGTCGACGCTTGCAACTGTCGCCAAATATTTGTTTCTATTTACCGTGAAAATTATATATCCGTTTGCAGTCTGAATTTCGTCAACTGTAAATCTGTTTGCGGATAGTGATGCAAGAGTCAGATAAAAAAGTTTTTCTTTGTTTACTGCAAAAAACTTTGTGCAGTTCTGAAACATGATATTTTGCGGAACTGTAATCGGCGGTGTAGGATTTGCAGGTCTTGGTTGTTCAACTGCAAACGCCGTTGGAATTAATAACAAAGCTAAAAACAATATAACTTTTTTCATCTTTCCTCCTCACAAATCAAGTTTAACATAAGTTTTAGTGGACTAACTCATACATAAACAGTATTAATTATTGAGAAAATATGATATAATTGATTTCAAGAGGGAAAATGGAAGAAATTTTTGAAGTTGAGAAACTAAATTGTATTAGGAATGAAATGACACACCTGTGGGGGACGGCTTGCGCTACACTGGGTGGTTCTGCACTTTTGTTTATATCGTCAAATGCGAATAACTCATATTATTTGATAGGCACATTAGGTGTTGTAATAGCTTTAGTAATGGCAAATTCGTATTTTGTTAGACGAAACGAAATAATGAAAATTTTAAAGAAAATGGAGAGTAGAAAATGAATATTCAAACATTATCTCATATAACTGCAATTATAAGTATAGTAGTCTTTTTTGGATTTTGTGCTTATAAATACACAAAACAAAATCACGATTATAAGTGGTAGAATCAATTTTCAATAGGTGATGTATAGGGTGCATTGAAAATGTAGGTTGGGGTTTCACCCCAACAAAAACTAAAATAACAATATAATAGTTTTTAAAAAGCTGGATTGCTTCAGGCTAAACGCCTTCGCAATGACGGCACGCTTGAAAATCACACGCCAAGTCATTGCGAGGAGCGAGAGCGACGTGGCAATCCATAAAAAACTCTCCTGGACGGAGAGGGAATGACCAAGACTTGATTACTTGAAAATTTTATAAACAAACCAAACAACGTAGGATGAGAAAAACGGAATGATTCCCACAGAAAAATCAAACGGAGAAAGTACATGTTACAAGAAGCAACAAGAGCAATAAATTCAGCATTCAACAACAGTTTTATAAAAAAATTGAGCCAATATCTTCATGATTGCGTACGCGAAGAAGTTAAAAGTTCAACTTTCAGAAATTTAAAGGCTGATAAAGATAATAAATGGATATTTCTAGATGGTGAAGATACCTTATTTACGCAAGGGCTTGAACATTTGCGTCTGGAAGGTTCTGATTCTAAATTAACAGAACTTATGATTCAATCCGAAACAAGCCAAAAAGATAAATATTTAATATACGGCTATTTGTTTTTGGTTGGTAAATCTAAAACCGGAAAACGTAACGAATTTTTGACTCCGCTTTTGTATGCGCCTTGCAAACTTGAACGTAACGGTGTAAACATCAATTGTATGTTGACTGATGAATTTTTGTCGCTTAATACGGGTGCTTTGACTGCCTTGATGAAAAAATCTGATGATGAAGATGAAACAGAACAGCTTTTAGAAGGTTTGCTCGACGTAGTGCCGACTGTTCCTATTACACAAGAAAAAATGGATATTTTCTTAACAACATTGAAGTCGATTGTTCCTGATATTGACGTGTCTTTGAATCCTGAAAACATGGTTAAAGAAGATAATATTACAAAAGATTTTTATAATGAAAAAGTTACCTCAGAAAATATTGATGAAATAATTGAAGAGGAAGAGAATAATAAAAAATCGCAAATAAAATTAGATAAGATTAGTTTGACTAAGCAGTGCGCAATTATTTTGACAAAGCGTCCGTCAGTTACGGCAGGCGTTTTGCACGAACTTACTCAAATTGCTGAAAAACCGAGTGGTGTTTATCGTGAAACTGTTTTGAATTTGATTAATGAAGAGTATACTCAATCAAAACCTACGGATACTCAGCAAAAGACACTTGCAGACTTTTTTCCTGTGACACCTTTGTCTTTATCAGACGCGCAATTGAACGTTGTTAAAAATGTTGAGAACGCAAAATTAGTGTCAGTTTTCGGCCCTCCCGGGACAGGTAAATCTCAAACAATTGTAAACCTTGCGGCGCATTTGATTGCTAACGGCAAAACTGTTCTTGTGGCTTCAAGAATGGATAAGGCTGTTGACGTTGTGGCTGAACGTTTAAACGATTTAGGCGCACCATTTTTAGCTTTAAGAGCCGGACGTTTGAATTATCAAAGAGAATTGAGTATGCAGCTTCAAGATTTACTTGCAAACAAAGTAGATTTAGATGAAGGTACTGAAAGTTCTATCCTGTGTGATGTTTCAGATATGGAAAAACTTCTGAAAACAATTGCTGATATGGAAAAGAAATCAGAACACATAATTAAATTGGAAAATGAATGGACGAATTTGGATAGTGAAATTGCTTTAGAAAAACCAATGCACTCAAATCCGCAATTCATTAAAAGTATTTTAAAAGAAGATGAGATTAAGCTTGTTGAAAATTGTATAAATTCTTTAAGCCAAAACCTTGAAAAATCAGGTTTCTTCAGTGGTTTAAAAAACATGTCTGCAATCGGAAACTTGAAAAAAACTTTGAAAATTAACGGTTTTGATGTGAATAACGAAAATTTGGCTGTTTTAAGTAATGAATTAGAGTTTGCAAAATTAATTTGCAAAGCTCGTAAAATAGAAACAGAAATTCAGACAATCGGCAATATTCACGTGCTTTCTGAACAAATCAGAAATCTGAAACGCAAACAGAAAAAACTTGCGATTGATATTCTTAAAACTAAGCGCAGACTAGCTTTGAAGGGATTAATGCAAGACCCTGTTAAGCGTCAAAGACTTTTTGTACATTCAAAATCTTTGGTTGAAAAGAAAAAGAATTTACAAAACAGACTTCTTGAAACAGAAGATTTTAAACCACTTTTGGAGGCTTTTCCTTGCTGGTGTGTTACAACTTACGCGGTGTCAGGTTCTTTGCCGATGAAACCGGGACTGTTTGATGTAGTTATTATTGACGAAGCTTCTCAATGCGATATTGCAAGCTGTTTCCCAATTTTATACAGAGCGAAAAAGGCTGTGGTTGTAGGTGATGATAAACAATTACCGCATTTGTCATTCTTGGAGAAGGCTAAAGAACAATCGTTCTTATCTCAATATGGAATTAACGATAGATATCAATTGATGTGGCGTTTTAGAACTAATTCAATGTTTGATTTGGCAAATTATTATTCAATGCACCCTGTGCTATTGGACGAACATTTTAGAAGTTTGCCGCCTATTATTAATTTCTCAAACAAAGAATTTTATGGTGGCAGAATTAAGGTTATGCGCAGAAACGATAATTCTAAGAAAGTTCTTGAAACGGTTGTTGTTCCTGATGGTAAGGTAGATTTTGATGCAACAAGAAATTTACCTGAAATCGAAGCTTTGGTAAAACGTTTGCATGAAATTGTGGTTGAAGATGAGCGTAAAAACCCTGATAATCCTGTTTCAATAGGTATTATTTCACCGTTTAGAGCACAGGTTGAACAGTTGAAAATTTCAGTTGCAAAAGTGCTTTCTGAACACGTGATGGAAAAACATCAGATTGAAATCGGTACAGCGCATACATTCCAAGGTGATGAACGTGATATAATTCTGACTTCTTGGGCTTATGCAAACAATAGTTTTCCGCAAAGTTTGATTTTCTTGCAAAAACCAAATTTGTTTAACGTTGCTATTACAAGAGCAAGATATCAAATGATTAATTTTATTTCAAAAGACCCTAGAGAATTGCCGGAAGGAATTTTGAGAAGCTATTTAGGTTTTGTTCAAGAATACGAGAACAGATACGCACTTTCTAAATCGGATGATTTTGATGAAAATATTTATAAAAACGCATTTGAAAAAGAAGTTGCTCAAGCGTTTAGAGATTTAGGTCACGAAGTTACTTGCGGTGTTGATATTGCAGGTTTGAGCGCAGATTTGGTTGTTGATAACAAATTTGTAATAGAGTGCGATGGGGTTGAAGATAAGACACCTTGCAAGGTTACAAATATGAAAAAGCAAGCGATTATAGAGCGTTCAGGCTTGAAAGTTTCAAGAATTTCAAAACGAGAATGGCAGTATTCGTCAAAAGCTTGTATAGATAGAGTTATTAATTGTAACTTATAATATTGTTTATGTTAAACTTTAAAGTATAAAAATATAAGAGGGAATATTATGTTAGATATCAAATTGATTAGAGAAAATCCTGAAAAGATTAATGAACTTTTAAAACGCAGAAATCCTGAATTATCAATTGATAAAATCATTGAGATTGATGCTGAAAGAAGAAAGATTCAAGCGCAAGCAGATGAGCTTAGAGCAAAAAGAAAAACTGAATCTCAAAAAATCGGTATGATGAAAAAGAATGGCGAAAACACTGACGCTATTCAAGAAGAAGTTCGTGCATTAGGTGACGAAGTTAAGGCATTGGAAGAAAAACAGGTTGAACTTGATAATGCTCAAAGAGATATGCTTTTAAGAACTCCAAATACACCTGATGAGTCAACTCCGATTGGTAAATCAGAAGACGACAATATTCCTGTTAAGTATTGGGGCGAACCTACAAAATTCAATTTTGAAGCAAAAGCTCACTGGGATATTTGCGAAGAAAAAAATCTTGTTGATTTTGAACGCGGTGTAAAAATTTCTCAATCAAGATTTACTCTTTATAGAGGTAAAGGCGCAAGATTAGAACGTGCAATTATCCAATTTTTCTTAGATTTGCATACAGAAGAACACGGCTATGAAGAAATTTTGCCTCCATTTATGGCAAACGCTGCTACAATGACAGGTACAGGCCAGTTGCCCAAATTTGCAGAAGATATGTACAAATGTGTAGATGAAGATTTATATTTGATTCCGACAGCAGAAGTTCCTGTTACAAATATTTATTCAGGTGAAATTTTAAGTGAAGATGATTTGCCTAAATATATGACTGCATACACTCCTTGTTTCAGACGTGAAGCCGGTTCTGCAGGTAAAGACACAAGAGGTTTAATCAGAGTTCACCAATTCAACAAAGTAGAAATGGTTAAATTGACAACTCCTGAATCAAGCCCTGCTGAGCACGAAAAATTAACTCGTGATGCTGAAATTTGTTTGGAAAAATTAGGCTTGCCATACAGAAGAGTTGCGTTATGCTCTGCTGATATCGGTTTCAGTGCAAACAAATGTTTTGACTTAGAAGTTTGGTTGCCTTCTTATAACGCTTATAAAGAAATCTCTAGTTGCTCAAACTATGGTGATTTCCAAGCAAGAAGAAGTAATACAAGATATAGAACTAAAGACGGTCAAATCAGATTTGTTCACACGATTAACGGTTCAGGCTTAGCAGTAGGTAGAACTTTTGCAGCAATTGTAGAAAACTTCCAACAAGAAGACGGAACAATTATTATTCCTGAAGTATTAAGAAAATACACAGGATTTGATAGAATTTAGTTAAAATATTTAATGCAGATGCGTAGGATGATTTATCATTCTACGCGTCGTTATTTTTTGACTCAACAACCATAATATGCTAAAATTGGCTTATGAATAGACTGCAAGAACGAATTGAAAATTTTAACAGAGCATATAATCTTTTTGCGATGGCAAGAAATGAATACATAAATAACCGCACAAATGATATGAACAAGCTTGCCCTGATTCAAGGTTTTGAAATAGTTACAGAGCTTGGTTGGAAAACGATGAAAGATTACCTCAACTTAAAAGGGATTGAGGTTTTTACTCCAAAAGATACAATTAAAGAAGCTTTTGCTGTCAATTTTTTACCAACAGCACAAATTTGGATTGATATGGTAAAAGACAAAAATACAAGTTCACACGAATATAATATGGATAAAGTTGATTTGATGCTAGAAAAAATCAGCACATCTTATTATGATGAAATAACAAGATATAAAGAACAAATTGGTTATATTAATGAATAATTTCGGATTACCTGAAAGAACAATTAAAGAATTGTTGGAATATTTCAAAACAAAAGATAACATCGAAAAAGTTTGTATTTACGGTTCTCGAGCCAAAGGCACTTATCATAACGGTTCTGATATAGATTTCGCAATTTGGTTCAAAGATGGCGATGAAACCGCATTTAGAGTCGCGGGAGAATTGGATGATTTGCCAACGCCTTACAAATTTGATGTAATTAATTATAAAACACTAACTCACGAAGGCATGAAAAACAGTATTGATAGGGATGGTGTGATTTTTTATCAAGTAAATGATTAAATATAAAGAATAACATATTCTTAATATAACTTAATGTATATATTGACAGATATCCTTGTTAGGCGTAGCATTTATAACAATGTTTTCTTAAGGAGGTATAAATGATTCAACCAATTGGTATTGTCAATTATTGCAATTTTAATGGTCAAAGGAAGCAAAAAATGCGACCTGTATTTAAAGGGTTTTATGATCCAACTTGTCAAAATATTCCACCGAGTATGAGAGTTGGAGCAAAAGACACAATAGAACAATTTTCTGATAAAGCAAAAGAGGTTATCGAGAAAATGAAAGAGTCTTTTTTCAGTAATCTACCGAAAGACGCTAAAGAAACACTTTTCCAAGCTCCAAGTGACAATTCAATATTAGATTCCATGTTATCTGATAGTATGAAATCTTTTAGCGCCAAAAAGGGTTTGGAAATTGTTGATGGTAGCAATCTTGTTGATAATGTAACTGGAGTTCATACCCATATTATGCCTGATGGAACTCCTTTTAGTTATGATGATGTTGCGTCAGCTGCTCCAATCGATATGGCAGGAGATGCTGCACAAAGCTCTTTTCAAATGTTGGATGCAAGTAATTTTTATAATCCCGATAGTGGTATTCTAAAACACATCATGCCAAGCGGAGATGAAGTTCCAATTGATTTAAGTGATGTTTTCGATAACAGTGAAACCGCAACTTCATTCTTTGGCAAAATGCTTGATGTTGTTTCTGATATGCTAGATAACCTACCATTCTAAGAGGAGTTAATTTTATGAGAATTTCAACTATACAAATATACAATCCGCAAATCAAAAATTATAAAACTAATAAACAACAGTGTACAAGCGGAATTAGTACAGGTGGAAATAAGCTAAACAATCAAGTCTCGTTTAGAAGTGTGTCGCTTGTATCAGGTGGGTTGATTCTCAGTAAAACAATTAGTGAAGCAATAAAATGTAATAATGTAAGAAAAAATGTTAGTTTAATTAGTAATATTTTTAAAGCTCCAAAAGAGCATTTAAACGATTTGGCAGGTGCAGTTTTCTTGTTAAGTAAAATGAAAGAACGTTTTAACTGGATGGAAGCGTTGGGCGAGTCTACAAATGTTATGAACGCACGACCTGATATTGATAATATGCAATATGAAGCTTTAGAAAAAATATATCCTCTTATGGACGATAATAAAGGCGCAAACAGGGTCGCAAAAATAAATCTAATGGAAGCAATATACAATTCAGGAAATTATCTAAATGATAATTTTATAAAAACTTTTGATTCATTGTCGGATAAATATTATAAAGGATTTAAACAAACTTTGGTAGAAAAAGCTTTAAATCCCGCTCATGTTTTTAATCCAAGCGACAATGATACTCAATATCTGTATAATTTACGTTTAGTTAAATCAATTGAAAAAGATGAGTACAAAGACTATTTGAGTAATATTATTCCTGAATACAAAAATTTGCTAAAAACCATTGACGTATGTGCTCTAAAAAGTTTAACAAAAGAACATAATAATGCATATATAGATTATTCAGAGAATTTTAACAACAAGGGCCTTTGGAAAGACAATTGTCAAAAGGTTTTCTATTCAATAGTAGGTGTTTTAGGTAATGATATTCCAAAGTTAGCAGAAAAACTGAATGTTGATGAAGCTTGCGCCAGAGATATTATAAAAGATCTTCAAGCAAGGTCTGATGCAGAAAAAACGAACGATAACGCAGAAAAAGTGAAAATCTTGTCAAAAAGATTGGAAGAAAAATTTGCTAACGGATTGGTTATGCAACCGAAAAAAGCCAACAATTTGCTTGAGAAATATTATGCATTAGATTTATATGAAACAAATATAGACTCTTTTATTAATAAAACTGATTTTGCAAAAGAGTTTAAAGAATTTTATAAACCGGAATTAGAGAAAATTAGTGAAAATACAAGAGATGCTCGAAGAGCTGATGAAATCTCAACAAGAATACGTCAGGAAAGCCTTGATTATATTATGCATATGCCTTAAAATGCCTGAATCAAAAACACCTTAATTCCATTATCAAGTCTTTCAACTCTTTTAACATATCTATAATCAGTAGGAGTTGTTAAAATCAAAACTATTGCAGGAGCTTTACCTGTTAGTTTTGAATAATATAGGGCTTGTCCGATTGATTCTGCCCATTTTTTAGCAAAATCAAACTCGATTGCATAATCTTTTGTCATACAATCAACTCTTGTCATATCCCACAATATAACTTCCTTACGTCCAAAGTCGGAAGTACACCATTCATTCTCATAATACATTTCAACCTGATTAGGTTTCATCTTCTGAGTTTCATAGAGTTTTTGAGGAACATAGCTTAATCCAAAATAATAAATCCCAGTTGCCATAAGCAAAAAGGTTATAACAAAATGGATAGTTTTATTTTGGTATTTCTTACGCGCCATTATTTAACTTTATTTCCCAACATTTTATGAAAAAGTCCAACCAATTTATCTACAATATCATCGTTTGTTAAATATCTTCTTCTATTTGTCAAAGACATTGTATCAAAAACTGTAACATCTTTACCTAGCAAATAGAATTGATCTTCGCCAAAATAACAAATTTGATCTTGCAATAAAACATAGTCTGGATATTCTCTCGTTGCTTTTTCAAATCCTTTAGCTATTTCAGGGTTAGTGTAAGCGTGTGGGAAATGATAAAATTTTGCGCCAAAATTCGGATTATTATTCTCTACTTTTGAAATTAACATCGTGTTTTTATACCTTTATTTACCTAAATCAATCTTTCTTATATCTCTTGCGGTTTCAATAGGATGTTGTTGATGAATTGGTCCGGCAAATGTTCCGTTTTTTTCGTTATAATTTTTGCCAACTTGAAGTTTATACTTGTGTTGCTTTGGGGTTAATCCGAAGTCGTCCATACAATTTGCGGTTAACCAGCCCATACTTAGTCCAAACATTGCACCACCAAAAGTAGCGACTAGAAAAGCTGCAGGATTAACAACACCTTCAACAAAGGCAATTGCTAAACCAGCAAGAGCACCAATTCCAGTTTCACCTGTTAAAATTCTTGAAACTTCAATTTCACTTAAACTTCTTCTCTTAGAAGTTTTTTGTTTTTTTATAACTACATCAAACTTTTCAGCATTTTCTTTTATTGATTTATTAGCAAGAACATCTTCTCTGCTTAAAACCTCTCTATCCAAGCTTGGTCGGTAAAAAGTCATTTTTTTAGGCATAATTAACCCATTAAAACTTGTATTTTGGCTTTGGATATTTTGTACTTTCATATTTCTCCTTTTCTATAAAGCCAACTCTTCTTTGTTAATCAATATTATTTTACAACTTCCAATGTTTCATAATCATTTAAGTATGGTAAATGTTCTTGCGTAATCAATTCTCCCGGGAGTAGAATAGAAATCCCCGGAGGACATTCTGCAACAACCTCTGCTGAAATTCTTCCAATTGCGTCTGATTTTGAAATAGTTTCTTTTTCAGCATAAAAAGCCTCTCTTAAACTCATTTTAATTTGAGGTTCAAGAAGCGGCATATGTTTGCGGTTTTCCAAATAATAAATGTCTTGATAATGTGTTGATGCAATTTTTTCTAAAGCGTCTGCTAAATATTTGAAATCAGAACGCTTATTGCCAATGTTGCATAAAATCAAAACACCAATGTCGGAAGCTGATTCAACTTCAATGCCGAAATCAATCTCTAAAATTGATTCTAATCTTTTTCCTGAAAGTCCATCTATTTTAATAAATACTTTAGTCACATCAGTTTTGTATCCAAAATCACCTTTAAGTTGATGTAAATTTGGAATCGCATCAAGTCTTGTTCTCAAATATTTTGCATTCTTAACTGCTCTATCCAAAAGTTTTTGACCGGCTTTTGACTGTAAATTAGCTCGTGCTGCATCAAGACTTGCCAAAAGCATTAATGATGGACTTGTTGTGTGCAAAAGCTTAAGCGCTTTTTCTACTGCCGCATCATCAAGACAAGAATCTTTAGATATATGAAGCATCGAACTTTGACTCATGCTTCCGCCGGTTTTATGCAAAGAGTGAACAACTGCGTCTGCGCCAAGCTTTAGAGCTGTTTCAGGAAGATGTTTATTGAAATTCCACAAACATCCGTGAGCTTCGTCCACAATAAGCGGAATACCATACTTTTTACAAACTATGCTTATTGATTTAATATTAGAAACAACACCTTCGTAAGTTGGGTTTGTAATCCAAACCATAGAAACATCGTCATTGCTTTTAATTAATTCTTCTATTCTTTGTGCGTCAATATTCCCCCAAACTGACCAATCGTCAATTTTATTAGGGCAAACCCAAATAGGCTCTGCGCCTGAAATAATCAAACCTGTTAAGATTGAGCGGTGGCAATTTCTGTTAACAATTATTTTTTGTCCTTTTTTGGTTAAAGCCATTGCTAGCGCTAAATTACCTGCGGTTGAACCATTTAATAAAAAGAATGTTTTTTTAGCGCCAAATGCTTGAGCAGCTAATTCTTGAGCTTCTTTAATAGGTCCTGTTGCAGGATGAAGTGTACCTAAATTGTCAAATTCATCAGTGGTATCAACATTTAAAGCTTTGTCACCAATAAGTTTTCTAAAATCCTTAAAAATAGCTTTTCCTTTTGTATGTCCGGGAATATGAAATTGATAAGTCGGATTATCATAAGCATTTTTAAGCGCTTCTACAATCGGCGCTTTAATTTTTATCACTTCTTTTTCTTTTATTTCACTTTTTATATTTTTTAAATCTTTTACCACTAATTTTTTCCCTTTGATTGATATTGACACTTAATACATAATACTTGAAAAAAAATATTTTTGCTAAGAAAACCTATATTTCAGGATTGAATGTAAACATTTGTAACAATATAATCAAAAACCCTAAAGTTTTTAAAAAAAATGCCGTTAACCATGATGGTTGTACAAAGTATAGGAGAATATTTAGAATGGGACTAAACAATGATGGTGTACCAGTATTTAACAATGGTATCAAAGCAAACATGGCTGACATGCAGAAATTTTTTAATGGTAATGTGAGCAAAGAAAATACGGCAAAACTTGCTTCAATTTTTGCAAAATGTGATACTGAAGGTAAAGTTGACAAGAACGGTAAACAAGTTGGTGATGGTGAATTGAAAGGAGAAGAAAGAAATAAGTTTAAGGATATGGTTCAGAAATTTTTACCTGAAGCAGTTATGGATGTAGCAGAATTCTTTATTGCGGTAGAAATGAGCGAAGACCGTAAAAAATAGAAATGTCGCTTCAAAATGAAGAACGTCAAAACAAAGCAAAGAATGATATTAAGTTTGGCTTAGATTAATATTTTGATTAATAATACAACAGCGGTTAATAGCAATATTACCGCTGTTTTTGTTATGCAATAATTTATTGTAGTATAATTGTTCTATGAAATATGCGTTAGTGTTAGTTAATATTAAGGGGCTGGGAGTTAAGACTTTTAGCTATTTAATACCGGAAGAGATAAAATCTGTCATTCAAATAGGACAGGCTGTTCTTGTACCGTTTGGACGTCAAGGCTTGATTAACGCTTTTGTTGTCGGATTTTCTGATTATCTTCCCGGAGATTTCAAAGTAAAAAAAATCAACAAAATTTTAGACCCTACACCTTTATTTTCCCTAAAATACCTGAAACTTTTAGAATGGGTTGCAAATTATTATTGCACCGATTTTGTAACCGTTTTGAACGCAGCTCTTCCTATGAAATTGATAGAAAAAAATGCAAAAGTTGAACTCTCGGTTGAAATTTTGAACGATAATGTTGAAGGACTAACTAAAAGACAAAAAGAGATTTTGTCACTTTTAAAAGAACGTGGAAAATGTTCGCTTATTGAATTTGAAGAAATTGCAAAAACCACGCGCGCTACAATGAAAAAGCTCGCTGAATTGGGTTGCGTAAAAATAGAACAAGAATATATTTACAGAAATCCGCTTGCTATATTTAAAAACGTTGAAACCGAGCCACTGTTTGAATTATCAGGTGAACAAATTACAGCTTATGAAGGCATTAAATCAAAATTAAAATCCCCAAATCCAATTTTATTGCACGGCGTTACAGCCTCAGGTAAAACAGAAGTTTATTTTAAATTAATAAAGGATGTTATTGATTCAGGCAGAAATGTTTTATTCTTAGCGCCCGAAATAGCTTTAGCATCGCAACTTACAAAACGTCTTGCGCGCAAATTCGGTATAAGAGATGTTGCGATTTGGCATAGCAGTATTTCGGAAGGCGAAAAATACGATGTTTGGCAAAGACTTTATAAAAATGATATCAAAATTCTTGCAGGCGCGCGTTCAGCTGTTTTTGCACCACTGCAAAATATAGGTTTAATCATTATTGACGAAGAACATGAAAGTGCTTATAAGCAAACTAATCCTGCGCCAAGATATGATGCAAGAGTTGTTGCAAGACGTCTTGCACAGTTTCACCAAGCTCCACTGCTTTTAGGCTCTGCAACGCCTGATATTTCAACATATTATTATGCTACAAACAATAACAATTTGTTTGAAATGCGCAAACGTTTTAACAATTCACCGCTTGCAAAACCTCAAGTTATTAATATGCAAGAATACGGCAAAGCTTCTTATCGTGGAATAATTTCTAAACCTTTACAGACAGAAATAAGTGAAACTTTAGAGAGAAAACAGCAGGTGATTTTGCTTATGAACAGGCGCGGATACTCTACTTATACGCAATGTAAAGCCTGCGGAACCGTAATTGAATGTCCTGATTGTTCAATCCCGATGATTTGGCACACGAGCGTTAAAAAGCTAAAATGTCACTATTGCAACCGAGAAATGAGTTTTCCAAACTATTGCCCGCAATGCGGAAGCGATGCGCTTTCTACATCGGGAGTCGGCACACAAAAAATCGAAACGCTTATAAAAGAGCTTTATCCTGATGCTCGAATTGAAAGAATAGATAGCGATATTTTGACAAGAAAAAATGCGCATATTGAGCTTTTAAACAAATTCCAAAACCAAGAAATAGATATTCTTGTAGGAACACAAATGATTGCAAAAGGTTTAGACAATCCAAACGTTACACTTGTTGGGGTTTTGAGTGCCGATTCAGGATTTAACATTCCTGATTTTAGAGCGTCAGAAAGAGGCTTCCAACTTTTGACTCAGGTTGCAGGACGTGCCGGCAGAGGTGAATTCAAAGGAAAAGTTTTATTCCAGACTTATAACCCTGATTATTATGCGTTCCAAACTGCGAAGGCTCAAGATTATGAAAAATTCTTTGAAACAGAAATTAAGGCGCGACAAGAGTTTGATTATCCGCCGTTTAGCCAAATTATTCGTTTAATTTTATCTTCTCAAAACAATTTTAGGGCTGAAAAATCAGCAATGGAAATTGCAATGCGACTTGTTACAATGACTGAAAAATTTGGTTTTACGGAATACTTGGAAACACTGGGTCCGACTCCTTGTGTTATTGAAAAATTAAACGGCTATTATCGTTTTCAGATTTTGATAAAGAATAAGCTTTCTCAAAAAGGGCATGATTTTGTATCAAAATTCTTGAACAAAATTAGTTTGCCAAAGGATATCAAAATGGCAATTGATGTTGATCCGTTGGATATTTTGTAAATATTTAAATTTAAAAATTGTTAAAATAATAGTTATTAATAAGTTGGATCCTTCACACTAATCGTGTTCAGGATGACTTGGCGTGAAACTATAAGCTTGGCGTCATTCTGAGGTTCGATTAGAACCGAGGAATCCAGCTTATTATAAACTTTTTATTAGTTAAGTTTTGTAAATTTATTCATCAAAAAGAGCAATAATATTTGTTTTTAGTCCTTTATAATAGTGTGTGAAAATGAAGGAAATGTAGTATGGCTGTTAGTCTAAATTGTAATCAGGAAAATGTTGTTAAACCGAATTTTAAGGGTTCTTATCAAAGAACTGAAAACGGAACTCCTTATTATAAAACGAATTCAGGCCTAATTGCAGGTAGTGTGTTAGGCGGAATTCAAAGCTTGAGTATTATTAATAATCTTATGCAAAAAAGAACAACTGCAGGGCTTATGTCTTTAGCTGCCGTAATAGCTTCAGTTGGATGTGGTGCAATAATTGATAATATTAGAAATAAAAATGCTGCAAAAGCTGCGGATGAAATTCGCCAAATTGGACTAAAAAAAGCAATACAAATGGATGAACATGTTGATATTGCAAGAAGTGGCAGAGGCTATTATGAGTCTAATGATGGTGCTAAACACGGTTGGAAATTAGGAGCTGTGGTCGGTTTGGTATTAGGTTCAGCCAGTGCTTTATCAAAGGATGTAAAAGAAGCTTTTAATAAAATCGGAAAACTTAAAGGCTCAAAAACTTCAATACTAGTAGCTTCTGTATTAGGAACAGGTGTATTAAATGCTTTAGGCGGTTTTATTATGGGTAAAATTGCTGACCATAATACAAATAGTGATGCAAGAAAACACGCTTAATATGTTTATATTATAATAGGAATGTGAAGGTTTCACCCCTCACCCGCATTCGTAAGGCTCGCGTAGCTCGCCAACGACTGCGCCCTCTCCCGCAAGGGGCGAGGGGAAAGCTTAGAGTCAAGTCATTGCGAGGAACGGTGTGTGACGACGCAATCCATAATAAAACATTAATGTAGGGTGGGAAAAGCGTGAGCGTTCCCACCGAAAAATAAAACAAAAATACGAGGATAAATATGTTAAAAGATTTTTTTCTAAACGAAGTTAAACAAGGCATTACAAAAGCCATAGAAGCAAACGAGCTTGGACAAATGAGTGCAGAAAATGAATACTCTCTCATTATGGAAAAACCAAAAAATCCTGATTTTGGGGATTTTGCGGTTAACGTTTCATCATTAGCGCGTTCTGCAAAAATCGCACCGCCTATGATTGCAAACGCAATTGTAAAACATCTTTCAAATAAAGATTATTCAGTTTCTGTTGTTGGTGGTTTTATTAACTTCAAGATTGAAAATTCACTTTTGGCAAACGCTGTTGCAGAAGTTTTGGCAAAAAAAGAAAACTACGGACGTCCTGAAAATGTTCCGACTGAAAAAATCTTATTGGAATATGTTTCTGCTAACCCAACAGGACCTTTCCACATCGGTCACGGACGTTGGGCGGCTATGGGAAGTGCTTTGGCTAATTTGTTGAAATTCTATGGACACGAAGTTTATCAAGAATTTTATATCAATGATGCAGGAAGCCAAATCAATAAATTAGGTAACTCTTTAAAAATCAGAGTTAAGCAAGAATTGGGCGAAAATGTAGATTTTCCTACGGATGAAATTGAAAGAAAGAATTTCTATCCCGGAGATTATTTGATTCCGGTTGCTAAAAAATTCTTAGAAGAAAAAATTGCAGATGTAAAATCAGGTGCGGATGTTGACGCATTAGACGTTAAAATCTTCTCTGATTTTGCAAAAAAAGAAATGGAAGCTTGCCAAAAGAAATTGTTGGAAGATTTTAGAGTTCATTTTGACAATTTCTATTCAGAACTTGATTTACACAAATCAGGCAAAGTTGAAGAAAGTTACAAAGAACTTGTATCTAAAGGTATGTTGTACGAAAAAGAAGGTGCAATGTGGTTTAAGTCTTCTGAATTCGGCGATGACCAAGATAGAGTTATTAAAAAAGCTGACGGCTCTAATACATATTTAACTGCTGATATCGCTTATCATATCGACAAACTAAGACGCGGATATGACAGACTAATCAATATTTGGGGCGCAGATCACCACGGTTATGTTGCTCGTGTTAAAGCATCAATAGAAGCCTTAGGTTATGACCCGAATAAATTAGAAGTATTGTTAGGACAGCTTGTAAACCTTGTTGTTAACGGCGAAGAAGTTCGTATGGGCAAACGTAAAAACATGGTTACATTAGATGATTTGATTGAAGAAGTTGGAATTGACGCGACTCGCTATTGGATGGAAATGCGTAACATTGATATGACGCTTGATTTCGATATTGAGCTTGCAAAACGTTCTACTGACGAAAACCCTGTATTTTATGTTCAATACGCTTATGCAAGAGTTTGCTCAATTTTAAGAAACGCAGTAAATGAAAGACTTAACGCTGAAACAGGTGAAAAGACTCCTGCTCCTATGACACAAGCTGAATTGGATGATTTGATTAATAATTTTGATAAAGATATTATTTTGAAAACCGCTGACAGTGCAAAATCGTTGATTTTGAAGTTGGAAGAATTTAAATCGGTAATTGTGCTTTCTGCTCAAAATAGAACAGTTTACACAATTTGCAGATATGTTCAAGAGCTTGCTGCTGAATTCCATTCATTCTATAACTCAAATAGAGTTATTTGTGATGATAAGGAGTTGATGAAGTCAAGATTAGCATTGATGGTTGCAATCAAGACAACATTAAAAAATGCGCTTGATATTTTGGCAGTTTCAGCACCTGAAAAAATGTAAAAATGCTTGGTGTGCCCGGATAGCACACCAATTTAAAAAATATGATACGAAGGAGAAAATATGTTAACAGGACCATTTTTAGATAGAAATTGGATGGGCGAAAATAAAGATTATGAAAAATCAAATATCGTTATGCTTGGTTTGCCTTTTGATGGTACTGTTTCATATCGTCCCGGTTCAAGATTTGCGCCAGAGCAAATTAGACTTGCTAGTTGGGGGTTAGAAGAATATTCTCCATATTTTGATAAACACTTAGAAGATTGTAATTTTCATGATGCAGGTGATTTGGAATTTCCACTGGGAAATACTGAAAAATCATTAGATTTGATAGAAAAAAATGTTGATGAAATTTATAAAGATGGCAAACGTGTTTTTGGTATTGGTGGAGAACACTTGGTTACATTACCTGAAATTAAGGCTATTTCAAAACATTATGATAATTTAGCAATTGTGCATTTTGATGCTCATACTGATTTAAGAGAAGAATATTTAGGCGAACCGCTTTCACACTCTGCGGTAATCAGACATTCTGCTGATATAGTAGGATTTTCTAATCTTAAACAAATTGGTATTCGTTCAGGTATGAAGGAAGAATTTGAATTGATGAAAAAACACAATACCTTAATTCATGAATATTCTGAACTTGACGTTTTTAAAGATAAAAATATTTTTATTACCGTAGATTTAGATGTTTTAGATACTTCGATTATGCCTGGAACAGGTACTCCTGAAGTTGGCGGATTAAGTTTTAATGAACTTGTCGGCTGGTTTAAATATTTATCAAAATTCAATATTATAGGGGCGGATGTTGTAGAATTAGCACCTGATTATGATGCTAGCGGTGCATCTACTGCTGTTGCAACAAAAGTTATTAGAGAATTATTAATGACAATGAATTAGTTTTGATTTTTATATTTATCCGCCGTTTCTTTTATAAAGTAGAATAAATTCATCAAAGTATCAAACATTTCATCAAAAGTCATGTTACGGTTGCTAATAAGCAAGATGGATTTGCCGTCTTCGCAAGTTTTTGGTGCAACTGTAAATTTGATTTTTCTTGCAATGTCTTTGTCTAAACCTTGTTTTATTATGTTCCACTCATAAGGTGTAAATGGTGAATATACACGAATATCATCGCCCGCTTCTCTAATAATTGTTATTCCGCATTCTGTCGCTATTAATCTCAATTTGATTAATTTAATCAAATTTTCTACTTCGTCAGGGATTCTTGAGAAACGGTCTTTCCATTCTGATACAATATAATCAAGCTCAACTTCATTTTTAACATCAGAAAGTCGCTTGTATTCAATCATTTTTTGTTCGCCTGAACCCACCCACTCATCAGGAATATAAGCTGTTATATTAATATCAACAATAGTTGGTTTGTTAGCTTTTATAGCTTCACCTTTAAGTTCGTTCACGGTTTCTTCAAGCAGTTGACAATACGTATCAAAGCCAACATTAACCATGTGGCCGTGCTGTTTTGTACCCAAAATATTACCGACACCGCGAATTTCGACGTCACGCATTGCTATTCTATAACCACTGCCAAGTGTTGTAAATTCTTTTATCGCTTTTAATCGCTCTGATGCTTCGTGCGAAAGTTCTTTGCTTTTTTTGTAGAAACAATAACAATATGCTTGCTTATCACTTCTTCCCACGCGCCCTCTAAGCTGATAAAGCTGTGCTAATCCAAGTTTATCGGCTTCATGAATAATCATTGTATTAGCGTTCGGGATGTCTATACCATTTTCAATAATTGTTGTACAGAGCAAAATATCGTAATCGTGGTTATCAAAACCGATAATCACATCTTCAAGTTGTTTTTCGCTCAATTGTCCATGCCCGATAGCTATACGAGCATTTGGTACAAGTTTTTGAAGTTCAAGTTTAAATTCTTCAATTGTTTCAACTCTGTTATAAAGATAAAATACTTGTCCATCTCTATCAAGTTCATTTACAATCGCATTTTTAACCGTTTGTTCGTTGTATTCGCCCACAAAAGTTTTGATTGGCAAACGGTTTTGAGGCGGAGTATTAATTACGGAAATATCTTTAATGCCTGATAATGACATATAAAGCGTTCTTGGAATCGGAGTTGCTGACATAGAAATAATATCAATATTTTCCCTGAATTCTTTTAATTTTTCTTTGTGTCTTACGCCAAAACGATGTTCTTCATCAATTACAAGCAAGCCTAAATCTTTAAATATAACTTTATCTTGTAATAAACTGTGAGTTGCAATAACAACATCACATTTTCCTGTCGCCAAATTTTTGAGCGTTTCGTGGCGCTCTTTTGGGCTTCTGAAACGACAAAGAAGTTCTACATCAATTCCAAAAGGCTTAAAGCGTTCTGAAATAGTTTGAAAATGTTGCAGAGCAAGAACAGTTGTCGGAACAATTACCGCAACTTGCTTCAAGGAAGTAACAGCTTTGAACATCGCGCGCATAGCAACTTCTGTTTTACCAAAACCAACATCTCCGCAAACAAGTCTGTCCATTGGATTAGGGCTTTCCATATCAGTTTTAATTTGATTAATAGATTTCAATTGGTCAGGAGTTTCGATGTATTCGAACGTGTCCTCCATCTCCAATTGCAAAGGTGAATCAGGCGCAAATTCAATGCCGGTTTTCATTTTACGTCTTGCGTATAATCTTAATAAATCATAAGCAATTGCTTCAACTTCCTTTTTAACCTTGGTTTTTGTGTTTTCCCAATCACTTCCGCCCATTCGTGAAAGTTTTGGTTTAATTTGACCTGAACCACGATAACGACAAAGCATATTGATTTGTTCTGCCGGAATATGCAATTTATCTTTATTAGCGTATTCTATTGTCAAATAATCTTTTAGTTGACCGTCAAATTCCTGTTTTGTCAGTCCTTTATAAACTCCTACACCGTGAATAGAGTGAACAACATATTCACCTTCTTTGATATCATTAATATTTTCAATGTATTCTGCTTTTTCTTTATAATGGCGTTTACGATTTGACGGAATATCCTTTTGACGTTTGTTAAAAAGCTCTCTATCAGTAAGTAAAAGGATTTTACCATCTCTAAGTTCTGTACCTTGAGAAGTTATATTTCTAATATAATTAATATCAAAAATATCATATTCTGCTAAAACCTCTTTTACGCGCTCTTGAAAATCAGTTGCAATAGTAATTTGATAACCTTTGTGTTCTTGAAGAAATTTTGCAACAGCTTGTATATCAGCGTCAAAAATTTGAACATTTCTCGCGTCGATATCAATAACTTCGTTATTTTCATCGGACAAAAAATTGTTTAAATAAATTTTTTGCATGCCGGCAGTTTTCTTAATAATTTCTTCCCACGTAAAATGATTTATTTCCTTTAATGCGTAGATTTGATTAGTTTTTAAAGCTTCATTGTAAGAATTTATAAAATTATCATCTATTTGTTGATACTTTGCCGAAACTTCCGCATATTCATCAAATACAATAATATAATCTTTAAAATAGTCCAAAATGTTAACTAAATCAGAATTAAAATATGATTGATAAACGTTTATACCTTCAAAATAACCTTCATTTTCAAATTGTTCTTTAAGCTCTTTTGGAAATTCATTTGGCGGATTTTCAGGTAAAACAAATTTATAAAGCGGTCTAATATAAACGGGTTCGGTTATTTTTTTGATTGATTTTTGTGTTTCATTATTAAAAAATCTTATGTCGACAATTTCATCACCCCAAAACTCAAGTCTGATGGGATTTTCTTCTAATGAATAAATATCGGCAATATCACCTCTAATGCTGAATTCCCCAATATCAGAAACCATTGTTGAGCGCTTATAACCCAATTTAATCAAGCGATTAAGTAAATCTGTTTGTGAAATACTGTCACCGATTTTTAAACTAAACGAATTATCTTCAAAAAACTGTTCTGACGGAAATTTCTCAAGAAGTGTTTTTACTGGTGTAAAAACAAGATTAGGCTTAGTTTCCAAAGTGTCAATTTGTTTTGCGTAGTCATAAAGATTGCCGACTACAACTTCATAAGGCGAAACATTTTGGTAGGGCAATGTTTCTGCGCTTCGCTCAAATAATCGTTCCAAATCGGCAGAATATTTTAGTGCTGATTGCTCGGTTGAAGTCACAAAAAGAACTTTTTTGTCCGATAATTTGCAGATATAATCAAGCAAAAGCAGACGGCTAAAAGTAGTTAAGCCTGTTAAAGTAAAGCTTTTTTCTTTTCTTATATTTCTTATCAGATGGTCAAAAAATGATGCGTTCTCTAGTTTCATAATCTTATTTTTGTCGTGTTGAATTTCAATCGTTTGATTTGAGTTTAGACAAACAAGATTTTAACGTAAATATGGGAGTTTTTCAATTTGGTAATAGTTTATTTAGAGTTAATAAAGTAAAAAAGTTTGAATTTTATGCCACCCTCATCAGGCTTCGCCAGCTTCTCCCCTCAAGGGCGAAGCGTACAGCCGCGCTAAATTAACGCATTCCAAGGCTTCTCCCTTGAGGGGAGAAGCTGTCCGAAGGACTGATGAGGGTGGTATAAATATATAAAATACTTTATTTAGATTTAATGGTGCAAAGAATTGCACCATTAACTTTTTCATTCATTCTTGATTTTGAATAATTAAATCTGTAATTCTTTCATAACAAGCAATTGCTTTGTCAATTTTTTCTAAAAGAATTTCTAAATAGTTGTCAATATCTGTTTTTAAAATTTCATCATTTTCATTTTCAAGTGCTTTTTGCAAAATTAGCATACAGCTTTTGATTTCTTTAAGTTCTAAACAAATATCTTTCAATTTATTTTCCATATAAGACACTCCTTGGTGCTAGATTGGACACCAATATAAAAAATCTATGAGTTAGATAATACTGTGATGTATTACTTCATAGTGTTTATTCATATAGTACACGAAAATTTTATGTATGCAAGGAGAATTTCCTAATTATTACAATATAATATCAAACAATATAAAACATTTGCGAATCTCAAACGGGCTTTCGCAAGAAAGTTTTGCTGAAAAATTGGGTTGTTCAAGAGAATATATAAGCAGGCTTGAAAATTATCATGAACAAATCAGTTTACAAATGATATTAAATGTAAGCAAGGTTTTTAATATTAAACCTCAGACTTTTTTTGATGAAATGTAAAATTGTTAATGGTGCAAAAAATTGCACCCTACTTCTTCAATGGAAAATTGAAAGTGGAAAATGGAAAATTGTTTTAAATAATTTTCAATTGTCCATTATCCATTTTTAATTTAGAAAAGTAGGGTGCAATTCTTTGCACCATTAACTTTAAATTAAAACTCCAAAAACAAAGCTTCGTTTCTTGTTTTATGGTATTATTTAATTAATAATTTGATGAGGATAAAAATGCTTGAAGAGATAAATGATTTAGTAGCTAAAAAAGAATTTGATAAGGCAAAAGAATTGCTTGAACCTGCTTTAAAAGAAGAACCTGAAAATGTTGAACTTCTAAAGCTTGCAGGACTTGTTGCTTCTAACGAAGATGATTGGGAAGATGCAAGAAAACGTTTTGAAACTGTTGTTAAATTTAAATCCGATGATGCGACATCTTGGTTCTATTTGGCGAGCGCTTACGATAGATTGGGCGATTTTGTTTCCGCAAAAAATGCTTATATTAGAGTTATTGATTTGCGTTCAGAATATTCAGAAGCATACAAGAGTTTGTGCGTTGTGCTAATGAAAATGAATGAGCCTGAAGAAGCTATTAGATATGCTGTTATGGCGAATGCAGTTGAACCGGATGATTATATTTTTGATTTTGTAATCGGTACTGCTTATATGAAAATTAAAGAGTTTGAAAAAAGCATTGAACCATTCAAGCGCGCATTGGAAAAAGAACCTGATAATATCGGAATTTATAACAGCCTTGGTACGGCTTATATGGCAACAGGTTCAAGTGAAGAAGCCGTAAAATGTTATAAGAAGGCGCTTGAACTTAATACGGAAAGTGCAATGGCTTATTACAATTTGGGTTCTGCTTATCAAATTCAGCAAAACCATGAAGAAGCTTGTATTTATCTTGAAAAAGCGTGTGAACTTGATGAAGATGATGAAGGCTTTAAAATTGCGCTTGCAATGTCAAAGATGAAGCTTGGACGTTATCAAGAAGCTTCTAATATTTATAAGAATTTATTGCTTCAACACCCTGAAAAAGAAAATTATAAATACAATTTGGCAAACTGTTTAGAAATAATGGGCGATTTACAAGGAGCAATTAAAATGCTTGAAGGAATTGTTTATGTAAATCAAAAATTTATTCTTCCCGTACAAAAGCTTGCGAGTCTTTATATAAGAACAAATCAGCTTAATAAAGCAAAAGAGCTTTATGATAATATTTTATTAAAAGGTCAAGTTTCTGCCGAAACATTTCACCAGTATGCAATATTATCTTCAAGCTTATGTGATACCGATACTGCTGAAAAAATGCTAAAGAAAGTAATTAAAATGAATCCTGAAATAGCTAAAGCTCATAAGGATTTAGGTATTATTTATTTGAATAAGCGTTTGTTTGATTATGCAGAAGATGAATTTAAAACTGCAATGAAATTGCAGCCGAATGATTTTGAAATCATATTTGAGTATGCAAATTTCTTGTATTCGATTTCTAAAAATACAGAGGCTGAAAGATTTTATCAAGAAGCTTTGGATATTGAGCCAAACAATATTTTGGCGCTTACTTTTATGGCGTTGAATAAATTGATTTTGAATCAGCTCGATGAAGCTAAAGATTATATAATGAAAGCTCTTAAGATTAATCCGCACCACGAATATATTCAATTCTGTGCAGGTCGAATATTTTTTGCGAGAAAAGAATATGAAGAAGCAAAACATTATTTAATTCATGCGGTTGAACAAAATCCTGATATTGAAACTCAAAATACGCTCGCTTTAACTTATTATGAACTCGGCGAATACGATTTTGCGATTAATATTTTCAACAATTTGTTAGCTAAAAAGCCTGAGAATATTTCGGTTTTAATGAGTCTTGCAAAATGTTATGAAGGCAAAAAGGACAATGATAAAGCTTTAGAATATTTGGATAAAGTTGTGACAATTTTTCCTGAAGACGAAGAAGCTCATGAAATGATTAGAAAATTGTCATAATGACAGTTGAGCTAATGACATTTTGTTTCGATTATATTAAAATGTTCTTGTGAAATTTTTGTTAAAAATATTATTTATAATATTAGGCTTTTTTGTTTTTCAAGGTTCAAACCAAAATTTGAGCATTGAAAATCAAGCTGTGCCTGCAAATTATATTCAAAACAACTATCAGCATGTTGTTTTGTCTTCTCAAAATTTATCGCAAAATGTTATTATTAAGAGCCAAACAAATGATTCTTCAAATTATACATTTGGAGAAAATGGCTGTGTTATTTTTAATCAGAAAAAATATATTCTGAAATCTAACAATCCTCTTATTGCAAGAGGAAACATTCATAATTTATCAACCAACCTAAAAAGTGAAATCTCTATTAGAGCACCTTAGCCTGCCTTTTGACATATTTTGGTTTAAGAATCAGTTAAAAGGAGAAAAACTATGGATTTAACGTTACTAAAAGACGGCGTTTTTGTAATGATTATTGGCATGGGAACGGTTTTTGTATTCCTTTCAATTATGATTGTTGTAATGAATTTGAATGCAAAACTTCTTCAATTTGTTAACAAATATTTCCCTGAAGAAGTGCCTCAAGAAAAATCTTGCAAAAAAGCTGCAAAAAGTAAAGATGATGAAATTGCACTGGCTATCGCTTGTGCGGTTGCAAAATCAAAAATTACATCATAAGGAGGTTTCTATGGAAAACGAAAATGAAAGTTATAAAGAAGCACATGGTTCCGGCTTTATAAGCACTATTGTGTTTATGTTTGTCGCGGTTGCAGTTATGATGGCTTTAAGATATTTTCTTCATTATTAATATAAGAAAAATCAAGGGGAGTGACAAAGTCACTCCCCTTGATTTTTTTATGAATAAAATTTATAAATAAAATACCAAATTAATTAAAAAATCTGCCATTAGCATATACACAGTTGATAACACTGCAGCTTTTGTCGTGCTTTCACCAACATCTTTTGCTCCGCCTTTAGTATTGTATCCTTGAGTTGCGCAAACTAAAGCGATTAGTACACCAAACACAATTCCTTTAAATAAACTGATGTAAATATCACGCGTGCTTAACCATAGCCAAACAGAAGTTATGTATCTTGACGGGTGTAAGTGAATAGTTGCATTAGATACCAATAAACCGCCGGCGATGCCTACCAATTCGGCAATTAAAACAACCATTGGAACGGTGATTGCGGCTGCTAAAATTCGCGGTGCAAAATAATATCCGACAGGATCGACTTTTAAAGTTTTTATTGCATCAACTTGTGATGTAACTTGCATATTAGCGATTTCCGCAGAAATTGCAGTACCTGCTCTCGCACCTATTGCTAAAGCTACAAAGCCCGGAGCAATTTCTCTAATCATAACAACGGCAATTGAACCGCCAACATAAGCTTCAGCTCCTGACATCAGGAATTGTTTAGATACTTGGATTGCAATTACGGCAGCAGATACAAATGCAATGACAAGAGAGATGACAAGTGAATCGTAGCTAATTGAAGCGGCTTGTGTAATAACATGTGTTAATCTGGAACGACCGCTTATAAGATAAACAATGCTTTTATAAAGATTTTCTACACAATTTCCGAAAAATTTAATCATACGATTTTTCCTCCATCTACTTTATAAATTATGACATCCTTCAAAAATTCTTCTTCAAACAAAATTGTATCAACGGAGGTGATAATTGTTTGAGTGTCTTTTTCTATTGATTTCAAAAGGTAATTTTGCCTAACTTCGTCCAATTCTGCTAAAACATCGTCCAACAAAAGAATTGGTGAAAAACCTGTTTTTTCTCTTATGATTTCTAATTCAGAAAGCTTTAAAGACAAAACCAATGTTCTTTGCTGACCTTGAGAAGCAAATTTTGTTGCATCTAATCCATTTATCGTAAATAGAATATCATCTCTATGAGGGCCTACGCAGGATTGTTTGCGGGCAAATTCTTCTCTGCGTCTTTCTTGCAACTCTAGTTTTAAGTGTTCACAAATCTCTTCAATTTCATTACAAGGGCAAGTGTAATTTAAGCCAAAATTCTCTGTATCACTGATAATTTTGTGTTTTAAAGATGCGATTTTTTGAATTTCTCTTAAGAATTTTTTACGTAAAAATATAATATTTGCACCTGTTATAACCATTTGCTCGTTGTAAATATCATACAAAGCTTCATCTACAAATTCGTTTTTCAAAAGATTGTTTTTCTGAATGCGGATTTTATCGTATTTAGAAAGTCTTTCATCATAGGCAGGGTAAATTTGAGAAATGGCTCTATCCAACCAGTCGCGCCTATCTTGCGGAGTACCTCTTAAAAGAAGCAGGTCTTTTGTAGAAAATAGAACTGTTTTAACAACGGATTTAAAATCTTTAACTCGCGATTTAACTTTGTTTATTTTTATTTCGCGCTTTTTTTCTGTGTTATAAGAAAAATCCAGTTCAATGTCCGTGTTGTTTTTTTCTACTTCAGCACTTATTTCAAATTTTTCTTCGTCAAATTTTATTAAATCTGCAATTGTGGATGTTCTAGGGCTTTTTAGGTCTGAAAGAAAATAAATACTTTCAAGAATGTTGGTTTTTCCTTGAGCATTTTTACCGATAATCAGTGTTTTCATACTTGGAAAAGTCAGTTCAACATCTCCCAAATTTCTATAATTTTTAAGCCCAAGTCTTTTTATTCTCATAAATATAAGTATAGCACAGTGTTTAAAAACTCATTTTATTAATGTAACAAATTGTAACGATTGCATTTAAAACCCTAAAGTTTTTGCAAAAACAGCCGATAACAATAAAGTAAGATGAA
>CAKVGS010000002.1 GCA_934747335.1 uncultured Candidatus Melainabacteria bacterium
ATTGACAAACAGCCCCAGCACTCATTGCAGAAGCAACACCACATTCTGCTTGACATCCTGCAACTGCACCTGCCAATTGAACTTTATTAGAAACTAAAAGTCCAACAATGCCCGCAGTTAAAAGTCCGTTAATTTGCTCTGCTTCTGATATATTATTTTCTTCTGCAACAGCCACAATTACAGCCGGCACAATACCACAAGAACCCGCAGTAGGACAAGCTACAATTCTTCCCATTCTCAAATTCTCTTCTGCAGTTGCAATTGCATAAGTAACAATTTTTTCAAAAGTTTTGCCGAATAATGCACCGCGTTTTTGAAATTTATCAACCAACTTTGCGCAATCATCACCACACCAATTACTGATTGATTTTTCAGTAGATTTCAAACCGTTTTTTATTGCACCTTTCATAGCAAGCAAATCTTCTAACACCTTCAGACGAACTACATCGACGATGTCTTCAAGCAAAACGCTTTCTTCTTCCTGCGCAATTTCAAATATAGCCTTATTTTGGCTATTGCATTTATCTCGTAATTCCGAAAATGATAGAATTGTCATTATTTTAGCTTCCTAATATTTGTTACAAAAAATACATCTTTAATTTGTTTGACTTGATTAACTACATCTTCACCAATTGGAATATCAAGCGCAACATACATAGAAGCAGTCCCGCCTTTAGAACTTCTGTCACAGTGAAGCGATGCTATATTAACCTTCTGTTTTTGGATTATGTCACTCACTTGCGAAATCATGCCGGGAACATCTTTGTACATAAGCAAAAGAGTATCATAAGAACCGTCAATATTCGCAGAAAATCCGTTTATATTATTAATTCTGATTTCTCCCGCCCCGACAGAATCTCCCGAAACAGTCATTTTGTCATCAAAAGTGATATCAACCGAATTCGGATGTCTGGAAATATCTTCTTTGTATTCATAAGAATATTCAATGTTATCAACTATATCAAAAATATTTTTAATACAAGCTTCATCCACCGAATATCCCAAAACTCCCGCTAGCAGACCTTTGTCCGTTCCGTGTCCGAAACCCGTCTTTGCAAATGAGTTATAAAGCACAAATTTAACTTTCTTAAACTCATTCTTGTAAATATTTCTTGCCATAAGCCCGAGTCTAACCGCACCCGCAGTGTGTGAACTGGAAGGCCCTACCATAATTGGAGAAATCACCGAGAAAATAGATTTTTGTTCCATGTTTAGAAATCATCCTCATCATCGTCTTTACCGGCATTGATATAGCCATCCATAATGTTGCATAAAGAATTTTGCCAATCACTGTTTTTTTCCAAGAAGAAATCTGCACCTCTTGCACGACATTGTTGTTCAATTTCTTTTCTTGGAGAAGCAGTAATTACGCCAACAACAGTTTTTTTGTCATAAGCGGCTGCAAGTTTTTTAAGTTCTGTAAGTAGAATAAAGCCTTCTCGTTCGGTTGGAATAAACAAATCCATTACAACATATTCGTATTTACGTTTTTTGTATTTATTCACTGCATCATAAATTTCCTGTGAGCAGTCAATATCATAGTCAAATCTTGAAAGCAACACTTTAAGTTGATATGTAATTACACCCAAATCATCAACTACCAAAATTGCAGGACCTGAATTTTCGTCTTCTTCTACAACATTATTTAGAGCTTTGCTCATAATTGGTTTTTTTGCACTTGCATTTAATTCTTTCAAAGTATCAACAATATTGATAAGCTGTTTTTTTAAATCTAATAATTGTACTTCCTTTGGAGGCTTAGAATTTGTAATATTATAGAACAAATTCAAAAATTCATCATCAAGTTCAACGTTTGGCATATTCACTCCTATATATGCATAGGATTATATCATATTACATTTAAAAAAGTAAGTCGTTTATTTGGTTGAAAGAAAAAATATGATTAAAATAACCTTTTTTAAATAAATCTCTTGAAATTTTTATTTGTTTTTGTTTTAATGTTTTTAACTGTTGAAGTTTTGAAAATTTTATATGCCGATGTGATGGAATTGGTAGACGTGCCAGACTCAAAATCTGGTGTAGGCAACTACGTGCCGGTTCGACCCCGGCCATCGGCATTTTTACACTGGTAGGTTGGGCTTTCAGCCCAACATCGATATATTAGAAAAGCCCTATATTATGAGAGTACAGAAAATAGACAACTTTTCACACAGAGTTAGTTTTTGTGCGCAAAAAAATAAGAAAAATCCTTTAACATCTATGTCAGCACCAATGCAAGACGGTTTAAATACCGCAGGAGCTTGGTTCGGCTTTGGTGTAGCGTTAGATTTTGTTTCAAGAAAATGCCACTTTTTTAAATCACCTCTTAAAAATTCCATTGCAATGAATGGTTTAATCGGTTTGGGTGCTGGTGCAATTACTTGTGCAAAAGATAAATTTTCTAAATCAGATAAATAATTTTGTCTATAAATAATAGTCCAAACAGTCCATTTTTATCAGGTTTTATTTTAAAACAAATAAAAATATGATATTATTTTGTTAAATTGATAAATTGGAGAAAGAGTATGCAAGTTTCAAAGCGTTTGGTAGTAAGAAAAGAAATTCCAATGGATAATTCAAAGGATTTGATTACGTCCATGGATGTTGCAATGGCTGAATACTATTGCAAAAACAATAACTTTGAACGCGGTTTGGAAATATTTAGAGAAGTTATTCCTACGATTCCTGACGAAGTTGAACGAAACGATGTTATTAATAACTACATGAATCAAGCTTTAAAATATGCGCAAAAAATGTCTTCTGATAAAAAATATATAGAAGCAATTGAACAATACCGCGAAATTATGAAGTTTTCAGGATTTCCGATTAATGTATACAAGAACATCGGACTTTGTATGAAATCAATCGGTAATGCGGATTTAGCTATTAAATTTCTTAAGAGATTTGAAGAAATTTCTCCAGATAAAGAAGATGTTTATGTATATCTTGCAGATTTGACATACACAGATATTAAAGATAACAAAAAAGCTATCGAATATTACGAAAAAGCTTTAGAAAAAAACAAAAACAACTTTTCTCTTTACAATATGCTTGGTCACTTGTATTCAACCTGTTATCAAGACAAATTCAAAGACAAACAAATTGAATACCTTAGAAAAGCTTATGAGCTTGCGCCTAACAACAGAATTGTTGTTAAAAACCTCGCCTATGTTTACGGTAAATTTGATGAGGTTCAAAAAGCAGATGAGTTTTATCAAAAACTTATGTATCTCAATCCTACACATTCGGATTTACACGCTTATGGCGCATATTTAGTACGTCACAAACGTTTCTCAGAAGGTTTCAAATTCTTGCAACACAGATTCCAAAAAGAAGATTTGAATAATGTTGCATTTCCACAACTTCTTACTACTAAGAAGAAAAAATGGAATATGAAGGTTAATATAAAAGACAAACATGTTTTGGTACATTTTGAACAAGGTTTTGGTGACTCAATCATGTTCGTAAGATTTTTAGATGAATTGAAAAAACAGTGCAAAGAAGTTTCGCTTGTTGTTCAAAACTCTCTGATTAGTTTATTCAATGATTCTAAATTGGGCGTAAATATTTATTCAGAAGACCAAATTCCGACAATTAACTACGATTATTGGATTCCTATGATGGATTTGCCGATTGTTTGTGAAACACAGCCTGATTCTATTCCAAAAGCAGGTGGTTATTTGAGAGTACCAAAATCAAAAATAAACGCTTACAGAAAAGAACATATTAATGATAACGATAAAATCAAAATCGGTATCGCTTACGAAGGTACACTTGCCTCTAAAGAAACTGATAGAGATATTCCTCTAAGCTACTTGTACCCGTTAATGAAGCTTCCTGATGTTGAAGTTTACAGTTTCCAAGTTGATGATTTGACGCGCCAAATGGATATGGTTCCGCAAGATGCGCAATTAATAAGACTTGGTAAAACTTTTAAAAATTGGGAAGATACGGCTTGCGCTATGAATTGTATGGATTTAATGGTTACGACAGATAACGGTGTTATGAACCTTGCCGGTGCTCTTGGCGTTAAGACGTTCGGTATCTTTAACAGAATTGTTGAATGGCGTTGGTTTAAAACTGAAGGCAACGATATTGCTTGGTATAAGAGCATTAAACCTTTCCAATGTCCGACAAGCGGCGAATGGGAAACACCTGTCAAGAACATTTTGGAAGAAATTGATAAAATGCGCTGCAAGAAAATTGCAGAAAAAATTAAGGGTAAGATTTAGTTAGAGGTTGTATTTATAGCCCTAACGGGCAGACACATCACCCTAGCCTTACAGAAGAGGGTTAGGGTAAGGTGTCTGCCCGTTAGGGAAATACTAAAGATTAAAAAAGATGTAAGGCTTAAAAAGCCTTACATCTCTCATTAAATTTAAAAATAAATCTTACGCTCTATCTTTAATTTCTTTTTCTATATTAGCAATAAATTCGTCAACGCTTACCGTACCAACTTGACCTACGCCACGTTTTCTTACAGCAACTGCGTTTGCTTCGATTTCCTTATCACCGATTACACAAACGTAAGGAATTTTCTTGTCTTGTAATGATTCTCTGATTTTGTAGTTCATTGATTCAGATCTGTCGTCAAGTTTTACTCTTATTCCTGCGTCACGCATTTTCTTGTAAACTTGTTCTGCAAAGTCTGCGTGTTTTTCATTTGAAATAGGAACAATTGCAACTTGAGTTGGTGCTAACCAAGTTGGGAAAGCGCCTGCATAGTGTTCAATCAAAATGCCGTGGAATCTTTCCATAGAACCGAAGATAACTCTGTGAAGCATTACAGGAGTCTTCATACTGCCATCTTTATCTTGATACTTGATATCAAATCTTTCAGGAAGGTTGAAGTCAAGCTGAATTGTAGCACACTGCCAAGTTCTGCCAAGAGCATCTTTAACCTTGAAGTCAATTTTAGGGCCATAAAATGCGCCGTCACCTTCGTTGATATCATATTTCATTCCACGTTTATCCATAGCTTCTTTTAAACCGGCTTCAGCTAATTCCCAGTTTTTCAAATCGCCTACATAGCTTTCAGGACGAGTAGAAAGTTCAACTTCAAAACCCATTTTGAAGATTTTCATTGTATCAGCAACAAAGTCGATAATTTGGTTAATCTCATCAACCAATTGTTCAGGCGTACAGAAAATGTGAGCATCGTCTTGAGTAAAGCCTTGAACACGAGTTAAGCCTGACAAAGCACCTGATTTTTCTTTTCTGTAAACTGTACCCAATTCAGCCATTCTTAATGGCAATGAACGGTATGAATGTCTGTTTGCTTGATAAATCAAAATGTGGAATGGACAGTTCATTGGTTTTACTACATATTGTTCATCTGAATCTTCATCTTTTTGAATAAAGAACATGTTTTCTTTGTAGTGATCCATGTGACCTGAAATTTCCCACAATTTAGATTTTGCAATTTGAGGAGTTTGAACAATTACATAACCACGTTTTCTGTGTTCTTCTCTCCAATAGTTTTCAATTTGTTCTCTTACTGTATAAAGATTTGGGTGCCATAAAACTAATCCGCCGCCGATTTCTTCTCTAACTGAGAATAAATCCAATTGAGTACCAAGTTTTCTGTGGTCACGTTTTGCAGCTTCTTCAATAAATGTTAAATAAGCTTGCAAATCTTCTTTATTCCAATATGCAGTAGCATAAATTCTTTGAAGCATTTTGTTTTTTTCGTTGCCTCTCCAATAAGCACCAGCAACTTTAAGAAGTTTAATTGCGTTACCTTTTATATAAGATGTGTTAGGAATGTGAGGTCCTGCACATAAATCGTTAAATAATACATTTCCGTCTTTATCTTTTGTCAAATACAAAGTCGGATTATCATTTTTGTGTTCTTCTAATAATTCTGCTTTGTAAATCTCGCCTTCAGCTTTGAATTCAGCGATTTGTTTCTCTACATCAGGAATAACATATTTTTCAAAAGTCAAATTTTGTTTGATAATGTTTTTCATTTCTTCTTCGATTTTAGCCAAATCTTCTTCCGTGAAAGCATGACCGTCAATCAAATCGAAGTCATAATAAAAACCATCATCAGTTGCCGGCCCGATAGCTAACTTTGCTTGTGGGAACAGCTTTTGAACGGCTTGAGCCATGATGTGTGAGCAAGAGTGTCTTAAAACTCTTAGTGTTTCGTTGTTTTTTTCCATTCTTTTTCTTTCTATCCTTTGGGAAATAAATTACTTCTTAGCAAGCAGTGACATCTGCGAGCTTTTTCATTTACCCCGAGGTGGATCCCTCTAACTATTACAAGGATATTTTATCATAAAAAGATTGTTTTCTTGCAATGTTTAGCTTCATCTTTTATAATAACGATATAAGAGTGAGTTGAAATATTCGACATGCAAGAACAAGAAAAGCAGTATATAGAAGATTTTAAGACATATTTAAGTGTAGAAAAGAACTTTTCAGAGCATACTCTTGCTGCCTACACATCTGATATATTAAGCTATATTTTGTGGCTTGATAACGCAAGTTGTACAGATGTAGATTTCAACAAATTGAGAGAATATCTGCATTTTATTCAACGTTTTGATTATAAAAAAACAACTATTGCAAGAAAAGTTGCTGCAATCAGAACATTTTATAAGTTTTTGTTTAGAGAAAGATATATTGATTCTAACCCCGCAATTTCACTTTCTGCGCCAAAGCGTCCTAAATCGTTGCCGAAATTTTTAACACCGGAAGAGGTTGAAAAAATATTAAATAACGTAAAAATAGAAACGCCTGCGGGTTTTAGAAATCGCGTAATTTTAGAATTACTTTGGGCAACCGGCATGCGTGTTTCAGAATTGAGTAATTTAAATTTTGGTGATTTAAATCTTGATGAAAACGAGATAAGAGTTTTTGGTAAAGGTGCAAAAGAAAGAATTGTGCTTGTGTCAAATCGCGCAAAAGGATATTTAGAGCAATATATTAAATCCGCCAGACAATTAATCGCACCTGAATATAATACAGGTGAAATTAATGACGATACTCCATTGTTTATAAACAACACGGGCTATCGACTGCAAAATAAGACAATAAGAAAAGTTATCAATGAAACCGTAGAAAAAATTGAACTTCCTAAGAAAGTTACGCCACACGTATTTAGACACAGTTTTGCAACAAAGCTTATAGAAAATGGCGCCGATTTAAGAGTTGTTCAAGAACTTCTCGGCCACGCAGGAATTTCTAACACTCAAATTTATACGCATATTTCTATGAAGCACATGAAAGAAGTATACGAAACTGCGCACCCTCATGGTGCTTAATTAAACAAGTATGTTACTTCCACTGTTTTTCAATTCTCTAAATATTTTCATAAACTTTGAAATATCATTAGGTGTTGAGAAAATCTTTGCTACTTGACCTTTTGCATTAATGATACATTTAATAGAATCTTCGTTCAATGAATCAGGTTTTACATACACATAACTTATGGCAGGATTTGTAGCTACAACTTCAATAGTACGGCCTTTACCATTATCTCTAATACGTGTAAAGTTTTTATTAGATTCTATTTTCGGATTTTCAATGTTTAATCTTAATGCGTTAGAAATTTTTTCAACTTCATTTGCAACTTTATATTTTTTTGCTTTTTTAACGGATGGTTGAACTGCAATAGAAGCCAAAATATCTTCCAATTCAGTTTTAACGACAACTGCTTTATCTTTTATTAACTCAATTAAACCTTCAGGCTTTTCATTATCTAAACCTGAACAAGTGTTAATATTTGGATAATATTCAATTCCGGAGGTATTGTTTTCCTTGATATATTGACCAACTCTTTTATCATATTTATTTCTTAAAACTATGACTTCATCACCATTTTCTAAAATATTCTGAAAAATTTGACGACCTTGTGTGAACATTTTAGGAATTTCTTCTTTTGCAATAGTTTCTTGAGGTTTTATTCTGAATGCGCCTGTAAAATTTAGGTTTGTATTATTTGAAATCTGCATGTTTTCTCCTTGTTTATTTATAAGAAAACGCGTAAAAATATTTTTTTGCTAGTTTGAGATTAAGATATTGTCGTTGGGCTGAAAGCCCAACCTACTACTTTACTATTTTTATTTTATACAAAAACTACTAGTTCCACTTTGAGGTGAAGCTAGTAGTTTTAATACAATCTTGTAGTTTTTCTTTGAGGATGACCGATAGTTTTTAAACCATTCGGTAGTTTAACCAATGTCATCTGACCAAATGTCTACGTGCGTAGCATTATTCTTTAGTGAATTCAGCGTCGATTACATCGTCATCTTTTTTGTCAGAAGAAGCGTTTTCATTGCCTGCTGAATTAGCGTCTGCGTTGCCGCCTTCTTTTTGAACAGCTTCATAAGCTTTTTGAGAAATTGCGAACATTGTTTGTTGTAATTCTTCAGACAATTTCTTCAATTCTTCAGAAGGTTTGTTTTCATCTAAAGCTTTTTGAAGAGCTTCTCTGTGTTCAGTTAATTTCTTAACATCTTCATCAGAGATTTTACCTTCGAAGTCTTTAACGATTCTTTCAGAAGATGTGATTAAAGAGTTAGCGTTGTTTTTGATTTCAGCTTCTTCTTTTTTCTTCTTATCTTCTGATGCGTTAGCTTCAGCTTCTTTAACCATCTTGTCGATATCTTGTTCTGACAAGTTAGAAGAGTTTGTAATTGTAATTTTTTGTTCTTTGTTAGTAGCTTTATCTTTAGCAGATACGTTTACAATACCGTTAGCATCGATATCAAATGTAACTTCGATTTGAGGAACACCGCGCATTGCAGGAGCGATACCTTCAAGTCTGAACATACCTAAAGATTTGTTATCAGATGCCATTGGTCTTTCACCTTGAAGTACATTAATATCAACAGCTGTTTGGTTGTTTTCAGCAGTTGAGAATACTTGTGACTTACTTACAGGGATTGTTGTGTTACGAGGAACAAGAGCTGTCATAACACCACCCAATGTTTCAATACCCAATGTTAATGGAGTTACATCAAGAAGAACGATATCTTTAACTTCACCAGCTAATACACCTGCTTGGATAGCTGCACCAACTGCAACGACTTCATCAGGGTTAACTGATTGGTTAGGTTCTTTGCCTGTGTATTCTTTTACTAATTGTTGAACAGCAGGAATACGAGTTGAACCACCAACTAGAACAACTTCATCAACTTCATTCTTGCTCAAGCCAGCATCTTTAAGAGCTTGTTCAACCGGTTTTTTACATCTTTCTAACAAATCGTGAGAAAGATCTTCAAATTTAGCTCTTGAAAGAGTTAATTCTAAGTGTTTAGGACCGTTAGCATCGGCTGTAATATAAGGCAAGTTGATAGTAGTTTCAACAACTGAAGACAATTCACATTTAGCTTTTTCTGCTGCTTCTTTAATACGTTGCATAGCTTGTTTATCATTAGTTAAATCCATGCCTTCTTGTTTTTTGAATTCTTCGCAAATCCAATCAATGATTTTCTTATCAAAGTCATCACCACCTAAGTGAGTATCACCTGATGTTGAAAGAACTTCGTGAACACCGTCACCGATTTCTAGGATAGATACATCAAATGTACCACCACCTAAGTCGAATACAAGAACTTTTTCAGATTTTTCTTTTTCAAGACCGTATGCAAGAGCTGCTGCTGTTGGTTCGTTCACGATACGTAAAACGTCTAAGCCTGCAATCTTACCTGCGTCTTTTGTTGCTTGTCTTTGAGCATCGTTAAAATAAGCTGGAACAGTAATTACTGCTGAAGTTACTTTTTCTCCCAAGTATGCGCTTGCATCATCTGCCAATTTTCTCAAAATCATTGCAGAAATTTCTTGTGGAGTGTAATCTTTTCCATCAATATTCTTTTTATAATCTTCGCCCATGTGACGTTTAATTGATGCAATAGTTTTATCTGGGTTTAAGATTGCTTGACGTTTTGCAAGTTGACCAACTAATCTTTCACCTGTTTTAGAAAAACCAACGATAGAAGGAGTTGTTCTCATACCTTCTGCGTTTGCTATAACGGTTGGTTTACCACCTTCCATAACTGCTACAACTGAGTTTGTTGTACCTAAGTCAATACCAATTGTTTTTGCCATAATTTATATCTCCTTTTTTTGATTATTTAATTTGAAGGAAATTTGGGAATAAGGTAATAAGGGAATGAGTAATTTTAATTTTTCATATTGTCTACTCGTTCACTTGGTAATTTATGAGCAGAAGCGAATTAAATATCTTATTCCCTTATTGCCCTATTACCTTATTTCCTTACTTATATTAAATCATTATTTTCAAGAAAACCTTAAAAAATAAACAAAAAATTAATTATTTGAAAATAACACAATAAAAAAACAAGTCTTACCGATTAAGCAGACTTGTTTTAATAATAACCCATATAACGAAACTTTTATCTTACTTTGTTTTCATTTCCACTTAACAGTCGTTTGATATTTTCTCTATGTAAATAAACTATATAAATTGCGCCTAATGCACAATAAACAACATAAGCAATTGGTGCGTTTAAAAAATACATTATAAATGGAGAAACAACTAAAGCTATGATTGAACCAACAGAAACATATTTGGTTGTATATGTTATAACTCCCCAAACAATTGCAATTATTATGCCAACCATCCAGTTAAGTGCCAAAATCGTTCCTACTCCAGATGCAACAGATTTTCCACCTTTAAACTGCAAGAAAATTGATTTGCTGTGTCCGATAATTACAGCAACGGCAGCAATTACAGGTGCTAAACCTAAAGAAACTCCAACTGTCGCAAACAATTTTGCTAAAATTACAGGCAAAGCTCCTTTCAAAGCATCCAAAAACATTACCAAGAAGAAGTAGTTTTTACCTAAAACTCTTTTTACATTAGTTGCACCTGTTGAGCCTGAACCGATAGTTCTTATATCTTGTCCTGTTTTAGCTTTTACTATAATATAACCTGTTGGAATTGAACCGATTAAATACGCAATCATTGCCACAGCTAAAAGTTCTATACATTTTAAAATCATTTATTCTCTCCTTAAAATTATAATTTATATTATACAATAAGTTTTAAAAAATTAATAACCTTCTCAATTTTATCATCAGGTTTAATCTCTAGTGAAATTATTTCTCCATCAAACGGATGCGGAAAACTTAGTTTATATGATTCCAAAACTTGTTCATCAGTTTTGATTTTCATTTTTCCGAAACCATACAATGTGTCGTTGTAAACGGGATGTCCTATACTTGACAAATGCACTCGAATTTGATGAGTTCTTCCTGTTATCAAATGCACTTCAATCAAAGTCGCATCCTTAAATCGTTCTAAAACTTTAACTTTAGAAATACTTTCTTTTCCGTTTTCTATAATTGCCATTTTATGCGGTTGATTAGGATTGCGTCCGATTGGTTTATCGATAATAAATTCATCCTCTTCAATCACACCTTTTACAACCGTAAGATATTTTTTTGTCATTTCCCCCTGTTTCATTTTTTCTACAAGGTATTCATGAGTTTTGTTGTTTTTGGCAACCATAAGCATGCCCGAAGTGTTTCTATCAAGCCTGTGTAAAATCCCACGCCTAAATTCTCCATTAACATCTGACAAATTTTCACCATATTTATACAAAAGCGCATTGACTAAAGTTCCTGTTGTTTCAATAGTTGTCGGATGAGTTAACATGCCGGAAGGCTTATTTACGACAAGCATATTTTCATCTTCCCAAACAATATCAAGCGGAATATTTTCAGGCTCAATTTTAATCGTAGTTTCAGGCGCTTCAAAAACGATTTCGTCGCCTTCTTTAACGCTATAAGAAGGTTTTACGGTTTTGGAATTCACAAGAACAGAACCTTTTTTAATTTCTGACTGAATTTTTGAACGTGAAAAATCCTGCATATAATCTGCAAGATATGCATCTATTCTTATATTATCCGTTAGTTCGTCTATTATTAATTTCATTTGTGATAATTATTATAACAATTGCAACAACACTGATATTTATAAAGATATCAGAAATATTAAAAACAGGGAAGTCGATAAAATTAAGCTTAAAAAAATCTCTCACATATCCGTAAGCAATTCTTTCATACATATTACAAAAAACCCCTGCGATTAAGAGTGAAGCCCAAAAAATTGCAAAAGTTGAGGCTTTTTGAATATTTTTTATTAAATAAATAATCATAGCCAAAATTGCAAATGCAGAAAAGCTGATTAAAAAGATTTTTGAGTTTTCTAAAATACTGAATGCAGCACCGGTATTTTGAATGAAAATCAAGTCAAAAACAGGATTACTAGGCATTGTTTCAATACAATTCATCATTATATTTGAAAAGTAGATATCAAATATAATAAAAAACACAATTGAAACCAAAAAGTATAAGATTTTACTTGTCTTTGTCATTCAAACCTTCTATGCCTTCATTGACAGGTTTTCGCTTAACATTAACTCTTGTAATTTGGTACCCGAAACCTGTCAAACTTAATTTTATACTCAAATCGCTGATATCTGCTTTTGTAATTCCGATTGAAGCTACAATATATTCGTTCACATTATCTGTGTTTGAGATAAAAAGTCTTTCTAAAATATTATCGTCAGGAAGCTTTCTGAACACTTCCTTTGCTTGTTTTTGCGGGTATTCTACTTTATCACTTGCAATTGATGCGATTGCAACAGAGTTTTCAGGCGGAGTAAATTCTAAAGATGCCGTATATTCAACACCTGCCTCAATTTCTTTCGGCGCGGTCAGTTTAATATCCAAATCTTTGGCATCACCGTAGAGCATTGATGTGTTTTCGGAATTTACCGCATCATAAACTACTTTCCATTTTCCATCAACTTTTTTCAAATGATAAACGCTGTCAGCTTCGCTTTTCAAAACTCCGCTCATAGTTTTATCAGGAATTATCGCATTTGATGTTTCTTCAATTTGAACAATTGCCAAATCATCTTTAATTGCTATATCTTTAATCTTTATTCCATATTTAATTTTGTCATAAGATTGCCAAACATCTTTTACAATGTTTGAATAAGTTTCTAAATTAAAGCCGTCAGAATTTACATAATTTTTGTCATAAGTATTTATAAATTTATTAAAATTATTTCGATTTGCATAACGCACTTGAGAATTAAGCAGTGACTTAACTTCACGAGCATCATTGTTCAAAAGGTGAAGTTTAAAAAACGGTGTATTTTCTTCTGCAAATGAGGCAGGAGTTAAAAATATTGATAATAATGTGATAAGTATAATTTTCTTCATACAAACAGTATACTTTAAAATCTTTTGAACATGAATAATACAAACAAATGAAAAAAGTTAATTGAGCAAAAATTAATACTAAAAGAGAGTGACTTTTGTGTCACCCTCTTACAAACATAAAATAGGAGTTATGATTCAATTATTAGTTCAAACCTAATTGGCTTCTGTAAAAACTGCTTGATGCGATTTTTTGTTCAACTAAGTTGTTATTGTTAGATGAAGCTAAGTAAAGACCGCTCAATTTGTCTAATCTTCTTGTTAACTTAGAATCAGGATAAACTTTTGATGCTGATTTAAGTCTTGTCCAGCAAGCTGCTTCTTTTTGTGTAGCAGTTGTTTCTTCTGCTAATGTTGCGCTGTAACCTGTGTGGCAGCTTTCGTGTGCGATTAAGCAAGCGATTTGTTCAGCAGGTGCGTTTCTATAAATTGAATTGATATAAATAACTTTTGTACCGAATTCATTTGTTGTGCTTACTGCAAATGCGTTTGCGCTATTGTATGATACCATTGAAAGGTTGTTGAATTTAATTCTAACAGCTCTTCTTTCAAGACTTCTCAAAACATCTGTTTCACCTGCTTGTTCTAAAACTCTTACTGCTTCAACGATTTTTGCATCATTTGAGAAATCTGTAACTCTGTAAGCGAATGCTTGGTTAACTCCTAAAAACAAAAATGCGAATAACATTAATACTACTTTTTTCATCACGACACAACTCCTATTTTTTATTTCCTAATCAACAGCTTTGATAGTTGTGTCTACGGCGATTTTCGCTAAAACTTTAGTGTTTTATTTTGCTTTGTTACAAAACTTAATAGAACAAGGGCAAAAATCCGGTAAGAGTATTGTTATTATTGAAATATAGCGTTCTAAAAATGTGATTAAGAAATGTTAAGAGAAAAAATGTTTTAAATTTCGATTTTACATTTCTTAACAATTAAAAAGAAAAAGGGCAATTTTTTATTTCAATTTGACTTTTATATATATACAAGATATCAAAAGTCATTACAGAGTAAAGGAGAACATTAATGGCAAGAGTACTAATTTCAATGCCCGAAGAATTTTTAGACAGAATCGACCAAGTAGCTGAAGGAGAAAACAGAACTCGCTCAGAATTAATTAGAGAAGCATTGAGAAGTTATATGTATAAAAGCAGAGTAAAAGCTAATACAATGGCAGGCAAAAATGCAGCTATTTTGGAGGCTTTGCTGGATTAAAATTGATGAATAGTTAATAAGTCGATAAGTGAATAGATGAATAGGTTCATTTTAGTTATTGATAATTTAGAACTTTGTTAAATATTGGATGTTGTTGGGCTGAAAGCCCAACCTACTTTATTCATATTAACGTGTTTTACAAATAAAAAAATTTAATACTAACTTATTCACCTATTCACTTATTGACTTATTAACTTATCCGCCCAATTTATCTCTCTAAATTTATTGATTTTAAGCCATGCTTAAAATATAATTTTCATTAAAGAGAGATGAGAAATGAAAATAGCAAATAATAATCAACAAGAAGAATATAAAGCATTTTTAAAAAATATAAGAGAAGAAAAAGAAGAAACTTCAAACTTTGCAAAACTGCTTTTTACGATAGTTTTAGCAATTTTGTGCGCGGTTATAGTTTGTGTAACCGTAATTGAAAATAATTTCTTCTTAAACAAAATTGATTCAGAACAGGCTGATGATGCAAGCGGATTTTTCAAATTTGCGCGTAAGCAAAGAAACAAATTCGAAGTACCGTTTTCACCTCACAGACAAAATATTTTGTTACTTGGTGTAGACTCAAACGGCGATGGTGCTGACATTTGGGAAGGCACTCGTTCTGATACAATTATGGTTGTAAATATCGACCCTAAAACTCATTCAATTAACGCGATTTCAATTCCACGTGACAGCAAAGTTTATCTTCCTGATAACAAAGGTGTTCAAAAGATTAACGCTGCACACGCTTTAGGTGGAATTAACCTCGTTAAAAAGACTTTGAAAGAAACTTTCGGTATAAAAGTTGATAAATATATTATTGTACATGATGAAGCCGTTGAAAAGGTTGTTGATGCGTTGGGCGGAATTCCTATTTATGTTGAAAAACCAATGCATTATCATGATTATGCAGGGCATTTGCATATTGATTTGAATAAAGGTGATACTGTTTTGAACGGTAATCAAGCTGTCGGATATTTAAGATATAGAAAAGACGGGCTTGGTGATATAGGTAGAACACAACGTCAACAATGGTTTATGAGAAGTTTGTTTGAAAAACTTCACTCACCGCAAATTATTACAAAAATTCCTGAAGTATTAAATATTTGTAACACTTATATTAAAACTGATATGAGCTTCTACGAATTATCACAATACGCAGCATTTGCAAGAAGCGTTGACGAAAATAAAATCGAAATTGCAACACTTCCGGGTGCGCCAAACCAAAAGGGTTATATCAGCTACTGGATTTTAGACCCTAAAAAGACTCAAGAAGTAATCAATAGAATGATTTATAGAGATAAACCTGCGCTTGACGGTACGAAATTCAAAGCAGGAATCATGTATTCTCCACGTAAAGAAGAAGAAGCACAAGCTTTGAAAGAAAAATTTAATGAGCTTGGATATGAAGTGAATATGTTAAAAATTACTCACCTTTCTCATACAAGGTTTGTTGCAAACAAGAGTGCTGTTACGGTTGATTTTTTGAATTGGTTACAAAAGAAAATGCCTGAATTAAACAATATGCAATTTGTTTATGATCCGACAGAAACATTCTCTGTGGGAAGTGATTTTACAGTAATTTTGGCAGAAGGGTAGTATTTAAAAAGTGTATGAAAATTTCACAGAAATTTTCCGTTCTACTTGTTAATTCTTAAAATCTCCGCCTAAATAATCAAACAATTTTTCTTCCTCAGGAGAAAGTCCTTCTAATATCTTTTTTACATATAATTCACAATGAACTTCAAGCGCGTAATTGTCGGATGCGTATTCAGAAACACCATTGGCTGTTTCTTGCATTTCTTCCGGTATAATTTTTGTTTTAAATGCCAATGTATTTGGTTGAGTCGTGTGCAATATCTCATGAATAATTATATGTTTTAAATCAATACCATAGTTGTTAATATTTGAATTTAAACTTATAATTACTTCATTTCCTCGACTTGAGTCAGTAGACCAGCCGCTGAACATATCTACTTGTTCATTTGCTATTATATATTCGGGAATTTTAATATTGTTTTCATCTAAAATTTGGAAAGCTTTTCTACAGCTTTGAGCAAATTCAATATTATTATCACAAAGCAGTTCTTTTAAACCATATTTTTGCTGTAATTCTTGTTTAATTTTTAGAACTGTCGGGTCTGTATCTTTTTTAGATATTAATTTTATTAAAGGAATTATTTTATCGGCAGTTTGAATTTCTTTTTTATTTAACAAATCATCTAATTCAGCACTGAAATCTTGTTTAGCAATTCTTTCTTCAATATTTAATTTATCATCATACATCAAGTTTATATCATCATCAAAAATTCTTGACATAATACATAGCAAATTAATATCAATATCTTCCTGAGAGTTATTTGAATTAATATCCTGTATTAAATCCGTTTTATCCTTGGTTTTACATTCATCATAATAATTATTCTCTAAAAATTTAATTAAATTTTTCTTATAAGACTCTAAATCTTCTGATTCTTTAGAAATAATAACATCATTTAAAGTTATTTCTTCAGGTTTAGAAGTTTTTGCTAATAACCCTGCAAGAATTCCACCTAAAGCGAGTCCGGTTTTTGGTGAGACCTTTTTTGAACTAATTTCCAAAGTATCAAAAGCAAGCTTTGGCGCAGATTTTGTTATTCCACTTTTAAAAGATGGGAGTTCGTTTGGAGTTTTTATGGAAGAATAATGTATATTTGTAATCATACATTCTGTAAAACTGGTAAATAAAAATTATTGCCTAAATTTAATAAAATTTTACAATAACAGCTTGAAATTTGTGTTAGACAATTGGAATTCAATATAGAAAACATTTATTTTTGTTAAATAATTTTTGATTTATAATTTTAATATAATATTTTATAAACATTTTATAAAAATTTTATTTACTTTTTAAGTGAAAGGACGCAAAATGAACGATTTACTAAATTTAATTCAATCTCGCAAAAGTGTAAGAACATATTCTGACAAACATATTTCTGATGAAGATTTGAGGAAAATTTTAGAGGCTGGAAGGCTTGCGCCGTCTTGGATGAACGTTCAATCTTGGAAGTTTATTTTGGTTAAATCTCAAGAAAACAAAGATTTGCTTGCGGAGCTTTCTTTAGGTCAAGCGCATGTTAAAAACGCAGATGCTTTAATCGTTTGTATTGCTGATGAAAACGCTTGGGAAGAAGCTAAAATTACACATATTAAAAATCCTGCCTTGAACCCTGCTTTACAAGCAGAAGGTGCATTGCGCATAAGAACTATGGAACAATTGATTTATCCGATTTCTTATATGATGCTGGAAGCTGAAAATCTTGATATTAAATCTTGTATTGTTGGTGCAATGGGCAACGAAGTTACGGGTGTTTTACCTGATGTTTATAAAAAAGTAAAAGAAAAATTAGGTTTGAATGAACATCAAATATTATCAACAATTATAACTTTGGGTTATGAAGCTGAGCACAAGGAAACCGTGAAAACTCGTAAAGATTTTGATGAAGTTGTTTCTTTGGAAAAACTTGGAAACAGCTTGAAATAAAATTAAAAGTTTTAAATAAAAAAGGTGGGCGCAAATGCAATGCGTCCACCTTTTTCTAATATTTCATTTAAACAATTATTCGTAAATATAACCGTTAGTCAAATCAATCTTCAATGGTCCAAGAAGTCTGATGTTAACCATTTGGTTAGGCATTGTTAAAACTTTTGCACCCTTGAATAATCTTCTCCAGAAACCGATTTTACCGGGGTCTAAAGTTGCAACACCATAAAGCATAACTGCTTGGTCATTTGGTGTAACCAACAATTCATTTTTAATAATTACTTCGCCGTTTTGTTTAAACAATTTAGCTCTTTGAATATGTTTTACTTGACCTTTCAAATCACTGCCTTGTTCAATCAAAAGATATTTATCTTTTGTTACGATGTTTTTAGGAACTTTTGCAGTATAAATGTCAGTCACGTTAGAAATTTGTGAACCAACAACAGTTTCCATTTGAATAGGGAAAATAGCACCTGCAGGAATTATACCAATTGAACCTTGAACTCTTACATTGTCAACAATATAACCGTCAGCAGTTCTCTTTTGCATTGATTCAGCAAGTTTTGCATTTGGATTAAGTTTAGCTTCTTGCATCATCTTGTATAACAAAGCTGCAATTTCTGCTCTGTTTGCAGGTCTGTCTGATTCCAATTTACCTTCATTACCCGGCATTACAACTACCAAGTCTAATAATTGAGCTTTTGCTGCAGAAATCAAGAACCAAGCCGGCATTTGAGTGTAATCTTCATAGCTCTTAGCAATAATATCTTGCGCTCTTTGTTCGCTTATTTGAGAAGTAGTTAAAGCGTTTACAGCAATTGTAATAGCTTCAGCTCTTGTTACAGAGTCATAAGGTCTAAAGTCTGAATCTTTTGCATCAGGAATCAAGTCAAAATATACAGCTTTTTTAATGATATTATATGCCCAAAAATCAGGCTTAACATCAGAAAAATGAATATCTTGAGTAACATTAGCATCTTCTTGACCTAAAGCTTTAATAGCCATAGACGCAAATTCTGCTCTTGTTACAGGGATATCAGGTTTATAAGTTCCGTCAGGATAACCAACAACAACGCCAACTTCTGTCAAAAATTTGATAGATTGGTACGCCCAGTGGTTTTGATCCATATCGGTGTAGAAAGCTTGTGCAGGGCAATTAAGCATAAAAAGCGTGCTTAAAACAAACAACCCTTTTACTAGATTTTTGAACATTAAGTGTCCTCCTTTTTTGTCCTATATTTGCTTAATTTTATCGTATATTAAATAAGTAAGTAATGCAATTTTTTTTAACAATTCTACATAATATAAAAACTTTCTCTTCACAAATCGCAATAATCGCGCAAATTCTTTTGTTGTTTTGGTTTAATATAAATAGAAGTGTGTGATTATGGACATCAAAATTAATAGCGCAATTAATTTTCAACGTCGCCTAAAAACAAAAGAAGAAGGCGAGTATTCTGCTGTTTTAAAACAAGCTAAAGAAAAAATAGGAAATAATGGAAAATCTATCCTCATTGTTCCAACATCATCACTCCCGCAAAATGCTCAAAATAACACGGGTGTTGGCACGCTTAATCAAGCAGAGAGCGAAAAATTCTTTGATTTTGCAAAAAAATATTGGGGAATTAATGAAATCCAAATCCAACCTGCGGGTCAATATCACGGCTGGCAAGGACAATATCCTATTTACTCGGGAACATCAATGGATTTGGGCAATCATATGATTGACATAAAATCACACTGCACAGAAGAAGAGTTTAAAGAGATTGTAAAAGCAAACGACGGTAAAACAAATGTAAATTATCCGAATATTGTTGAAAAATATTCGAAGCAAGAAGAAATTCTACATAGAGTTTATGAAAGAGAAAAAAACAATCCGCAATTCGCAGACTTCAAAGTTCAAAACACTGAAAGGCTTGAACCTAAAGCATTATACCGAGCCTTGAGAGAAATTAATCACACACACGATTACAAAAAATGGAACGATGTGGACAAAAATCTGTATTTATTACCACAAAACGAGCGCGATAAAAGAATTGCAGAAATTTATAAACTTAAAAACAAAGAAATTGATTTTTATAAATTTAAGCAGTTTTTAGCAGAAAATGATTTAAAAAAAGCAAAAGATATGCTTAATCAAAAAGGTTTAAAACTAAACGGTGATATGATTTGTGGACTTTCTTATGATGAAATTTGGTCACACCCGAAAGCCTTTTTAGAAGGTAAAACAATCAAATGGGATTTACCGGCACTTGATTTAGATTCAAAAGAAGCCGAAAAATTAATAAGAGAAAAAGTTAATATTTACGCCAAACGATTTGACGGATTGAGAATTGACGCTTCTTGGATTTATGTTCAACCTCTCAATAAGGATTACGGCGACAAAATTTTAAATATTATTGATGATGAAGTTAAAAAAGTTAAAGGCAAAGACTTTGACTTGCATAACATTATGCATGAATTTGTCGCATCAGCAGAAGATTTCAACATATTTGACGGAGAAAAATTAAAACCTTATATTGATAACAGAGTCAAAATTTACACTTCCGATTGGCTGTCTGACAGTTGGGGTACAAATAAAAACTTTATAGAACGCGGCTGGAAACCTGAAAACTTCATTATTGGCGCAACAAATCATGACTCTAAGCCTATTAAATTTAACGAAAATCAAGCAAAAACGCTCAGCAAAATCCTTGGTATTCCATTTGAGAAATTAAAAGATGAAAAAGAATTTATAAAAGCAAAATTTGCAGAACCTATGACTGCTTACAATAATATGCTTTATTTTCGCGATGTTTTGACAAATGATAGTGACAAAATTCCTGAAAATTTTGAAGAAAAATATTTTAAAAATTTAGAAAACGGTAAAGGCTTTAACCCAATGGACGCTTTAGAAAAAGCTTTTAAATCAAAGGGTTTGGATAAAGAAGAGCCGGAATTATTTAATAAAATTGTTAAATATAGAAAAATTTTGGAAAGCAAAAAAGGTTCGCATAAAAAAATTGCTTTGTTTTCTGTCGGCTTGGGTGTATTGTTGAGCGCAGGAATTGCGATTTTAAGTAAAAATTACCGCTCGGATAAACATCCGAATGAACAAAATTTCTAAAAAACAGAATTGCTTTAAGCTAATCACATTTGAGATTACAGCACATTTAAAAATCTAACACCTTATCAAATACCCCCTCACCCCCAACCCCTCTCCCACAAGGGGCGAGGGGAGGAAATATTTTATCCTTCCAAATATGTTTTTAAATTCTCTATTTGCTCAACTTTCCTCAATTTTTGTATTGCAATATTTTCCAATTGTCTTATTCTTTCTTTTGAAAAACCCAAAGAATTTCCAATTTGCTCTAATGTTTTTGGCTCATTATTATCAATGCCAAATCGCTTTTTAATAATCTCTTCTTCTCTTTTATCAAGAGTTTTAAGTAAACGAACAATATCTTTTTGTTGCAATAATTTTTGCGCATTATTTTCAGGTGAAGAATAAGAAGTATCCTCTACATAATCTTGAATACACAAATCATCTGTAACAAAAGTATCAAGACTTACAGGTTCTTTTTTTAATGCATTTTTAACATCATCAATTTTTTTAGAATCCAATCCTGAAAGTTTAGAAATTGTTTTTTCATCAAATTCCATATCATTGTTTATAGAAGCTAAAGAACATGCTCGTTTGTATTTCCTAATTTTTTCTAACATGTGTACAGGAATTCTGATTGTTCTTGAATGATTTGATATTGCTCTGATAATAGTTTGTTTAATCCACCAGGTCGCATAAGTTGAAAATTTAAAATTCTTCTTATAATCAAATTTTTCTGCTGCTTTAATCAAACCTAAAGAACCCTCCTGAACCAAATCCATAAACAATACACCTTGCCCAATATACTTTTTAGCAATACTAACTACTAATCTTAGATTTGCTTGAACAAGTTCTTTTTTAGCTTGTTCTTTTTCGCTCAAAATTCCTTCCTGAATTTTACGCCCCAATTCAATTTCTTCAGCTTTAGTAAGCATTTTCTTTTTACCAATTTCTTTAAGATACATTTGCAAAATGTCATCATTATTCACAATTGAACTGAATGTTTTTGGAGATTCAACTTCAGTTGTGTCTATAAATTCTAAATTATTTAATGCTTTACTCATTTTCATATCTCCTCTCGCTATTCTAATTAATAAGACGTAAAGTAAAAGAAAAAGTTCCATAAAAATAAATAATCTTTTGAGGTATAATTTGAGATAATGAATTATCAAAAAACAGGAGTTAACAATGCTTAGAAAAGCCGAAGAAAAAGATATCGCAAGAATTGCAGAAATCATAGTTTTTACAAAAAGACATACTTATCGTGATATTTTCAAAAATGACCACGTATCGTTTAATGTAATTCAGGTACTTTCAGAAGCAGAAGGATTTAAAAAACCTCATGCCTTGGATAACATGTATGTTTATGATGATGGAATTGTTAAAGCAATGATTAATGCGGAAGTTGCAGAGGATAAAATCACAATAAGCGATTTTTATGTTGACAAATTTTTCCAAGGCGAAGGCATTGGAACTTACGTCATGAATGAATTTATAAAAATGGGTAAACCTATTTATTTTTGGGTTTTAGACAAAAACATGCCGGCTAGAGAATTCTATGAAAAACTCGGTTTTAAATTAACAGGCGTAAAACAGGAATTTGAAGATTCAGGTTTTTATATTTTGCAATACGCAAGATAAAATATTATAATTAATTTATGTATATAGATTACGAAAAAATCGGTAAAATATTAGGTTTTGGTAAAAGATTTTTCTATAACAAAAAAATCAAACAAAATCTTGATTACATAAAAAGAAATCAGAAAAAAGTTAAGGCAAAGTTAAAAGGCAAAACTCATTTAAACGTTGCTTTTTATGTTTATGATTCTGCAAAATGGAAGTGTCAAAGCGTTTATGATTTGATGACAAAAGATGAGCGATTTACACCTTATATTTTTGTTACAAAATGCAATGCACCCAAAGATAATTTCAACAATCAAACGATTGATGATATCAAAAAAACTTACGATTTTTTTAAATCAAAAGGAATGAATGTTCAATATGCTTATGATTTAGAAAATGATAAATTTATTCCGTTTGAAAAAATGTCACCAAAACCGGATATTATAATTTATCAACACCCTTGGTACGTTGAAACAACACAAGGGCCTGTCGTTTGTTCAAAGTTTGCTTTGACGTATTACGTTCCTTATTATATTTCAGATATTGATAATCCTATTGAATATGATTTAAGATTTCATAGATATATTTATCGTTATTATGTTCCTGATGAAATTATCAGAAAGAATTATGCTAAAAATATGTATGACAAAGGTGAAAAACTTATTGTTGCAGGCCATCCGCAATTGGATTTCTATTTAGACGATAAAATAGAAAACGAGCGTAAATATGTGATTTATGCACCCCATTGGACTGTTTGCGGTGATAATTTAAGATATTCGACTTTTGATTGGAACGGATATCAGATTTTAGAATTTGCGGAAAATCATCCTGAATTGAATTGGGTATTTAAACCACATCCTTGCCTGTATAATTTTCTTTTTATGTCAGGTTATATGAAAAAAGAAAAAGCTGACGAGTATTACAGACGCTGGCAAGATATCGGAATTGTTTGTGAAGATGGGGATTACATGCAATTATTCCAAAAATCACTAGCTATGATAACGGATAGCGGATCATTTTTAACAGAATATTTATTTACAAAACAGCCTTGTATTCATTTAGTTTCAGAATATTTCAAGGGCAATGAAAATGTTGAAATGATTTGTCAAACTTATTATAACGCACATAATTTAGATGAAATGAATAAGATTTTTGAAGAAATTTTGATTAATAAAAATGATGCTAAAAAGTCAGAAAGATTAGCTCTTTTAGAAGAATTGAATTATCCGAATTCTGCAGAAGTTATTGTAGAAGATTTGTTGAAAAACCTCCATTGTTAGAGAGTACACGCGAATGTCGTTCGATTATGGCGCTAGCACCTCCATGGTTAGGGAGGTCGCAGTCGTGCGAGCGTGAGCGAGCTACGAATGCGGGTGGGTATTTGCTTCAAAACATGCAAACATCATTTCAATATGCTAAAATAGCAACATGAATATCCAACATCTTAAAGCAAGAGAACTTCGCAGCAATATGACCAAACAAGAAACAAAAGTATGGTCACTTATCAAAGATAGAAAATTTTACGGTTATAGATTTTTAAGACAATATCCTATTGGAAATTATATAGTTGATTTTATTTGTCGTTCTAAAAAAATTATCATTGAAATTGACGGTGGTCAACATAACGAACCCGAAAATATTGAATATGATAAACTCAGGACACAATATTTAGAAGAAAAAGGATATAAAGTAGTTCGATTTTGGAATAATGATATAGATAAAAATTTGTTGGGAGTTTATAGAATTTTGCAAGAAGAATTTGACGTGGGAGATGTTTGATTAACGCTTGGTTGATACCCATCCCAACCTTCCCTAACAAGGGAAGGAGTACGCGCGAATGTCGTTCAATTATGGCGCTAGCACCTCCATGGTTAGGGAGGTCGCAGTCGTGCGAGCTTGAGCGAGCTACGAATGCGGGTGGGTATTGATTTGAAAGAATTGAGAAGTTAAGAATGGAATTTGGCAAGAGGAATTTCGTGTGAAATATGTTTTATTAGCGTTTTGTTGATACCCACCCCTCTCTTGTTAGGGAGGGGGTTTGTGTTCAAAAAAACAACGGCATCTTAACAAAACGAAAAACCCTCGATTGCTCGAGGGTATGTATGAGAGAAAGGAGAGAATTTATGCTGCGATAATTGTTGCGCCATCAGGGATTGCATTATCTTTTAATTTCTTAGCAACCCTTTTGGCAATAATTTCGTCACGATTGCCTCTTTCCAAGTAAGCTTCGCATTTTTCAGAACCTTTTTTATGCCATTTTCCATCAATATAAATGCTGTCAACTTTTCCATCAACAATCTTAACGTCGTGACCGTTATCTTTTATTGTAAATTCATGAACCTTATATCCGTCAGGTAATTTTCCGTTTTTCAAGAAATCTTTACCTATAATAGAATCTACATTATTTCCACTTTCACGAGCTGTTCTAACATAAGCTAATACTGCATCATCATCTGCTTTAAATTCTTTAAGTGTTGTCAATTCATTGATTGTGATATTATCCTTAGGCGCTCCGTGTGTTGAAATTTGTTTTCTTGTAATCTTAGCTGTACTATCGCCCATTTTTGTAGTGTACGTAAAGTTACTCAAGTTAGTTTCTTTGCTACCAATTTCCGCAAAATCACCTTGCAAGATTTTATTCAAACGTTCGCTGAATGCATCTGCTTTCTCTTGCATTGTATCATCTTTGAATTTATCTAAGAATTTGCCATCTTTATCTATGTATTGGTCTGTGATTTTTCCTTTACCTTTACCAGTTAATTGTTCAATCATTGTTACTTTTTTACCATCAAAAGTAATACTATATTCTTGACTACCTGATTTTATTCGGAATGTACCTGAATTAATATTAGTTTCGCCAGTTCGGAATCTAAGTCCTGTTAATTTTTTCAATTCACTGTCATTGTTGATTAAGTTTTGAATTTCTGTGGCATTTTTTGTAGTTGTTGTTTTTCCCGGTATATAATATACAGGTTTTCCACCTTTCATCATTACTCTTATATTTTCAAGCGGTGCTGTTTTTTTAGCTCCTCCTGTTACTGCTTCAGCAGCTTCTTTTACGGCATCTTTGGATTTGAATATATTTTTAAATCCTTTGATAATTCCTTCGCCATTACCTTTTTTCGCCGCATAGATTAAAGTTGCTGCACCTGCTGCAACTGCACCAAGTCCTACGACCATGCCGGTACTTGAATCAGAACTTTCCGAATAATCAGCCTTTGGTAGCGCTTGTGTTTGAGTTGTCGCAACTTGTGGAGTGGTTACTGTTTGGGGAGTCTGAGTTGCTTGAACTTGTTGAGTCCCTCTAAAATTTGGATTATATGCTTGTAATGCTGCCAAAAACATTGGATCACTGCCAAGTGCATTAATACTGTTAATATCATATCCATTAGACATAAAAACCGCCTTTTGCTTCGGACATCATAAACTTGGGATAGTTTATAATTATCCTATAAGTGTGTAACCTAATTTTAATTCCCTTATATACATGAAGTTTTTTTGTGCGCAAAAATTGACATCTCACCAGACATGTTGTTACAAAACGTTACATTCCATCCCCTCTCCGTGGGAGAGGGCAGAAAATCAAGTTGAGCCTTGCGAAACTTAGATTTTCGGGTGAGGGTTCAAGCCGCAAGGCAATATTTTTATCTTATTAACAAGACTTTGGAATTATTATATTAGGTAAATTTGAATATTTATTATAAAATAATAAAGTAGGGCTTGCACAATGCAACTTCGTCACACACGATTCTCAGAGAAATTGGACGAAAGGAGGCAAGCTATGATAATTGAAAAAATAATAATGCTATTACTGGCATTTTCAATAGCAGTAATAGCATTTGATTTAAGTAAATTATTGTAGGGTGCAGAGGGCTCTTAAGACTAGCTTAACACTTAGGAGCACCGCCCTACATTTATATTATTTACGATATCAATCAGTTTGTCAACTGATCTATATATTCTCAAACGAATCAATCACAATATCCACAATTGCAGTACCTTGATGACTGATTGCTTTTTCCAGTGCAGGAATCAGTTCTTCTTTTTTTGAAACCCTTATTGCAAATAAATCATAAGCTTCTGCAATCTTTGTAAAATCAGGATTAATCATTTCTACTTGATAACGTCTATTGTAAATTTTTTCTTGCAATTCACGCACCATGCCGAGGTAACTGTTATTCATGATAATAATTTTCAATGGAATGTTATGTTCTCTACAAGTTGCAAGTTCTTGCAAATTCATTTGAAAAGACCCATCGCCGGTGATATTCAAAACAAGACTGTTTGGATTTGCAATATATGCACCAATTGACGCAGGTAGCCCAAATCCCATTGTGCCAAGTCCACCGGAAGTTATAAATTTTCTTGGTTTATTAAAATTAAAAAACTGAGCTGTTAGCATTTGATGTTGTCCAACATCAGTTACAACAACAGGTTCAAAGTATTTTGTAAAATCAGAAACAGTTTCTAAAACAAATGATGAGTGCAATTTTTCTGAAAAATCTTCTTCAATAATTTCATTATTATCTTCCATTGAATCGATTTCCATCAACCATTTTTCAGGTGCAGGAAATTGAGTGTTCAAATTCACAAAATTTTCTAAAAAATCTTTAATATCAGCAATAATCTCATAATCTACCGGCATGTCGGCAGACTGAATGTTAATGCTTACAATTTTAAAATTCTTTGTAAATTCATCATTTTTGCAAGTCGAACGGTCAGAAAAACCTGCGCCAAGCGTGATTAATAAATCACACTGTTTTAGAGCAGAATTCGCTAATTCTACTCCGTTTAAGCCAATCATGCCCAAATACAACCTGTTTTCTGACGGATAAATACCAATCCCCATAAGGGTTGAAACAACGGGACATTGGGTTTGAGAAACAAATTGTTCAACTTGTTCTGATGCGTTTAAACAACCGCCACCAAGGAGAACTAAAGGTTTACGTGCATTTTTAATCAATTCTGATAAATCTTTGATTTCTTTAGAAAAATCCTTAACAATAATTTTTTCATCTTCTATTTTAGAACTTCTTTTATGATATTCCGCTTCAAGAATATTTCTGGCTAAAGCTACAACGACAGGACCTTTTACTCCGCTATTTGCAACATTAAATGCTTCTTTAATTACTTGCGCAACATCGTCATCATGCTTGAGTGTATAAACTTTTTTACAACAAGATTGCACCATAGAAGGAATGTCAACGTTTTGGAAAATTTTCCCATTACGATTTGAGGTAGAAACCGCACCTGCTAAAACTACTAAAGGTGTTGAATCCGCGTAAGCATTAGCAATACCCGTGATTGTATTAGTAAACCCGGGGCCTGACGTAACTAATACAACACCCGCTTTCCCACAAACTCTTGCATAACCTTCCGCAGCGTGTACTGCAGCTTGCTCATGACGCACAAGAAAATGTTTTATTTTTTTTGATTTAGAAAGCTCATTATAAATACTTAGAACAGCCGCCCCCGGATAACCAAAAATGCTTTCAACATCAAGTTCTTCAAGCGTTTTGACAAGTGCCGATGCGGTATTTTGAGTTTTCGTAATACTAGCAGTTTTTATCATCGTAAAACATTATACATCAAAATTAAATAAAAAGACTTGATTTCTGTTTTTGTTTTGGGTAAGATGGTTTTGCACTAGAAATTATTATATTTTTTGTGTAACGCAGTTTGATTCTGTCGTAACATGACCTCGGGATGTAGCGCAGTTTGGTAGCGCACCTCGCTTGGGACGAGGGGGTCGCACGTTCGAATCGTGTCATCCCGACCATTTAAAAAAAGACTTTCAGGATTACTGAAAGTCTTTTTTATTTAACTTTTTAGTGTACTATTTAATTCATTCTACGAATACACAAACTCATGTGTTCCGTCTTCGTTTAAAATCAAACCACACAAATGTGCATGCGGATATTTTCCACAGCCTAAATCTATACAAATTTTACCTTCATCGATATATGGTTCATCAAATTCAGTGTGACCAAATATAATTTTTTGCGGAAGCTTGTGCTTTGAATAAATAAATTTACTTCTTATATAAACTAAATCAACTTCATCCTGTTCATCTAGCGAATAATCAGGATTTATACCGGCATGCACAAACAAATATTTATCTGTTAAATAATAAAACTTAAGGTTATTAAAAAAGTCACCGTGGATTTTAAAAATATTTTCAAAACTTCCATAACTCTTGATTGTTGCAGGGCCGCCGTAATTGTCGAATAAAAATTGATAATAATCATCTGATTTTGCATGTAAAAGCGCATACTCGTGTGAACCCATCAAATATATGCATTTATTGGTTATGGATTGTTGAATTACTCTGTCTACAACACCTTTAGAATCGGGGCCACGATCTATATAATCACCCATAAAAACAAAAATGTCATCTGGGCGTGCGTCAATTTGATTCAAAACGCTTTCAAGTTTTTTTAATTCTCCATGAATATCCGTAATTGCTATATATCTTGGCATAATTTATCTCCTATAAATATTATAGCAGAAGTAATAAATTTAAATTTATAATTGCCTTGCGGCTCGAACCCTCACCCGAAAATCTAAGTTTCGCAAAGCTCAACTTGATTTTCTGCCCTCTCCCACGGAGAGGGCTCTTCTGCAAAACAATATATTAACTTCTATAAACTTACTACTCCCCACAAAAATTCATGCTACAATATTGCTATGAAACACAAATTGTTAATGGTCTTAGGACCAACAGAAGTTGAGAGGGATATTTTAGAAATTGCATCACAACCTCAAGAATATATGAGGACAGATGATTATACTTCAAAATGGCTTAAGATTTTTGAAGGTCTAAAGTATTGTTTTCAAACTCAAAATACGGTTGTGGTTATGGCGTCATCTGGCACAGGCGCGATGGAAGCCACCGTTACAAATTTTTTGAGCAGAAATGATACAGCTATATATATTAACGGTGGTTCTTTTGGAAAACGCTGGGGTGATATATGCAAAAAACACAAAATTAATACGGTTGAAATTTCTGTGCCTTTTGGAGAAAGTCCAAACCCAAAAATTGTTGAACAAACTTTAAACCAAACAAAAAATCCAAAAGTTGTATTTGCTACATTGAATGAAACTTCATCAGGTGCTTTGACTGATATAAAATCTATTGGTGAAGTTGTTAAACAATTTCCTGAAACACTTTTTATTGTTGATTGTGTAAGCGGATTATTGGCTGATGAGTTTTTACAAGATGAATGGGGAGTTGATGTTGCTGTTTCAGCTTCACAAAAAGCTTTTGCACTTCCACCGGGATTAGGATTTCTTTCTGTGAACGAAAAAGCTTTAGAATTTGCACAAAAATCTGATTTAAGAAACTTTTATTTTGATATTTTTGATTATGTTAATAATGCAAAAAGAGGTCAAACCCCTTTTACACCTGCAGTTAGCCTTGTTAATCAACTGGATAAACGATTAGAAAAAATACAAAAAGAAGGATTAAAAAATTTTAGAACACGATATAAACAAAATACTGAGATTTTACGCAAGGGATTAGAATCACTCGATTTTAAGCTTTTAGCAAAAACACCTGCGAATTGCGTAAGTGCAGTAATGACAAATGATATAGACGCAAGCCTTGTTGTAAAAATAATGCGAGAAAAATATAATATTGAAATCGCACCATCAGGTGGAGATTTAAAAACTAAATTATTCAGAATCGGCAACTATGGAAATGTTGGCGAAGATGAAATTAATCAATGCTTAAATGCGTTGAAAAAAGTAAAGGAAGAACTATATGCAAACGAGAGTTTACGCAGATAAAATAGAAATCGACAATAATTCAACAAAAGAATTTTGGGAAAATCGTGCAAACAACATAAATAATTTGCAAACTGTTTTGCTAGGTTCTGACAAAACAGGAATAGAACAAAATACTAGAAATGAACACGAAAAATTGATAGTTGAATCTGTTATTAAACAAATCAAAAATCCTAGAATTTTGGATATTGGTTGTGGCATTGGACGTTGGGCAGAAAATTTAATTAATCAATTTGATTATTATGCAGGTGTGGATTTTTCTGAAGGTTTTATAGACTACGCATCTAAAAAATTTGGTAATAATGAAAACATTAAATTTTATAACAGTTCTATTTTAGAATTAGATGATACAATTTTATCATCTAATTTTAACCTCATAATTTGTACAGGTGTATTGATGTATATTAATGATGCAAATATTTCAAAAATTTTTGATTTTTTTAAACGAATAGCCTCAAATCATATATATATATTCAAGAGTCTATAAGCCTTATGGAAAATCGTTTGACATTAAACCAATTTGAATCCAAAGACCTAAAAACAAACTACAATGCTATTTATCGTACAAAACAAGAATATGAGGAATATTTCAAAACAAATAATTTTGATATTATAAAAACAGACTTATTGCTTGATAACAAATCAGGCGCAAGAGAAGAAACTAACGCACAATATTGGATATTAAAAGGATAAAATTATGATAGGAAATAAAACGGTTGTTTACACGTCAGGCACATTTGATATGTTACATATCAATCACCTTAAAATGATTGAATATGCACGTGCATTAGGTGATATTCTAATTGTCGGGGTAAATACTGATGAACTTGTTGCAAGTTACAAATCAGAACCTATTATTCCGTTTGAAGAACGTATTGCGTTGATGAAAGCGATAAAATATCCTGATATTGTAATTCCACAACATAGCCTTGACCATAGAGATAAGGTTAAAAAACTAAATTTTGATGTATTTGTTGTCGGTGATGATTGGACAGGCAAATACGATTATCTAAAAGAAATGGGAGTAACAGTTGTTTATTTCCCTTATGGCAAAGGTATTTCATCATCTTCATTGAGAGAAAAAATATATTCTAATTATGAAAAACTAAAACAAAAAGCCGATAACCATTTTCCGCAGGATATATGTATAGAGGAATAAATCATGCTAAAAAAAATATTCAATATTATCAATAATTTATTCCCATACAAAACACAGGGTAAAAATAATCAAATATTTGTTACTTACAACGGCAAAAAGAAAAGACTAAAAAGAAAACTAGATGGTCTAAATGTTTCAATTCATGGAATTAATAATTATTTAGAAATAGAATTGCCAATATCATTCAAAAATACAAATATTGAATTAGCAGGGGAAAATGCGGTTTGCATAATCAAAAAGACTCCAATAAAAGTAAACAAGGCAAGTATTTATGTTAGCAGTTGGGGACGATGTTTTATAGATGAAGGCATTTGGCTTAATCACCCAAATATAGAAATAATAGTAAATAACAATGAAAGATTTAAACCACATAAACTTGTTATAGGAAAAAGAGCTCAGTTTGGCAGAGAACTTACTATCAGAACCTCTGACGGACATTCAATTTATAATGTTGGTGAAAAATTACCATATAACGAACCTGAAGATATTATTATAGGTGATGATGTTTGGATAGCACAAAGAGTAACCTTAATTAAAGGTGCACAAATTCCTTCTAACTGTGTTGTTGGGGCGTGTTCTCTCGTTAACAAAAAATTTGAAGAAGAAGGTTGTATTATTGCAGGTAATCCGGCAAAAGTTATCAAACGCAATATTCGATGGGAATTCGACCCATACGGTCAGGTTGTCAACAAACACAACAAAAATACCAGTGATGAAAAAATATCAAACACATGATTATTAAAAGATTAAGACGCAAACTCTTAAGATTTTTGTTTCGTTTTTATTTCTAATAATGGTGCTATTGAAAAATTAGAAGGGAAGTTCCAATAATCCGGATATTGAACTCTAATATATCCGTCAGGGTCGTTTGGAGCCCAGAATTCATAACCTTCAAATTTCACCTTTTTACGAGGGAATATCATATCCTGACTCATTGGACCTGTTGGATTAACAATATAACTACCCAAACTATCCACGCCATAATAAATAAAACTACTTTTATCTGCTACGTTTTTATTGTTTGCGATTTCTAAATTCAAAAAATCTGTCATATCTTGCCACGAATCAATTAATCCCAGTTGATTTTTAATTGTTGACATATATTTTTTGTATTCAGTTAAAGTATATCCATCTTTGTAATATTCATGCGGAAATACTTCTATTAATCTACAATTTTTGAAACTTTCGCCTTGATAAATTTGTGTATATTTTGGACCGTTATAATACAATATTTCGCCATTACTATTTTTCAAGGCTGAATCAATAACCTGAATTGAATTACCTTTTGAAACAGAAATTTTTGAAATATCTATTGATTTAAAATTCTTTTTCAAGATGAGTTTTAATCGTTCATAATCTTTACGCATCATTCCAACATCAAAATCATCATCCCAAGGAACGAAACCACCATGTCTAACTACACCTATTAATGTTCCTGATGTTATAAAATATTCTAAATTATGAGCATCAAAAAAATCCGTCATTTTTTTTGCAAACTCAACGCAATCCAGCTGATATTGTCTAAGACGTTTTTCTTGACAAGGTTTTATCGTTTTTATGTCAACAATATCGAGCATTAAATCTGCTAATGGTTTTGTTTTCTTGTACAATTCTTTATATTTTTTTTCTTTTGAAAACCTAAATTTTCTCTCTATTTTCTTTAACATTACTTGTTTATCAAGACTATGTTTAACAACTTCGCAAGTTTCTCTATAACCAATATGAGAATTAAATATAATTTCTTTCGGCATAGACATATAATCATTACCATAATTTATTAGCAACGATTTTTCTGGTTTATTTGGAACACAGCATTGTGTATTTTCATAATCTACTTTTTTTATAGGTAAAATATCATCAACCTTATACCAATCGGTAAATGGTATAAACGTAATATCATAGTTATCATAGCCATAATAAATTTTATTAGATTTTACACCAATCTTATTATTGCTCAATCTCAATTCTTTTAAGTATTTATTAAGTTCTGCAAAATTGTCTATTTTTGTTTTCTGACGTTTAATTAAATTTATATCTTTTTTTATTTCTTCTTCTGTATAATCATCAGAATAATAATCATAAGGGTGAATATCCAATGTCATAAGATTTTTCATACTATCACCTTGTAATATCTGCAAGTGTGTTGGAAAAATCGCAAAAGACATTACATTTGGATTTTTTTTGATAAACTCATTAATTACAAAACTTCTGTTTCTTTTTGAATAAGAAATTTCACTAACATCAACTTCTAAACAGTTTTTTCTCAAATATTCTATCAATTTATCGAAATCATCTCTAATCATTCCTATATCTATATCATCGTCCCAAGGAATGAAACCTTTATTTCTATATGCACCAAGAAGATTTCCACTGATTAAAAAATATTTCACATCAATTTTTTCAAAATCTTCAAACCAATTTTTTGCAAAATCAAGCACTTTTAACTGATACTCTCTTAACTCGCCTTTGCAAGGCTTGAGTGTTTTTGTATCAGCAATATTTTTCAAAAATTGATAAGTATGATAACTCTTTTTATAATAATTTTTTAGCTTTTCTTCTTTTGATTTTAATTTACTTTTTAATCTTTTTATTAAAACTGATTTTTCCATTATTTACCTAATAAAACCTTAATTGTGTATAAAAATGTTGGTTCAATTATCGAACGTATTGGTTTATCTTCGTTTTGCGTATTTAGAAGAAGTTGATACTCTAAATAATCACACAAACTCGTATCATCATATAATGCAACTAATATCACATCTAAATCAAAATCTTTTAATTCTTCCGGCGCAAGAGCTAAATACGAAGTAGGATTTGAATCTTTTGAGGTTTCAAACTTTTTGTCGGCAATACCCACAATGTTTAATTTAGACAAATCAAAATTATTTTTTAGAATTTGAAAATATTCTCCCGCACCATAAATTACAATTTTTTTGTTTTTATATTTACGTGCAAGTTTATTAATTTGTCTTTGTGCATGTACTGATTTAAAATAACCTAAAATATTCATTTTTACCCTCTATTAATAAATTAAAAATATTATAGACATACTACCATAAAAATAATACACTAACATATATTTCCAAATGTAAAAGTCTTAACTGTTGGAAAAATTGCTAAAAAATACTTTCGCAATTTAAAAAAGAAATTGCCCCCTCTCCGAGGGAGAGGGTAGAAAATCGAGTTGAGAGCCCATAATTTTTTAGGCTCGAAACTTAGATTTTCGGGTGAGGGTTCAAGCCGCAAAGCGATTTTTTAACTTTTATTTTCTTCTTAACATTATTAGAAATTTTTATAACAAAATCAGGTGCGCCGAATAGTACACCTGATTTACAATATCATATTTAATTTTTCCATCGAAAAAGTAGGGTGCGATTTTTCGCACCATCAACTTAAACCTTAAGTATCAATGTTTGTTGCATACACAGCATTTGATTCAATGAAATCACGACGAGGTTCAACCTTATCGCCCATCAAAATATCAAATAACTGGTCGCACATCATTGCATCTTCTATATTAACCTTCAACAATGTTCTTGTTTCAGGGTCCATTGTTGTTTCCCACAATTGTTGAGGCATCATTTCACCAAGACCTTTAAATCTTTGGATTGCCAAGCCTTTTTGACCTCTGTCATCAACAAGTTTTTGTAATTGTTCAAACGATGTAATTTCAACTTCTCCGTTTTCAGTTTCTAAAATAAGCATTTTTTCTTCTTCAATCAAGAAATCTCTGATTAACGGATAAGAATTTTTCAAACGTTTAAATTCATTACTCTTGATAATATTTGCAGTAATCAATTCGTGTTCATTTTCAAACAAGTCTAATTGAATAGCGTATTTTGCAGTTTCAGCGTTGTATTTTAATGAAACAGCATAATTCTTAGCTTCTTCAATATGATAGTTTTCTGCGTGGTCTTTCAAATAATGAGCCAAATATTCAACAACCTCAGTCATTTTTGCTTGGTCTTCAAAATCCTCAGCCTTAACATCAGAACGAATTAAACCTCTAAGAACAACTGATGGAATGATGTTCAAAATAGGATTGTTATAAGACTTGTAGAAAGTTGCCATATTTGATAACAATGTCAACAACTCATCGCCTGTTTTAACTTTCGTTTTAGTTTTATCCGATAAGCTCAAAGACTTGATACCACGTTCTTTTAACATCTTATCCAAAGCGTGTTCATCATATAAATATTCCGCTGTTTTACCGCTTGTTACCTTGAATAGAGGTGGTTGAGCGATATAAACATAACCGTTTTCAATAAGCGGTTTTGCGTAACGGAAGAAGAACGTTAGAAGAAGTGTTCTAATGTGCGCACCATCGACGTCGGCATCGGTCATGATGATGATTTTGTGGTAACGCAATTTATCTAAATTGAATTCCTCTTCGTTCTTACTGATTGTAATACCGAACGCTTGAACCATTGACTGAATTTCATTATTTGCATAAATCTTATCAAGTCTTGCTTTTTCAACGTTCAAAATTTTACCTCTTAACGGCAAAATTGCTTGGAACATTCTGTTTCTGCCTTGTTTTGCAGAACCACCGGCGGAATCCCCTTCGACTATGTAGATTTCGCATTTTTCAGGTTCTCTGTTAGAGCAGTCGGCAAGTTTACCCGGAAGTGTTGAATTTTCAAGAACAGATTTTCTTCTTGTTAATTCACGAGCCTTACGAGCAGCTTCTCTTGCTCTTTGAGCCTGTAAAGTTTTTTCAATAATCGTACGAGCAAGTTTTGGATTAAATTCCAACCATTCTTGCAATTTTTCTTTAACAACATCTTGAACAGCACCTGTAACTTCCGAGTTACCAAGTTTTTCTTTTGTTTGACCTTCAAATTCAGGGTTTTCGATTTTTACTGAAACAATTGCAGTCAAACCTTCCCTAACGTCATCACCTGAAAGGTTTTGTTCAGAATCTTTTAGAATTTTGTTTGTTCTTGCATAATCATTTAAAACACGAGTCAAAGCGTTTCTGAAACCTGTTAAGTGAGTACCGCCTTGGTGAGTGTTGATGTTGTTAGCGAATGACAAAATTGATTCGTTATATGAATCTGTGTATTGCATAGCAACTTCAACTTTAATTTTATCAACCATTTTATCCATGTAAATAGGTTCATCAAACATAACAGTTTTGTTGTGATTAAGGAACGCTACATAGCTTCCGATACCGCCTTCGTAGTGGAATGTTTCATCTTTTCTTCCGTCTTTTTCATCGTGAAGAATGATTTTCAAACCTTTGTTTAAGAAAGCCATTTCTCTGAAACGTGTTGCAATAATATCTACATCAATTTCTGTTGTTTCCGTGAAGATTTCAGGATCAAGCCAGAAAGTTGATTTTGTACCTGTTTTAGTTGTAGCAACAGTTTTTTCTACTTGAGAAGTCGGTTCGCCTCTTAAATATGTTTGTTTCCAAACATAGCCGTCACGAGAAACTTCTACAACCATTTTTTCTGAAAGAGCGTTAACTACTGACGCACCTACGCCGTGAAGACCGCCTGATACTTTATAACCGCCATCACCAAATTTACCGCCCGCGTGAAGTACTGTGTGTACGATTTCTAGAGCAGATTTGCCTGTTTCAGGCTTAATATCAACAGGGATACCACGACCGTTATCCTCTACGGTTACACTGTTGTCTTTGTGAACTGTTACGTGAATTTCCGTACAATAACCTGCTAATGATTCGTCGATTGAGTTATCAACAATTTCATAAATACAGTGGTGCAAACCTCTTTGAGAAGTTGAACCGATGTACATGCCGGGACGCATTCTAACTGCTTCCAAACCTTCTAAAACACGTATATTACTAGCGTCATATCCTTGTGCCATTAATCCCCCTTATAAATAAAAGCTCTTTTCAGCTATTTTTGCGCGCATGCGCACGCTACATCAATTAGTATAGCACAAAAAAAGATTTTAGGGAAATTTAAATAAAGGTTTTGTGAATAATAACACTCTCTCCCGCCTTCGGTAATGCGAAGCCAACCTCCATGGATAGCACTACTGTCCATGATAATTTTGATACAATGAAAATAGTTATAAAAAGGCTGGATTTCTCGGTGCTAATCGCACCTCAAAATGACGCCAAACCTGTAATTTGACGCCACGTCATTCTGAGAAACTGTTTTTCACTTCACTTCCAAACCAGTAGTGTTTAATACCAACTTGGAAGTGTGTTGTAAAACGAAGAATCCAGCTTTTCATTAACTATTATTTTTAGTCTATACAATAAAAAGCTGGATTGCTTCAGGCTAATCGCCTTCGCAATGACGGCACGCTTGAAAGTCTAGCACCCAATCATTGCGAAGAACAGCTATTTTTATAGCGACGAAGCAATCCAACTAATTACTAATTACTTACTAAACTCAATTTCATCATCTTTGACACCAATCTTAATCGTATCGCCGTCAATGAATTTTTGAGCCAATAACAATTTTGATAATGGGTTTTCAACCATTTGTCTTATAACCCTCTTCAATGGTCTAGCACCATAAATAGGGTTAAAGCCACGTCTTGCAAGCAATTCTTTCGCTTCATCAGTAATTTCAAATGAAATATTTTGTTGAGCCAATAAATCTCTCAAATGATTCATTTGAATATCAACTATTGCAGACAATTGTTGTAATGACAATGCTTTAAAGAAGATTGTTTCATCGACTCTATTTAAAAATTCAGGTTTGAAACGTTCTCTCATTACAGCCATAACTTTTTCTTTTGTTTCGTCAAAGTTTGCTTTACCTGCATTATTAATAGAATCTTCCAAAATGATTTCACTACCGATATTGCTTGTCATAATGATTACGGTATTTTTAAAGTCAACCGTTCTGCCTTTAGAATCCGTCAAACGACCATCATCAAAGATTTGCAACATCAAATTGAATACATCAGGATGTGCCTTTTCGATTTCATCAAACAATACTACTGAATAAGGTTTACGTCTAACAGCTTCGGTTAATTGTCCGCCTTCTTCGTAACCAACGTATCCCGGAGGTGCACCAACTAATCTTGCAACGTTATGTTTTTCCATATATTCAGACATATCAATTCTGATAATAGCATCTTCATCGTTGAACAAGAATTCTGCAAGAGTTTTAGCAAGTTCTGTTTTACCAACGCCTGTCGGACCTAAGAATATAAACGTACCGATTGGACGTTTAGGGTCTTTCAAGCCTGAACGAGCACGTCTGATTGCATCAGAAACTGTATTAACAGCTTCTTCTTGACCGATTAAACGTTTGTGCAAAACATCTTCCATTCTTAAAAGTTTTTGCATTTCAGATTCCATAAGTCTGTTTACCGGAACACCAGTCCATTTACTTACGATTTCTGCGATATCATCACCGTCAATTTCTTCTTTAAGAAGTTTATTTTCATTTTTTTCTTTACCTTGAATTGATTGAAGCTTCTTTTCCAATTCCATCAACTTGCCATACTTAAGTTCTGCGGCTGTTTGTAAATCTGTGTTACGTTCAGCTTCTGCAATTTTCGTTTTAACCTTGTCGATTTCATCTTTAATTCCTGCTTCACCTTGAATTGAATTTTTTTCGACTTCCCATTGAGCTTTTAATTTAGAAATTTTACCTTCCAATTCATCAATTTCAGAAGTCAATTTATCAATCTTAGCAATACTTTCAGGAGAAGTTTCTTTCTTCAAAGCTTCACGTTCGATTTCAAGTTGAATTTTTTGACGCATCATAACATCAATTTCTTCAGGCATTGAATCAATTTCAATTCTTAGAGCTGATGCTGCTTCATCAATCAAATCAATTGCTTTATCAGGTAAAAATCTGTCTGTAATATATCTGTCAGAAAGTTGTGCCGCTGCAATCAACGCGCTATCAAGTATTCTTACTCCGTGGTGAACTTCGTATTTTTCTTTCAAACCTCTCAAGATAGAAATTGTATCTTCAACTGACGGTTCATCAACCATAACAGGTTGGAAACGACGTTCAAGAGCAGGGTCTTTTTCGATATACTTACGATATTCATTAATTGTTGTAGCACCGATTGTTCTTAATTCACCTCTTGCAAGCATTGGTTTTAACAAATTACCTGCATCCATAGAACCTTCTGTTGCGCCTGCGCCTACTACCGTATGCAATTCATCAATAAACATAACGATTTCACCGTTTGATTCTTGAACTTCCTTTAATACGGCTTTCAAACGTTCTTCAAATTCACCCCTGAATTTTGCACCCGCAACCAATGCACCTAAATCAAGAGAAATTAGTTTAACATCCTTCAAGCTTTCAGGAACATCACCTCTGATTATTCTTTGTGCTAAACCTTCAACAATTGCTGTTTTACCAACTCCAGGTTCACCGATTAAAACAGGGTTGTTTTTTGTTCTTCTGTTTAAGACTTGAATAATTCTTCTAACCTCTTCATCACGTCCGATTACAGGGTCCAGTTTGCCTTTTCTTGCACGTTCTGTAAGGTCAGTTGAATATTTTTCAAGAGCCTTCATATTTTCTTCTGCATTTTTATTATCCACTTTTTTATTACCTCTTATTTTTTTCATTACGTTCAAAATTGAATTTGTGTCAACACCATTGCGTTTCAACAAATCTTTTATAAAAGAATTTTCCAATTTTGTCATCGCGACTAATATACATTCAATTCCGATAAAATCATCCTTCAAGCTTTCGGCTTCTTGAGTCGCAATTTCCAATAAAGCATTTGTATCACGAGATAAAAATACTTGTTGAGATGCACTCACACCTGAAATTGTCGGATATTCTTTAATTTTAGCTACGATAGCATTAATAAAGTTTTGGTTTAAAAGCTTAAGTTCTTGAAGATAATCCTTCGCAATTCCTTTATCTTCAATCATAGCCATAATTATGTGTTCGGGTTGAACTTCCGAATTCTTATAGAAATCTTTTTTGGCATTTGCTGCAAAAATTATTTCTTGAGAATAGTTTGTAAATTTTTCAAAATCAATCATAATATCTTACTCCGTATAATTATATTTTAATTCTTTTTTGAAAAAATCAAGGTTTTTTAATTTTTAATTAATAATTAAAAAAGAGTTAAAGCAAATAAACTTTAACTCTTTTTTATTTTTAATATTTATAAAATTAAATACTCTTAAACTTAACCAAATCTTGTTTTCTCATTCTGATATTTTCAGGAGTAATTTCTACAAGTTCGTCATCGCCAATGTATTCCAAACAATCTTCCAAAGAAAGTTCTTTATGAGCCTGTAAAGTTACCATTACATCAGCTGTTGCACTTCTCATATTGGTTAATTTTTTAGTCTTACAAATGTTAACTACGATATCTTGAGGTCTGTTACCTTCACCGATAATCATGCCTCTATATACCTTAGTTTTTGGTGTAACAAAGAATACACCTCTATCTTCAAATTGTGCCAAAGCGTAAGGAATAGCTTCACCTTGTTCGTGTGCTAAGATTGAACCGCTTCTTTGTTTTGGAATATCACCGGCGTATGGTTTGTATTCGTCAAATGTATGATACATAATACCTTCACCACGAGTCATACGGATAAATTCTGAACGGAAACCAATCAATCCTCTTGCAGGAATTGAAAATTTCATGTTTGTTCTACCGTTAGCATTTTGCATTTCAATCATAGTAGCTTTTCTGCCTGAAAGTCTATCAATACAAGAGCCGGCGTATTCTTCAGGAACATCAACCAACAAATCTTCAAACGGTTCTTGCAAGTTTTCGCCTTCACCTTTAAAAATAACTTCCGGTTTAGAAACTTGGAATTCATAACCTTCTCTACGCATCGTTTCAATTAAAATACCCAAGTGAAGTTCGCCTCTACCGCTAACTTTAAAGCAATCAGTAGAATCAGTGTCTTCAACTCTCAAACTTACGTTCTTTTCTAGTTCATCATAAAGTCTTTTTCTAAGTTGTCTTGAAGTAACAAATTTACCTTCTTGACCTGCAAACGGACTGTCATTTACTGAAAAATTCATTTGCAAAGTCGGTTCGTCAACCTTAATTAAAGGCAAAGCTTCAATGTTATTAGGGTCGCAAAGAGTTTCACCGATATGAATATCAGAAAAACCTGCAATGCCAACGATATCACCGGCTTCTGCCTCAGCGATTTCTACACGTCCTAAATCATGGAAACCGAATAATTTTGTAACTTTACCTTTAGTCACTTTTCCTTCATGGTCAATCCAAGCAACTTGGTCTTGTGAATGAATTATACCATTTGCAACACGACCAATTACAATTCTTCCTACATATTCATTATAATCAAGAGTTGTTGCTCTGAATTGGAAAGGTTTTTCAGAATCGCCTGAAGGTTCTTGAATGTTTTCAATAATACAATCCAAAAGCGGAATCATGTCTTTTCTTTCATCATCAAGATGTTTGATTGCAAAACCATTCAAGCTGCTTGCGTAAATATAAGGGAAGTCGATTAAATCTTCTCTATCGGTCAATTCTGTGAATAAATCGAAAACTTTATCCAACGTTCCGTCAGGATCAGCTGCCGGTTTATCAATTTTATTAATTACTACAATAATTTTAATTCCAAGTTCTAATGCTTTTGATAAAACAAATCTTGTTTGAGGCATTGGGCCTTCTGCTGCGTCTACAATTAATAAAGCACCGTCAACCATACCCAATACACGTTCAACTTCTCCGCCAAAATCTGCGTGACCAGGGGTGTCGACTACGTTGATTTTAATACCTTTGTAGTTAATCGCAATATTTTTAGAAAGAATTGTAATTCCTCTTTCTCTTTCTAAATCATTGTTATCAAGTACACGTTCTTGAACTTGTTGATTTTCTCTAAATGCACCGCTTTGTTTAAGCATACAATCAACCATAGTTGTTTTACCATGGTCAACGTGGGCAATAATAGCGATGTTTCTAATATTCTTATTTGCCATTCTTTTAATCCCTATTTCTTCTAGTGTTGATTTTACACTTATATTCTAAAACAAAAATTTTTATTTGTATAATAATATTTAAATTTTGATTACATTTTGTTGGTTAATAACTGACTTTACCAAGAACAACCCTTTTTTCTGCGCCGGTACAAGATGGCAAATTATTTGGAATATTGTAATAATTACAATAGCCAAGCAGAGCAAACGCCATAACTTCTTTATAATTATTTGAAATTCCATAATCTTCATGCGTTTTTAGGGCAATATGTTTTGGCAAATAACTTCTTAAAAATTTCATTATTGTTTTGTTATAAGCACCACCACCACCAATAATCACAGTGTCATATCTGTGATGAACGAATCTTTCATAAGACTGAGCAATTGTCTTAGCAGTTAATGCAGTAAGTGTTGCAATGATATCTTTTGGGTCAGAAGGTGCTATTTTTAAAATATTTTCGATATATTTATTTGAAAAATATTCGCGTCCAGTTGTTTTTGGCGGTTCAATAAAATAATATTCATCTTGTAAAAGACAGTCCAGCCAGCTTTCACAAACATTACCCTGAGATGCAATTTCACCATTCTCGTCATATTTTTTGTTGAAGAATTTTTGCATACAATAATCTATCATAATGTTTCCGCAACCGTTATCAAAACCATAAGTTTCGCAATCATCAGAAATTACCGTTACATTAGAAATCCCACCGATATTTTGAACAAGTGCATTTTTAAACCATTTGTCATCTGCAAAACACACTAACGGTGCGCCTTGTCCGCCAAATGCAATATCTTTTTCACGAAAATTTGATATTACCATACAGCCTGTTTCTTTTGCGATAACAGAACTTTCACCAATCTGTAAAGTGCTTTTTAAAGAAATTCCGTCCAAAACTTCGTCAAATGGATAATGAAAAACAGTTTGACCATGACTTGCAATAAAATCAGGTTTTCCAAATTGCTTAATCAAAACATTAGACGCATCAGCAAAACATTTACCAACTGCAAAATTAAGCTGACACAATTCCTTTATAGAAATTTCGCCTCTAAATGCCGAAAAAATTTTTTCTCTTATATGCTCAGGATATGGAAAATTAATACCTTTTAAAAGAGATACGGACATGTCGGGATAAACTTCACAAAGTCCTGCGTCTATTGAATCGCAGGATGTTCCTGACATCAAACCGATTATTTTTTTAGGCTCTTTTTCTTCCATAGTTTAAATTATAACATGAGAGATTTGTTTCAATCTATAATTTGGCATAAATGCCAAATTATAGATTGAAACAAAATATAATACCCTTTCCCGAGGAAACTACTGTTCATGATATTGAACGACATTCGCGCCGCAAGCGTGCAGCGTTTAGCTGCGATAGCAAGCGTCAAAGTGCGGGTTCACCCGCTACATCCATTTTGTCAACGCTCGTAAGAGCGTAGGAAGCGGTAGCGTGTTTTCTCTTTCTTTTCGTTCTTTTCTTTCTCTTTTCATTCGCAACAAAAGAGAAAGAAAAGGACATTTCAAAAAAACTTTTCATTTCAAAAAAATTCTCTTACTTTTTCTTCTTTATTGCGATAAAAGAAGAAAAAGTAAGCAAAAAGAAGAAGAGACGCACTGTTTTCTACAACCTTGCGGTTGTTAAATCAAATGGATGTAGCGGATTTTCGGAAGGGCGATGTCGAGCGTTAGCGAGCAAGCCCGTAAGAGCAAATAACATGGAAATAACAAGAAAAATCCGTAAGGATTTGTTGTTATTGGAATGTTATGCTCGCCCGAATAATCCAAGACAGCGGGTGAACCCGCACTCTTACGCTCGCTAAAAAACGCTCGCGACGCGATTGTCGTTCAAGATTGTATTCTGTTTAGAAATTTTTCTAAAAGTTTCTAAATTTTTTCAAATAAAAAAAGGTTTCTTAAAGCATAAAGAAACCTTCTTAACCCAATAATCTCCTACCCCAATTCTATACTTTCCTCAAATCTCTCCTCAAAGATTTGTCAATAAAAATGATTTGTGATTAATAAAATAATTGCTTTTTATTTTGTGATAAATTCTTTTTTCGGTAAATGTTTTTTGTAAAAATTTCAAATCTTTTTTCTATCTTTGACTCCCCCCGAGCCTCGTAGCCATCACTCCTTTCAGGTATGTATATATAGTATAATTTTCCTATCTTTTTATCAAGTAAATAATTTGATTAAAAGTTTTACAATAGACCATGCTCCCCAAGTTTATTAGCGAAAATCCGACTTAACAAAAATTTACATTTACAAACCCATAAAATCGTATTGACATTTGTATTTTTATAATAAACCCCTTAAATAAAGGGATTGAAATCGCTTGACATAAAAGAACGGATTAACAATTTGCATGTCAATCCGTCTTTTTTGTGTAGTGTAATGAATGTGTTATGAAAAGTTATTGATTGTTAATTCTTTCTAATGCTCTTGTTGCTGCAATTGCAACTTCAGGATTTGTATCAGCTTGAGCAAGCGTAAATAATGTTGACATTTCTTCCTTATATTCAGGTCTGTAAATGTGTCTTAAAGCATCAATTGATGCTATCTTCACGCCTGAGTTAGGATTGTATCTTAAAGAGTCAACAATTGCTGCCGTTCCCGGTACATCCGTCATAGGAACAATGTTACCTGTTTGTTTTTCTATTTCGTCAGTATAAACTTTTGCTAATACAGCAATTGTATACAAAGCATATTCTTTATTTCTTTCTGCCTGTTCCATCGGAGAAATTGAATCAGCTAATGCTGCATCTCGTTCTGTAATTGTGTAAGGAAGTTTTACAGGCTTATTGTTGGCTTTGCCGTTTTCTATACTTACATAATTAGCAATAACTTTCTTTCTTGCTTGAATTTGTTCGTCTGTTGGAGCAGGAAGTTCTGCCGTATCTTTCTTTGTAATGTCAATCAAACTTGAAAATACATCTCTTACGATATATGGAATGGCATTTTTTTCATCATCAAGAGAAACCCTTGCAATTTCTTCCATTTGTTGTGCCTGAACATCAAAATCACTGTTTGTTAAATTAGAAATAACAAGCGGGATATCTACATCGGGTTTAATTTCTTCTGCGGGAACAATTTCAGGTTTTTTAATTTCTTTAGACTTTACTTCTTCAACTTCGTCTGTATTTTCTCCGTTATCAACCTTATTGATGTCTTCTTTTTCTTCGCCTTTTTCAGCCTCTACCGTAGTGAAATTTGGAGCAGGAACTTCTGTTTTTTCTTCAACATCTTTCGGTTTGTTTTCAGCAACAGGTTCAGCTTCATCCTTTGCTTCGGATACTACATTTTCTTTAACATCTTCTTGAATGTCTTCTTGAACTTTGCCTGATTTATCTTCATCTTTAGCTTCAACTTCAAGTTCATTTTCCATTTTAGGTAAAATTAAATTTGTTGTTTGATAAGCTACATGGAAACCTTGAGGAAGTGGCAATGGATTAACATTTGTCATGTCGAAAGGTACGGGAGCTTGAGCTTCAGGATAATCATAAATTCTATGTTCGGGAATATTTACTGAAGGATTATCAATATTAATATTAACAGCGCTATAATTTGCACCATCCGCCTGAACCGTATCATTTGACGGCGAACCGTTAACTTGAGGGTTTTTAATATTAATTTTTACGGCATTATAATTTTGTTTGCTAATATTATCTATTGATTGAACCATGTTTTACATCCTTTCAACATCTACACTTCTGTTTTATTAATACTCCTCAAAGATAAAATTTGCTAATTAATTTTAAATGTTTTACAAAAATTTACAAAATAATTCAAAAAACAAAATAGCATTTATACCAAGGATATCATTTAGCTAAAAATTATCAAATTTAAAAAGTAACATCATTCTGTTTCGTCATGTTATAATGCTTTTATCATGGAAAACAAAAATATTTTAATCGGAATTACGGGCGGAATTGCCGCATACAAGATATGTGAACTCATAAGACTTTATCGCAAAGCTCGTGCAAATGTGCGTGTAGTGTTAACTCCTAATGCTTTAAATTTTGTCACAAAATTAACTTTGGAAACACTTTCCAATAACGAAGTTTATGTAGATAATTTTTCTATTGACGAATACAAACCCGAACATATTGCACTAACGGAAGCTGATATTTTTGTAATAGCACCTGCAAGTGCTAATACAATTTCTAAACTGGCAAACGGGATTTGCGATAACTTATTATTATCAACGGCTTGTGCATTTAAAAAAACATTTCTTATAGCTCCTGCCATGAATACAAATATGTGGGAAAATCCTTTTGTACAAGAGAATTTAGAAAAGTTAAGAAAAAACGGTTATCATATTTTAGAACCTGACGAAGGTTATTTAGCTTGCGGAACAAACGGTAAAGGCAGAATGCGTGAGGTTGAAGAAATTTTTGAAGCCACTGACAAAATTCTTTCAAACGGGAAATTAAGCGGTAAAAAAATCTTAATTACTGCAGGTGGAACAAAAGAAAAAATTGACCCCGTAAGATTTATTACTAACGCGTCTTCAGGAAAAATGGGAATAGCTTTAGCAGATGCTGCGACACAAGAAGGCGCAGAAGTTACTCTTGTTTCTACCTTCAAAGTTGATAAAGGCTATAAAAATATTGTTGTTGAAACTGCACGAGAAATGGAAAAGGTTGTTAAAGAAAATTTGAATGACCAAGATTGTGTAATTATGACGGCTGCTGTTTCAGATTATAGAATTAAAGAATATTCAGAACAAAAAATTAAAAAGGGTGATGAAGAAGGAATAACATTAGAGTTAGTTAAAAATCCTGATATTTTGAAGGAAATTTGTCAGATAAAAAATAAAAGTTTTTCACCTCACCCTAACCCTCTCCTCAAAGGAGAGGGAACTACGATAGTAGGTTTTTGCGCTGAAAGTGAAAATTTAATCGAGAATGCTAAAAAGAAAATTCAAAATAAAGGTTGTGATTTTTTAATTGCTAACGATATTTCAAGAAAAGATATCGGGTTTAACAGTGATGAAAACGAAATTTATATTTTGGATAAAAATTTAAATATTAAACATATTGAAAAAAACACAAAACAAAATATTGCAAAACGTATTTTGGAGGAAATTTTTGAATAAGTACGAAATTGTACAAAAAATAGAAAAATTTGCACCTCTTGAAACTCAAGAAAAATGGGATGCGAGCGGTTGGATAGTTGATTTAAAAGAATCTTGCGTGAATAAAATTCTTTTTGCATTAACAATTACCGACCAAATTGTAGAGCAAGCAATTAAAAAAGGCTGTGATATGATAATTTCACACCATCCATTATTTTTCGTACCTTTAGAATACAAAAAAATCAATATCTATTGCGCTCATACAAATTTAGATAGAGCAGAAGGCGGAACTACGGATTTGATTATTCAAGAATTAGGTTTTAAAAAAACTTACAATGATGATTTTGTTCGTGTTGTAGAATTAAAAAATCCGATAAGTGTTGAAGAATTAAAAAATAAACTCTTGAAAATTTCACCAAAACTCAGATACGTAAATAACTATAATGCAAAAGAAGTTAAGACAATCGGATTTTGCGCAGGCTCAGGTTCGGAATTTATCGGACAAACAGACGCATTTGTAACAGGTGATTTGAAATTTCATACAGCGGTTGAAGCTGAGAAAGTTGTTTTTGATATTGGACATTTTGAGAGCGAAATTTTTGCGCCAAAATTGTTGAAAAAGATTACGGAAGTTGGAGAAAAAGGAGTTATTGCAGATGAAAAAAGTCCTTTTATCTAGCTTTTTAATCGGTTTGTTTTCGCTTTCAACGCTTTGCGCCTTTGCTTACGAAACTATTATTATTAAATTTCCTAATAAGGAACTTTGGGTAAAAGGATATTACAAAAAAGTTGGTAATGAAGCACTTTTACAATACGTTCCGGGTGGACAGTCAAGCAACAATTGGAATAGAACCGTAGTAATTCATTCTTACAAGCATTCCAATTATCCTATTAATGTATTTTTATCAAATACAACAGGCAGAATGGTTAAAATGAATCCGACTGCGCCGTATAAAACTCTTAGACTTACAGAAAACGAGGCAATTGTCGGACGTTGTACAAAAGATTATAATAAAGTTCAAGGTCAATGCGAATTTTTGCGTGTCACAAGAGGGTATGAAGGTATTGTAACTATTCATTATATGAATAAAAATAAAGATGATTTTATGTATCATTACAATCAGTGGTACGATATTATTAAGAAAGCTAAGCTTTATAACAGTTATTATCGTGATGAAAGAATGTTGGACAAAGCGGAATACTTTGAGTTGTAGATAGTTTTGATGATAAATTTTATAATACCCTCTCCCCTGCCCCTCCCCCAAGGAAGCACTACTGTCCAAATAAAATCTATCTGCAATTTGCTAAATGTAGTCGTCATATGGCTTTTTCGTAAAATTTGTATAGTACAGACTTAAAATAATAGTTAATAAAAAGCTGGATTCTTCGTTTTACAACACACTTCCAAGTTGGTATTAAACACTACTGGTTTGGAAGTGAAGAGAAACACAGTTTCTCAGAATGACTGGGCGTATAACTACCGACTTGGCGTCATTTTGAGGTGCGATTAGCACCGAGAAATCCAGCTTCTTAATAACTATTTTAATTTAATCTAAATTATTACAGACATCGTGTATCTTCGAAAGAAGGACTCTTTTATCTATCTTAAAAAAGAACTCTAATTGTTACGAATTATTAATCGCTACTCTAAAAAATAGCAATTTTACGTTTAATTATTACTTTATGTATATAAGGTCATATTTTGAAAGGTTACAAAGTGTCTATGGAACAACAAGGGATTCAAGCTATAAAGGGCAATGAATATGCCAACTATAAAAAATCTAATGTTGGTAAAGGAGCTTTAATTGGAGGCATAACAACAACTGCAATTAGTGGTGGTCTTGTTGCATATGGATATAGTACTGTTGGCAAAGAACTGCAAGCATTAAAAAATAAAAGTTTTGCAGAAAAACGTAAGTATTTAGAACAAGCCAATAAAGATACTTTTTTTAAAGGTGGTAAGGATAGCTTTTATCAATGTATGAAATCAGGCAATAAATTAGCCAAAAATCCATTAACTTGGATTAGTGTAGCAGGTATTGGAAGCTTAATAGGTGCTTTAATTGGGAAATTAACAGATTAAGTATTTGAGAATAAATAATGTCTATAAACTTAGTAAAAATATCATCATTTTTATCAAACAAACAAGCAAGGATAAATCCTAATTCATTAGGTTGGATACGGTCCGATGGAGTAATTTCTTTTAAAGATAATTCTAAAGCAATGGAATATGCTAAGAATATGTGCCTAAAAGCGTTACATTCAAACACGCCATTTGAACGAGGCGTTGTAGTTAAAGATAATTTGATACTGGCAGTAAGCAATGGGACGTCAAAAAATGCTAATTTACATGAACTAAAAGTTATACAGGATAGAATTGTAAATGATGTAAGTCCAGATTTAACATTAGTACATGGCCACCCTGATATGTTTGGCAAGGGGAAAACAACACCATTATCAGATTTGTCTTTAGGAGATTTAGCTTGCTTAGTTAAATTTAAGTTGAAATCTATCATTGCGATAAATAGTAAGGGTGAATTTAATAGTGCAACTAGAACTGCTAATTTTACAAAAGAAAAATTTACAGAAGCAGAAAAATTATTTGATAATTTACTTGCACAAAAATTGGGTATTGATAAGCTAATAAAAAATTACCAAAGTTTAACAGAGCAAATAAGAAAAACCAAAGATACAATACAATTATCTAAGCTTAAACGCATGCGTAGTGAGATAATTGACCAAATTGGAAACCTCGATAGGACAAAGAGTAATGATTATGCACAAGCAGTTCATGAAACATACAAAGAATGTTTACCAAATGCGGGGATAGAGTACAAAACAAACTTTTCAAATCTTACCTGATTAACCTTGATTGTATATGTGCAAAAAATGGTTAGTCGGTTGGGCATACCTGCCCAACTGCAACTTTGTACATAATTTTATTTTTTACTTTACGGCTCAAACCCCATCACGGAAAACTAAGCCTTGAGCCTCAAAAAATAACATTGGCTATCTACTTGATTTTCTACCCTCTTCCTCCGGTACTACTGTCCGAGATAAATTTATCTATAATTTACAAAAAGTAGTTAAGTCAAGGCTTTTTAATAAAATTTGTACTGTATACTAAAAATAATAGTTAATAAAAGGCTGGATTGCTTCAGGCTAATCGCCTTCGCAATGACGTGGCGTGAGACTACCGGTTAGGCGTCATTGTAAGGTGCGATTAGCACCGAAACAATCCAGCTTTTTATTAACTTTTTTTATTTTATTAAAATTATTTCGGACAGTAGTGCTCAAGGGAGGAAACTAAAGTCGCTCAATTAACGCATGTTGTTTCCTCCACTTTTTTAATATTTTACATGGGAAGGGTGTCCGAAGGACGGGAAAGGGTATTATTAACTCTTTACTTTTAGCCTTCAAGTGCTAATCTTGAGCTTAGGGGAGAATAATTTATGTCAAAGAATATATTTATTACTGCGACAGGTACTGATATCGGAAAAACTTATGTTTCAGCGCTTATCGTTAAAAAAATGCGCGAGGAAGGTTTTAATTGCGGATATTATAAACCTGTTCTCAGTGGTGTTGTTGAAAAAGACGGTAAACTTGTTGAAAGTGATTGTAATTACGTAGTTAATACAGCGAAAATTCCTACAAGTGCGGATGACTGTGTTACTTATTGGTGGAAAGAAGCTGTTTCTCCTCATTTGGCAGCAAAAAGAGCCGGCATGGAAATTGATATAGCTAAAATTAAATCAGATTTTGTTCGAAAAAACAAAGAATTTGATTATTTGCTAATCGAAGGTGCAGGCGGAATTACTTGCCCTTTGAGATTAGAAAACGGCGAAAAATATATTCTTAAAGATTTGATAAAAGAACTGGAAGCCCCAATTATAATCATTGCAGATGGAGGTTTGGGAACAATAAATTCAATACTTTTGACTGTTGAATACGCTCGTGCAAACGGAATTAAGATTGCGGGAATTATTCTGAATAATTATGAAAAGGATAACTTCATGCATCAAGATAATTTAAAACAAGTTGAATATTTAACAGGAGTTAAAGTTATCGCGACGGTTGAACGCGGAGGCGATGAAATTGTATTGTTGGAAGGAAAGTTTGAAGAAAAGGGAATAAGGGAATAGGGGAATAAGAGATTTTATTCGCTTCGCTCATATATGTTTATATGTATAATTTAGCAAAACATACAGAGGAAAATTTAAAACCACTTATTCCCCTATTACCTTATTCCCTTATTCCCCTTACAAATAAAAGGAAAACATCATGAACACAAACGAAATAACAGATTGGCAAAAAGAAGATTTAAAATACATTTGGCACCCATGCTCACAAATGAAGGATTATGAAACCCTTCCGCCGATTGTAATTGAGCGTGGCAAAGGCATAAATATTTATGATACAAACGGCAAATGCTACAAAGATGTTATAAGCTCTTGGTGGTGTAACCTTTTGGGACACTGCAACCCAAGAATTAATGCAGCTGTAAAAAAACAAATTGATTCATTAGAACACGTTATTTTTGCAAACTTTTCACATAAACCTGCAATTACACTTTGTCATGAATTAGCAAAAGTTGTTCCTGACGGACTTTGTAAATTCAATTTTGCTGATAACGGTTCTGCTGCAATCGAAATGTCATTGAAAATGAGTTTCCAATACCATTATCAAACAGGACATCCTGAAAAGAAAAGATTTATGGCACTTTCTGACGCTTACCACGGTGAAACACTCGGTGCGTTGGCTGTTGGCGGCGTTGATTTGTATTCAGAATTATATAAACCACTACTACTTGATGTAATTAGAATTGATGGCCCTGATTGTTACAGATGTCCTTATGGTAAGGTTTGCGAAGGACACTGTGAGGGACATTCATTGGCTGACACCTCAATACAAACTTCTTCTCAAGGAGAGGGAGCTAGATGCTGTCATTGTGAATGTTTTGAAAAAGCTGAAAAAGCTTTTGCAGAACACGCTCACGAAACCGCAGCAATTATTGTTGAACCGCTTTTACAAGGTTCTGCCGGCATGAAAGTTTATCCGCCACTTTACCTAAAAAAATTAAGAGAACTTTGTGATAAATACAATGTCCATCTTATTGCGGATGAAATTGCAACAGGTTACGGACGAACCGGCAAGATGTTTGCATTCAACCATGCCGGCGTAAGTCCTGATATAATGTGTCTTTCAAAAGGTTTAACAGGCGGCTATATGCCTATGGCAATTGCTGTTACTACTCAAGAAATCTACGATGCTTTTTATGATGATTATTTGAAAGGTAAAGCTTTCATGCACTCGCATACTTATGCCGGAAATCCGCTTGCATGCTCAGCTGCAATTGAAGTTTTAAATATATTAAAAGATGAACAAATAATTGAAAAAGCTAATAAACGAGCGGTTTATTTTAACAATATTATTAAAGAAAAATTCTTACCGTTAGAAAATGTTGGTGAAGTTCGCCACATTGGTTTAGTGAACGCAATTGAACTGGTAAAAAATCGTGATACAAAAGAACCTTTGGATTATACAAAACGAACAGGATATCAAATTTACAAAAAAGCATTGGAAAAAGGTGTTCTTTTAAGACCTTTAGGTGATGTAATTTACTTTAATCCGCCGCTTATTATTGAAGAAAATGATATGGATTTTGTAACTGATATTGCGTTAGAATGTACAAAAGAAATTCTTAAAGTTTAAGAAAGGGCAATTTTATGAAAAAATTATTTATTACTTTTATGCTATTAAATTTATGTATATCTTCAGCGTTTGCATACACATATATACAAGAAAAAGAACAAGTTTTTTATAATCCGCAAAATTCAACTTGGTCTTCTGAAAAACAAACTGAAAATGATATACAATTAAAAAATAAATCATTTATCGGCTCAGGTGGATTTACAGAATATTATTATTCAAACGGCGAGTTGGCTATCGGGCCTGAAACAAATATAGAATATCTGCATGATGGAAATTTGATTGGAATAAATTCTCAAGAATTAAAATTTTATAAGTTTGTTTTTGAAAACAATAAATTTGAAAAAAAACTACTTTCTGTTGACGAAATTGCACAATTATATCCTGAATACAGTATAATAAGAGTTTCTGATTTTCAAAACAATGAAATTACAATTTATAAAAAATTCTTTTCAAAGAAGAATATATTACTTTTAAACGATACTGATAAATCTTTTTACAAATATAATTACAAACCATCATCAGTAAACCCTCAACATATTAAACCTTTCATAAACATTTCTCATGCGGGAAAAATAGTTTTCTCTCATTACGGAGATGATACTCCCGAAGCACCTGCACTAAAGATTTTTGTTATAAATGAATTTTAAACTTAAAAAGGATGGTCAATTGACCATCCTTTTTTAATATCCGATAATTGTTTTTATGCTTCTACAAATCTTCCCATTTTGCGGAATTTATCGTATCTTTCATTTCTTAATTCCTCAGAAGATTTTTTAGAAAGTTCATCAAGCGCATTCATAATTGATGATTTCATATTATTAGTAACTTCAGCATAATCAGTATGTGCACCACCTAAAGGTTCAGGAATTTCTTCATCAATAATATCAAATTCCAGCAAATCTTTAGAAGTAATTTTCAAAGCTTCTGCTGCGTCTGCAAATCTTGCTGCATCTCTCCAAAGAATTGAAGCACAACCTTCAGGAGAAATTACTGTATAATAAGCGTGTTCAAGCATCATTACTCTGTTTGCAACAGCTAAACCTAAAGCACCGCCACTGCAGCCTTCACCGGTGATAATAGAAACAATCGGCACATTTAATTTAGCCATTTCTCTTAAGTTCACCGCAATTGCTACACCTTGACCGGTTTCTTCTGCCTTAATTCCAGGATAAGCACCAGGAGTGTCAATCAAAGTTACAATCGGTAAATTGAATTTGTTTGCGTGGTTAAACAATCTCAAAGCTTTTCTATAACCTTGAGGTTGTGGCATACCAAAATTGTATTCCAAGTTTTCTTTTGTATTTCTACCTTTTTGAATACCAATAATCATTAAAGGTTTGCCATCAATCTTCGCAATTCCGCCAATAATAGCTCTATCATCCATCCCTTCTCTATCCCCGTGAAGTTCAATGAATTCATCACACATTAAATTCACATAATCTAGGAATTTAGGTCTTTCAGGATGTCTTGCGATTTGTAATTTTTGTGAAGGTTTCAATTTAGAATACAACTCCTTTTTATAATCTTGAGCTTGTTGTTCAAATGTTTCTATTTGATTATTCAAATCCATACCTGATTCTTCGCTCATTTTCTTTAATTCATCTATTTTATTTTGTATTTCTACAATAGGTTTTTCAAAATCTAATACTACTGCCATTTCTATACCCCGTGAATGTCTAAAATATTAGCAAGTGTTTTTCTTAAATTCTTTCTCTTAGACACAATATCTACTTGACCGAATTTTAGCAAATATTCCGCTGTTTGGAAATCATCAGGAAGTTTTTGTCTGATTGTTTGTTCAATAACTCTTCTTCCTGCAAAACCGATTCTTGCCCCTTGTTCTGCTATAATAATATCGCCCAAAGTACCAAAACTTGCAGTAATACCGCCAAATGTAGGTTCTGTTAATAAGTTAATATAAAGAAGACCTGCTTCATCCAATCTCGCAACCGCACAAGAAGTTTTAGCCATTTGCATAAGACTTAATGCGCTTTCTTGCATTCTTGCACCACCTGATGAAGTAATTGCAAGCATTGGTAATTTAAGTTCGAGAGCTTTTTCCATAATTCTTGTAACTTTTTCACCAACTACACTGCCCATTGAACCGCCCATATAGGCAAAGTCCATAACTGCAGCAGCAATTTTGTGACCTTCAATTGTTCCGATACCTGTAATAACAGCTTCGTCTAAGCCTGTTTTAGCGTGTGCTTTTTTCAAGCGTTCCGCATAAGACTCTGTATCAACAAAGTTCAAAGGGTCGCAAGGTTGCACATTCTTAAAAAATTCTACAAAAGAATCTTTATCAAATAATTGATTTATTCTTGTTTTTGCATTTATTCTAAAATGATAGTCACAATGAGGACATACCATCATATTATCTTCTAATTCTGATTTTAGGATTTGAGTATCACAATGAACACATTTTGTCCAAAGTTCAGGAGTTTCAACATCAATCCCCTTCATGTCTTTAGCTCGTCTTTCGATTTGAGCTTCTTTTCGCTTATCGAACCATTCTTGTATTGTCATATCCACTTTCAGTCAAAAAACGACTGTCCTTCTAATATTACGATTTACTTAGACATTTTACACCAAATATATTTTTTTGGAAAGTTGTTAATTATTTTGAAGGAATTGAGGTTAATAACACCCTCTCCCGCCTTCGGCACCCTCCCCCAAGGGAGGGTGGCTAAAGTCGCTCAATTAACGTAAGTAACTCCCTCCCTCGGGGGAGGGGGAGGGGAGAGGGTGTTATTAACTTTTAGATAATTTTGAAAGAATTTCAAAATTATCTCTCTATGCTATTCCATTTTTTCTGAGTAAGCACTACAATATTTTTATGGAAAATATTTTAGAAATTAAAAACCTTAACCTGTTTTTTGGCAAATACCAAGCGCTTTATAACGTAAATTTAACTTTAAAACGCGGAATTATGCATGCGCTTGTTGGAGAATCAGGTTGTGGAAAAACAATGACAGCAATGTCAATTATGCGACTTCTGCCTAAAAGTGCGGAAATAAAAAGCGGTGAAGTAATTTTTAATAACGAAAATTTACTTAATTTTAAAGAAAAACAAATGCGCGATTTACGCGGAAATAAAATTGCACTTATTCCGCAAGATCCTATGACTTCTCTTAATCCGCTCTATACAATTGGAAATCAACTTATAGAATCAATAAGAGCGCATAACAAAGTTAATGACAGGCAGGCTTTAAGAAAGGCTAAGGAGGTTTTGGATTTAGTAAAAATTCCTGATGTCGATAATAAATTAAATTTTTATCCGCACGAATTTTCCGGTGGTATGAAACAGCGCATAATTATTGCAATGGCACTTGCTTGTAACGCGGAATTGATTATTGCTGATGAACCTACAACAGCATTGGATGTTACTATTCAAAAACAAATTATGGATTTAATTGACGAAATTAAGCGAGAATTCAAAACAACAATTCTTCTGATTTCGCACGATTTAGCACTTGTAAGTAATTATGCGGATAAAGTTTCAGTAATGTATGCAGGACATATTGTAGAAGAGGCTCCTGCTGATGATTTTTTCAAAAATCCTCAACATCCGTATTCGATTGCACTTTTGAATTCTCTTCCTGAAAAAAATCCTGCACTAAAACTTAAAACAATAGAAGGTGCGCCACCAAGCATTCAGGAAGAAATTTTCGGATGCAAATTTCATCCGAGATGTGAATATTTTAAAGCCGGAATTTGTGATACAAAAGAGCCAAAACTTATAGAAAAATCAATTTATCATTGCTCGGCGTGTTTTATTAATTTATAATAATTATGTCGGTTGAGCATACCTGCCCAACAATAATTTAAGGGGATATACCCACAACCCCTCTCCCACAAGGGGCGATGGAAGAAGAGAATAATTGGAGAATTAATATGAATATTAAATATTTAGGACATAGCGCTTTTGAAATTGAAACAAAAGGCAAAAAGATTTTAATTGACCCGTTTTTGGTTGCAGTACCCGATTATAAAGCAGAAAATATTTACGATATATTTGTAACACATGCTCACGGAGATCATTTAGGAAGTGCGATTGATATTTCTAAACAAACCGGCGCACCAATTACGACAGTATTTGAACTCGCTAATTATTGTGCAAAACACGGTGCTCGTTCAATAGATATGGGATTAGGTTCTTGGCGAGATTATAGTTGGGGCAGAGTAATTCTTGTTCCCGCTTTTCATTCAAGTTCTACACCTGATGGAATTTATGGCGGATGTCCTTGCGGTTTTGTTTTTCAAATTGAAGGTCAGACAATTTATCATGCAGGCGACACTTGTCTTAATACCGAAATGAAAATGATTGGTGAAATGTATGAACCTGACATTGCAATGCTTCCAATCGGCGGAAAATACACAATGGATATTGAACATGCAGTTAAAGCATCTGAATGGTTAGGTGTTAGTGAGATTATTCCTATGCACTACAATACATTTGATGCAATTAGTGTTGATATTTCAGAATTTGAACGTCAAATTAGAGAAGTTGGAAAAATGCCAAGAATTTTGCCAATTGGGGGTTAAACTCATTAATTTGTCAAATAGGTACTTATTGTAACTCACCCGCATCTGTAATTCTCATTAAAAAAAATGAAATCAATATAATTATGTTACAAACATTGATACAAGACTAAATTTGAACGGCATTCGCACCGCGAGCGTTTTTTAGCGAGCGTGAAAGTGCGGGTTCACCCGCTACATCCATTTGAACCACGCTCGTAAGAGCGTAGAAAACAGTGAAAGTTTCTTCTTTTTGCTTACTTTTTCTTCTTGCTTTTTCAAAGAAGAAAAAGTAAGAATATTTTGAAATAAAAAATTTTTTTGAAATGTCCTTTTCTTTCTCTTTTGTTGCGAATAAAAAGAGAAAGAAAAGGACCAAAAGAAAGAGAAAACACGCTACCGCTTTCTACGCTCTTACGAGCGTTGATAAAATGGATGTAGCAAGCAGAGCTTGCACTCTCTCGCTCGCTATCGCAGCTAATCGCTGCACGCTCGCGGCGCGAATGTCGTTCATTTGATAAAAATTATTATAGACACTAGTGCTATCCATGGAGGTTTAATTATCCTGCACCTGCAAGTTGTCCTAATTGTAAAAGCTGATTTACGGTTTCTTGATAATCAATCTTATCATCAGTTGATTGTTTCAAAAATCCATCTATATTATTCATCATTGCAATAGCCTTATCGCACATAGGATCAGAACCTTTTACATAAGCACCGATATTAATCAAATCTTCGTTCTTTTTATGAACAGCAAGAAGATTTCTTATTACGCCCGCCGCTTGTCTGTGCTCTTTTGTTGTAACATCTCCCATAACACGGCTCAAGGATTGCAAAACATCAACAGCAGGATAGTGGTTTTTGTGTGCCAAATCCCTAGAAAGCATTATGTGGCCATCTAAAATACTTCTTGCAGTATCAGAAATCGGTTCATTAAAATCGTCACCTTCAACCAAAACGGTATAAAGTCCTGTAATCGTTCCAACTTCGTTTGTACCTGCTCTTTCCATAAGTTTAGGCATAATTGCAAACACTGATGGTGTGTAACCGCGTGTAGCCGGAGGTTCGCCAATTGCAAGCCCGACTTCTCTTTGTGCCATTGCAATACGAGTTACGGAATCCAGCATAAACAAAACATCCAAACCTTTATCTCTAAAGTATTCGGCAATAGAAGTTGCAACAAAAGCGGCTTTAATTTTTACTAATGATGGTTGTTCAGATGTCGCTGCGATTACAATTGAGCGTTTCATGCCTTCAGGGCCTAAAATTTCTTCAATAAATTCTTTAACCTCACGTCCACGTTCGCCAATCAACGCAATAACGTTCAAATCCGCGGTTGTATTTTTCGCCATCATACCAATCGTTGTACTTTTACCGACACCTGAACCTGCGAAAATACCCATTCTTTGACCTTTGCCGACTGTCATAAATCCGTCAATCGAGCGAATTCCAAGAGAAAGCGGTTCGGAAATACGTTTTCTTTTTAAAGGATTAATTGCATCCGCGTGCGTTGAACGGTATTCCGAAAAACGAATATCACCCAACGTATCAATAGGATTGCCCAAACCATCCAAAACACGACCGATAAGCTGATTGCCAACTCCAATTTTCATTGCACCGCCAGTGTTTACAACCAATGCCCCTGGATGAATTCCGTCAGGATTTGCAAGAGGCATAAGCAAAATTTTATCACGTTTAAAACCAACAACCTCAGCCATTGTAGGTTTATCATTATAATCATTGTATATGTAGCACAAATCGCCAATTGAAGATTTCGGCCCGTCAGATTCAATAGTAAGTCCGATAATTTCAGTAATCTTACCGATTTCTTTAATCGTTTTTGCGTCTTTAATTATATTTAAATATTTATCCTTACTCCAACTCATCGTTAGCACCCGTAAGCATATTTTGCGCGATTTCTGCAATCTGAGATGAAACTCTTGAATCCAATCTGATGTCAGGCGTTTCTACAATCACACCATCAGCAGAAAGCGAGTTATCTTCAACAACTCTCAAAGATTTTAAAGTTGGAAATTCACTTCTGAAATTTGGAACAAGTTTATTAATGTTTTCAACAAGTTCAGGGTTAACAATAATTGTAATATTTTCCTTGTCGTTTAATTGTTTAATAGCGTCTAAAGTGATTTTATACAAAACTTTGTTATCAAATTTTTGGTGACAAACCTTGTCTGCAATTGCAACAACCAAATCAACAATATCTTGAGAAGCAGAATCTATGATATTTTTTTTCATATCAAAAGAACCGCTCGCAAGCGTATCCAATGAACGCAAAGCTTCTGAAGCGTCGTTTTGAAACTTATACAAACCGTCTTGTTCGCCTTTTTTAAAACCTTCTTCATAAGCTTGGTTTTTGATTGACTCGTATTCTTGTTGAGCTTTATTGCGCGCGTCTTGAATAATTCTTTCAGCTTCCGTGTTAGCAGTCTGAATAACAACTTGTGATTGATTTTGCGCTGAATCTAAAATTTGTTGAGCCTTAGCATCAGTTTCGGCAATAATTTGTTGAACTTTTGCCTGCTGTCTTGTAACGCGCGTTTGTTCAATCGGCAGCACAAAGCTGTCGCCCATTTGAATTTCTTGACCTTTTATTCTATTACTACTCAACTAATTCATCCTCAACACTAGCACGAGTAATCGTGATTTCACCGCTTGCTTCAAGATTTCTGATTGCGTTAACAATGCCTGTTTGTGCTTCTTGAACTTCTTTTGCTCTAACAGGTCCAAGATATTCCATATCATCCGTAAGCATTTGTTTTGCACGTTCTGACATATTTTTGAATATTTTGTTTTTAATTTCTTCTTTTGTACCTTTAAGTGCAAGTGCAAGTTGTTTTGTATCAATTTCTCTAAGCAATCTTTGAATAGCTCTATCATCGAGAATAATAATATCTTCAAATACGAACATCAAGTCACGAACTTCTTGAGCCATTTCTTGATTTTCAATATCAAGCCATTCCATAATATTCTTTTCTGTACCACGGTCGCAGCAGTTCAAAATGTTTGCTAAAGATTCTACACCGCCTGCATTTGAGAAATCTTGAACCAACAAAGCCGAGAATTTACGTTCTACAATATCCTCAATTGTTGATAAAATTTCAGGGTTTGTAGGAGTCATATCCGCAATTCGCATAGAAACCACGGCTTGAATATCAGGTGGTAAAAATGCCAAAACTTGTGCTGATAATTCAGGTCGTAAATATGCCAAGATTAACGCCAAAAGCTGTGGATTTTCTGAAGAAAAAGTATTCGCTAATTGTGACGGGTCAGCTTCATTCAAGAAATAGAACGGGTTAGTATTAACCATCGAATTAACTTTTTCTAAAAGTTTACCTGCTTCTGCTTCACCATAAGTTTGGACAAGCAACTGCTTTGCATAGCCTACACCACCTTGAGCAATGTAGTTTTTAGCCTGAAAAACCGTTTTAAATTCTGTTAAAACTTCGTTCAAATCTTCATCCGAAACTTTTCCGAGATTTGCAATATCAAGAGTAATTTGCTCAAGCAAATCTTCATCTTTTATATTTTTGAGTATTTCAGAAGCTGTTGCAGGTCCAAGCGCAATCAAAAGCGCCGCAACCTTTTGACTCGGACGTGTAATCGTCTTTTTAGCTTCCTCTTTGGCTTTTTTTATTTCTTCGATACCCATTATTTTTTCCTTTTAGGTCAATAAGTGAATGAGTGAATAGATGAATAAGTATTATTGTTGGGTTGAAAACCCAACCTACTATTTTTATATTGAACTTTGTTTGCTATCGAATATATTTAATACAAACTTATTCACTTATTCCCCTATTCACTTATTGCCTTTTTTATTAGTCTTTAATAAACGATGTAATCAGCTTCGCAGCATCCTCAGGTGATGCCATTACAGCTTCATTCAATTCGTTTATGCTTTGTTCTTTTTGAGATTTAACTTCTCTTTTGTTTAACTCAATTTTTGGTAATTTTTCTTCTTGTTCCTCATCTTCGGTTTGTGTTTCCACAACTTCTTCAGGGAATCTGCGTTCTTGACGTTTTGCACTCGGCATTTTTGATACAAAATTCTTTAAGATAAACAATGCGAAACAACCCAATACAAGAACAATTACCAATGGAATTACTGACGAAGTTATAAAGTACATTGTTTGCTCTTGTTGATACTGCTTAGCAAAATCTTCTTGAGCCTTCTTATCAATTGATGCCCCTTCAAACTGCAATCCTGAAACAGAGATTACATCGCCTCTTGAATAATCTACGCCTGACGCTGAAAGTACAAGATTTTTAAGCTCTTCTTTTTCAGCTTCCGTCAAAATTTTGTTAACCGCAACCGCAATTGAAAGTCTTTTTATAGTTCCGGGTGCGTAAACAACTTGCTTAACTTCTTTTGACACGCTGTAATTTACAGCAGTCTTTTGTTTTGAATAGTTCAAGTTTCTTTGATTTACGCCATTCGGATTAGGTACGTTGTTCGGGTTTTCATAAGTTTCAACTTCTGTTTGAGAACTTGTTACAACACCTTCACCTTTGTCATTTACAGGAATATAACTTTCTATTGTTGATTTTGCCGAATTAAAATCAATATCCGCATTAACTTGAACAGAAACGTTACCTTTGCCGACAATCTTTTCTAAAACTTCCGAAACCTTTTTAGCTGTGTCTTTTTCCAAGTTTGTCTTGAAACTTTCCATATCTGTTGAGTTTTTAGAAGTTTCATCTGACAAGCTGTTACCATTTTGGTCAGTAATAAATACCTGTTCAGGAGTCATTCTCGGAACAGCATAAGCTACCAAATTCTTTATTGCTTTAACTTGAGAACTCTTAATTTTGTATCCCGGTTCAAGTACCAAAACTACTGACGCAGTCGGTTTCGCGTCATTATCTTCAAAAATCGAACGTTCAGGTTCTGCAAGCTGAACACGAGCGTATTTAACACCTTGAATTTTTTCAATTGAACGAGTTAATTCGCCTTGAAAAATTCTTTGTTTTGTTAATTTGTTTTTAAAATCAGTTGAACCCAATTGCATATCGTCTAAAAGTTCAAAACCAGTATCGCCGTTTTTAATCAAATCGTTTTCTGCTACGAAAACACGCATTTCATCACGCACATTTGACGGTACTAAAATAGTCTTATGATCTTCTGAAACTTTGTAACGATAACCGTTTTTCTTCATGTTTTCAACGATACTTATAGCATTAACTTCATTTAAGTCTGAATATAAAACAACCCAATCTGGTTCCATTGCTTTGGACAAGAAAAAAGCTGCAACGGCAATAGTTACAACGATAAGAGCAAGCATGCCAAGCTTTTGGTTGCCGTCCAAACCGTTCCACAACTTCTTCACGTCATTAGCTAGTAGTGCAAAATAATTATTTTCCATGTACTCCCCACGCACAATTATTCAATAATAATCATAACCTAAGATTAAAATCTTTTCAAATTATTAATAAGTGTAAAGTTTATACTATATTATTGCATTGAAAAATAATTTTATTTTTTACATGCACGAATAGTTCTTTTAACAGTATCTTTAGAAATATTCATAACATCTGCTATTTGTTCATAAGTAAGACCTTGTTTTAGAAATCCGTTAATTTTTTCCATTCTAAAACGCACTAAATCCTCTCGCCAATTTGGATAAAATTCACCTACAAATCGTGCAATATAACTTCTTTTGTGTTGCATATGATTTGCAATTTGTTTTATATTTAACCCTTCTTTAACTAACTCTTTTATAACTTCCAACTTATTTGACTTTGCTTCAATTTTAGCTTCTTTGATTTTTTTGTTATCTAAATATCCCAAAAGAGTTGAATGAGGAATTCCTAATTCTCTTGCAGCTGTTGAAACACTTCCGCCCTGTGAAATTTGCGCTAAAGCATTTTTTACCAATTTGCTTGTTTTATTAAAGCGAATTTGACACCTTATTTCTTGTTCAGCTTTTTGCAACCTTAAACGATGACCTTTAAAAGAATCATAAACATTTTGCACATCTTTGTTATTTTTATAACATTTTCTTAATTCTTCTTTTTTTTGTGCAACTCTTTTATTTAATCCAAATTCTTTTATTTGTTGAAAAGTTTCTTTATCCATTACTTTGGGAAGTAATTTATATACATAGGTAATAGAACATTTAAATTGTTCAGCAATTTCTTTAATACTCTTGCCATTTTGTAACAAAGTAAACAAGTCATTAATTAGTGTAGCTTTTCTTGTAACATTATAAGAAATAAGACCATACCTTTGAGCATTTTTTCTAATACATTCATAGCTCAAATTATGCATTTTGGCAATCTGAGAAAAATTGTAACCTTGTGATATTAAGGTTTCAAGTTCTTCTTTTCCAATTACAATTTTTCTTGAATGACCGTTAAAGTTGATTGAATTATAATAATTAGTTTGAATTTTCATATTTCCATAAAAACTTGTAAAAATATTTTTTGCTAGTTGAATTAAAAAAGTTAGTTTAATAAAAAATTTGTTAATTGTTTGGGGTACAAAATTACACAACAAACCAATAGTTCAAATACAAGAAAGGCACTGGCGTTACAATCAATTCTTGTAATCTCACCAATGCCTTTCGACAATATGTTCTTTTCTTTTTGGTTACTTTTTCTTCGCAACCAACTTGTAGACTTACTTTGAGGTTGACCTGTCGATATTATACAAGCTTGTAAGCTTAGCTAATGTCAACCGACCAAATGTCTACGTGCGTAGCACCTGTCTTGGATTATTGGCAGTTCGCCCGTTTGCATTCGTTTAATTTTGCTTACGCAAAATAATCACTCATTACAACGGTCTCACAGGGACGGCGTTTCGTTCGCTCACGCTCACTTCAGCCTTGCCAAAATCCGCTACATCATGCCGCCCATACCGCCCATGCCTGCCATAGCTGACATATCAGGAGCTTTAGTTTCTTCCGGAATATCGATAACAGCTGCTTGAGTTGTAAGTAACATAGAACCAACAGACGCTGCGTTTTCTAAAGCACTTCTTGTAACCTTAGCAGGGTCAACAATACCTGCTGCAAACATATCTGTGTATCTGTCTAATAGTGCGTCATAACCGTAAGCATCTTTTTCGTTTCTAACGTTTTCAACAACAACATCTGATTTAGCGCCAGAGTTGAAAGCGATTGAACGAAGAGGAACATCAAGAGCAGCAGTTAAGATTTTGTAACCGCTCTTTTCATCGTCTGTATCGAATGCGATTGTGTTCATTTTTGATTCAAGTTCTTGTTGAACTCTGATTAGAGCAACGCCGCCACCTGGAACGATACCTTCTTCGTTAGCAGCTCTTGTAGCGTTAAGTGCGTCTTCGATTCTTAATTTTCTTTCTTTAAGTTCGATTTCTGTTGCTGCACCAACTTCGATAACTGCAACACCGCCTGACAATTTAGCCATACGTTCTTGAAGTTTTTCTTTATCATATTCGCTGTCTGATGCTTCGATTTGTTTTTTGATAAGTCTTACACGTTCAGCAACAGCTTCTTTTGTTTCGTTACCAACAACGATTGTTGTTTCGTCTTTAGTAACAGTAACACGTTTTGCAACACCCATCATATCTGTTGTAATGTTTTCTAACTTAATACCAAGTTCTTCTGTGAACATTTGACCGCCTGTTAAGATTGCGATATCTTCTAACATAGCTTTTCTTCTGTCACCAAAACCAGGAGCTTTAACTGCAACTGCTCTAAGAACTTTTCTCATTGTGTTAACTACTAATGTTGCAAGAGCTTCGCCTTCAACGTCTTCTGCGATTAACAATAATGAACGACCGTCACGAGCAACTTGTTCAAGAACTGGAACAAGGTCAGCGATTAGGTTAATTTTTTTGTTTACACAAAGAACGTAAGCGTCTTCTAAAACTGCTTCCATTCTTTCTGGGTCAGTTACGAAGTATGGTGAAATGTAACCTTTGTCGAATTGCATACCTTCAACAACTTTTAAGTTTGTTCCGAAAGATTTGCTTTCTTCAACTGTGATTACGCCGTCGTGACCAACTTTATCCATAGCTTCAGCGATTAGTTCACCGATTTCTGAATTGTTACCAGCTGAAATACCTGCTACTTGAGCAATTTCTTCTTTTGTGTTTACCGGTCTTGAAAGTTCTTTAATCTTGTTGATTGCAACTTCAACAGCTTTGTCGATACCGCGTTTCATTGACATTGGGTTAGCACCTGCTGTTAAGTTTCTAAGACCTTCTCTAACGATTGCTTGAGCAAGAACAGAAGCTGTTGTAGTACCATCACCTGCTACATCGTTTGTTTTAGATGAAACTTCTTTAAGAAGTTGTGCACCTGCGTTTTCTAAATTGTCTTGTAATTCAATTTCTTTAGCAATTGTAACACCATCGTTAACAATTTGAGGTGCACCGAATTTTTTTTGCAAAATTACATTTCTGCCTTTAGGTCCAAGTGTAACCTTAACGGCATCAGCAACTGCATCAATACCTCTAAGAAGAGCTTTTCTTGCATCTTCTTCAAAAACTATTTGTTTAGCCATTTTTATAATCTCCTTCAAAAAAATTCTAGTTTAGAAGTTTAGCAGTTTAGTAGTTGAGAAGAAATTTAAATTATTTTTTTCATAAAACTTATTTTCATTGAAAAATTTAATACTTCTTATAAACTCCTCAACTTCTAAACTTCTAAACTCTTATTTTCTATTCAACTACTGCCAACGCATCTTTGATTGACAAAATTTTGTATTCAACACCATCCATTTTAACATCAGTACCTGCGTATTTTGCATAAAGAACGATATCGCCTACTTTAACTTCCATAGGTTCTTTTTCGCCTTTGTCATTTGTTTTGCCTTCGCCAACTGCAACTACTTCACCTTTTTGAGGTTTTTCTTTTGCACTGTCAGGAATAAAAATTCCACCTGAAGTTTGTTCTGTATCTTCAATAACTTTAATAACGATTCTGTCTTGTAAAGGTTTTAATGCCATAATATAATCCTCCTATTTACTACAATACATTTATACCCCAGATTTTAAAAAATTATGAAAAAGTTAAGAAAAAATTAATTATTGGGAAAGAAATAAATAAGTTGAAAAGTTGAAAGGTTGAAAAGTGAATAAGTTCATTTTAGCTATTATCGATAACGAATAAGGTTAGATATTGAATAAATTTAATGCAAACTTATTCACTTATTGATTTAATTTATCAACTTCAAACCTAAATACTTTTCAACAACCCTACAATTTCTTCCGCGGCGTCAAATTTTGCCAAATGAGAAGCATTTTGTTTCAAATAATTCATCTTAATAGGATTATCAAGAAGCTCTACAACGCTTTCTCTCAAACGATTTGGGTCTAAATCTTTATCCTCAACATAAATACAAGCACCCATTTCCAACAAATATTTTGCGTTTATTCTCTGGTGATTTGCAGCTGCGTAAGGATAAGGCACAAGTATCGGTGCAGCTTCTGATGCACAAATTTCTGAAAGACTCAAAGAACCAGCTCTAGAAACTACAATGTCGCTTGATTTTAGAACAGAAATCATATCGTCAAAATAAGGTTTAACAATCAAATTCTTATCTTGTTCAAATGCAGGATAAATTTGTTGCAATCTTTCAGTTACTTCTGCAAAATTCTTTCTTCCTGTTTGAAAAATTATCTGCAAATTTCTTTCTTGAGAAAATTCTTTAAGAAGCTCAATTGTTGTATTGTTGATAGATTTTGCACCTTGCGAACCGCCCATAATACAAAGTGTCAAACGATTTTCCAATCCCATATTTGATTTTGCTTCTGCTTTAGTCATTGTTCTAAAACCTGCACGAATCGGATTTCCCGTAATAACCGTATGTTTGTTCGGAATATATTTTTTTGCTTTTTCAAACGCAAGAGTAACGTATTTTGCGCGTTTTGAAAGTTTTCTTGTTACAAGCCCCGGCATAGCATCACAATCATGCATAATATATGGAGTCTTAGTTATTCTGCACGCAAAAATCATTGGTGCTGAAACATAACCGCCTGTTGCAAAAACAGCATTTGGTTTGTATTTTTTTATGTATCTTACTGAGCGCAAAATTGCTTTAACCAATTTTACTCCCCATACAAAAAACTTTGGATTAAGTTTTCTTGGCATTCCTGAAACACTTACATGCAAAAACTTGTAGCCTTTTTTTGACGCAAGTTCAAATTCCATGTTGCGTTTGTTTCCAACATAATAAACCTTCGCACCACTTTCTGTTAAAGTGTCTGCTACTGCCATTGCAGGATAAATGTGTCCGCCCGTACCACCGCCGGTTACGAAATAAATGCTATTGTATATTTCTGACATTACTATTACCAAACCTTACTCTTTTAACATTATCTTTTGATATATTTAATAAAATTCCAATCATCCACAATGAAACCATGATAGATGAACCGCCATAACTAATGAACGGCATTGGAACACCTGTTGCAGGCACAAACGAACTTGCAACCCACATATTTAAAAATCCTTGGAAGCAAATTGAGAATGTAAGTCCGAGCGCAAGAAGTTTTCCATACATATCTTGACACTTAACCGCAATTACAAATCCTCTTTGCAAAATTGTCCAAAACAAACAAATAATCAGCAAACAACCAATAAATCCTTGTTCTTCACCGATTACTGCAAAAATAAAGTCGGTGTGTGCTTCAGGAAGCCACGCAAGTTTTTGTTTAGAACTTCCGTAACCGACACCATACAAACCGCCTGACGCGAACGCTACAAGCGATTGAATAATATTGTAACCTGCGCCCAACGGGTCAGCTTCAGGATGAAGCCAAGTCTGAATTCTTGAAGTTTGATACCCTTTCAAACCTTTTAGTAACAATAAAGGTATTACAGAACATCCGCCCCACATAATTAATTGAGTCGAACCGCCCGCGCAAAGATAAATCGCAACTGATGTAGCCATCAAAAGCAATACCATACTTAAGTTTGGCTGAATAAAAATTAATCCGACCATTATCATAATAGGTAAAAACGCAGTTACAATTTTGTCATTATCGAGCAAATTTGTATCTTTTGTAAAAACAGCTGCTAGTAATAAAACAACGGCAGGTTTTGCAAACTCAGACGGCTGTAAACTCATTGGCCCAATATTTATCCAACGTTGCGCACCGTTTACCGTCACACCCGCAACCTTTACCAAAATAAGCATTCCTACAACCGTCCAAGCAATCGGAAGTGTATATTTAATAAGTTTTTTATAATGAAAATTTGAAAGAAATCTCAAACCGACAACACCAACAATTATGCCGAAAATTTGTTGAACAAGAAATCTTGCAGGATTCAATCCCATTTCAATACACTTAGGAGCACTTGCCGAAAAAATCGCCATAACGCCTATTACAACAAGAAAAATCACTGCAATTAAGAGTGGTCTGTCTGATTGCATATTTTGAGAACTCATTTTATTAGAGTTAATCCTCTCTTCTCTAGCGTTATTTTGATAGGACATACTTTTTGAAAACATCTCCTCTGTGTTCGTAACTGTTAAACATATCGAAGCTTGCACAAGCCGGTGAAAGCAATACCACATCCGGTTTTAAGCTGATTGCCTTATCTATTGCATCCTCCATTGTGCGTTCTTTTATTATATTACTAAATCCGTTTTTTACCAGATTTTCTTCAAATCTTTCTGTCGCTTCACCAATCAATAAAACAGTTTTAATATGCTTGTTTATTGAATGACACATTTCTGTTAAATCAGTATTTTTATCTCTTCCACCCAATATAAGCGCAACATCTACATTATTGAAAGAATCAATAGCAACAATTGAAGCTTCAGGATTTGTAGCTTTAGAATCGTTATAAAAAGTTATTCCATCCATTTCTCGAACTTTTTCTAATCTGTGTTCAGGCGCTCTAAAGCTCATAATTTGAGTTCTTATGTCTTCATTTTTCATTCCGACAAGTTTTGCGATAATTATTCCACACATAATGTTTTGGTAGTTGTGATGACCAACAAGCGGACAATCTGAAAGAGAAATAATTTCTTCTTCGCCGTAAAAAATAGAATTGTTGATAATTTTACAATCTTTTTCATCATCAAAGAACACAACATTTTTACACTCTTTAGCAAACTCTTTTAATCTTTCATCCTTCGCGTTTAAAACAGCATATTCAGGCTCTTGCGGAGGCAAAAATATTTTTGCTTTTGCTTTAAAATAATTTTCCAAACCGCCATGCCAGTCAATATGATCAGGTGTAAAATTCGTCCAACAAGCAATTTTTGCTTTAAATTTTTCTGTCATTTGCGCTTGATAAGAACTTATTTCGCAAACAAGAAAATCATGTTTTCCTTCAATTAAAGAAGTTGGAGGAACGCCAATATTACCGCAAACAGGTGCATCAAAATCTTTGCTCAAAATATGTGAAACAAGCGCTGTTGTGGTAGTTTTACCGTTTGTACCTGTTATTGCAATAAAAGGTATTTTTGTATTCAAATATGCGTATTCGATTTCAGAAATAATTTTTGTATTTTTTTCTTCAAGACGTTTGAAAATTTCTGATTTAGGTGGAATTCCCGGACTTGTAATTGCAAATTTTGCACCGGAAATAAATTCATCGCTATGATACCCGCATTCAATTTTTATTCCTAAATTTTTAAGTTCTTCTACTTGAGATTTGCATTCTTCTTTAACTTTATCCAAAGGTTTTGATTCTGTAATAAACACATCATAACCTTGTTTATTAGCGAATTTTGCAGCCGCAATTCCACTTTTTGACAAACCTAAAATTAAAACTTTTTCTTTCATAGCGAACTCTCCAATTAGCTTTAATTTTACATCAAATAAAAATTGTGGAAAAGAATTGATAATTTATTTGAATAATTCTTTATTCAATTCATCTGCATTTTTTTTATAATCTTTGCCATAAGCTAAAGGTTTAGAATTCTCAACAGATTTTTTAAAAGCCGAATTGTCAATTTCAACATCACTTCTTGCAGGTACAATCAAGCCTGTTGAATTAAAATATTCAATACTTTTTTTAGAAGACAAATATTTAAGAAATTTCTCTGCTTGCTCTTTATGTTTTGAATCCTTAGAAATTGCCCAACCGGAACTATCAAGAGGAACTGTTCCGCAAAACGGAATTACATCCCAATCAAAATTTGCACTGTCTTTGATTTTTGGATACATCCAATGACCTGAAAGATAAAGTCCTATTTTACCCTGCAAAAACATTTGTGCCAAAGTTAAACTTCCCACCTGAGAAGCAGTCGGTGCATATTTACCTTCTAAATTTTTATAAAATTCTGCGGATTTTTGAGGGTTTAAAAAATTTTCATTCATAGTTAAAACATAAGGCAACATAAAATAAATATCTTTTTCAAAACTAATTCCATAAGGTTTTACATCCTTTATTGCAGAAATTAATTCATCCAAATTTTGCGGTTTAGTTTTAACCAAATTTTTATTTCTATAAAAAACTAAAGTCGAAATATCTCTTGGAACAGCATAAAGTTTACCATCAATACTCATGGCTTCAATACTTTTAGAATTAAAATCATCAATATTAACGACATCATTTAAAGGTTCTAATTTACCGGCATATAAAGGCAAATACAGATTATTAATAAAAATCACATCGGGTGCTTGATTTGATGCAAATAACAAATGAATTTTTTGAAAATAATTTTGTGGAATATGAATAAAATTGATTTTTATTTCAGGATTTTCTTTTTCATACTCTTTGATAATTTCGTTTAAAATTCCAACTTCTGTCACAGAACCCCAAGAAGAAAAAGTTATCTCTTCTTGTTTATTTTTTGTACAAGCACAAAGCAAAATCGGCAACAAACACAGGATTAAAAAGCGTTTTAGCATAAATCCATTACATACTCCATCTTGTCATCCTTAACATTTAGGATAAATTTATTCATACCGACTCTAACAATATATCTGAGAGTACCGTCATCAAGTTTTTCACTTACACGGGCTTGTAATTTTTCGGTCTTTAATTTTTCGTAAGTTTTAATTTTGAATACTCTTTCACCAATATATCCCATTACAGCATAACCACTGCTGTTTTTTACAAGATAACAACCCATTTTTTCATTTATAGCGGATTTAGAAATAATTTCATAAATTTCATTATCTACAATAAATGTTTTTATATCTTCTTCTTTTATAATTTCTTTGTTTTCTTCTTTTGGTTGAACTTCTTCTTGTTTCAATATTTTTTGTTTTTCTTTTTCCGCTTGTTTTTCTTCAATCAATTTCAAAAGTTTATCTGCGTCTTCCGAACGCTTGTGTTTTTTAGTTAAAATTTTATCAGTATTTAATTCAGGAACTTCTTCAATTTTTTTATCAAAATCTACATAATTATCATCATAAAGTGATTCAAAATCATCTATTTCATTTTCATCATTACTAATAACTTTTTCTTCATCTTTAACAATTTCAAAATTATCATCAAGCTGATTAAACTCTTCCTGCATATCAGAAACAGTTGGTGTGTTGTCATCATCAAAATCATTCAAAATTTCTAAATCTTCACTGCCATCATAAAATGGTTTAAAACTTATATTAGAAATATTTTTTAAAAGTGCATCTTCGTCAACTTCGGTATGAACTTCTTTTTCTTCGTATTTTTCAGGATTATTTAAAGCATCCTCCAAATCAGGCAAATCATCTGTTATAGACATTTTTGCAACATCATAACCTGATTCTGCAAGTTCTACTTCATCAGAAGGTCTTGATTCATAAGATTTTTCATTATTTATTTCTACCGACAAATCAGGAAGTTCGTCTTTTAGAGAAAGTGTGCTTACATCATAACCTTCGCTATAATAAACAACTTGAGGTTTCGCCTCTGATTCAATTCTGCGTCCGCCTTGTTTTTTCAAAGCTTCCGATAAATCAGGAAGTATATCTTTTACGTTTAACGTCAAAAGTTCTGATGATTTGTGCGGTTTAGAATTTTGTTTTTCAATTTCTTTTCGCATTTCATTTATGCGGTTTGGATTTGTTCTTAAATCAGTAATAAAATCATTATCTAACTCAACACTCATCAATTTGTTCAACGCATCAATATCTGCATTTGAAAATGATACATTTTGATTAACAGTATATGTTGTTACAAAATTTTCCAACAATTCTCTTTTTGAAGGTTTCTTTTCTATCGGATTTGTAACCACAAAACTTTCAAGATTCTTCATTGTTTCATCACTAATTTCAGAATTTAAAAGTTTTTCGATTTTTTCAACATCAGATTTTGAGAATTTAAGATTTTCGTCGTTGATATATTTTTCATACAACTCTTCATCAAAACCTTTTTGCTGTTGTTGTTCTTCTAGAAAATGAGAATCGTCAAATGAAAAACCGCTCAAAAAATCCTCTAAAGCACTATTTTCATCATCATTTTCTTCTAACGTATCAACCTGAACCTCCGAAGGATTTGTTTTTTCTTGAAAAAGTTCATCCAAATCCACAATATTATTTACTTGTGGTTCTATTTCTTCTTCAACCGTATTTTTAATTTCAGGAACTTGAGAAATAACCTGAGGAGTATCTTGGATATCACTAACAGGCATTTTTGTTGGTTTTGAATACATTTTATCAAGTTTGTGTATTGTTTTTCTTATTTGTTTTCTTTTTGATATTTGCTTTTTATCTTTTTTATTAACTAAATCTTCATCGTCAGAAAAATCAGGCTGTTCACCAACCAAAGCTGCCATATTATTCTTTGCCTTTATAAAAAAGAAAACACAAAGCGTGATAACAAGCATTATTCCTAAAACCAACAGTACAATATCCGATGTTGAAGAATCAGATGTTTCAGGAATATTTGGTTGCAGATTTTCTACTGCATTATTATTATTTTGAACCGTCTCAGAAGGATTTGGTTCAAATTGTTGAACACTTCTTTTAATATCAACCGGATTTGTTTGACTAACACCACTTCTTGAAGTAATTGGAGTAGGATTTTCTTTTGGAATATCCATTGGACGCTCCATATCCATTTTTGGTGGTCTAACAGGTTCAATCGGTTGTTCAGGCAGTGTTTCAGGTTTCTTTTCAGGTATATACAAAGCTTTTTGAGCAGTTAACATTGCATTCGGAGTAGTTTTAACGGTTATCTTTGTATACCCTTTACTGCTCGTAGTATAAGGCATAGTACGAACATTTACACTTTCTATATCACCTGACAATTCAGGATTAGAAGGCATTTGACTGTTGGTTTCTGGAAGCATTATTACATAAGTTGTTGCATCTTTTTTTATTGGATTAATTGTTTGTTCATAATTTCTTTTGGTAAGCAAAGTCATACTAACAGCACCGTTTGTGCCACTTTCAAATTTTAGTGACATCAAACTGTTTTTATAATTCTCTGCTCCAAAAGCTCCAACTACCGTGATTACAGAAGCAAGAACTAATGCAATTGTTCTTTTTTTAAACTGCTTCATATAGAAAATATTTTAGCACAATACTTATATAGTGCCTATACTTTATTTATTGTAATTAGTTTTTTAGTTAATGGTGCAAAAAATTGCACCCTACATTTTTTATATAAAATACGTTCAAAATTAAACATAATTTTATTGATAATTGTAGGGTGCAATTTTTTGCACCATTAACCTTTTACAATACAAAATTTAACACAACAGCAATTGCAGAAAGAATAAACGCAACCAACGTAAATTCTTTTACAATTCTGATTTCAGAATGTCCGCAAAGTTCAAAATGATGATGAATTGGTGACATTTTAAAAATTCTTTTGCCTGTTAATTTGTAGCTTGTAACCTGCAAAATTACTGATAGAGTTTCCATTACAAAAACACCGCCAAACAAAGCAAGTAAAAGTTCACATCTACCAATAACAGCCAAAGTTCCCAACAAACCGCCTAAAGCCAAAGAACCTGTATCACCCATAAATACTTGCGCTTTTGGTTTATTGTATTTCAAAAATCCGATTAACGCACCGATTACAGTCGCAGCTACAATTGCAGAAGCACTATGACCGCCATAATATGCAATAATTCCGCAAGCCAAAAATGCAGGAATACCTGTTGAAGCTGCAAGTCCATCTAAACCATCAGTCAAGTTATAAGCATTTGAAGCACCTGTTACAACAAAAACTGTAAAAATCGGATACAAAAATCCTAAATCAAAATCCATAGAACCAAGAGTAATAACTGTTCCATAAGTTTGCATTGCATAAACTGTGGGAATAAGAGCAATCAAAATTTGTCTTACAAGTTTGCCTCTAGGACTTAAACCTTTATTTTCATGACCTTTAATCTTTAAATAATCATCTTGAAAACCTGCTAATGCCATAAACAAAAGAGTTATAATAATAATCCAAGCCGAATTATCCATCTGTTGTGCCATAAGAAGAGTTATAATAGAAGCAATAATTATAGCTAAAATAATAAAAACACCACCTGTTGTAGGAGTTCCTGCTTTTTTTGCGTGAGCCTCAGGTGCAACATCAAGAATATATTGACCAATTGTTTTCTTTTTCAAAAAATCTATATAAGGTACACCGAATAACAAGCATAAAACCATACTCATTAACAAAGCAACCGCTAACATTATCATAACTCATTCTCCTTTGATTTTAACCTTCAAATTATCAACAATTCTACCTCAAACATAGAAGAATATTCAAGAGAAGATATTTATACAAAAATTTTAAGTTATATAATATTAATATGAAAAATGGATTTACAAAAATATTTTGGCAAGCAATTATCGTCGGCTTGCTTACAGGGCTGATTGTCGTAGCTTTCAGACTCGGAATAGAAAATTTATTCGGCTTGATTATGACCAAATTTTACACAAAGCCTTTTTTGTTTTTAACTATAACAACTTTAGGCGGATTATTAGCCGGACTCTTAGTTTATAAATTAGCACCCGAAACATCGGGAAGCGGAATACCTTATGTTAAAATGTCACTTCTAAGAAGCGGAAAATTAATCAGAATACGCACAATTTTTGTAAAATTCTTTGCAGGTGTAATTGGTATAGGAACAGGACTTTCGCTCGGTAGAGAAGGTCCGAGTGTTCAACTTGGTGCAGGCGCAGGTTCTTTTGTCGGCAAATTATTTAAACTAAGCGGAAACAACCGCGATAAATTGATTGCATCAGGTGCAGGCGCTGCAATAGGTGCAACTTTTAATGCACCGATTGCAGGAACATTATTTGTTTTAGAAGAACTTATTCATAAATTTACGCCTTCAATGCTTTTTCCAACACTTGTAGCAACAGTAACTTCCGCAAGTATAGCGAGATATTTTTTAGGTGCAAATCCTGCATTCAACATTTCAATTCCTACAATCGGAATCAGCCCATCTGTCGTAATTGTTTGCATAATTTTGGGTTTGATTTCAGGAATTTTTGGTGTTTTGTTTTCAAAAACAATTTTCTTTATGAACAAAAATTTCTCAAAAATAAAAATCCCTAATTTTTATAAACCTGCTTTGGCAGGATTTATTACAGGACTTGCAGGTTTAATGATTCCTTATGTTTTATCATCAGGTAACGGTTCTGTTGAAAAACTTTTACTTAACGATTTTCCAATCGCTTTGGTTTGCTTAATTTTTCTTGCGAAATTTATAATCACACCGATTTGTTTCGCATCAGGCGCAGCAGGCGGAATATTTCTACCTATGTTAATGCTCGGCTCATTTTTAGGATACATAACAGGATATTTTGCTAACGATTTTGGCGCCGGAGTAAATCTTACAGCAATTGCATCTCTCGGCATGGCAGGTTTTTTATCCTCCGTAGCTAGAACTCCGCTAACCGCAGTTGTTATGGTTTTTGAAATGACGGGCGGATATGAATGTATTTTACCTCTTATGCTTGTTTCTGCAATCGCAGATTTAACAGCAGAAAAAATGAATCATAAACCGATTTATGCACAACTTGTAGTTAATCAGTATAAAAATGCAGATGTAAATTTATCAGATAAAACAACCGTTCAAGATATAATGACAACAAATATCAAAACATTTAAAAACAACGATAAGATTCAAGATATACTTAAAATAATGGAATTGGAAGGACATAATGCTTATCCGATTTGTGATAAAAAAGACCGTTTATCAGGAATTATTACAAAATCAGATATTGAAGATGTTTTAATTGATAATAAAATGAAATCAATTAACGTAAGCAGAATTTTAGATACTAACCCTGTAACAGTATATCCTGATGATAATTTGTATACTACATATTATCGTCTTCATGAAAATTCAACAGAATGGGCAATTGTTATTAATAAAGAACAAAAAGTTTTAGGAATTGTTACAAGAAAAGATATTTTTTAAACCTTATTTTTGATTAAAAAAATACAAAAGTTTTGTATCTTTTTTCTATCTTAAAAACCTGATTTTTTATATATTTATTGAATTACAGAGTTTTAAGGATAACAAAATTTTCGCTAAATTTTCTCATGTTCAAAACTATGTAGAAAAGGTGTTCAAAAGTCAAAAGTTTTGAACATGTTTTGACATTTTTGAAATAAGTTTTTTTAGTTTTTGAAAATTATTGTAGAAAGATGTTCAAAACTTAAAAGTTTTCTACAAGTTTTGAACATGTTTTTGAACATGGGAAACTATTATTATTAAAGAGTTTTAGCAAGTTTTGCACAAATAATTGAAGCAGATGAAGATGATGAAGAATTTATATATATAATTAAATAATATAATTATAATAATAAAAAAAGTTCAAAACTTTTAGAAAATCATTTGTGAAAAAATTATTTTTGTATTCTAAATTTGTTTTAATTAGTTTAATGTGTTTCTTAAAAATTCGACTATACAAAAAAAACTCAATATGTTAATATAAAAATATATACAAAGTATTTATTTGAATTGGAGTGATGTATGAAAAAACATGGCTTTACATTAGCAGAATTACTTATAACTCTAGGAATTATCGGTGTAATTTCAGCTTTAATTCTTCCCGCAATAAATAAATTAATGCCCGACGAAAATAAAACTATGTACCTAAAAGCTTATGATACTCTTTCAAATACGATGAACGATTTAATTTCAAGCTCACGTATTTATGCTGTGTGTAAAGATGATAGCAATATAGACTGCTCATCTTATCCGCTTTTGAATACTCAAAGGCCTTCTATATCCCAATTTAATAATGCAAACTATGAAGGAAAAGTTAAATTTTGTAATCTGTTGGCTTATTCTTTTGGTATAAATTCTTCAAACATTTCCTGTGATTCTGATAGTTATACATATTCAAGTGCAAATTTTATTCCGTCATTTGTTACATCGAACGGAATGCAATGGAAAGTTGTACAACAACAATATTCTGTTACCCCTGCTACAAATGGCGGTAGTGCAAGTTTTCAGCTTGATATATATGTGGATATAAATGGAAATAAAGGTAATAACTGTATGAATGTAGCCGATAACAGTTGTTCAAATCCTGACAGATTTAAATTCTTAGTTGCTGCAACAGGTGAAATAGTACCTGCCGATCCAATGGGGCAAAGATATATTGCTTCAAGAAAATCTTTATCAAAAAAACAAATGGAAAATTTAAATAATACCGTTTTATCAACTCTAGAATCTTATAAATCAGGTTTAGGTACTTTTAATTATAAACCTTGTAATTAAAATTTTGCGCCAATAATTTTGTGCTAAAATAGCCTTATGCTAAGACATATTACACCGATAATATTACTTTTAATATCAAATATTTTCATGACTTTTGCTTGGTACGGACATTTAAAATTCAGAAGCCTGCCGCTTATTATTGTTATTTTAGCAAGTTGGGGCATAGCATTTTTTGAATATTGTTTTCAAGTTCCTGCAAATAGGATTGGATATAGCTGTTATAATGCAGTACAACTAAAAACAATCCAAGAAGTAATTACTTTAACCGTTTTTTCTTTCTTTTCCGTTTTGTATTTGAAAGAACAGTTCAAGTGGAATTACTTGATTGGATTTGTTTTTATTATTTTGGCTGTATTTTTTATTTTTAAGAAATAAATTAAGGTTTAGCAATAAAGTCGTCTAAAACACTTGTAATTCTATTGGTATTTACATTAGAATCAATTTTCAATGCATTGTTAGCAAAAGAACTTAGCATATCTTGTGCTTCAGTTTCTTGACTTTCGATACCAAATTCGCGGTTTTTAATCATTTTATCCAAACTATTATTAATGCGTCTTGTAAATTGCTTTAATGATTTACATTCATATTCATTCATTGTATCAACAAGGGCTTGTTTAGCTACTTTGATTTCGTTACTGTCTAATTTTAATTCTGATACTCTTCTTGAAATTGAATTCAATTCTTTTGCAGAAAGAGCGTTAACACCTCTAAAATTAACTTGTGAACGTCCTGCTGTTTCAGAAGGATTGTCTAAAGAATTTGTTTCGGCAATATTATTTTCTTCTGAGGCTTTTTCTTCAGAATTTGCTTTAAAATTAACAGGCATGGCTATTTTATTGATTGCGTTTGTTTGAAAATTAATCATATTTACTCCTTTATTTCTTAACTCATGTAAAACCCCTAAAAAATAAAATTTGCTATAAAAAATATTTTTGTTTACAAAAATTAAAAAAGTTTTATTCAATTTTTTATTAAAGAAAGGTAGGGTGCAATTTTTTGCACCATTAACTGTTTAGTCTATTTATGCTACAATTTGTGTATGAAAAAGATAGCATTAGTTAGCCACGGTTGTGCAAAAAATTTAGTAGACTCGGAATTAATTTTAGGGCTTTTGGCTCAAAACGGTTATGAAATTACACTCAATGAAGAAGATACGGACACTGTAATCGTTAATACATGTTCATTTATTTGTGATGCGGAACGCGAATCAATCCGCACGATATTGGAACTTGTTGATGCAGGTAAAAAAGTTATTGTAACAGGTTGTTTAGCACAAAAACATCCTGAAGAATTAAAAAAAGAAATTCCTGAGCTTGCAGGGATAGTTGGTGCAACGGATTTTACTAAAATTATCGAAGTTCTTCAAAAAATTGATGGCGAATATGTTTGCGAAGTTAGTGAAAAACCTGATTATATTTATCCTGAAAACATTGAACGCCAACAAATTACAATGGGCGCAAGCTCTTATATAAAAATTGCAGACGGTTGTAACTATCGCTGCGGTTATTGTATTATTCCATATTTGCGTGGTGATTATCATTCAAGAAAAATGGAAGACATTATAGAAGAAGCTAAAAAACTTGTTAAAAAAGGTGTTACTGAAATTATTTTAATTGCACAAGATACAACAGGTTATGGCGTTGATTTATACAAAAAACCTATGCTTGCAAAACTTCTTGAAGAATTAAACAAAATTGAAGGTTTAGGTTGGCTTAGAATTATGTATGCGTATCCTACTCAGATGACAGATGAGCTTTTAGACACAATTGCAAAATTGGATAAAGTAGTTAAGTACGTTGATATACCGTTGCAGCATTCGCATCCGGAAATGCTTAAAATGATGAATCGCCCGTCTTTTGATTATCGTCCGATGATTGAAAATATCAGAAAACGCATACCGAATGTTTCAATCAGAACTGCGTTTATTGTCGGTTATCCTGGGGAAACAGAAGAACATTTCGAACACTTGTGCGAATTTGTTCGTGATATGAAATTTGACAGAATGGGTGTGTTTACTTATTCAAGAGAAAAAGGAACGCCTTCTTATAATATGCCTAACAGAGTTGGTGCAAGGATTGCAAAACAGCGTTATAAAAAACTTATGGAAATTCAACAGGGGATTTCTATTGAACGTAACAGAAGTTTTATCGGCAAAACTATTCCTTGCATAATCGAATGTTACGCTGATAATGGAGAAATCGTAGCACGTTCTCAATATGATGCACCGGAAATTGATGGTGTTGTAAATATCAAAACAGATAAACAAGTTGTACCGGGTGATATTGAGATGGTTAAAATTATTGATGCTACTGAATATGATTTGGTTGGAGAAATATAATTAATTTTTAATAATACCTTCTCCCGCCTTCGGCACCCTCCCCCCAAGGGAGGGAACACTTGTGTTTATTTAGCGAATATTACTTTTGCTAAATGAACGACAATCGCGCCGCGAGCGTTTTTTAGCGAGCGTAAGAGTGCAAGCTCTGCTTGCTACATCCATTTAAACCACAACCGTAAGGTTGTAGAAAACGATTAAAGTTTCTTCTTTTTTGTTACTTTTTTCTTCTTGCTTTTTCAAAGAAGAAAAAAGTAAAAACTATTTTGAAATAAAAAAATTTTTCTAAAATGTCCTTTTCTTTCTCTTTTGTTGCGAATGAAAAGAGAAAGAAAAGAACGAAAAGAAAGAGAAAACACGCTACCGCTTCCTACGCTCTTACGAGCGTCGAATAAAATGGATGTTGCAGGCAAAGCCTGCTCTTTTTCGCTCACTATCGGTGCTACGCACGTAAATATTTTGTCGGCAAGCATAAGTAAAATACAAAATTTCATTTTCTCCATACAAGCTTGCCTCAAAGTCACATTCCATGTTCGCACGCACGTTCGCGGCGCGAATGTCGTTCATTTAATGAAAATTATCATGAACAGGAGTGTTCCCTTGGGGGAGGGGTAGGGGAGAGGGGATTATTAAAATACTTCAAAAAAAAGAGAACGCATACACGTTCTCTTTTTTATCTATAAAAATATTCTCAATTAAGCATTAACAACTTTTAAAAGTCTTTCCCAAACTTCATCAATTGAGCCATTTGCATCAATTTTATAAAGAACGCCTTTGTCTTCATAGAATTTAACAAGTGGTGCTGTTTCATTAAAATAAGTTTCAAAACGCAATTTTGCAGTTTCTTCATTATCATCAGCTCTTGTTTTTAAATCAACATTACATTTGTCGCATTTGCCTGCAACTTTTGAAGGTTTGAATTTTTTGTTATAAATTTCACCGCAAACAGGGCAAGATTCACGATAAATAATTCTTTCTATAAGGATTTGAGTATCAATATCAAAATAGATAGCCTTGAATGAAGCTTTTTCTTTATCAACATTTTTATTGATATTTTCTAACATTTTTGCTTGTTCTAAACTTCTTGGATAACCATCTAAAACATAGCCGTTTTCGCAATCTTTTTCAGCCAATCTTTTAGCAATAATTCTGCCTACTAATTCAGCAGGAACAAGTTGACCTTTGTCGATAAAAGATTTAGCAATTTTGCCTTCTTCTGATTCTTTAGAAATTTCTGCTCTCAAAAGAGAACCTGTATCAACATGAGGAAATCCTAAAAATTCAGACAATCTGTTTGTTTGAGTACCTTTACCACAAGCCGGTGGTCCAAGAAATATCAATTCTTTTTTCATAACTTTCTCCTTCTTCCCTAATTATAAAACTAAAAAGAACTTGTGCAACTTTACTTTTGTACTTTTCATCTGTTTTTTAATCTGTTATAATCATTTTATGGATAATGATATCGAGGCTTTACAAAATATTTTAAAAAATGACCCTTCAAATTTTCAAGCAAGAAGAGAACTTTCTATTTTGCTTGTGAATAATGGTTTTAACGAAGAAGCCGAAGGAAATTTGAGATACTTAATAAAGTATTTTCCTGATGATGCCGAACTTTATTACAATTTGGGTATTGTTTACGAAAAACTTAAAGATTTTGAAAAAGCTCGTAATTGTTACCAAAAAGCGGTCGAACTTTCTCCGCAAGAAGATTTTTATTATAATTTGGGCGATGTTTTGGTTGAATTAAAAGAGTGGGATGAAGCTATTTTAGCGTTTCGCAAAGTGCTTGAAACAGACCCAAATGACGGAAACAGCTATTTTAATTTAGGGCTTTGTTATTTTCATAAAGAAGAAAAAAATCTTGCAACGGACTGTTTTCAAAAAGCCGTTTCAATCAATCCAAACGATGTTTATGCGTATTTTTATTTGGGTTATATTTACCAAAACGATGGTTTGACAAACTTTGCAATCGAAAGTTATCAGAAAGTGCTTGAAATTTCTCCTGATTATAGTTGGGCGTATTTTAATCTTGGCTCAATCGCATATAAATCGGGCAATATAGAAGAAGCAAAAGAGTATTTGTACAAAACTATTGAACATAATTCAAATGATATTGAAGCGTATAAACTTCTTACAAAAATTTGTTTGAGTGAGGGTAATGCCGAAGAAATTCTTGAAACTCTTCATACAAGATTAGAAAAAGAAGCAAACGGTGATTTGTATTATTGTCTTGCTCGCGTTTATAAATTTATCGGTGAAGCTGAAGAATATTTTAATGCGTTAAAATCCGCATTAGCAAATCCTTATACACTTACATTTCCTAAAAATATTGTTAAAAGCGAGTTTGAAATAATAGAAAACAAACTTGGACATCACGAAGAAATCGAACCAGAAGTCGAAATTTCTCAATACGAAAGTGACGAAGAAAATGACGAGGAAACAGAAGAGGAAAACGAAGAAGAAACTTCTGATGAAGAAATAGAAGAATCGGAAGAAGATTTTGAAAACGAAGACGAGGAAGAAGACGAGTCTGGCGATGATTACAGCGAATTAGACGACGCAGAAGACTCTGACGATGAAGAAGATTTAGACGAATATTCAGAAAATACAGATGATGAGTCGGAAGAAGATTTTGAAGATAATGAAGATGATGAAACGGATGATGACGAGGAATAGGGTATGTTATCAAAGATTTCAATAAAAAATTACATATTAATAGATGAACTGGAAGTAGATTTAGCCGAAGGTTTGAATATAATTACAGGTGAAACCGGTGCCGGTAAAAGTATTTTAATCAACGCAATTGATATCGCGTTTGGTGCAAAAGCAGGAAAAGAAGTTATTAAAACAGGCGCAGAAAAAGCTGTAATAGAAGTTACGATTTTAAATAAAAAACAAGATTTGACCGCACTTTTTGATGAATATGGAATAGATAATTTGGGGGAAGAGATTATTTTATCCCGAGAAATTACTCAAACTGCTTCGCGTTCAAGGGTTAACGGTTGTTTAGTTAATCAAGAATTTATGCGTCATTTTAGAGAGTTATTTTTGGATATACATTCGCAACATCAAACGTATTCTTTTTTACAGCCTAAATATCATATTGTTTTATTGGATTCTTACGCAAAAAATACTTGCGGAAAAATGTTGGATGAATATAGAAAAGAATTTTCTAATTATAAAGATATGATTTCCAAACTTGATGAACTTAAAAATTCTGCTGATAAAACAGAAGAACAAATTGATTTTTTAAAGTTTCAAGTTAATGAAATTGAAGAAGCGCAAATTCAATCAGAGCAAGAAGATGAAGAACTCAATAATGAACTTTCTATTTTAGAAAATGTTGAAAAATTAAAAGATCTTACAGGCTCTTCTTATTGGTCAATTTCAGGCGACGATGGTGCAATTATGGATGCTTTGATGCAAATAAAAATAAATTTGTCTAAAGCATCAGGCATGGATAATTCATTAGAAAACGTTGAAAGTAGCTTGATTAGTGCGATTGAAACTTTGAAGGATGTTTCGAGCGAATTAAGAGAATATTCTTCACGTCTTGATAATGATGAAGAGCGCATAAATACTATTCAAGAACGATTATTTTTGTTGGATAAATTAAAACGTAAATACGGCGGAAGTTTAGCTAAAGTAATGGAACAAGGCGAAAAATTGCGTCAAGAACTCGAAGGAATTGAGTTTTCAACACAAAATATTGAAGAATTGGAAGTTGAAATTTCCAACAAAAAATTACAACTCGAAAAAATGGCGGATGAGATTTCGGCTGAGAGAAAAAATTATGCAAAAGTTTTGTCTTCTCTTATTGTTGAAAAGCTTGAAAAATTAGAGCTTCCAAAGGTTAAATTTGATATAAGTTTTGAAAAAACAGAACTTACGATTAACGGTTGTGACAAAGTTGAGTTTTTGATTTCCACAAACATTTCAGAAGGCTTAAAACCGCTCGCTAAGGTTGCTTCCGGTGGTGAAATTTCAAGAGTAATGCTTGCGATTAAAACAATTTTTGCCCAATCTGATAATATTGATACGGTTATTTTTGATGAAATTGATACGGGAATTTCAGGAAAAACTTCACAAGCCGTAGCGGATGAAGTCAAAGAACTTTCTAAATACATGCAAATAATTATGATTACGCACCAAGCAATTATTGCATCAAAATCAGACAAACATTTTTATGTAAGAAAAACACAAGATGGCACTACAAGCGTTGATATTTCAGTTCTTGAGGGCGATAAAAAATTAAAAGCGATTGCTGAACTTGCAGGCGGTGAAGTTACAGAAGAATCATTGAAATTTGCACAAACGTTGATGAACTAGAAAGTTGACGGTGCAAAAAATTGCACCTTACCTTTTTATTAAAAATCAAGTTTTCTTATTTTTTCTTTTTCAAAATCGTTTAAAAATTTGTAACGATTCTTACATTTGCCATCAATGTCACTTAAATCATATGGGTTATTACAATATTTATCATAATAATTTTTTGCATTTTCTTTTGCTAATTTATATAAGTTTTCTGCTTCTTCATTATTTCCTTGATATCGAGCAATTTCAGCTAACGCAAAATATGCAATATAACCTGAATTTGAATTTCTTTCTAACATTTTTTCATACTCTGTTTTTACTTTTTCAAACTCATGTTTATGTAATAAAATATCCATCTTGTTAGAGATTAGATAAGAAGAGAACCTATTATGTTTTAAGCCCAATTCAACATGTTTTTCAGCGTTTTCATAATCTTTGATTTTTATTTCACAATTAGATATATTAACTAATGCGGCAACATTGTTTGGATATGCTTCCAAATACTTTTTGTAATATTTAATAGCTTCTTCGTATTTTTCTAATCCGCTTAATGTATATGCTTTATTAAAAATTGAACTATTATCATTTGGATTCAATTCTAATGCTTTATTAATATAATCTAATGCTGTTTCATATTCCATTTTCACTTGTGAATATAAATAACCAAGTCTACAATATCCATACTGCCAAGTTGGAATCTTTTTTATGCATTTTTTATAATATTCAATTGCTTTATCGTAATCTTCCAATGCTTCATAAGCATATGCATATTCCGCATTAATATCTGCATTATTTGGATGTTTTGCAATTTCTATATCCAAATGATTTATAGCTTTTTGTAATTTTTCCTGTTTATAAGGGGTCAAGGGTTTATTCCAAACACTTGTAACAATATTTTTAGCTATATTATAGTCAAGCCAAGTAGTTTTTTTATTTATTCTCTGTGCAACAGTATAATAAAAATTTGATAATTCATACATCTTTGCATTACTGCAATGTTCTGCAATATGAATGTACATCATCGTAATACTTGAATTATCAGCTTTTAAATTTATAGCTAAAGCGATGATAACTAATATACCCAATAATCCGTAATATATTTTTTTAGACATTTTATTTACCTATAACTTTAATAAAGAGTGCTAGAATGTTTAATGTTATCCGTAATCTTAGGTACATCTATATTTGCAAGGTTTTTAATTCTTGTTGCTAAATTTGGGTGTGAAGAACAAATTTCTGCAAACCAACCCCAAAAACCTTTTTCTGCTTCAGCATTTGTAACAAAAAGTTTTGTATCAACTTTTTTATATAATTTTGTACCGGCAACAAGAACAAGAAGTCCGTCAATTGGCAATTCTTTGGTCAATTCCATTGCAATTCTATCACATGTTGTTTCACAGGCTCTGGAGTATGCAGAATTTAAAAAAGGTATAATCATTGCACAAGCAATATATTTCATTTTAGAAAGATGTTTTCTTTTTATATGAGCCAATTCGTGTGCAATTATAAAATTAACAGCATTTTCACCTTGTTCATAAGCAAGTTCTAAAATATCTGAATAAATAACTATAACATCTTGAAATAAAAATCTTGTTGCAAACGCATTTAAAACACCTCCTGATTGCATTAAATATACATCAGGAATAGTTTCTAAGCCTAAAATTTCTGAATATTGCTTAATTTTTGCATAAATATCGCCAAAATGATGTTCTGTTATTTTAACAGAATTTTGTCGAATCTGTCCAATTGCTAATCCCTGTGTAATAAATAAAAACAGACCAATTGCTATTATATATATAATTCCTATAAGACTAATAAATAATATAATGTAAAAAAGCAGAGAAATTATTAGCATTAATGCAAAGTACAATGTTTCTTTCTTAGATACAAACTTTTGAAAATTCTCTTTTTCCATATTAAATCTCCCAGTTGAATGACACTCGGATTGTATCATCTAAAAAAGTTTTTTTTATCATTTAAATATATTAATTTTTACGTTAAAAAGACCTATGGTGGCACTACAAGCGTTGATATTTCTGTTCTTGAGGGCGATAGAAAATTAAAAGCGATTGCTGAACTTGCAGGCGGTGAAGTTACTGAAGAATCATTGAAATTTGCACCAATTAATTTTATATCCGTTAAATCAACGATTTTAATACATTAATGTTTGCAGTTCTTTTAAATTTGCGCACCTTCATTTTTCATATATAATAAAAATACTATGAAACACAGAGATAACGTACGAAATTTTTGCATTATTGCACACATTGACCATGGTAAGTCAACTTTAGCCGATAGATTATTAGAAGCAACAGGAACAATTGCACAGCGTGATATGCAAGCGCAACTTCTTGATACAATGGACATTGAACGTGAGCGTGGAATTACAATCAAACTTAACGCCGCTCGAATGAACTATACGGCTAATAATGGCGAAAAATATGTGTTCAACTTGATTGATACACCCGGTCACGTAGATTTTTCTTACGAAGTTTCACGTTCTCTCGCTGCTTGCGAAGGCGCATTGCTTATTGTTGACGCAACTCAAGGGGTTGAAGCACAAACTTTGGCAAACGTTTACATGGCAATTGAACAGAATTTGGAAATTATTCCTGTAATCAATAAAATTGACCTTCCATCAGCGGATGTAGAAAGAGTTAAGGAAGAAATTGAGGAAATCTTAGGCATTGATACATCTATGGCAATTCCTGTTTCTGCAAAAACAGGTGTTGGTATTCCTGATGTATTGGAAGCGATTGTAAAATTTGTTCCGCCTCCTGTTGATACAACAGAAAAGCCTTTGCGCGCACTTGTTTTCGATAGTGCTTATGATCCATATTTGGGAACTCTTTGTTTCTTCAAAATTATGGATGGTAAAATGAAGCTTGGCGACAAAGTCAAATTTATGGCGTCAGGCAAGGAATATGAAATTACAGAACTTGGATATCTTACTCCGCACAGAGTTCAGGTGGATGAACTTATTTGCGGTGATGTAGGTTATTTTGCAGGTTCTATTAAAGAAATTACGCGTTTTGTAGGTGATACGGTGACTCACGTTGAAGCTCCTGCGAATGAACCGCTTCCTGGGTACAAAGAAGCTTTGCCGATGGTATTTTCAGGTATGTATCCTGTTGATAACGAAGATTATCACGAATTAAAAGAAGCTTTGGAAAAATTAAAGCTTTCTGACAGTTCAATTACATTTGAGCCTGAAACATCCAGCGCACTTGGTTTTGGTTTCCGTTGCGGTTTCTTAGGTATGCTTCACATGGAGATTGCGCAAGAAAGATTGGAAAGAGAATATGACCTTTCAATAGTAACAACTGCGCCATCAGTAGTTTACAAAGTACATAAAACAAACGGCGAGGTTATGGAAATTGATAACCCTGCTAACTTACCTCCTGCGCAAACAAGAGATTTTATTGAAGAACCTTATGTAAAAGTTTCAATAATTACGCCAAACGATTATGTAGGCACGCTTATGGATTTATGCCAAACTAAGCGCGGTATTTTTATCAACATGAATTATTTGGACAAAGTTCGTGTTGATTTGATTTATCATTTGCCTTTGAGTGAAGTTATTACTGATTTTTATGACCAATTAAAATCACGCTCAAAAGGTTACGCAAGTTTGGATTACGAATTTGTTGATTATAAGCGTTCAAAACTTGTTAAATTAGATATTATGCTGGCGGGTGAAGTTGTTGACGCCTTATCTGTAATTTGTCACGAAGATAGCGCGTTTTACATAGGTCAAAAATTAACAGAAAAATTAAAAACTATTATTCCGCGTCAAATGTTTGAAGTTCCTATTCAGGCTGCGATTGGTGGAAGAGTAATTGCAAGAACTAACATCAAAGCATTAAGAAAAAGTGTTTTGGATAAATGCTATGGTGGTGATATTTCGCGTAAACGTAAGCTTTTGGAAAAACAAAAACGAGGTAAAAAACGTATGAAAGCTGTTGGACGTGTAGAAGTACCGCAAGAAGCATTCATGGCGGTGTTGAGTTTGGAAGAAGAATAAACAGAACGTTAATGGTACAAAAAGTTAATGGTGCAAAAAATTGCACCCTACCTTTTTTATATAAAATACGTTCAAAATTAAACGTAATTTTATTGATAATTGTAGGGTGCAATTTTTTACACCATTAACTCTCTTTTCATTCTTTATGATAAGAATGATTGATAATTTTGTTGCATTTGCGCAATTGTTGTTTCCATTGCTGAGAATTTCTTTTCCAATTGAGCTTTATATGTAGAAATATTTGTATTTTGTTTTTTAATTTTTGTTTCCATTTTCTTGATATCAGAATCAAGAGTAGAAGTTTTTACATCAAAATATCCTACTGAAGCTTTTAAGCTTTGCTCAATAGAGTCTTCCATCATTGTCAAAACACCACCTTCACCTGCCAAAATTGATTTAACAGATTCAGGATTTTCTTCCAATGCTTTTTTAAGCTTGTCTTCATCTAATTTTAATGAATTTGTATCAGCGTTCAAATTATTACTGTCAGCAGAACTTGTTGAAATACCGATTTCTGAAAGAAGACTATAAACACCGCCATTTGAAGAATTTTTAGCAGTTGCATAGCTTCTTATAGTATTTTTCAAACTAGTTAATGAAGTTTCACCGTGAAGGTCAGCACCATTTGCAGTAACTTCATCAATATTTGAAAGTACGTCATTATAAGCACTTACAAATGATTTAACGGCTTCAACCAAACCGCTTGTATCTTGCGTTACTTTTAGTGTAGAAGTTCCACTTTCTTCTGTGCTTACTTTTTTCAATGTTAACGTAATGCCATCCATTCTTGAAATATCAGATGTAACAGTATTTGAAGTTGATGTCATTTTAGTTCCGTTAATAGTGAACTGAGCATTTTGACCCAACTCTTGAGCGTCTGTGTACATTTTAGATGATTTAACTGTGCCATCATCATTCCATTCGGAAGTTGTAAAGCCCATTACATCCGTAAAGTTACTTGTGCCTGCTTCAATGTTTATATAAGAAGCACCTTCTTTTTTAGATGTGATTGACAATTTACCTGCTGCATCATCCCAGAATGCATAAGCTTGAGCATCATCGTTATTGTTAATTTCAGAAATCAAAGATGAAAGAGTTGTTTTATCTGTGATTTTGAATGTAGCACCACCGATTGTGAATGTACCTTCTTTGATTTGAGTATTAAAACCAGAATCTTCAGAAGTTAATTTTGATGCAACAGTAGCTTTAAACAATGAATTTGTTGATTTATAGCTTCCGTCTTCTTGTTGAGTCAAGCCGATAAGTGATGTTAGATTAGTGCTATCGGTTGTAGCACCGATGTGAATAGTATCACCTTCATTTTGAGCAGAAAAACTTAAAACACCATTGTCGTCAATATCTGTTTTAATACCAAAGCCTGCTAATTTAGCTTTCAAATCACCTAAAGTATTTGTATCACTTATATTTACTGAAAATTTTTGACCATTAACATAAGCTGTTAATGTACCGTCTGAAATACCAAGATTTTTTAATTTTGTATTATCATCAGCAACTGCACTTGCAGCATTCTTAGAAGTTGCTTTTGTATAAGTTGCAAGCTGCTGAACTGTTATATCATAGTTTTGTCTTGTTGCACCGGGAGTAGCAGTAGCAGTAAAAATATCTGTATCAGAAGATGTTGCAGAATTTTTTGCAAACAAATCCATTGCACCGCCGAATTTTGTATCGGTTAATTTTTCAAGTGCAGAACGCAAAGCAGTAAATTTACTTCTTGTGTCGTTCAAAGTATTTTTTACTGTTTGTTTACTTTTTAAATCTGTTTGTAAAGCTGTAACTTTTTGTTGCTTTACAGAAACCAATGCTTCTACCCAAGATGAAGTATCTAAGCCTGAAGCCAAACCGCTAAACGATATTGTTGATGCCATGATAATAAAGTCCTTTTTATTTCTTAGTCAATTGGTATATAGTTATATTTAGTATATACCTATTATAAGACATGTTTTAGAGGTTTTCAACCCTTTATATGGTGGAGATTGTTACAAATGTTAACGGTATTGTTAATAGTGCTTTTTTCAATGGAAAATTGAAAGTAGACAATGGAAAATTGTTTTTATAAATTCTTAATATCAAAACTATTGACCATTTAAAAAAAATAATATAAAGTTAAAACATATTTGAGAGTCGGTAATAAGATTATATAAGAAGAATGGAGGGTTCGTATGGATTTTAAACACCAACCGCTGAGCGGAACAAACTACACAGATGCTGACATTAAAAGACTGATTGCTGAATATAATGTTCAATTTATTAAATTACAATTTGTGGACATAAACGGTCAAGTTAAAAATATGGCTATTCCATCCGAACACATTGATAGAGTTCTTAATAACGAAATTATGCTAGATGGTTCTTCTATTAAGGGTTTTAGAAATATTGAAACATCAGATATGTTTTTCTTCCCTGATAAAAATACTTTCCAAATTTTACCTTGGCAAGAACGCGATGGCAAAAATTCCGCAAGATTGATTTGCGATATTCATAACGCTGACGGAACTCCTTTTGAAGGTTGTCCAAGATGCAACTTAAAAAGACTTATGGCAGAAGCTAAAAAACTTGGTTTCTCCATGAATGTTGGGCCTGAAGCAGAATTTTTCTTGTTTGAAAAAGATGATGAAGGCAAAATCACAACAAAAACTCACGATAGAGCAGGCTACTATGATGTAGGGCCTGATGATTTAGGTGAAGCTGTGCGTTCTGATATCGTAAGCACATTACAAGAAATGGATTTTGATATCGAAGCATCTCACCATGAAGTAGCTGACGGTCAACACGAAGTAGACTTTAAATACTCAGATATTTTGACAACAGCTGATAATGTTGCAACCTTTAGAATAGCAGTTAAGGCTGTTGCTGCTCAATACGGCTTGCACGCAACATTTATGCCAAAACCTGTATTCGGTATTAACGGTTCAGGTATGCACTGCAATATTTCATTATTTAAAGATGGCAAAAATGCTTTCTTTGATGAAAAAGCAGAATACCAATTATCTGATACTGCAAGATACGCTATTGGCGGACTTTTGAAACATATTAAGAGTATTACCGCAATTCTTAACCCGACTGTAAACAGCTATAAACGTTTGGTTCCGGGTTATGAAGCTCCTGTTTATATGGCTTGGTCATTGGCAAACAGAAGTGCATTGTTGAGAGTTCCTGCAAAACGTGGTATGTCAACACGTGTAGAACTTCGTTCACCTGATCCAAGCTGTAACCCATATTTGGCATTTGCTACAATTTTGGCAGCTTGCTTGGATGGTGTGAGAAACAAAATTGAACCGCCAAAACCTGTTGAAGCGAATATTTACAAACTTTCTGACAGAGAAAGAAAGAAAATGAGAATTGAATCTTTACCTGGAAGTTTGAAAGAAGCATTAATATGTATGGATAAATCAATTATTGCGAAAACAGCTTTGGGTGAACACATTGTTGATGAATTCAAGACTGCAAAAGAAATTGAGTGGGATGCATTCAGAACTTATGTTTCTCAGTGGGAAATTGATAAATATTTGGCAAGATATTAATTTTATTTATAACAAGAAAAAAGCGTCCTTCGGGGCGCTTTTTTTATCTTTTATATTCTTGTTCTAATTTTGATTTAATCATCTTCATTTCTTCTCTTGTCAAAAAAGAAGAAAAGCGCATAAATTCATACATCGCATCATCATAAGAATATTGCCTGCGCTCAACTTTTTGTAACCATTCTCTGACTTCTCTTGTAATCATACTAAACTAAACCTCAAAACCTTTTTACCTTCCACGAGAACTTCTTCATTCCACATTGATTTTGGCCGCACCCAAATATCACCCTTATCAACATTTTGATAAACAATCATATCTTCCTCTGTTTCAGAATGTTTTGCCAAGGCTATAATTTTATAAACATTTCCTTTGTAGTGTTTATAAATTTTTCCAACTGTAATTTCTTGCATGGTATGAATTATTATATAATAAAAAGGATTTCTTCTAAATGCACTACTGTTCATGACAATTTTGAAAAAGTATACATATCTTTTAATAAGTTGGATTGCTTCGTCACTATAAAAATAGCTGTTCCTCGCAATGACTTAGCGTTAGGCTTCCAAGCGTGCCGTCATTGCGAAGGCGATTAGCCTGAAGCAATCCAGCTTTTTATTAACTATTATTTTGAGACAGTACAATACAAATTTTCTCAAACATCTGGTTTTTGACTATGTTTTAGATAATTATAGTAAATTTATCTCGGACACTAGTGCATTACATAATTTATTTTCAATTCCGATAAATCTACGACAAATTGATAAAAGTAGTAGAGAAATTGGGTGATATTTGTAAATTTTAATCATTTAAAAAGCCGGTCTATAACCGGCTTTTATAAAATTTGGGCCCGGAGGGATTCGAACCCACGACCAAAGGATTATGAGTCCTCTGCGCTACCGCTGCGCCACAGGCCCGTGACGACTTTTAGATATTCAATTGTTAACTTATTGTGCCTGTGTCTTGCGTTAGCGGCGCTACCTATTGCTGCGGTAACGTGACATTTAGTCACCTTCCCTTGCAATGCCACAGGCCCGTGACGACTTTTAGATATTCAATTGTTAACTTATTGTGCCTGTGCCTTGCGTTAGCGACGCTATCTACCTCTCGAAAAACGTGACATTTAGTCACCTTTTTCTCGGCAGAGTGCCACAGGCAATTATTGACAACTCAATATATTCAATTTATCAGGTAAATATAAAAAAATCAACTGTTTTTTTATATTTACTCCATTATCATGACTTTTTAAAATCCTTCATTAAACAAATATCGTACAAACGTATGATATTTTTCCTAAAAAATAAAGAGTTCTTTAATAGTTCCGATATTATTAAAGGAAGGACGGTTTATATTGTTTAACACAATGAATACAGTGCGCCCACGCCCTTATCCTCAAAGAGGCACAGGCAATTATAACGCAGGTAGCGAAGGTACTGACAAAGACGGTCATAACGGCAACGCCCAAGACCAACAACAGCAACGTCAGAACCAACAAGTTGTTGCTCGCGGTCGTGCGCAAGATATTCAACAACAAGCAGGCGCACCGCGTCAAGCAATATATTCACCTGCTCAAAATGCTTACAGCGGAACTCCTAACCGTCAGGTTTATCAAGTTCAAACCCCTCCTCCGATGAGAATTAACAACCAACCTCATCAGATGAATGCAATGCAATATCAAGCTGCTCAAGCAGGTTATCAACCAATGGTACAGCCTGTTCAACAACAATCTGCACCAAGACCACAACAACCTGCAAGAAGTAACAAAGTTAACATTGCGCAAATCCTAAAAGATTTCAGAAACACAATAAAAGCAATCGCAACTCCTCCTGAAATTGAAGAACAAGTTGCACAATACTTGCAAACCGTTGAACAACTTGTAAGAGAGCCTCAACCGCAAGTTAATATGATTCAAAGCAACTTGAAAATTGCGGCCTCTTTATTAGACAAATATATTTCTGAAACTCTTAACAAAGATTCCAAAGTTGTTCAAAATTGGCTTGATGCTTTATTCTTGCAAAGAATTAATTACAGTTACAACGAAGAAGAAATCAATCCAAACTTCTTAGTAAAATTTCCTGATCAACAAGAAAAGAAAGCAGCACCTCAACAACCTCAACAACAGGTTCAGCAAGAAGAACAAGCAGTTCCTCAAGCAGAAGTAACTCAGCCTGCACCGATTCAAGAAGCTCCACAAAATGAAGTTCTTGAAATTGAGCCTGAAGAATTAAGCTTAGAAGAAGAATTTACACAAGCTAAAGCAACAATTTCTAAAAAACCAAATATAACCATCATTCCACAAGATACAAGACTAAAATCTTTGTTTGTTGAAGCTAAAAAACAAGCTTTTTCAAACAATCCTCAAAGAGCAATGCAAATCTTTAAAGAAGCTTTCACACGTGCAAGCGAACTTAAAGACACAGAAACTCAATCAAGAATTTGTCTTGAAATTGGCAAAATTTATGACGACAATGACCATTTTGTTCAAGCATTGAACAGTTATAATAAGTCTTTGCAGTACACAACCGATGTTAACGTAAAATCAAGAGCGCATTTTTCAATGGCACAAATTTACGATGATGTAAACGAAGTTGGACCTGCATTAGACCATTATTTAACTTCAATTTCTTACGCCGGAAAATCTGATGATTTAATCGGTCAATCTGATTCTTTAACAAAAATGGCAAATATTTTCACAGACAAATATGATGAAAATGCTTTTGAATACTATGATGTAGCTAGAAAATTAATCGAACAAACAACCGATTCATCAATGAAAGGTTATGTTTTAAGTAACACTGCAGACGCATGCGTTCAATTCAAAAAAGGCGACAAAGCTTTAAAATATTATGCAGAAGCTGTTAAGAATTATGAAAAATCAAACTCTGTTGAAGAAATTGCTCAAAACTACAAATCTGCAGCACAACTTATGATTGATTTTAACAGTCCTAATAAAGCAAAATCTTTATTGAAAAAAGCTTTAGTAAACGCTGTAAAAACAAAAAATGAAGATTTAATTGCAGAAATTAATGCAATGCTTGCTTCAGTAGACGAATAAATTTTTAGTCTAAACTTTTAATAAAATCATCTGCTGAAAATTCTTTTCCAGTAAGATTTTCAATCAATTCGTATTCATCAATTGAAGCGCCGAGAGCAAAAATATTTTTATCCATAAATTTTGCAGACTCGGAATTTTCTGTGATATCTCCAAGTTTAGATTTTAAATAATTATAAATTTGAGCCTTCATCAAATTTGCTCTAAAATAATTTTGATAATAAGCCGGATGTGACAAATAATGCGGAATTGTTGCCCATTCGTTATCAGGAGTTTCAAATCTGTTTAAGTATTTTCCACGCAAATTATTCCAAAGTTCTGCAGGATTTTTATCAGGATTAGAATAAAATTCACGTTCAAAATCAATAATTAGCAAGCTTTTAGAAATAAAAGAAGCTTCGTCTTCTTTTACTGATTTTTTAAATTTCTCTAATATATCTTTATCCAAAAATTCTGCCAAGATATTTTCGCGTTTAATAACATCACCCATCATCATAGCAATTGCTTCCGTAACAGCAGGAGAAGCAGCTGTACGGTCAAGAAACGGAAGTTTTGTATCAATCCCGAGGTCATATACACAATGTCCCATTTCATGGTTTAAAGTATCCAAACTTACAACATTATTTGTTAAATTCGCCAAAATTCTTGAATCTTTTCCTGCTTCTACACCAAAACAAAACCCGTGGGTATTTTTATCTTTTCTTGGGAACAAATCCAAAGTTAAACGACCGTCTGCTATCATTTTATCAACATCATAACCCATTTTTTTATACATGTTTTTAGATATAAGTGTAATATCATTTTTTTCTAAAACTTCATTTACATCTTTTTCAGGATTATCACTCAACAAAAGTCCGTAATGATAGGCTTTTAATTCATCGACATTAAAAAATTTTTTCAAATCGTTTTGTTTTTTCGTTTGAATTTCTTTTATCGTGTTTTGAGTTTTTGAATAAACTTCATTGATTAATTTTTCCAAAAACTCGTTTTCTACTTCATAGTCTTCTTTTAGTTTGTATTCAAAATAATTTTCATAGCCTTTTGTTTTTGCATATTCGTTGCGCATTTTTACAAACTCAACCAAATCTTCTGCAATCAAGTCACCGCATGCAATTTTTGCTTCGTGTGCTTTTCTTCTTATTTCAGGATTTTCCTCATTTTGCAAAATTTTTGTAACTTCTGTTTTTGTAATTTCTTTATCATCAATTTTTAAAACGTAAGAATTAAATTTTTTGGCAATTTCATTTTCTTTTTGGCGGAGTTTTTTAAGTTCTTCACCCGTATTTAATTCTTCATCAAACTCTTTTAAAAGATTTTTAAGCTGTTTTGCTTCGTGTTTTGAAAGAGAAGTTTTGTCTATTTTTTGGAATTTTTCATAAGTTTTTTTATCTCTAAAAAGTTTAGAGTATTCATCTTGAGCATTTTCGTATTTCTGCATGTTTTCCGGTGTTGAATTTATATAAAAATCCCAACATTTTTTTTCTAAATTAATAGAAACTTTTTCTAATTTTTTGCAAAACTCGTCTCTTAATTCTTTAAACATAAAAACCTCTTTTTTTAATGATAGCATATTTTGGGGAAAAAGCCCAATTTGTTTATTTGTATTTACGTTTCTAAACATTGACTAATTCTAATCCTTAAACTAAAATAGTATAAATAACTTTAAGGAGAAAATATGTCAGGATTAGAGTTTGACCCCGGTTTTGCACCGTTTATTTTAGCATTCAGAGGAACTGTTGAATATTTATATATGGATATCAACCGTTTCAGAAATCTTTCGCAAAGAAAAATGAAGTTTAAACAATATTACAAAAAAATGCTTGATATGTTTAATAATAATTTGGGATTTTACGTTGGATGTCTAATGTGGGCTGCGTATATAAAAACTCAACCTGAGCAAGAAATTTTGAATAACAATTGTCTTGGTCAAGAATACAATGAAGAAGAAAATATTTCAGATACAGAATTTATGATTAAGTTTCTTGAACTTCTTCCAAAAGATGTGAAATATTTTTTAGGTCAAAATTACGAAATTAATCAAAGCGATATGAAAATTTTAGAGTTGTATAAGGAATTTCTAATCTTAAATAAAGGTTTTGTTAATTCTAAAAACAATACAGACATTGTTCTTCCGAATGGTGTTAAAACCGAAGGTGCTGAAGGTTTTAAGGATAAAATTATGGAAGTAATAAAAAGTGAAGATTTGTCAAAATTATTAGAATATAGGGATTTGATATGTCAAATATAATAAATGTTGCAAGAGGTTTAGAAAAAGCCGATTTAGTAATTAAAAACGCAAATATCGTGAATGTTTTGTCAGAAGAAATTCACAAAGGTGATATCGCGATTTGTGATGGCGTGATTGCAGGGATTGGCGAAAATTATTCGGGCGAAAAAGAAATTGATATCAATGGTGCTTACGTAACACCTTCATTTATTGATGGTCACGTGCATTTGGAAAGTACGATGATGTTGCCGAAAGAATTTGCAAAAACAGTTCTTCCTGCCGGTACAACAACGGTAATTATTGACCCGCACGAAATTTCGAACGTATTGGGTTTGCACGGTATAAGTTTTATGCACGAGGCTGTAAAAGATTTGCCGATGAATGTTTATACAATGCTTCCTTCTTGCGTTCCGGCGACACCATTTGAAACATCAGGTTTCGATTTGAACAGTTATGATTTGTCTTTATTAATCGACAAACCTTGGGTGCTTGGCATTGCAGAGATGATGAATTTTCCTGGGGTTTTGAACCATGATAAAAATGTTATGGCAAAATTGGAACTCGCTAAATCAAGAGGTAAAAGAATTGACGGACACGCACCATATTTGAGTGGCAAGGATTTGTGCGGATATATTGCAAGCGGCGTGAAGTCTGATCATGAATGCACAACTCCTGAAGAAGCGATTGAAAAATTGCGTCTTGGTGTTTACGTGATGATTAGAGAAGGTACTGCGGCAAAAGATTTAGATGCGTTAATACCTGTTCTTAAAACTTCTAATACAAGAAAATGCATTTTTGTAACTGACGACAGACACCCTGCAGATTTAAAAGAACATATTAACGGAATGGTTAGACGTGTAGTTGAAGCAGGCGTTGACCCGATTAAAGCGGTTCAAGTTGCAAGTTTAAATACTGCTGAATATTTCGGCTTAAAAGACCTTGGTGCAATTGCCCCAGGGTATAAAGCAGATTTACTTGTTCTTCCTGACTTAAAAACATTTAAGCCTGATATTGTTTTAAAAGACGGTCAGGTTGTAGCTCAGGATGGTAAATTAGCGGTTGAAATTCCTGAAAATGATGCGATTGCAACTCGTAACTCTGTAAACGTACGTTGGATTACGATGGACGATTTTAAAATTCAAACAGAAGGTGATGGAGTCAAGAAAGTTAGAGCTTTGGAAGTTATTCCTCATCAACTTATTACAAAATCTGTTATGTCTGATGTTAAAGTCGTTGACGGAAACGCAGTAAGCAATGTTGAAACGGATACATTAAAAATCTGCGTAATTGAAAGACACAGAGCGACAGGTAATATCGGCAAAGGATTTGTTAAGGGATTTAACTTGAAATGTGGTGCGATTGCCTCAACAGTAGCACACGATTCGCATAACATGATTGTAATCGGTACAAATGATTTTGATATGTACACAGCGGCTGTTGCTTTGATTAAGTGCCAAGGCGGTAAGGTTGTAGTTAAAGACGGAGAAATTATTTCTCAATTACCGCTTCCTATTGCCGGTTTGATGTCTGATAAAGAATTTGATTTTGTTGTAGAAAAATGCGATGAATTAAATAAGGCTGCTCATTCAATCGGGTGCAAATTAGAAGACCCGTTTATGACAATGGGATTTTTATCTTTGCCTGTAATTCCTGAATTAAAAATTACGGATAAAGGCGTTTTTGATACGAATAAATTTGATTTTGTTGATATTTTTGAGGATGAAAAGGTTAAGAAATAAAACTTATTATCTTAATATCGTTTAAAGAACCAAATTGTTTCTATAAACCTTTTATGGTATAAGGGAAATAGAAAATGTTGTTATGAGAAGGAGTTATGAATGGATAGAAATGTAATCTGCATCAAATGGGGAACAAAATTTGGCCCTGAATATGTAAACAAACTTTATAAAATGGTTGAAAAGAATTTATCTTTGCCGCACAGATTTGTATGCTTTACAGATAATGCAGAAGGCATTGTGGAAGGTGTTGAAATTCGTCCGCTTCCAGAACTTAACGACGAAGGCATTCCTGATAGAATGTGGAAAAAATTGGGCTTGTTTGCCAACCCGCTTTCTGATTTACAAGGTACTGCTTTGTTTTTAGATTTGGATATTATTATTAGAAGCTCTCTTGATCCGTTTTTCGAAGTTGAAGGAAGTTTCTTAATATCTAAAGATTACGATTTTCCACACGATATTATCGGTAATTCATCAGTTTTCCGTTTTGAAGTTGGCAAACACCCTGAAATTATTGAACATTTTTATCAAGAAGGTAAAACAATCAGAGAAAGATACAAAAATGAACAAGCGTTTTTGTCTTATGAAATGGATAGAAAAGGCTTGCTTAAATACTGGCCTAAAGATTGGGTTGTAAGTTTTAAACGCCAATGTTTGCACAAATTCCCAATGTGTTGGTTTAAAGTTCCACGTGACCCTGAAGAAGCCAAGATTTTGATTTTTCACGGCAAACCAACTCCTGAACAAGCGTATAAAGGTTATTTTGGAAAATTGGGATTTAGATATATTAAACCTACGAAGTGGTTGGATAAGTATTGGGGTTAATAAGTTTAAAGTTGAGAGTTGAAAGTGGATAGTTGTTATAAGAAAATTTTCCGAGTGGATAGCGTTTGTTCATAGAAATTTGGTGCAAATTTGCACTATTAAAAACTTTCAACTATCCACTTTCAACTCTCAACTTATATAATTTTGACTAATCCTCTTTTTTATTGTTAAATTACAGTATGTTAATTTCATTATTGGAAAAGATTAATGGTTTGTATGAGAGTCTTTTTGCCCCTGTGGATGTTTTGGTAGAAAAACTTCCGATGGCTGATTGGGCGTTGGATGCGGTTTGTGATAGCATTCATCTTTTGCCGTTTTTGTTTATTGTTTTTGTAATAATCGAGGTTTTGGAATTCTATCATGCTGATAAAATCAATTCGCTTCTTAAAAAATCAGACAAAAGCGGAGTGTTAATCGGTGCAATTGCTTCTATTATTCCTCAATGCGGATTTTCTGTTATTGCAAGCAGTTTGTACTCAAATAGAATAATCACCCGCGGTTGCTTGATTGCCGTATATTTGGCAACTTCCGATGAAACTATTCCAATACTTTTGGCGACTCCTGCTAAAGTATATTTAATCATTCCGATTGTTGGTATCAAGCTGTTTATTGGGATTTTGGCGGGATATTTGATTGATTTTCTTGTACCGCAGAAGGTTGTAGAAAATACAAAAGAAATTGATATTGTAGAAGAAGGCTGCTGCAAACACGATATCGAACACGGCAGCAAACGTGAATTAATTATTCATCCGATTTTACACACAGCAAACGTGTTTGCGTTTATTCTTGTTATAACACTTATTTTGAATTACTTTTTAGCGGATGTTGATGTTGACAATTTGATAAGCGGCAGTAAATTTATTCAGCCTGTGATTGCGTCTTTTGTCGGTTTGATACCTAATTGCGCAGTATCAATCGGCTTAACTATGTTGCTTATTAAGGGAACAATTTCTTTTGGTGCAGTGATGAGCGGACTTTTGTCTAATGCAGGGTTGGGCTTGTTGGTGTTGTTGAAAAACAATGATTTTAAGGACACGATGAAAATTGTTCTGATATTGCTTATGGTAAGTATAGTGGCTGGTGTTGCGATTAATTTTGTTTGTTAAAAGTAAACGATTTTAGCATAGCTTTATCAAATTCTTTCAAATAAATACCCACCCGCATTCGTAGCTCGCTTACGCTCACACGACTGCGACCTTTCTAGCCATGGAGGTTGGCTTCGTTTTGTTGAAGGCGGGATAGGGTATTATTAACAAATATAAAAATTCACTAGCAAATTATTTTTTTACGGGTTTTTCTCTTTATATGAATATTTTATTAACTCCACAATTTAATAATTATAATAATAATTATCAGTCAAATTTTAAAGGTGCTTCAAGAGTTTTGCAGTCAGCTATTGATAAGGCTTTAAGAAAACAAACTTTATCAGAAAGAGATATGCTGGAGCTTTCAACAAAGATAAAAAATGCAGTAGATGATGTGATAACTCCTGAAAGATTTATTGAAGAAGGAACTCATAATGCGGTATACAAAATTACCAGAAAATACGCAGCAAGAGTTCCTGTCGGACAAAAAATCGACTCAAGTGAATTACCTCAGAAAGCTGTTTTTGGTCAAGGAATTTTTAATCATTTACATCATTATTTTGGTGAAGCAATTATTAAATTAGGCAATTTTCAAATATTAAGAAATGTAGGAAAACATACTCCTGCAGGCGTTCCTGAACATTGCTCCAAACAACTTGGCAAATGTTCAATAAATAGGTATTATAAAGAAAAATATCTTCCTCATTTTGCAAGAATTACACAGAACAGTTATAATGAGTTAGCTGGCGATATTGCGAAGTTAAACGAAATAAAGCTTGGTCCTCGCAGTTATTGTCTTTTTGACTCTTTAAATCCAAACAATATTGTTGCTCGAGGAGGTAAATTATATTTAGTTGATGAAATTGATACTTTGTATGATAAATCTTTTGGTAATACGACTGCGAAATTGCTCGAAGTATTTATCAACCGCGCAACAAAAGATTATGAAGCGCCTGATGCGGGAAACAAGCGCAAATTTGTAAGAAATATTTTTAAAAAAGTTGTAATTGCAGCAGATAACGCAAGTCTTTTGCATGCTGATACAAAAGAAGATTATGCACAGTGGGAAAAGGCTCTTGCAAAATGTAAATTTAATATTCCTGCAAGTGAGATTTTGAATAAATTAGATAAATTGCAATACAATGTTAAAGACCAAAAAGAAAGAACTACACTAATCAAAAACTACTTGAACAAACTTTGTATTGATAATCCGATGTAAATTCATATATTTGAATGATGTCAAATTGAAAACTAACATTTACAATCTTACTATGGGGAGAGTGTGTAAATGTTAAATCAAGTTCTTGTTCAGCCTACAATGTCTGAATCTATTACTAAAAATTGGACAGAGCAAGCAATTGAATGCTACAAACTTAACGGTAACTGCAAAGAATGTTCTATTAGAAAAGCGCATTATTCTTTTGATTGCCAAATGCCAAGAGTTGTTGAAATTTTAAAACTAATGAACGGCGAACCAAAAATTAAGTAAGTTGTTCTTTTTTTGTTGTAAGTTGGGGTTTTATCCCCAACACTAATATTAGAATTTAAACAAATTCTTTAATTCTTCTGCGCTGTTTTTTAATTGGTCTTTTGTCGCATTCCACTGTTCTTTAGAAGTTGTAACCGCATCAGTTACACTCTGAATAGTGTTTGTAACATCATCTCCGACAGAAGTTTTGATATCTTTTATTGTTTCTTTTACTGTTTTTGTTTCAATCGCGCTTGTGTCAACATCTGTCAACCATTTGAAGGACTTGATTGAAGAAGCTTTTCCTGCAATACCGCTATGAATAACTTTAAAGTCTTTATAAGTTGTACTTCCGTTTGTTAAAGCTGGGATTTGGCTTACAGCTTCGTTTTTAGGACTTGCGGTAAGTGTATTTACAAAGCTTGCGGTAGATGCTCCGAATTTAGGAATGTAGCTCAAAAGTTTTGTTGCGGATAATTGACCGATTGGTCCCATTTTTGCAACGATTGAACCATCCAAGCGTCCCAAAATCACTAAAATCGCATTACCGCTCAAAAGATTATATTTACCTTTCACGTAGTATGCAAGCAATGGGCCTGAACTTTTTACCGGGTTAAGTTCTGCCCAGCCGTTAACAAATGTCAATTTGCCGCTTAGCGATTTAAATGTTGCAGTGTCAGCTATTCCTACCGCGTTTGAAATTGTAGCAACTGTTGATTTTAATAGAGCACTGTTTACAATATTATCGGCTTGCAAGAAGTTTTCAAGACGTCCGATTGTACCAAACGCACCGTTTTTGATTTCGAAATTCAAATTACCGCGCATTGAATTCATCATTTCGTTATAATCTGCAACGGTTAAATTCAATTTTGTATCAAATCCTAAAGTACCTGTTAAAGCGTTCTTGATACCTGTTGCGCCATAAACGGCTTTTTCAGCGTTCAAACCTTCGCCTTTAAAATCGACTGTTGTTTTTGCGTTATTCAAATTATAAATAATATTACCATTGATTTTTCCGTTGAATGCGCTTCCCTTCAAGTTTTTAAGATAGAAGTTTTCGCCCTTCATTGAAAAATCACTTGATAATGTTTCAGCTTCAATTCCGCCTGACGCGAATTTTTCAAGAGTCGCACTTCCGTTTAAAATTGCGCCGTTTAGCTTGATTGCCATATTTGTGATGTTTACTGGAATTTCAGGAATACTTAGGCTTGGCACACTTGCTTGACCCTTCAAAATCGGATTAGCCATGTTGCCTGTGATGCCGATATTTCCCGTAAATGTCATTTTAGATTTGTCAAACATCGGAACAATTATTGTAGAAGGTGCTGTTGTTGCGTAATTTAAGCCTAACGTTTGTTTCGCCATATTAATATCACCGATTAAATCAGATTTAATATCGCCCGTTGTAACAAAATCAAGCGTCATCTTGTCTTTCAAGTAGTTTTTGATTTTACCTGAAACATTTACCTTGATTTTTTCAATCACAACAGGAGTTTGAGGAATTTCCAATTCGTCTTCTCTAATGTTCATCACTAACGTTGGAATTGAAACTTTCGCAGCAGGGTTGATTGCTAAAATATTGGTGCTTTTTGCGTTACCTGAGAAAGTTTTTCCGTCAGATGTTATATTAACTACCGTCAAAGGTGCTTTTAACACAGTATTTGCAGGAACGTTTTTGATATTCAGATTTTCAAGATTGATTTTTACAAGCGGATTAATCTTATCCAACTTGCCTTTAATATCCACATTCATTGAAACTGTACCTGAATTTACATTGTTGTCTTTCAATAAAGCTGCTTGACCAACAGCCACAATCAGACCTTTTAAATTCAATTTGTTAGCCGTCAAATGCAAGTCACTCACTGCATCTTCGCTAATCGTGCCATAGAATTTCAGAGGCTGATTAAGAATAGAAAAACCTACATTTTTGATATTAATATTGTTGTTATCTAATCTGATATCGGCGTTAATATTGTCTACGCCGATTTTATATAAACCGTAATAAAGATTGGCTGTCGGAATTTTCAAATAACCGCTTGAGTTTACGGTTTTTAAGTCTGATTTAATATTAAAATCAGCGTCCAATTTTCCGTTTGCATTCAAAGTCTGTAAATCTTTTATGTTGAAAATATTAGCAACATCTTTTGTGATTTTCAAAATATTTGCGATTTGTGCACCTGATTTAAAATTCATATCAATTTTAGGTTTGTTGCCTGTTTTGACTGTTCCGTTTAAGTGTGAAACTTCGTTTTCTGCAGTATAAATATTTGATAAAATGTCAATGGTGTTGCCTTTGAATTTCAAATCCGCATTACTTGCAGGAAGATTAATCAAAGAAACATTTGAAACGCTCACCTGACCTTTGATATCGTCTTTAGCAACAGTTAAATCAGCGTCAGCATTAGCTGTGAGCTTGTATTGATAGATTCCGTCTAATATTCCTATGATATCAACAGGTTGAGTTTCTTCTTTCTTTTCTTCTGTCGGCTGAGGGTTGCAAACCAAATCATTTAACTCTAAATCTGGCATGATTTTGTTGAAAATTTTAACGTTGTAATTAAATTGTTCTCTATCACGCAAAGTCATTTTACCGTTTGTTGCAACTTTAATGTGCTTATTCAAAATAAAATCTGTGATTTCTGCTTTGTCACCTGATACAACATAGTTATTAACTCCGTCCGTTAAGATTACATTATAATTGCCGACTCTTATATCAGGCAAATGGTTTGAAAGTTTTAAACCGAACGGCAAAACAACAGGTTCTGTTTGAACTTCTGTGTTGTCATCATCTTCTTCTTGCTGTGGTAAATATTTTTCTACATCAAAATGACCCTTATGATCCATTTTGATATTCGCATTAGCGGATTTTAATTGAACGGCGTCAATTCTGATTTGTCGAGCAAAAAGCGGAAGAAGTGACATTTTAACCTGAAAATCTTCTGCGTTTAAAATTTCTTCGTCTTTAGGAGTCAGAAGTTTGAAATTCTTAACTTTAACTCCCGCTGTTAGTTTTGGAGTCGTAACGAATTTAATGCCCTCAATAGATGAATTCAATCCGCATGAGTCTTTGATTATTTTAGAGATTTCTCCTGAATAATTATTTGCAATTGTATCCAGTGCAAAAGGCGCTAACAAAAATAATGAATACATGCTTAAAACTGTTGCACTAACAACAATTCCTGCTCTTTTCCAGAATTTTTTATTCATAAAAACCTCCGTTTATAATCGCTCGAAAACATTTATATTATAGCTTAAATATTAGTTTTGAATATAGAAAAGTGGGTAATAAATTGGAAATTGTTTCTAAAAAACTCTTTTCAACAATTCAATTTTAATGTACAATATTTTCATAAACTCGGAAGTAAATATGAATATTTTTAAAACATTTGAGATATTTTTAAAAGAACCCCTAAGCATTCTAAAAGACAATTTTGTTCAGATTGTCAGTCTTCAAACGGGCAATATTTTTGAAAACAAACCTTCAATTGATGTTTCTATGATGAAAAACAAAGCTCAATTGACCGTTGTAAATAATGAAAAGTTATATAATTTGCTTTCTTTGGTTACTCATAGAGCAAAACAAAAACAAGAAATGGAAAAACAAAATGAAACAGCTTAATGCGAATTTTATAATAAGTGCAGAAAAACTCTCTCAATGTCCTGATTTTCCGTTTCCTGAATTTCCGCTTTTAGGGCGTTCAAATGTTGGTAAATCTTCGTTTATTAACGCATTATGTAATAACAAAAAACTTGCAAAAACTTCTAATACTCCCGGTAAAACAAGATTAATCAACTTTTTCAATTTTTCTGATAAGTTTATGATTGCTGACCTTCCCGGGTACGGTTATGCTAAAGTTTCTCGTGAAGCTCAAGCAAGGTGGCAAAAATATTTGGAAGAGTATTTATTGAATCGCAAACAAATTAAGTCTTTGATTCAATTTATTGATGCAAGACATGATATTCAGAAAAATGATTTTCAAATGCGAGAATGGGTAGAAGCTTATAACCTTCCTATTTTCACAATTGTTACAAAAATTGATTATGTTCCAAAAGGTAAACAACAAAGTGTTTTGGCTAAGATAAAACGCAATTTTTCAGGCGATGTTTTGCCTTTCAGCTCAGAAGACAGAAGATTCTGTGAAAATACTATTGAATATTTATTAGATTTGTGTAAATAATATAAATAAGTTTTTTAAGTATAAGTATGCGAATTTTATAAAATTTTTGCGTTATTAAAGAGGGTAATTTGTGTTTAAACTATTAGAGGATACTGAATTGAACCAAATATCATTGACAGGTACTCGTTCATTGGTTTTGGTAGGACTTTTGATGAAAGCTCCAAGGTCATTGGAAGAAATCAGAAAAGCATTTATCGAGCTTAAAATTATGGAGCCGGAACATTCTGATGATATATTAAGAATTGACTTAAACACTTTGAGAACTATGGGATGTGAAATCTCACGCTCAAGTGCAAAAACAGGTTACAAATATGTTTTAACCAAACATCCGTTTTCTTTGAACATCACAAGCGAAGAAGTTGCTTTATTGCGCAAAATCTATAAACGCGTAAAAGATAATTGTGATATGGCATTACTTTTAAAATACGATGAATTGTTCAGAAAACTTGCTTTTCACGTAATGGATGATGAAATCAGAGAAGAATTGTACGGACTTTCTCTATTAAAGAATTTTGATATAGAAACAGTAAAAGCCTATAAAGATGATTGCAACAACAGTAGAATTTTGACTCTTGTTTACAAGAATCCTGTTGCAAAAGGAAGCGACACAAAAGAAGTTTGCGCTCAAAATCTTGTGTTCCAAAACGATAAAATTTATCTTTATGCTTACGATTTAGGCAAAAAAGAATCTGTTATTTTGAATATCAAACGCATTAAATCTATCCTTGCTCGCAGAGAAGGTGACGATAATATTCAGGTTAAAAATGTGTGCGTGAAATTTTTCCTCAAGAGTTTTGGTTTGAACGATATTTTGGAAAATGAAAAAATTGTTGAAAAACAAGAAAACGGTATGATTGTTGAAGGCGAATATCATAACGATTTTGTTGCGGTGCAGAGAATGCTATCGTTCGGTTCAAACTGTACGGTGCTTGAGCCACAGACAATCAGAGAAAAAATTATCGCAAAGTTGAAAGATATGAGGAAGAATTATAATGACTAATAATAAGAATAAATTATCTCAAAAGAAAAACCTATCCTCAATGCAAGTAATCAAGACTTTGCAAATCTTGTTGCAAGGCGATTACACGATGAACGAACTTATCGAACAGCTTAATGCTAACGAAAGTGAACCGATTTTTAATAACAGTGTTGTAAGTAAGTACATCAATACTTGCAGATATTGCGGCATTGAAATTCCTAAAATTCATAACAAATATTTTGTAACAAGCATGCCGTTTGGTTTAGACCTTTCGAATGCTGATATTAATTTATTAAATACAATGCAAACTATTGTTAAAGAAGGAATGACAAAAAAATATCACAAGATTTTTAACGGATTTTTGGAAAGATTAAACCGTTATTCAAACAAGAAAATCGCAAGAATTGATAAAGCAACTTACAAAATAACCGCTGAACTTTTTGAAACTGCGATTTCCGAAAGACGTAAAATTAAATTGATGTTTAAAAACAGACAAATTTTGGAATGCATTCCGCTAAGCATAGATGACGTTAAAGGCAAAACTTTCTATCACGTTTTATATAAAAACAGAGAACGCATGATTGATGCGGGAAGACTTTCAGGCTTGGAAGTTATGCGAGAAAGATTTATCGAAAGCTTTAATGATGAGTCCGTAATCTTTTTAATCCGCGATGATTTGGCTTCAAGATACGATTTGAGAGAAAACGAACAGTATACAAAAACGGACAGAATCGGTTGGAAAGCTATTTCTAACAAAGGCGAAAACAAAGAGCTTTTGCTTTCAAGATTGTTGCGTTATGACGATAAGTGCGAAATCGTAAGTCCGAAATCTTATCGTGACGAAATGAAACAGATTTTAAACAATGCACTTAGTAATTATGGGGAAGTATAATGCTTCTTGCGGTTGATATCGGAAATACAAATATTACACTCGGCGTGTTTGAAAACGAAAGTATTTTAGAAACTTTTCGCTTGGCGTCAGATAAAGAACTTCCACAGGAAGAGTATGAAATTTTACTTCATTCTTTGTTTAAAAAATACGATATAACTGCATGCATGATTGCGTCAGTTGTTGATGAATTGAGCAAGGTTTTGAAGCGTGCGTGCGATAACGTTTTTCACATCAACTCATTGCTTTTGTCGCCAAAATTGAATTTGGGAATTAAGATTAGGCTTAAAAATCCGAAAGAAGCCGGTGCGGATAGAATAGCGAACGCCTGTGGTGCTTATGTTTTATATTCTAAACCTGCAATTATTGTCGATTTAGGCACGGCAACAACGTTTGATATTATTAATAAAGACGGCGATTTTGTTGGCGGTGTTATTATGCCGGGGCTCAATTTGCAATTTAGGGCTTTGAATAAAAGCACTTCAAAACTGCCTAAAATCGAACCTGATACCGTTAGTAAAGCTATTGGAGATAACACGGCAGATGCAATACTTTCAGGTGTAATCAGGGGTTCTGCCTGCGCTATTGAAGGTTTGATTGAACAATGCGAAAAAGAACTTGGCGAAAAAGCCTGCATTATTGCAACCGGCGGTTATTCAGGATTGATTGCAAAATACATGACCCGCGAATTTGATTTTGTAAACCCTTATTTGACGTTGGAAGGGTTGAGATTTTTGTATGAACTTAATAAAGAAGTTGACAGTTGAAAGTGGATAGTTGAAAATTGTTAAAAATATTACAAAAAAATACGTTCAATATTGGACGTATTTTTTGTATTAATATGGTGCACTGCACCAAAACAACTATCCACTTTCAACTGTCAACTGTCAACTTTCAACTTCCAATTGATAAAGCTAAATCACCTTCAAACATCTTTCTATCAATCTCATCAAAGCTTTTAATAATTGATGAAACACCATCAATATTTTGATAGAATTCAATCGGTTCAAGTGATGCAATTGCAATAATTCTACCGATTCCTGCGGATTTTGCGGCATTAATTCCCGCAATCGCGTCTTCTACTACAACGCAATCTTTCGGATTTAAACCGATTTTATCCGCTGCAATCATGAAAATATCAGGTGCAGGTTTTCCCGGGATTTTGCCGTTTGAGTAGACGATTTTATCCACATCAAACCAACGCGGAAGGTCGAATTCTTTTATATAAAACTCGACATTATCCCATTCGGACATAGTGGCAATTGTTCTTGGAATATTGTTTTCTTTTAAAAAGTCCAAGAATTCAATCGCGCCCGGTGCTAATTTAAAATTTTCTCTATCTATCAAGCATTGTTTTCTGTACAAAGCTTCTTTTTCTTTTGCATATTTTTCAACCATTTCAGGAGTAGGTTTTTTGCCTATTGCATACTCGATGATGTCTTCGTTTGTATGTCCGAACATTTTTTCACGCATTTCTTCATCCGTGAATGCAGTTCCTCTCAAAATCTTAGAAAAATCTCTCCAAGCGTCGTAGTGGAGCTTGGAATCCCAATATAATGTTCCGTTAAAATCAAAAATAATACCCTTCATAGATACCATTTTGGCGCAAAATTTGTTATAATACAAGTGGATATAATAGGAATTAGAACACGAATGAAATTTAATCTTAATTTGGATAATATCAATTATATCAAAATTGTTTATAAAGACAAAAGCGACAACACTTGCTGTACAAAAGCCGCAATCAAGAATATGAGTGAGAGAGAGATTTTTGCTTGCGCTAAATTTGAGGAAGGTTTGAATATAGAAACGCCTCAGGAAATTTCTTTGAGTTTTGTTTGCGAAAACGGTTTATATCGAACAAATACTACTCTTAAATACCTTGAAAAGGATGCACCGTATATTTATTTTGGCATTAAGACTCCACTTGGTTTGGAGTATCAACAAAACCGAGAATATTTCAGAGTTCGCATGGAAGAAGATGTTATTTTGACTTTTGACAAAACTTCTCTTCCTTGCAAAATGCATGATATTTCAGCGAACGGAATTCGCGTGGTTTTGCCGAAAAAAATTGAAATTCCAAAAGAAATTACGCTCGATATTCTTTTTAGTCCGAAGAATATCAAGACAAAGGCAAAATTCATCAGATTGGATAACGAAGATAACATTTTGAAAGCTTCGTTTGAATTTATCAGTATTTCTGCTTCCGATACTGATTTGATTTCGCAAAAATGCATTCAAAAACAACTTGAGTATAAAAGAAGCGTGAAAGCTTAATTTTGAGAGCGTTATTATTTGTTTAAATACTTCGTTACTAAATTCTCAAAAAACTGTCTTCTTGGCGATGTTTTGATTTCTTTTTGTGCATTTTTGCCAAGAACTTCTTTCAAATTATTTTGATAAAGAAGGTCAACCATCGCGTCAACTTTGCTCAAATCAGCGCTTGTGCCTTCACGAACTTTTTCTAGCTCGCCGTTATCTAAAAATTTAGCGCCGCAAGTATTGCAAACATCAATTTCAACGCCGCCTCTGCCTGAACCCATTTTAACCATAGGAACATTACAGATAGGACAAATACGAACGTCTGATTCATCAACCTTTGCAAATTCTTTTTCTTTAATTGCATTGAGAATTTCATCAGCACTTTCATGAGCTTCATCAAACTTTTCTAACTCTCGGTTATCAAAAAATATTCCGCCACAACCGTTCAAACAAATATCAATATTAATGCCTTTTTCTTCATCAAAAACTTTTACCATCTCTTTGCCACACGCAGGACAGTTTATTGTTTGTTTATTATCGCTCATTTATGTGTACCTTTCTAATTATCCTAGCACCAAATCCCCATTCTTCTTAATATGTTCAATCAATCCGCCATCTTCAAGCAGCTTAATCATAACATCAGGTAGCGGTTCAATTGCTGTAATTGTGCCTTTTGTAAGATTTTTTAATGTGCCAGCTTTGATGTCCAAATCTAATTCGTCACCTGCATCAATCCCGTCAGTATCGCATTCGATAGCTAAAAGTCCGATGTTGATTGCGTTTCTGTAAAAAATTCTTGCGAATGATTTTGCTATAACAGCACCAACACCCGCAATTTTAATGATTTGCGGTGCGTGTTCTCTGGAAGAACCCAATCCAAAATTGTTACCTGCAACTACAAAATCGCCTTTTTTCATATTTTTTGCAAAGTTTTCATCCGCATCCTCTAAAACGTGTTTAGAAAATTCTTGCAAATCAGAACGCAAGTGAAATAAACGCCCGGGTGCAATATGGTCTGTTGAAATATTATCGCCGAATTTAAAAGCTTTTCCTTGCATATAATCTCCTTCTTTTAAGTCAATAAGTGAATGAGTAAAGTAGGTTGGGCAGGTATGCCCAACCTACATTCTATATTTTTATTAGCTTCTCAACTGAACCGGCATAACAAGATAAATATAATCTTCGTCAGAAACCGGCGCAAACACTGTTGCTGAAAGTGAAGAATTCAATTCAACTTTAATTTCTTCTGATTCAACAATTTTTAAGAACTCAAGAATAAATTTGTAATTGAAAGCAATCGCAAGCGGTTCGCCCATATATTGAATATCAATTTCATCTTGAGAATTACCCGCATCAGGTGAATCACCTGAAAGCTTAAGCGTGTTATCAATGAATTCAAACTTAACAATGCTGTTCTTTTCGTTAACCATAACCGCAACTCTTTCAAGCGCAGAAATCAAATCACCTTTATTAACTGTCGCAGTCTTAGGGAAAGATTGTGGAATAAGTTGGTTATATTTTGGGAATTGACCTTGCATAAGACGAGTAACAATCTTTGTTTTGTCAATTGTTATAACAATTTTCTTCATTTCTTTGCAAATCTTGATTGAATCAGAATCAGCCAACAAAGAAATTTTTGACAATTCAGCTAAAACTTTTGAAGAAAGAAGCATTTCAAATGGTTTTTCTTCATCAGTAGAAGCGTTCTTAACAACCTCTCTAACACGTGCAAGTCTGTTACCATCAGTTGCAGCCATTTCTAAAATGTTTTTGTTGACTTCACAAACTACACCTGAAAGAAGGTTGTTTGTTTCGTATCCTGCGGCTGCTGAAACAACTTCTCTGATTGCTTTTGTAAAAGGTTTTGTTTCAATTTCCATGCAATCGGTTTCGGCAATATTTTCTTCAACTTGCGGGAATTCGTTTGCAGAAATACCAATAATATCAAATTTAGAGTTTTTACAAGTTATTGTTGCAGTTGAGCCGTTTAATTCTAAGTTAATAAATTCATCATTTAATCTTGAAAGAATTTCACCAAGCTTTTTGGCAGGAAGCGTAAATCTGCCTTCTGTTTCAACATTGGCATCAATAACCGTGATAATTGATAAATCAAAATCTGTTGCAGTAAGCTTGATTTGATTTGAGCCTAGAGTTTCGATCAAAACATTGGCTAAAACCGGCTGAAGGCCTTTAACAACTGTTGCTCTTTCTACAATTTTAATCCCGTTTAACAAGTCATCTTTATTTGCAACAAATTTCATCTGATACACCCCACGATATAGTATTTACAGAGTAATTTTAATACAAATATATTTAATTTACAAGAAAACTTGCAAGATAAACTTGCAAGCCACAAATGCAAAACAGTTAATGGTGCAAAAAATTGTACCCTACCCTTCTATTCTTGCCAAATAAAAAATTATTTAAAACAATTTTGCACTTTCCATTAAAAAACACCATTTATTGAACAACTAATCATTCAATTTTTCCACATACTTTGTCAAAAACTTTTTGCCAAGCATTGTTCCGCCGACAAGAGAGGTGAAAATTATCGGAACACGATAGATTGTGCGCATTTTCTTTGTCAATGTACTTGATGTAGACAAGAAAAACAGAGGAAGCATTGAGTCATTAATCATACATTTTGTCGTATGTTGTAATCTTTTATCAAACTCTTTTTCTTTTGCTAGCTCTATCGCTTGTGTACCGATTAAACCCGTTGTAAAAATCTTCATTTGTGGCATATCGGTTATTCTGGAATACATTTCTTCTTTTGTATCTTTATCAACAATTCTTTCAATATTACTATCAATATACTTTCTGATTTTAGTTTTTTCGTGCACGTGGTTTCTTGTCGTTCTATTAGGTTGTTCAAAACCTGTTTTTGAAAGCAAGTAATCCATTCCCAAAGCACCCAAAATTCCAGAAGCGAACAAAGTAAAACTTGATAAAAAGTTTTTCAAAATTGATTTTGTGTAATCAAGAGAAGTTTGAACATTTTTTACTTTACTCAAATGCAAAATCTTTTCAGAAGTTTTGTGAATAGTGTTGTGGTACCATTTACTGTTACGAGCTTTGTTGGTAAGCCCTCTTTCTGCAAGCATCCCCATCGCAGAGCCTGCCAATACAACAGAATCTTTGATAAGGAATTTTTTCTTATACTTATCATCTGCTATTTTATAATCGTCATATATTTTATACCCGCCACTTGCTAAAAATATTGACGCGGATAAGTATGGTGAATTAATTATGTTGTTGAATGTCTTACCGATTTTCATGCCAGTGTTTTTTCCATTTATATAAATACATCAAAAAAAATTTTTTTGTCAGTATTTATTTAAATTTCAAATACCAACTTGTCTAATTGATTTCATTTACTAAATTTTCAATAATTTGAGTATGAAAATTATTATAATTGGTGGTGTTGCAGCAGGTGCAAAAGCGGCTGCTAAATCAAAAAGAATACTTCCTGATGCAGAAGTTCACATTTATACGCAAGATACACATGTATCCTATTCTTCTTGTGGACTTCCATATTATATTGCAGGGGATTTTGCGGACTGGCATAAGCTTATAGTCAGAACAAAAGAAGAATTCGAAAAAAGCGGAATCGGTATCCATTTAGAACACCGTGTTACAAAAATTTTGCCTGCGGATAAAAAAATTTTGGTAAAAAATCTCAATACAAATACTTGCGAGTTTGTCGAATACGATAAACTTATTATTGCGACAGGCTCACATCCGTTTATACCCGAAATCAAAAACAGCAACCTGAAAAATATTTATACGGTAAGAACTTTGGAAGACGGTATAAATATTCGCAAAAAAATGGAAGAGTCAAAAAATATTACGATTATCGGTGGTGGCTATATCGCAATAGAAATGATTGAAGCGTTTGTAAAAAACGGTAAAAACGTTACTCTGATTGAACGTTTGCCATTTATACTGTCTGTTTTTGATGAAGATATTTCTTCACTTATCCAAACTTTTATTCTCGAAAACTCCGATAACTTAGTCAAAATTATAAACGAAGATTTTGTAACCGAATTTGTCGGAGAAGAAGAAGTAAGAGGTGTTTTGACCTTAAAGGGTTCGGGTATTGAAACCGATATGGTAGTCGTGTCAACAGGTGTGCGCCCGAGTGTCGACATTGCAAAAGAAGCAGGAATCGAACTTGGTGCAACAGGCGCGATAAGAGTAAACAGTAGAATGCAAACCAATATTGCCGATATTTATGCTTGCGGAGATTGCGTTGAAAAAATCAATATGATATCAAATTCGCCAATGTGGCTTCCTTTGGGTTCTACGGCCAATAAAGAAGGGCGTGTTGCAGCAATTAATGCTTGTGGTGGAGTGGAAGATTTTGAAGGAATTTTAGGTTCAGCTGTGTTGAGATATCACGCAATGGCAATTTCTATGACAGGATTAACAGAAAAAGCTGCACAAAGACTTGGCTATGATACAGTTTCGGTCGTTATAACCAAACGTGACAAAGCAGGCTACATGCCGGAAGTCAAAAACGTTACACTAAAACTTGTTGCAGACAGGCGTTCGCACAAAGTTTTAGGTGCACAAGCTATCGGAGATGGTGACGCAGATAAGCGCGTAAATACGGTTTCTGTTGGTCTGTTAAGCGGAATGAGAGTTGAAGACTTGTTAGACGTGGATTTAACCTACGCTCCGCCATTTTCAACAAGTATTGATATTTTGATTTCTGCTGCCAGAATTTTAAAATCAAAACTAAATTAATTTAAAAAATGTGTTAAAATAAGACAGTATGATTAAACAGTTTGTCTTATTTTTAATCAAAATTTATCAGAAATTTTCTGCTTTGACTCCGCCAAGATGCAGGTTTTATCCGACTTGTTCGGAGTATATGAAGCAGGCGATAATACGCTTTGGAGTTTTGAGAGGCGGGATTTTGGGAATTAAGAGAATTGTAAAATGTCATCCGTTGAATGAAGGTGGATATGATCCTGTGCCGGATGAGATTTGAATGTTGATAAGACCCTCTCCCCTCCCCCGAGGGAGGGAGCTAAAGTCATTCAATTATAGCAAAACTTCTTGCATTTAATTAACGCAATTCACTCCCTCCCTCGGGGGAGGGGAGAGGGTCTTATTAACTTAAAAGAAAGGATTTAACATGCTAATAATTTTTTCAGGAAAACAATATTCGGGCAAAGACACTGCTGCAAAGATTTTGATGGAAGCAATGCCAAGTTTTAGACGTTGCGCGATGGGCGATATTATCAAAATTGAATACGCACAAAAACACGGTTTGACTTATGAAGAAATAGAAGCTAATAAAGCTAATTATCGTCAGGGTTTAATTGATTTAGGCAATTGGGGCAGAATGCAAAGTCCTGATTATTGGCTTGATAAGATTGTTGCTCAAAAAGGCGATATTGTTGTAACGGATGTTAGAATTAAGCACGAATACGAAGTTTTTAAAAAAGCAGGAGCAATTTCAATAAGAGTTGACGCGGATAGAAAAATTCGAGAAACAAGAGGCGGAAAACTTATTGGAGAAAATGACGTTACAGAAGTTGATTTGGATGATGTATCTGATTGGGATTATCGCATTGAAAACAACGAAAATTACGATTCTTTGAAACAAAAAGTTTTGCTGATTGTAGAAGATATTATAACGAATTTAAAGTAGACAAATTGGAAAATCTATTATAAAATTATCACGTAGGGTAAAAGTAATCCATTACTTTCTTCTTAGCCACAATCTACACTTGGACAAAAGCTAATGAAAGGAGGTAAGAGCTATGTTGATAGATAAAATAATAATGCTACTACTAGCATCTGTTAATTTAGTAATAGCATTAAAATTATTTTTCACATAGTAGGGACTACATGGGCACTTTCTCAAGGTGCCACCCTACACTTTTATTATTTACTATTTTATGCCATTTGTCAATCGTTATCACAATAACATTCTACTTCAATATAGCAAGGTTCTTGAAAAATTGAATAAAAGATTTCTACAATTTGTTCAACTAATTTGTTAAGCATTGTTCACCTCCGCAGGATGTCTATATTTTGTTACTAATTTATCAGCTGTACTTCCGATTTTACTTAATCCGATTGAAGCGAGTGAGCCGTATATCATACCTTGAACTCCTGAAAAAAGCATTGCTGTTAGTGCCATTGAAGTTCCTAACCCTGCAATCGCAGGGAAAGCAACGGTCAAAGACCTAGAAATACGTTCATCTTTATTATCAGCAGTTCCAATTGCAATGCCGCTCATACCAAGACCAAATAAGGCAGTCAAAATATCAGTCGGAGCTCCGCCCAAAACCAAATCACGTTTTTTGTCAAAGTATTCTACGCATTCGCTATGATTTGCTTTTCTCAATGTCTTATTTGCTTTGGCTAAATTTTTTTCCAACAAAGCCTTTTCTTCTTGTGAAACATGCGGTTCCAAAATTTCCATGATTTCGTGATAAGTACCTTTTTGGGTCTTACCGTCGCCCATAATCTTATCTACAACCTTAATGCCGTTTTGTTCAAGTTTATTTCTTTCGGGCATAAGCATATCTTCAGCCCAAAAAGTCATATTTTTTTGGAAGGTTTCTTTGCGTTTGCCTTTGCCGTGCCACATATCGCCAAAATAGGTTTTTGTTTTAGCGTAAAAATCCTTTTCCAAATTTGACATCACTTTTTCTTGATTATCAAGACGTGAAGCGGTTTGGTTTTTAGAAAAATATTCGCTTACGGATTTAATTTCGATTAATATTGTTTCAAGTTTTTTTTGTTCGGATATTGGAAGTTTATCTTTATATAGCTTGATTAAACCGTTTAAATCGTCCAATTTTTTATTCGCACTGTTGTATTTGCCAAAAACCGTATGTTTGCCTAAAGAATCAAACCACTTAGTGATAGTATTATGTGGTTTTGTCATAACTTTCTTAACACCTTTGGTTTCTGTGCAAAGTTTTTTGAATCCTACATCTTTCCAACCGTTCATTGTATTGGTGAATTGCAAAAAGTCTGCAACTTTACCCCAAACTTTTTCACTTACTTTATAAAATTTTGTTTTAACAAAGCTGCCTTTGTTTTCTTCTAATTTGGCATTAGCTTCTGAAGACATGGTTTTCATTTTGTTAACCCATTTGCCGGAAAATTTAGGGTTTAAAAGAGCAACCAAACCTGTTAAAACAAGTACGGTACTACCAACGGTAATTGCGGTTTTGTTGGATTTTTTCTTTTCTTCATCCTCGGGTTGTTTAACAAAAGTATCAACCGTATTGTTAATAGCATTTTCTACGGTGTTAATAGGTTTAGCTAAAATTGGCGCAGGAGTCGGTGCTTCTCGGAAATTAACTTGAGAATAATAAGGATTTATGAAATTGTAATGATTTTGAATCGTCACAATATTACCTTCTAAACCTGCTACATTTATATAAAGTATAAAAATAGCAAAAAATTGCTATTTTTACTTTGTTTGTTAAGACATGTAAAGGACTTGCTATGTTGTTGGGCTGAAAGCCCAATCTACTACCGCCCTTGTTAGGGAGTTCGCAGTTGTTAGCGAAGCTATGCTGAGCTTTACAAATGCGGGCGGGTATTAATTATGTTATAATAGTTTTCATGAAAAAATTTCTACTTTCTCTTTTAGATTTAATTTACAGAAAGAAATGTTATTTCTGCTCCTCATCTAAATATTCACTAAAAATGTGCCCAAAGTGCTATGATTCATTATCTTTTAACGACATAAGGGCAGAACGAATAATAGAAGGCGTGAATATTTTTTGTGTTGGATGTTATGACAAGAATTTGCAAAAGCTGATTAGAGGTCTGAAGTATCATAATCAAAAAGAATTAGCGCACTATTTGGCAAAATTTATGTATGAGTATTGGGAAAAATTGGATGACAAACGAGATTTTCAAGTAGTTGCAGTGCCTTTACACTTAAACCGTATCAAGAAAAGAAAATACAATCACATGGAACTTGTAGCAGAAGAATTTTGCAAGATGGCAAATTTGACGCCGAATTTCGAATTAATAACAAGAGTTAAGGATACAAAACCGCAATATAAGCTTACGCGTAAGGAAAGGCTCGCGAATTTGCATGAAGCGTTTGAAATTAATACTTCAAAAGACCTGAAAAAGCCTGTTTTGATTTTGGATGATATTTGTACAACGGGCGCTACATTTGAAGAAATGATTAAGATTTTGAAAAAACATGGAATAAATGAGGTTGTTTGTATGGCATCTTCGTCACCAATATGTTAAAATAAGGGTGGTGAAGCAGACACCTCACCCAAGCAATCTAAATGTAGGTTGGGCTTTTAGCCCAACAATAACTAAAAACAACCCTCACCCGAATATCTAAGTTTCGCACAGCTTAACTTGAAATTCTACCCTCTCCCTCGGAGAGGGAACGCGCAAGGCTTGTTTGATGCATCTGATAAATGACAAGGAGAGCAATGTTTAACAAGAAACCCAAAACAAACATGGAATTAGAAATCGCTGAACAAGCCAAAATTGTTCCTTATATCCTAATGAAATACATTAACTCTGAAACAGGCGAATTGAAGCTGGATTTGCCGCAAAATATTACTAAGATTGTTCTTGTAGCGAGCGGTTCTTCTTATCATTGTGCAAGATTTGCAGTTGATTTGTTGGAAAAAATTTCCAAGATTGAATCGCGTGCGATTTATTCAAGCGAATTTTTGCTAAAAAATGTTATTCCGCATGATGAAAACACACTTTATATTTTTATCACTCAATAGGGAGAAACAAGCGATACGCTGAAA
>CAKVGS010000003.1 GCA_934747335.1 uncultured Candidatus Melainabacteria bacterium
ATAAAAATAGCAGTACAACATATTATTAAAGCTATAAATAAAAAAGCAAATATTTTACGCTTCAATTTCCTTTGGGGTTTCTTTTTATGTTCATTAGAAGATTTTTCTTTATTTAAAACAGGCTCAATTTCTTCAACCTGCTCTGACAAATCTTCTTCATTAGTTTTACCAGTTTGTACGGAAACTTCTTTATTAACTTTGTGCATTTCTTTTACAAGTTTCATTGGGTCATAGCTATTAAACATGTACGTTCCTTTACCGTTAATTACCACCTAATTTCGTTAAAACCGTTAGCTTTTAGAAACTCATTACATTCTTTGAAAGGTTTGTAGTTTGTATCGTTGAATGCAGGAACTTCACCATTGTAGATAGCTTTTGTACAAGCTTGATAATTGTTTGACGGATGAGAAGAACGCAAAATCTTAATCAATGGATATTGTTGGTTAAACTCTAATTCTTGCTCTTTTCCTTTATACGCAAGCATTTTTATCTCATTAGCTTTTCTTCCCCATAGCATAATTACTAAAGGTTGATTATTCTCTGTCTTAACTTCAAGAAGTTTAGAAATTACTTGATTTATAAAATCTTGCCAAGCTTTAATATGGAAATCCTGATTATTAGGAGCAAATGTTAATGCTGTGTTTAGTAATAAAACACCTTGCTCTTTCAAAGCTGACAAATTTGTATGAGTATTATCTATGCCCAAATCGTCTTTAATCTTATGAAAAATATTTCTTAAAGAATCATCAGCAGGAATAGAACCATCTCTATAAGAAAAAGCAAGCCCATGTGCTTTTGCTTCATCAGGGTAAGGGTCTTGTCCGATTATCAACACTTTGACCTCTTGTGGCTTTAAGCCATCAAAGGCATTAAAAATTTCATCTTGTCTTGGTCTAGTGCATTCATCAATACATTTCACAATGTCAGGTGTAAAAATTTCTTCTACTTCTTGCTTAGTAAACCATTCATTCTTAAACAAAATTTCTTTCAGAGCTTCCATAATTTCCTTTCTGCCATTAGAACTTAAAGGCAATATTTGAACATAAGTAACACTTAATGAAAGTATTTTACGCATAAAAAGCTTAAAAAGCAAGTAAATTACGTACATAGATAGTCTGTAAAGTAAGCTATGAATCACTTATTATTAAAAGAACGAGGGCAGTAATGGAAAACAACTTAGACATAAAAGGACTTTTAGGAAAGCGTATCAAAGAATTACGAACTGAAAGAAAGCTTACACAAGATAAACTTTCTGAAATGGTTGGTTTCGGACAGAGAACGCTTAGCAAACTTGAACGAGGACAAACTTTTATTACGGCTGACCATCTTGCCAAGTTATTAACTGCTCTTGACATTGGAATTGAAGATTTATTTAATTTTGGTTATTTGCAAGAAAAAGAAGTTTTAAAAGAAGAACTAATCACTGCCATTAGAAAAGAAGAAGTTAATATTGAAATCTTGTATCGCATTTATAAGTCTTTAAAGTAAATTAATATATTTACCAGATTACAACAAAATAAACTAAAAAATATCATTATCAAAAGCACTTTTTACAACAATGTAGAAAGTGCTTTTTGCATACAAATTTCATGCTAAGAAATAAATCCTTAAAATCCAGTAATAACATAGCACACAGGTGCATTTATATACTACTTCTTCTTAATAATTCTTAATAAAACCCTCAAAAAAAACACGCATATATTAGTAGAAGGGTATGTTATTTTCCTTTCTAAAAATGAGTTAAAAATAGGAATAAAAAAAGGAGAAAACTATGGAAAAAATTCCAACCATGAAATCAATTAGTGAATGTGCAGAAATTGTCGGACTGGCAAAATACCATGTCCGTCGGTTAGTTTTGCAAGGGAAAGTAAAATATGTGCGTAGTGGCTCGAAATATCTTGTTAATGTTGACAGCCTGATTGAATACCTGAACAACGGCGAAACACAGGTAAAAACAGAATTGGAAAACTTAAATAAAATTAGAAAGGTTGGTGAATAATGATGAAAAAAATGCCACTAAACACTCCTTTTGATGAAATTGGAGAAATAGAGCAAAAAACAATTACACCAGTGCAGAGAATTGAAATGAATCCTATGTTAACAGACTTGTACCACAGAACTCAAGCGTCAGAAAAAGTTACTTGTAATGTTGGTGATTTGCACATGCCTAAACCATTAGCACAAGCGGTGCAAACAATGAGCGCATTTCATTCCGAAAGACCAATGAATGCAATAATCAATACTGTCTTAGCAAAGACAGCACAAGTATTAGCGTTTAAACGAATAAAATATGTTGAAAATGGTAATACTGGCTTCTGTAACCACTATGCAATAAATTTTATGCCATCAGGTGCAGGCAAAGACCGTATGTCAGATGAATTAGATAAGTTTGTGTTTTACCAATTTAAACTTTGGTTTAAATTCACAGTAGAAACATTAAAAACTGGGCTAAAACAAAAGTTTGAAATAGAAGCAAGGCAAAAATTTCCAGGTGAAGAAAAACAGCAACAACGTGAGAAATTTGTAAAAGAACAAATGAGAGAATTTGGGAATTTGGTTATGGAGGTTTCTGATGGAACAAGAGAAGGACTTTTTCGTGATGCTAAAGTTTTTAAAAAAGCAAAATTTGCTGGTTTAATGGTAAAAATGGCAGAGCTTGGATTATATCTTTGTAACATGACAACGGAACAAAAATTATTTTTTAATATGTTATTTGAAGCTTATAGCGGTATACTCCGAGCCAAGAGTATTAAAGGTGAAAACAGAGAAGAAGATATTGAAGATTTACCAGTTAATGCCTTACTCTACTCTGACCCAACAGCATTTAAGTCTGATTTATTAAAAAATTTCAACCTACTTATGGAAACAGGTTTAAGTCGTCGTTGTATAATTACTTTCATGCCTGAATTAGAACATCATGAAATGGAACCTGATGGAAGAAAAGCTTATAAAGCCGAAGAAAAGTATTACAGCGATTTAAAAGCCATCGGACTTCAGTTGTATGAGATTTTTGAAAAGGTTGAAAACAATGCTCAATATGAGCTTACGGAAGAAACTTTTGTTAAAGTTTTGTATCCTTATAGACTCAAAATTAATTCAATGATTCAAAAAGAACAAAATACGCTTATTCAAAAGGAAATGCGTTCTAGGGAACTAAAAGCCTTAAAAATCGCATGTCAGTATGCTTGCTTTAATCATCCTAGTGTACTTTTTATAAACCCTGAGGATATGGAAATGGCTATTGATACGGTTGAAAAATTAAGCGTTGATTTTATTAAATTTTTAAATTTCCGCCCTTCGTTTGATGATAGATGTGACAAAATTTTCAAATTTTTTCTTGAAAATATTGGCAAAGAGTTCAAAAAGAATGATTTGACAACTATTCATTTCAAACAATTTGGTGTATCTCGAAATAAATTCAAAAATAGTTTTGATGATGATATGCAAAGTGTTGCTGAAATTGCCCAGTCTCAAGGATATCAGCTATTAAGCAAACCTATAAATAATAATTCTGGTCGTGCTTATTGGCTCACAACTGCAAAATCAGAGGATTTAGACAATGGGGCTTCGGAACTTGAGAACTTAATATAAACATAGGTAAAGATGGCAATCCCTGTAATGCTTGTGTTTAAAGGCAATTACCACAATTTCCGTTCTAATATTTGCCAAAATGCAAGTTAATACTGGGATTGACCAGATTTACCGCAAAAATTGAAAGGAATAAAAATGAAAACCAAAAATTTAACACTAGACTTAATTGTCGGAACCTTAGGCGAACCTGAAAAACAATCAGGCGATGAATACTTTTGGCAGTGTCCAATGTGCAAAGACTCAGGTCGAGATAACTTAAAATTCAATTCCACAAAAGGTGTTCTTTGGTGTTTTGCTGATAATAGCCACGCTCCAATGATATTGAGAGAAATTCTTCAAAAAAGTAAAGGTAAATTAAATCTAAAATTTAATTCGGATTGTAACAATACAGACCGTTTTAAACATATTTTTACGAAACAAAAGCAATTGGAGTTTAAATTCTATATGCAAGAATGTAACGAAAGGCTACAAACGATTGATATGCTTCCTCATTTGTTACTTAGAAAAAGAGGGTTAAGGTTATCAACAACTAGAGAAGTTAAACTTGGAGTAGATGTGAATAAAAGACGTTGGGTAATTCCAACATTCCAATATTCAACAGAAAAAGCCAATATAATTCTAGGGTTTGAATTTAGACCATACAATTTTAGCAAAGATGGCTTAACTCGACAAAAAGGGACGCCAACAGGACTTGCGATGATTAACTCATACAAGCAGACAACACAAATTTTAGCGATAGTAGAAGGTTACTTTGACGGCTACACTCTGTACCAGCACCTTAAAGAACAACGGCAAATTCAACACTACCATATTGTTACACCGTCAAATGGTATTCAATCTTTGTTAAAACAAATAACAGCGGTCGACTTCTCAAAGTATAAACAATTTTATTTGTATGTTGATAATGACGAAGAAGGTAACAAAGTTGCAGAAAAAATTATTGAAAAATATCCGATGTTCAAGCGAATTGTTACAAAATGCGGTTGTAAGGATTTCAACGAACATTATATGAAATGTATTAAAAATCAAAAAAAGAAAGGAAACAACTATGACAAAACAAGCAATTAAATTAATAGACAGTTTTGAAAGTTATTTAGTAGAACTATTTAGGGAAAATGAGGAAAGATTTTTCTCCGAGCAAGAACTTCTTGATTACTACAAGAATTTTTCAATAGAACAAACATTTTATTCTAAAACATTTGCAGAATCAATAAATTGGGTAAATCAAGTACTAATGAACGATGGACGTTATATTGAGGAACAGAAAATGATTCGCACAAATCAGGTAATGTATGCAAGTATGCCAATTGAAAAACCTGTTTCTAAAAGTATTATTCCTGTCGATATTCTATCTCGAGGATATCAAGAGGTATCAAATCCTAAAAAACAACATGAATTTTTTTTAGCCTATTACCCACTGAATGAAAAACTCTTGAAATCGGATGAGCAGTTAAAATTTCTATTCAATAAATACGGAATACAAAAACAAACTGTTATGAAAATGAACTTAGGATTGAATGACGAAGTGTTGAGTATACCAGTATTTAATTATTCTACTGCTCAATATCCAACCTATGAATTTCCCGAAGTAATGAACATTAAATACATCTATTTAGACGATAATAGCTCTAAATATTACGAACCACAAACAACTTCACAACTCGCTATGCTTAACTCATATTCGTTGCTTACATCTATAATAGTAGTTGTGAAAGACTATTTTCAAGCATTTATTTTGTGGCAATTCCTAAATAAAGAAGGTCTTGGTGCGTTCTATCACATTGTACTTTCACCTGATAATATTGATTTCTTGTTAGAGCAGATATCACAAATTGATTTAAACAAATACAAAACATTCTATTTAAGTATTGGCGGTAGCAAAAGAGCTGATAAAGTATCAAACGAAATATTGTCAAAATACCCAATGTTTAAACGACTTATACAAGAATAGGTAAATTAAAAAATACAGGGTAGCTCCTGAAAACAGTTACCCTGTATTTATTTTTAAGAAAAAGAAGCTGAAAGTTTGAAAAAAAGGAGATAATAGAAAATGATAAAGAGGAAAATAATATGGCTTTTTATGAAAAAATATCAGAACATACATATAGATTAACAGTTTGTCAAGGTTATGACTCAAAGGGCAAAAAGTTACGCAAAAGAAAAACAATAAAACTAGACAAAACATTAACTCCAAAACAAGCGGAAAAAGAGCTTAATCGTCAAATGGTGATGTTTGAAAACGAAGTATTAAACGGAGTTTACTTAGATGGTGAAAAAATAACTTTTGCAGAATTTACGCAAAAATGGTTTGAAGATTATGCTAAAGTAAACTTGGCTGCTACAACACTTGTAGCATATAATCAAAAGTTAGATGATAGAATACTCCCTGCACTCGGGCATATTAAGATAGGGAAACTACAACCAACACACCTGTTAGAATTTTACCAAAACTTGCATGAAACAGACATAAGGCTTGACAACAAATATATTCCAACAGAAAAACTTATAGAAATTCTGAAACCTTTTACAAGAAAACAAATTAATGAAAAGACTGGTATATCTCTTAAATCTTGTCAAAGACTTAAAAAGGGTTTGATAACTGATTCCAATGTCGCAAAACAACTATGTGCTAGTTATAAATTGAATTTCAAAAATATGTTTATACCATCAAAAAGTAAAGCTTTATCAGAACGAACGATTCAAAATCACATGGGAATAATATGCTCAATTCTATCAACGGCGGTTAAATGGAATGTAATTAAAGACAATCCTATGAAACGAATTGATATGAAAAAAGCTCACAGAGCAGAAGCTAAATTTTACGATGATAAACAAGTTTCAGAAATGTTAAAAGCATTATCTGATGACCCTTTAATATTGGTTACTATGGTTTATTTGTCAATAGATATCGGATTAAGAAGAGGTGAATTAACGGGCTTGACTTGGGATGATATCAATTTTGAAACCTCTCAAATAAGTATCAACAAGCAACGACATTATGTAGTAGGTTATGGAACGATTAAAGATAAGCCAAAAACTAATGCAGGTGTAAGAGTTGTTACTGCTTCAAAAATGGTTATGAATCTGTTAAAACAATACCGAAATCAGCAACTTGAACAACGATTGAAACTTGGTACTGCTTGGAAAAATGAACCTTATGTGTTTGTACTTGATGATGGAACTCCGATTAGCACCAATTTACCTTATAAATGGTTTGTAAATTTCTTAGAAAAACACAATTTGCCGAAAATATCTTTTCACCAACTCCGCCATACTAACGCAAGTATTCTTATTGCTTCGGGTGAAGATGTGGTTACCGTAAGTAGCAGATTAGGACATGCAGATAAAAACATTACTTTAAATACTTATTCACACCTAATTAAAAGTAAAGAATCACAGGTTGCAAATAAGATGGATGAATTTTATCAAAAGTTGAATGTGGTATAAATTATTATACTTTAACAAACATTTAGTATATATTGAAAAATATCTTGAAATGTGTTATAATATAGTACCGTGCGTTGGATTTATCTATGTATCGTATCGCTGGTCGAACGGCAATCATAAGCTATGTGTGAGGTTTTATGTCTATATATACAAAACCAATAGAAGAAGCTAAAAAACTTTTAGAAGTAAATTGTTTAAAGGAACCGCCTGTAAATGCTAAAGAGTTGGCATTAAATGCAGGCTTAAGAGTAATATTTATAGATTTTAGTTGCATACCTAATTATCAAAATGTATCAGGCTTCATTGATTCAAATTCAAATACAATGTATGTAAATGCAAATGAACCCGAAAAAAGACAAAATTTTACAATTGCTCACGAATTAGGACATTACATACTAAAACATACTAAATTGCCAGATTATAATATGTTATATAGAAATGCAAGTCTTTCTGGTAGCAATACCTCAAATTTAGAAAAAGAAGCTAACTGTTTTGCGGCGAATTTGCTAGTCCCAGACTCTTTTTTAAAAAACATTATAAAACGATATCCTGATATAACTGATTCACAATTAGGAAATTTATTTTCAGTATCAGATATTGTAATTAGATTTAGAAGAAACTTATTGGGGGTATAAGTGTGTATTCCTAATAATGAAATCATTAATAATAACAATACTAATGCAATACAACAACTTGTAGGAGAAATTAACAGGCAAGGACATGCAATCGTAAAAACCGATGACCATTTCGATGACAAAATTCAAGAATTGAGTGAATTTCAAAAAGCACAACTAGTAAGATTTAGTGGTGACACCGAATTAAAGAGAACTTTAACAATTTTTGTTATAATCTTTTCTTCTATTTGGTCTTTCTTTATTTTAGTTTTACTGTATTTTATTGCTTTTGGTGCTTGCCACTTGTCTGATAAGGTAACCATAATATTACTTACAGAAACCCTGTGTTTGGTAATTGGTTTGCCAATGGTAGTAACACGTCATTTTTTCCCAATAAAAGATAATGTTTTAGTGGGACTAAAAAGGGACTAATTTTACAAAAAGTCCCTGAAAATTACAAAAAGATACAAAAAGAATACTGGGCTAAAACTAAACAATATTAGAAGGTACGGGAGAAAATTTAAGAACACAGAAAACAAAAACATGTGTTCGAGCCTCGTCTCCCGCTCCATTTAAATAAAAGAAGTTGGAAGTCCTATTAAAGGGACTTTTTTTATTGCCAATTTATGAACGACGAGGCGGAACTCGCGACAAAGAAAAGTTTACACTTTTCGTCGCTCCCTCTATTTGCTCTTGAAGAATTCGACGAATGATTTTTTACTCCACGGAAAACGTGACATTTAGTCACCTTTTCCTGCTCGCAAACAGACACAGTGAGCCTCGTCTCCCGCTCCATTTAATAAAAGAAGTTGGAAGTCCTATTAAAGGGGCTTTTTTTATTGCCAATTTCACCAGATTGTTTAGAATTTTACAAATGATATGGATTTTTCTTGTTTCAGTGTAAAAAGAACAATAGCTTGACATTTATATTTTTTTAATTGTATACTGAATTTATGATTAAATTATTCTTAAACAGCTCATCCTCATCATCTAAGTTTCAATCGAGACTTGGATAAATTTTGATGTAGTCAGTTGTTAATTAAAGTTTAGAAAGGTCTTGTTAAGTTTGACAAGACCTTTTTTTATGGGAATGAATAATGAGAATAAATAATAATATAAATAGTAATGTAAATTTTAAAGGACCTTTGGACGGCGCTGTAACGGGTTTGTTGAGAACTTGTGATATGAATGAAATGGTAAATGCTGTTGGTTTGGATGTGGGTGCAATGGTAATTCCGCGTGCATATTATGATACTAAGCAAAGAAATCAATATGCAGGAGCAGAAACTTTTTTTAGAGAAATTAGCGGAACATTTATCAATTGTTTAGCAGCCGGAATTTTTGCAAAATGGATTGCTAAATTTATGGCAAGTCGTGGTGAAGTGAAAATTAATCCAAATAACTGGTTTTCTAAAGATTCTATGGATACGCTTCAAGCTGCATGGAATGGTAACGTGAAAAAATATTCAACAAGTGTTTTTGAAAATTTATCAGGACGTGATGGTTATAAAATTAATGAGTTTAAAAATATTAATTGGAAAAATATTGAATGGGTAGATGAAGAAAAATGGAATAATATCAAATGGAAAGATAATAAATATAAAAATATTCAAAATAAGTTGACTTCAAAAGAAGGTTTCATTAATACAATGACTCAAATTATTGAGGATAGTAGTATTGCGGAAAGTGATAAAAATCATGTGCTTTCAATAATGGAAAAGCGTTTAGTTAATGCTTTGGGAGCGGAACGTGATATTGAATTAAATATTAATGGTAATAAATTGTTTGCAAGATTGGATAATATTTTGCGCGATACTCATGATATGGGTAAAGATGTTTTCTTGGTAAACGGTGGAAAAGATGCTAAAAAGATTTTAGCAAGAATTTCTAAAGTAAATAAAACTAAAGCATTTGGTGCAATTGCAGCAGCGAGTGTTTTAGGCTTGTCTAACCAATTTATTAACAGAAAAATTACAGAAAAAAGAACCGGCAAAAAAGGATTTGTGGGGGATGTTGACTTTACTTCAACATTTAGAGGGGAAAAGAAAAAAGATAACTTATTGTTGTTTAAAAAAATAGGGGCAAGCGCTTTGATGATAGGCATGGTGACAAGCGTAATGGGTGTTAAAAATTTAAAGCAATTTGCTAAAAAATTAGAGTTTACAGGGCCGATTACAAGCGGAAATGCAATTAAAACCGTTTATGCTGCAAATATTGTTGGAAGGTTCATGGCCGCTGATAATGGGACAGAACTTAGGGAATCTATGACAAGAGATTATTTAGGATTCTTAAATTGGCTTGTTTTTGGTGGTTTCGCAGCAAAAGGTGTAGCTAATTTATTTGATAAAAAAGGAAAAGATTTATTTAATTATTCAAAAAAAGGTACAGGCTTGAAACATTGGCTTAAAGATATGAATTTGAAAAGTCACAATGAGATAGCTTCTAAGGGAAAAGAGTTTGCTAAAAAAAATATGTGGAAGGTTAACTTGGCTCAAGGTGCAGGTATCGCTTACTCCGCAATTACGCTAGGATTTTTATTGCCGATGTTGAATGCAAAAGTTACGGAACATAAAAGCAGGAAGCTTGTTGCTTGATAAAAGAATTTCTATCAAAAGCATGGGTGATTGTTTTTATTCTTGAAGTGTTTGTTTAACAATTAAAGAGATTTATAGATTTGTCAATTGTTTCTACAACATTTTTCATGCAAAAAAGTTAACAAAATTTTACAATATTGAGAAATGTAAAAAGCTTGATTTTATTGAGTTTTAGGGATTGTGATGTTTTGTAAATTTCTTGATTAGAATTAATGTTTGAATTATCATATAAACATAGGATTAGATTTGGGGAAGAGAATGTTATTCTCTTATTATAAGGAAGCTGAACACAAATAAATAGCTCGCCTTTGCTTAGATTAGGAGGTTTTTAAGGACATGCAGAACAGTTTAAATAAGGAAAGAAATATAGTAGAATTTACCTCACCAACAAAAGTAGCAACCGACGTAATTAAAGGCTCTACAATTTCACCTATGTCAAAAATTATTGAGCCAAAAACTGCGCAAATTAAACCTTTAAAATTAAATTGTATTTATGTTGTTAAAAAAGACGGTACAAAAGAAGAATTTGATAACAACAAAATAATTAATGCTGTAAAAAAATCTGCTACAAGAATGTTAGTAGAGTTTACGGATGTGGAATTAAAAGAAATATGCGATTTTGTAGATGAAAATATTGTTAGAATGAACAAACAAGAAGTTACAATCGCTGATATGCACAACCTTGTTGAAGGCGCATTGGAACACATCAGTCCAAAGGTTGCACAAAGCTACCGTAATTACAGAAACTACAAGCAGGATTTTGTACACATGCTAGACAAAGTTTATCAAGAATCTCAAAGAATTATGTACATTGGTGACAAAGAAAATGCCAATGCCGATTCAACTTTGGTTTCTACAAAACGTTCTTTGATTTTCAATGAATTAAACAAAGAATTATACAAAAAATTCTTCTTAACAGTAGACGAATTACAAGCAATCAGAGATGGTTATATTTACATCCACGATATGTCTGCAAGACGTGATACGATGAACTGCTGTCTATTTGACGTAGCATCTGTTCTTAAAGACGGATTTGAAATGGGTAACTTGTGGTACAACGAACCAAAATCACTTGATGTAGCGTTTGACGTAATCGGAGATATCGTAATGGCTGCAGCAAGCCAACAATACGGCGGTTTCACAGTACCTGAAGTTGATAAGATTTTAGCACCTTACGCTGAAAAAACTTACCAAAGACAATATGACAAGTATTTATGTTTAGGCTTGTCGTTTGAAAAAGCAAGAGAAGCAGCTTTAGCTGATTTACAAAAAGACTTTGAACAAGGTTTCCAAGGTTGGGAATACAAATTTAACACAGTAGCATCTTCAAGAGGTGATTATCCGTTCATCACTGTTTCAACAGGTTTAGGAACAGGTGAATATGAAAAAATGGCAACTCTTGCAATGCTTAAAATCAGAATGGGCGGACAAGGTAAAAAAGGTAATAAAAAACCTGTATTATTCCCTAAAATTGTATTCTTGTATGATAAAAATCTTCACAGCGAAGGCAAAGTAAACTACGACTTGTTTACTGCCGGTGTAGAATGTTCTAAAAAAACTATGTACCCTGACTGGTTATCATTATCAGGTGAAGGCTACGTAGCATCTATGTACAAAAAATACGGAAAAGTAGTTTCTCCAATGGGTTGCAGAGCTTTCTTATCACCTTGGTTTGAAAGAGGCGGAATGAGTCCTGCTGATGAAAATGATTCTCCTGTATTTGTAGGTAGATTTAATATTGGGGCAATCAGCTTGCACTTGCCTATGATTTACGCTAAAGCTAAAAAAGAAAGCAAAGATTTCTACCAAGTTCTTGATTATTATATGGAATTAATAAGACAACTTCATATAAGAACTTATAATTATCTTGGCGAAATGAAAGCTTCTGTAAACCCTCTAGCATTCTGCGAAGGCGGTTTCTTGGGCGGTCACTTAGGTATTCATGATAAAATCAGACCTGTTTTGAAATCTTCAACAGCGTCATTCGGTATCACTGCATTGAACGAGTTACAAGAAATTCATAATGGTAAATCACTTGTTGAAGATGGCGAATTTGCTCTTGAAGTTATGAAGTATATCAATAACAAGATTAACGAATACAAGGAAAAAGACGGAATTCTTTATGCAATATATGGAACTCCTGCTGAAAACTTGTGTGGTCTTCAAATTAAACAATTCAGAAAGAAATATGGTATTGTAGAACATGTTTCTGATAAGCCATATATTTCAAACTCTTTCCACTGCCATGTTTCAGAACAAATCAGTCCGATTGAAAAACAAGACTTGGAAGGCAGATTCTGGGATTTATTCAACGGCGGTAAAATTCAATACGTAAAATATCCTATTGATTATAATACAGATGCGGTTGAAACACTTATCAACAGAGCAATGGATAAAGGTTTCTATGAAGGCGTAAACTTATCACTATCTTATTGTGATGATTGCGGTCACCAAGAATTAAATATGGATGTTTGTCCAAAATGCGGTTCTAAAAACTTGACTAAGATTGAAAGAATGAACGGTTATTTGGCTTATTCAAGAGTTAAGGGTGATTCAAGATTGGCTGATCATAAGATGGAAGAAATCAAAGATAGAGTAAGCATGTAATAAGTTGAAAATTGAAAATAAAAAGTGGAAAGCTGTTTTAATAGCTTTCCACTTTTTATTTTATTGCAAAAAAAACTAAGCTTAACGCTTAGTATCTTTTTCATTTCCAGCTTCTGTTATGAATTAATCAAATAACACATATATTACGTTGAAAAGTAAATAAAATATGTATTACTATAATAGTTAGATTACTATGTAATATTCCCATTGTCAATAAAATTACTCTAGCTATGTCGTTACAATTTTTTAGGATAGGTTTTATCCTGATGTTATGAACAAAATTAAAGAACTATTAGGAAAAAGAATTAAGGAACTGCGTGAGAAACGTGGTTATACACAACAGCAATTAGCGGAAAAGGTCGGCATTGACCAACGTAACTTAAGCAAAATAGAATGCGGTATAACATTCCCATCTAAGAGCTTGGGAGAACTTGCAAGATGTTTACACATCAGTTTGCCTGAACTGTTTGATTTGGATCATTTAAAAGTAAATGATGTTGAAAAGAAAGTTATAATGAAGGGCATAATTGACGAATTAAGCTCTGAAGAAGTAGAATTGGCTTATAAAATTATTACCGCAATATTTAATTAGCTCTTCATATCTCGTAATAATTAGCGCATTACAAAACATATTGTGATAACATGGTTTAAGTAGGAGATTTATTAGAGATGAATTATCACAATATCACAAAAGATGACATGCTAAATGGAGATGGTTTAAGGGTTGTTTTATGGGTTGCTGGTTGCACTCATCATTGTCAAGGTTGCCAAAATCCTATTACTTGGGATGTTGGGGGCGGACTTCTTTTTGATGAAGCAGCAGAAAAAGAACTTTTTGAAGCATTAAATTATCCGCATGTTGCCGGTATCACATTCTCAGGTGGTGATCCGTTGCACCCTTTCAATAGAGAAGAAGTTTTCAGATTAATTAAGAAAATAAGAAAAGAATTACCTGAAAAAAGTATTTGGTTATATACAGGCTTCTTATGGGAAGAGATAAAAGATATTCCTGAAATTGCGGATATTGACGTAATTTGTGAGGGTAAATTTGTTAAAGAACAATTAGATGCAAAAAAACATTGGGTTGGCAGTTCTAATCAACGTGTTGTTGATGTTAAACCATCGTTAGAATCAGGCACTGTTGTTTTGCATAATTCATAAAAGAGCGTTATCGCTCTTTTTTTAAGCAAAAATAAAAATTCTAAGAAATTAATGCATTTTCTTTATGCATTGATTTTTTTTGCCCTCTATTTTATAATTATCATTGAACTTTGAAAAAAGAATACAGGCTAAAGATTTTAATGAACATTCGCTGACTTTATAACAGAAAGGAGGTCGTATGCTAATTAAAATCAGCGAAAAAGAACTACTGATATTAATATCAATAGTTCTTTGGCTAACAACCCTTTAATTAGGGTACGGGCTTTGGGTGCTTCGACCACCCTTGCCTGTATTCTTATTTTAACGTATTTATAATTTTTTTCAAGTGAGAACAATGATTTATTTAGATGCAGGAACAACATATTCAAAAATAATAACAGACGAAAAACAATTTGATGATGAGTTTTTTATAAAGCAAGACGGAAATTCCGCCTATTACATTTTGCCTTCACGTATAATAAAAGCACAAAACATTGTGCCGACACGCTCTTGCGGACACATGTCAAATGCCAGTGAAAATGAGATTATTGCACTAGCACAAGGTGCAAAAAAACGTGAAATTTCATCTAACGCAACCGTTTTGGATTTAGGAAGTCGTGATGCTAAGTGGATAAAATTCAAAGATGGCAAATTTCATGATATGGACTGGAACACGTCTTGCGCGAGTTCTACGGGTGCGACGGTCGAAATGCTTTTAAAATTCTATGGAGTAAAAGCGGAAGAATTAGCATTTAATGATGAAAAATTCGCCGTTACCTGTGGGATTTTTGGAATGGAAAAGATTATGGATTCGATATCTGCCGGAGTTAAACCTTCAGAAGCTATTTCTAAATTTGTACATGGAATAGCTTTCAATGCTTGGAACTTTTGTAAAAAGCCTGAGAAGATTTATTTGTCAGGCGGTTTTTGTGATAATAAATGCCTTGTGGATTCATTAAAAAACTATTGCGAAGTTGAACTTTTAGGCAGATTTGTGTTGTGTGAAGGTTTGTTTTAAATATTTTTTAATCAGCCCCCACCCGAATTTCTAAGTTTCGCGAAGCTCAACTTGAAATTCTACCCTCCCCCGTGGAGAGGGAATGCACTCGTGTAAATTAAATACCTTATAATATTTTTAAAATTGAACGACTTTAGCCGGTTCCCTCTCCACGGGGGAGGGTTAGGGAGGGGGCTAATATATGGCTGAACACTTATTTTTCTAATACTTTAAATTCTCTTTGCAATATTTTATAAACACCTGCTATATTTTTGTCAATATCATTATTCCAAAATCTTATAACTTTAAAACCTAAGGAATTTAAAAATTTTGTTCTTTTTTTATCATATTCAATGTCATTTGGTTGATTGTGTTGACCACCATCAATTTCAATTATTATTTTTTTAGAACGACAAACAAAATCGACAATATAATGTCCAATTGGATATTGTCTTCTTATTTCAAAACCATAAAAATTGTGATTTCTAAAAATCTGCCATAATTTTTTTTCTTGAGGGGTTAAATTTTTTCGTAAATCTCGCGCTCTTTTTATATTTTCTTTCATGTTTATATTTTACATTGTTTTTTGATTTTTGTAAGCCCCCACCCGAATTTCTAAGTTTCGCGAAGCTCAACTTGAAATTCTACCCTCCCCCGTGGAGAGGGAATAAGCTAAAAGCGTTTACAAAAATCTAGCCTTATTGTATTATTGCTAACTTATCCTGTTTACGGTATTCTTGAATACAATGAGGAGAAGGCAATGACAGTTTTAGAAAAAATTAACGAAATTAACGAAGCTTTAAAAGAAATTTTTGATTTCACGCAAACAAACGAAACTATTAAATCTGATTTTACGGAATATTTATCAACAATTGGCGCAAGAAATATTTCACTTAATCAGATGGAAAAGATATTTTTACCTTACGTTTTTGAACGCAGAATCGGCGGTAAATCAATTTTAGAAATGTATACAGAAGAAAAAGGTGCAAAAGATATTATAGAAAAATTAAACGACGCGCAATCTTCTATTTTTGAAATCAAAAAAATTCTTAAAAATGGTTTTGAACTTTATAACTTGGTAAATGAAAAAACTTATAAAGTGCTTTCACTTACTAAAATGACTAATTTTCGAGGAATCTATGCCGGTCAATTTATTGCAGGCAGAATTTTTGAACTTGATGGTGAATATTATATTATCGAAATATCAAGCGTACTTTCTCATTCTCAAAAAGAAGAAGCTTACAGATACGCTGTAATGAAATTGGTTCACATTCCACGCTTGTTGTATTTGGATAATCCTGAAAAAGAAGAAGAAATCAAATCAACAATAGCTGAAATGTATGAAAAATTTATCAAAACATTTGATAAAGATATCATTTTGACTACTAATAAACACGCAGATGATATTATCGGTGCGTTTAACGAAGGCGAAGATGTTGATTTATCGGATAAAGGTTGTGATATTTCAGAATACAAATTTTTCCACGTTAAAGAATTGGATAACAACTATTCAAACTTCTTAGAAAACTCTATGGGTGGATTTTCTTCTCACAACGAAACTTATGATGTTGCAGTAATTTTTGACAAAGAAAACGGACTTTATGCAATACCTTTCTATGAAACTTTCTGCAAGATTTTTGAAAACAAAGACTCTGTTGAGAACGCAAAAGGCTGCGTTGAATACTTTTTAACAAATGATTCAATTCCAAATACGATTTTGGAAAGAGTTTCAACTCAATATCCAAACTTTATGGAAACAGTAAATGAAGTTATGGGAATAAATTATACTTTTGAAGAATTGATTAAAAATTATAAATCAGAATATTTGAATAACAAAATATATTCTTCAGCAACAATTTTGTTCTGTTCAAATGCGTTTTCACAAATTTTTGATTATATATCAGAACCGAAAACGCAAGCACCTGTAATTACAGAAAAAGTTGGCAGAAACGACCCTTGCCCTTGTGGAAGCGGTAAGAAGTTCAAAAACTGCTGTGGTAAATAATATTTTTTTATAAAAATCTGAATCTAAAAAAAAGGAAAATTGTTTTAAATGATTTTCCTTTTTTAGTGCAAAGATTCACTGTTTAATTTTCGCTATTTGTGTTTATTTAAAGCGTATTCGTGATAAAATAATTAAGAATATTTAAGGGAGAATTTTATGTCAATTATCATAATGATTTTATTGTTAAGTTTACTTATTTTGGTTCACGAAGCAGGACATTTTTTTGTTGCCAGAGCTTGTGGAATAAAAGTTGATAAATTTGGGTTTGGACTTCCTATTGGACCAACTTTGTTTAAAAAGAAAGTGGGCGATGTTGAAATTTTAATTCACGCATTTTTATTAGGTGGTTATGTTTCTTTTCCTGATGACGAAAAAGATTGTGATTTGCCCAAAGATTCTCCTGAAAGATTTGCAAATAAACCTGCTTGGCAAAGAGCAATTGTTGTTTCAGCAGGTGTTATTGCTAACGTGATTTGTGCAATTGCACTTGTAATGCTTGTTGCGATTGTTTCTCACAAGCTACCTTCAGGAGATTATGAAATCTATGCGGGAGAAATTAGCGCGCCTAAGGATGCAAGCATTTGGAATTCAGGTTTGAAAAAAGGCGACAGAATTCTAAAAGCAAACAATTGTGAAATTAACAATGCTTATTCTTTTATTACAATAGTTCAAAACAGTGCGAAAGATAACGGGATTGTTACGGAAGCAACTGTTGATAAAAACTTTTCACATTTAAAAGATTTGAACCCGGGACTTGCGAAGGATGAAATTATTCCTGACGGTATTGCAATCAGACTTCCTGAAGCTTTGGATGAAGATGTAATTACAATGGATAAATATGCTTTAAAAGGTGCGAAGTATTTTAAACATGAAGGTTTTAAAATTGATGATGGTTTGGCTGAATTAGCAAAGGCTGTTGAAGGCAAGACTGTTTATACTTCAAACGGCAAATATACGATGTATGATGTAGCAAAGGTGCTTTCAAATGGTGTGCACCCGATTAATTTGCTTGTAGAAAGAGATGGCAAACAAATCGAACTCAATCCGATTTATCCTGACGAAAAAGGTATTATTGGAATCGGTTTGAGTGCAAAGCAAACCATGATTGATACAAAAACTCCTGTTAGTGTTGTGAAAGAAAGCTGTACATATCTTTGGGATAACACTTACATGATGATGTACTCTTTAGGACAATTATTCACAGGCAATATTCCGCTTAAAGATATGCACGGTGTTGTTGCGATTACAAAAATCGGCGGTGATATGATTGATAAAAGCGGTAAAGCGTCAGGAATTTTGCTTGCGGCTTTGATTTCTATGAACCTTGCAATTTTGAACATTTTACCGATACCCGCTTTGGACGGTGGTCATTTGATGTTCTTGATTATAGAAAAAATAATGGGCAAACCTTTGAACGAAAAAGTAATTGAAGTTATTTCAACCGTATTTTTCTCATTGCTGATTATTTTGATGATTTTTGTTGTGTTTAACGATATAACTTTGATTGTAAGAAAGTAGTTATTGTTGGGCTGAAAGCCCAACCTACTTGACATATTCTTATGAACTATTGCCAAACTTGATTGCAACTGTTATTATAAAAACAGAGATAAATCCAGTGATAATATCGGCTATAACAAACAGAATATTTAATAATCAGGTTCAACAAAATCGACCTGTAAGTGTTTTGCCGACGCAACCGAGTTTTATGGGCACGACATCTGCGGGAACTCCGCTAAGAAAACTCAGAGGCGTTGTTTGTCCTTATTTTGGTGTTAAAATGATTACGAGTGCAGAGCTTCCTCGATTAGAAATTAAGATTGAAAAGTGTCAAAATGTCGGTGAAATTGTCAAGCTTTTAAAGCCTTACAGAAGCTTTATGCAGAAGACAGAGAAAAAAGTTTTTAAAATTTTTGAAGAATATGCAAAAGAAAATCCTGAAGAAATATTGCCAAATATTTTAAAAATGCATTATTCTGACGCATTAACCAAATTAAAGTTAGAAGAATTTAATGTTTTGGATGATGTTGATAAAATGTCATTAAAACTTTCTCCCGAACAAGCTTTGGCTGTTCATCACAAAACAACTCGATGTAGACAGGTTATAATAGACAATAACCAAGAAGAAGGTATTTTTAAACGTAAAATTCTTTTGAATTCTTTGGATGAAATTAAGCCTAAACGCGGTGAAAAGAAGATTTACGAGAAACTTAAAGATAGGGCAATTTATCTTCCTACATCCGGAACAAGTGAAAATGCGTTTATTGTAAAATATGCCGACCGCTCTCAAGGTGAAATCGCTAAAAGAATTGTTAGAGCATCTGCTGCGACGATTGAGCATGTGCAGCCGAATTCTAAACGTGGAGAAAATGCAATTTCTAATTTTATGTTAGTTTCAGCAAACGCAAACAGCTTGAGATCTAATATGCCGTTGAGTAAATTTATTGATAGATTTCCAATTGTGCTGAAAAATTGTCAAAAATATATCAACCAAATAATTGCAATAATTCAAGATGGTGGCTTGAAAGGGAATGAAGATTACCCTTACAAGATAAGAAAGACTTTGATTAGAGAAACAGGAGGACGAATAAACCTGAATCTTGATAATTATTGTTATAATGAAAAAGAAGCAAAGCGTGTTGCCAAAAATGCAAATAAAAAAGTTAGATATCGTCGATAAAAATTAAGTACGAATGCTCGTAGTAGTAATTTTTAAAATATAATTTTGTCTTCACTTATTATTATCTTCCCTGTATAATAGGCTTATGTTGTGCGATAAATAAGGAATTTTATGCAAGAAGTTAAAATTATTGGTGCCGGTTTGGCAGGCTCGGAAGCGGCGTTACAGCTTTCTAAAAAAGGAATAAAAGTTAAGTTATACGAAATGCGTCCAAATAAAACAACAGGTGCGCATGTGACTGAAGATTGCGCAGAATTTGTTTGTTCAAACAGCCTTGGCTCTGCCGATATTTCTAACGCAAGCGGACTTTTGAAAAAAGAAATGGAAATTTTAGGTTCAGAACTTTTGAAAATTGCTTATGAAAACGCTGTCCCGGCAGGAAATGCATTAGCAGTTGCAAGAGAGGATTTTGCAAAAGCTGTAACTGAAAAAATTAAAAATGACTCAAATATAGAATTAATTAGAGAAGAAATTACAGAAATTCCTGAAGGAAATGTCATTATTGCATCCGGCCCGCTTACGAGCGACAAATTTGCTGATGCTATTCAAGAGTTTACTAAAAATGAGCATTTGCACTTTTTTGATGCAATCGCACCAATTGTTGAAGTTGAGTCAATTAACTTTGATAAAGCATTTTGGGCATCAAGATATGATAAAGGAGAAGCCTCTTATATAAATTGTCCAATGAATAAGGAAGAGTATGAAAAATTTTATAATATATTGGTGAATGCCCCTCGAATAGAACAACATCAAGTTGATAAAAATTCTAAATATTTTGAATCTTGTTTACCGGTAGAAGTTTTGGCTTCTCGCGGAGTTGATACGCTCAGATTTGGTCCAATGAAGCCTGTCGGACTTGTGGATAAAAGAACGGGTGTCGAAAATTATGCGGTTGTACAATTAAGACAAGATAATTCTGCAAAAACTTTATTTAATCTTGTTGGTTTTCAGACAAACCTAAAATGGGGTGCGCAAAAAGAACTTGTACATTCTATTCCGGGGTTAGAAAATGCGAATATTGTGCGTTATGGTGTCATGCATAGGAATACTTTTATTAACAGCTCACAAGTGCTTAATCCTACGTTAGAAACAAAGGAACGCGAAGGTTTGTATTTTGCAGGACAAATTACGGGAACGGAAGGTTATACAGAATCAATTGCAACAGGCATGCTTGCAGGGATAAATATGGCAAGAAAACTGTTGAATGAAAGTCAACTCACATTGCCTCGTGAAACAATGCTGGGTGCAATAACATTTTATATCACAGATAAAGCGCATTTAGAGCATATATCTTCAAGAGATAATTCGTTAAGATATCTTCCACCGCAGCCGATTAACTCTAATTGGGGGATTTTACCGTCAATAGAACTACCAAAAGGTGAAAGAAAAAATAAAAAATTAAAAAATGAACTTTTAGCAAAACGAGCAGTAGATGTTTTGGAAAAATTTTTGAACTAATTATAATCTCTTAATGGCGGTCTTGACGGGTCAAAATCTCCATAAAGGTTATTTTTTCTGCTCTTTTTGATGTCGATTGGTTGATACAAGCTTTCATCTTGAAGTACAGGCTTTTTATAATTAATATTATGGATTCCGTTTTGCTGTTCTTTTACAGGCTCTGCTTTAACTTCTAATTTTTGTTGCAAAGCTTTGTCTCGAGCCTTTTGTTGCCTTTCTTCTTTAAATTGTTTGTATTTAGATTTTGTTTTTTCTTTAGTATCGTTTAATTTGTCTTTTGTATCTGCGATTTTGGCATCAACTCTTGATTTAGCGACAGCATAATCTTTACCGCCTTCTTTATGCCATCTTCTGTATTTTTTCGTAAATACGTTATCAAAGTTGCCCATATCATAATAAACTTGATTAGACTCTTTTGAATAAGTTGCAGGAGGTAATACTTTTTGTTGTACATTTTGAGCAATTTCAGGACAAAGCATTCTGGAATAATCTCTTATTTTTTGCAATTGTTCTGTTTGAGGGGATGGCCCTCTTGTGATAATTCTATTTTCTACAACACTAATTGTTTTATAAAAAGTATTAGACCAAAGCGCAACGTTGTTTTGCACATCCACAAGAATTGCGTAAGTATTTACTTTATAAGCAGGGTCTATTACGCTTGCTCCTGGGATATTCCAAAAATCCCAAAATGTTCTTCTTAAAATATAGTTTTCAGAATCAATCGCAGATGTTATCAAGAGCGCATATCTTGCTTTTTGAGGATTAGCGATTTTCTTTAATAAAACGTAATCTACGTTATATGAAGTTCTAAATTTGTTTGTAAGATTTTTGGCAGGAATCATATAAGATGGGTTGCCTTTAAGAAGTTTTCGTTCTTCGCTTACTGTCGGCGCTTTAATGTAGTCGGTCTGATTTAATATATTAACGACTTCGTTTGCAAAAAATTCAGAAGAGGCATTATATATGTAAGAATCAACCGCATTGTTATCTGTAACGATATTATCAGGAATAACAAGCACCTTATACTGCTCTGCTGCCATTACAACAGGAGCTAAAAGTATCACAATCCCAACTAATAAAATTCTTCTTAATAAATCTCTCACACCGAAATTATAGCATAAGTTAAAAACTTTTCAAAGAACAAGAAATTTGTTACAATATTTTTATGGCAGATTTAGTAGAAAAATTAAAAGAAATAGGTTTTAATACATACGAGGCAAAAGTTTATATAGCTTTGTTAAAAAAATATCCTGCAACAGGGTATGAAGTTGCAAAATTGGCAAATATTCCACAATCAAGGACTTATGATACATTAAAGGTCTTGGAAGAAAAAAATATAGTAGTTTCTACAAATGAAAAACCTCAAATGTATACTCCAATAAAACCAAAACAATTGACTGCAAGATATCAAAAAAAAGTAAATTCTACAATAAATTTTTTGGATAAGCATTTACCGGAAGTAAAAGATAATTATAATGAGCCTATTTTGACAATAAACGGTATTCAAAATATTCAAGAAAAAATAATTGAAGTAATTCAAAATGCAAAACGAGAAATTTATATGGAGGTTTGGTCTCAGGATTTTAAAGTTTTTGAAAAAGAATTGCTTAATGCATACAATCGAAACGTAGAAATAAGAATTGTCGGTTACGATAATTTTTCTTCAAGATTCGGGCTTGTTTTTGAACATGCATTTGCCCGAGATATAGAGCTTTCTTTGGGTGGTAGAATGATTATTATTGCGGCGGACGATTCTGAAGGAGTTATTGGGAAGGTATCATCATTAAAAAATGACATTTCTGATACTAATATTATTTGGACAAAAAATAAAGGCATTGTTTTTATAATCAAAGAGTTTATTGTGCATGACATGTATTTAATTGATGTAGAAGAAAATCTTGTAGAGCAAATGAAATATATTTACGGAAAAGGTTTTAAACGTTTAAAAGATAAAGTTCTCGGTGCAAACGCTACTTATATGATTCATTAAAATTATTCATATCTTAAAGCATCAATCGGATTTAATAACGACGCTTTGTAAGCAGGATAATATCCGAAGCCTACGCCGACAATTCCGGAAAAACCCAGTGCTAAAACTATTGAAAACAGTGAAATTGATATTGTCATAGAAGGTGCAAAAACAGTAATTAAATAAGAGCCTACAACTCCTATTACAACGCCGATAAGTCCTCCAATCATTGAAAGTAAAAATGATTCTATCACGAATTGCCATCTTATATCGCTAACTCTTGCGCCAATTGCCATCCTGATACCAATTTCTTTTGTTCTTTCCGTAACAGAAACAAGCATGATGTTCATAATCCCGATACCGCCGACTAACAATGATACAGACGCAATTGATGCCAATAAAATTGCGAAAGTCTGAACAGTAGATTTCATTTTTTCTTGGAATTCTGCGGAGTTTCTAATTTCAAAATCCTTGTCTTGATTTTTTCCGATATTATGCCTGTTAGTTAATATTTCATTAATATCTTCCATTGTCGCATCAAGCATATCAGCATCTTGACCTTTTACTACAATTTGTCCGACTGTTCCGGGAAAATCCGTTCCAAAAACTTTTTTTTGCGCTGTTGTTATTGGAATAAAAATTAAATCATCTTGGTCAAACGGCCCTGACTGTCCTTTTTCTTCCAATAGTCCGATTACTTTAAATGGAATATTACCGACTCTGATTACTTTCCCGACGGGGTCAACATCTCCAAAAAGTTCAGTTGCGACCGTTGCGCCCATTAAAGCAACTTTTGCGCTGTTTTGTAAATCTTCTTGCACAAAGCCTCTGCCTGAACCTACTTCATAATTTTTGATATACAAATAAGCCGGCTGAATGCCATAGACTGTTGTCGACCAGTTTTGGTTTCCATAAGTTAATTGTTTGCTTTCAGATGATAAAGTAGAAATTGCCAAAACGTTTCTTGCATTTTTTTCAATAGCTAAAGCGTCTTTTGATGTCAAAGTCGGCTTTGTTCCTATTCCCATGTGAACACCACCAGATTTAGCGGAAGCAGAACGAATAGTTAACAAGTTTGTACCCATGGACTCCATATTTTGAGTAACTTTTTTGCTTGCACCTGAACCTACTGCTAGCATGATAATTACTGCACTGACGCCAATAATTACGCCTAAACTCGTAAGTGCAGAGCGTAACATGTTTACTCTGAGTGAATTTATAGCCATTCTTAAAGTGGATTTGAAATCTAGCATGGTTTCTCTCTTGTTGTTAGTTATTGTTGGGCTGAAAGCCCAACCTACCGCAAGTAAACTAATTCTTTTCTACAAACAACGAATCACAAATATTTGTTTGTGGAACATAATCGTATTCACCATCCATAGAAATTTTATTAATAATCTTAGAACGTTTTTTACGGTAAAGCATATCAATAAACGCTTCCAAACGAGTAATGAAACCTGCTTCACCAGTATGCTCGTCAATTGTTAATGAAAGAATCGGTTTTCCTGCTTCTTTTGCCTTTCTTGTAATTCTTTCAATCATCAACGAATCAGGGCCGCAACCGAATGCGTTTAAGGTTACAATACCGTCGATTTTGTTATCTTTAAGATAATGACCTGCTGTACCTGTCATTTCGTATTCATTAGCCCAATAACGTTTTTGACCTAGAGAAGCAATACCTTCTTCCATTTGTTCATCAGTTAATTGAAGCGAAGTGAACACTTTAACATCCATTTTTTCAAGCTTTTCAAAAATCTTCATGCAAGCTCTTTCGTCATAAATGTTATAGCCGTGAGATACAAGCGCAACATTTATTGGCGCAGAGTTAGAAGAATTTTCAATGAATACTTTTCCTTGTAGTGCGTAGTTCATCGCTTTTTTGTAACTCATGCCTGAACGCATCATTACTAAAAAATTGTTGTAAACCCTCCAACCTTGTTTAGAAGCTTTTTTAATTTCATCAATATTTGTAATTCCGAAAGGTTTTACAGCTTCTTCCAAGAATGTGTAAAGACCTTGATTTTTAGCGGATTTATCTAAAGTAGGTTCAATAATATTAATTTCACCTTTGATAACGTTTCTAACCAAATCAGGCAATCCTCTGATTTTAGAGCAGTTGTAAATTTTAGGTGCAACAGATTGAAGTGAAGGTACGAAAATATTTTTAACGCCCTTTGATAACAAATTCAAAATATGACCCAAATAAATTTTTATAGGTAAACAAGTTTCCGTAACTACTAAAGCTGAACCATCAGACATAGTTTGTTTTGTAGTCGGGTCAGATAAAACGATTTTAATCCCTAAACTTGTAAAAAAACCGTACCAAAACGGATAATTGTTGTAAAAAGACATTCCTCTCGGAATACCGATAACCATTTCTTTTTCCATGAAAAAACCTTTATTTTAATATACGTACTGTTTTATATTATCGCAAATTATTTGTCGTGTCACGAAATGTGTTCAAATGTTAAGCATTACCGTGTTTTAAACAAAAATTTTGTTGTATAATTATTGTGAATTAAGGAGGAGCTATGACAAAAGATATTGATTGGGCTAATTTAGGATTTGGTTATATGAAAACCGATTACCGTTTTGTAGCAAATTATAAAGACGGTAAATGGGATGAAGGAACTATTACAACGGATGAAAACATTGTAATGAACGAGTGTGCTTGCGTTTTACAATATGCACAAACTTGTTTTGAAGGCATGAAAGCATATAGAACTGCTGATGGAAAAGTTGTTTGTTTCAGACCTGATTTGAACGCTAAAAGAATGGCTGATACTTGTAAAAGATTAGAAATGCCTGTTTTCCCTGAAGACAAATTTGTAGAAGCGGTTGTAGAAGTTGTTAAAAAGAATATTGAATATGTTCCTCCGTTTGGCTCAGGTGCTGCACTTTATATCAGACCTTATATGTTTGGTATAAATCCTGTTATGGGTGTTAAACCTGCCAGTGAATACCAATTTAGAATATTTGTTTCACCGGTTGGACCTTACTTTAAAGGCGGAGCTAAACCAATTACATTAAGAGTTCCTGATTTTGACAGAGCTGCTCCACACGGAACGGGTCACGTAAAAGCAGGTCTAAACTATGCAATGAGTCTTCACGCAATCGTAGATGCGCATAATCAAGGTTATAATGAAAATATGTACTTGGATTCAGCAACGAGAACTAATGTAGAAGAAACCGGAGGTGCAAATATTATTTTTGTTACTAAAGATAATGAAGTTGTAACTCCAAAATCAAGTACTATTTTGCCGTCAATCACAAGACGTTCATTGATGTATGTTGCAGAACACTATTTGGGTTTGAAAGCTACCGAAAGAGAAATTCCGTTCACGGAAGTTAAGGATTTTAAGGAATGCGCTTTGTGTGGAACGGCTGCAGTTCTTTCTCCTGTTGGTAAAATTGTTGACCACGGTAATGAAATTTTATTACCTTCCGGCATGGAAAAAATGGGTGAAATCACAAAGAAACTTTATGATACTTTGACAGGAATTCAGATGGGTAAAATCGAAGCTCCTGAAGGTTGGATTAAAGTTATTCAAGAATAGCAAAAAAAATCCTGTTAGAAAAATTTTTCTAACAGGATTTTTTTACTCTGCTTTAAAATCTTTTTGAGCTTCACCTAGGTTGTACGTATTGTAAATGTTAGAATATAATTTGGTAGCAGCTGCTAAATTACTTTTTTGTGTGTACGCTAAAACTGCATCAAACCCTTTTTTGTTTATTGTGCCATCAATGTTAGAAGGGTCAGGAGTTTCTGATTTACTAAGCATATCTGCTGCTAAAATACTAGAACCATATTCTGCAACATCAACTTTACCATCATTATTCAAGTCCAACGCTTTTGATGTAAAATTATCATCAGGTGCAAATCTGCTATCTAATTCTTTTACGGAAAGCTCTTTATTTTCGCCCATCTCTTCATAGGCTGCACCTAGTACAGCTTTAGTATTCACAGTTCCTTGTGGCATATAACGATATTCATATTGTAGAGGTGGCAAGGCACTTAAATACTCGTCATTTTCTTTTAAAAATTTGTTTAATTTGTCTTCATTGTTTTGAGTCGCATTTGGATTCAGACCAAAGTCTAAAATAGGTGCGGTTGTCATTTTGTCTTCAGTAAGAGGTTTTTCTAAATAAGTATAGTAATTTTCAACAGCGTTACGACCATATCTTACGGACGGGTCTGTAACCTTGTTGTCGTATTTACCTTTAGAACCGTCAATTTTTACAACACCGTTATTAACTTCAAACATATATGACCTCCACACTATACTTATATAAAAACACTAACAAACAAAAAATTGCGTTTTGTTTACAAAAATTAACAGTTTTAAGAAAAATATTTTTAATTTTGAGAACGTATTGTTAACTATAAATATAACGGCGCAGGGCGTTTTGGTAAGATTTTTTGTCTAAATTGAGGAATAACAAACGTGAAGGTATTTGTCAGATTTCCATCGGTAGACGCAAAAATCTTGCCATTATGTACATCAATAATTTTTTTGCATAAATATAAACTTATACCATGGCCGACTGTTGTATATTTAGGATTCTTTTCGGAGGTGCGTTCAAATAAATTAATACATTCTTTATTACTTAAGCTTATTCCTTTGCTTGAAACAGAGAATGTTAAATTGTTGTTTTCGCATTCAATTTTAACTACGATTTTTTCTCCAACGGCAGAGTATACAACAGCATTGTTTAATAAATTAATAATAACTTTTTTTAATTCTTCCTTATCGGCTTCCAAATAAGTGTTATCACCATTTGCTTGATATACAAAGTCAATATTTTTTTCTTTTGCCAAATTGGAAATTTCTTCAAAGCTTTTAACAACAATGTCTTGTAAATCAAATTTTTCATAATACAAAGAATTACGTTGACTTTCATATCTATAAGTATTTAGAACCATGGAAATCATTGTTAAAATGTATTTGCAGGATTCCGTAATATTAGAAATCAATTCTTTTTGGTCTGCGTTAATTTCTCCGACAGTGCCGTTTTGAATTAGTTCTAGCCCTCTTAGCTGTGCCAAAGTTGGAACTTTCAAATCATGAATAAGAGTTTCGATAAAGTATTCTTTTTGGCGTTCGATTTCTTTTTCGGCTTCAATATTTTCGTACATGACAACTAAATATTCTACATTGCCATCGTCGTCCAAAATAGGGGCTTTGCAAACCCTTCCCCAAAATGTTTGGTTAGGGAAAGCAATCGAACGTTCTGTTATCATTGGTTTTTTAGTTCTATAAATTTCTGCTTCTTCTTTTTTTACAAAGTCTAGATATTCTTGTTGGAAAATGTCAGACAAAACTAATTGACGCATTTTTTCATCTTTTTGAAGATCAAGGATTCTTTCAAAAGATGAACTACCAGCTATGAACTTATCATTTTTATCCTTCATAAAAGCACACATTGGAATATTTTCTAATATGCATTTGATTTGTTTTTCTTTTTCAATAGCGGATTTTGTAGCGTTATATTCAGTTGTAACATCTCTTGCAATAAGAATTGTCCCACTAACTTTTTCTTTTGAATTGTATGTTGGTGAGATAAGAATGTTATAATATCTTGCCTCTCCTTCGTAAACCGTTCCAAAGAAATGTACACTTTTTCCTGTTGATAAAACTTTTTTTGTTTTTTCAACCATTAAAGAGCAGATGGAGTAGTTTTCAGGGGTTTCTTTAAATAAATAAAATAAATCTTTTCCTAATACATCATCTTTTGTTTTTTTATGAATTTTGCATAAAATATCGTTGCAGGCAATTACATTTAATGCTGCGTTTTGATAGACAATAACATCTGTTGAAGAGTTTAATAATGCTTCGAAAAATTGAATTTTCTTTTTTAACTCTTTGTCCAAAAATGTACTTAGCTTTATGTGTTTAACGACATACATTGATACAATAAGAATAACTGCCACAAGTGCAATTAACTGGTCGGTCGTTTGATATAAAATCACCAGTGAAACAACAAATATGCAAAGTATGATTAAATCCTTCAATACAGCCATGATAGTTGGGATTTCTTCTTTCTTTCTTATTATATTCAGTAGTCATATAATACATTAAGTATTGGTGTTGATAAATTACCCGATTGGGTATAGTTTTATTGATAGTCGATGAAATTGTTGTACATATTCAATAAAGCTTTGTGCAATTTGATATTATGAACTCTTAAATAGTCAACACCTTTTTGGATTAACGGGTATGATATTGATGCCGAAAGAGAGTCTTTGAGCTCATTGTCGTCCGTTTCAACTCCCAATAAACTTTTTCTTGAAACTCCTACCATAATTGGTAAATTAAGAGAGTAAAGTTCTTCAATCTTATCTAAGATTATAAAATTATCTTTTTTGTTTTTCCCAAAACCGATTCCGGGGTCAATAATAATATTTGTGATACCTTGTGCTTGTGCCGATTCTGCTTTTGTTTTTAAACTAAAAAATAGAGTTTCCATAATGTTTTCAAACTCTTTATAATCTTCTGTTCTAGCAGTTGAATGTTGAATAATAACAGCTGCTTGATATTTTGCGATTACGTCAGGCATTTTTTTGTCATAATCAAAACCCGAAACATCGTTGATTATTTTAATTCCATGATTTAATACAAAATCTGCAACTTCTGAGCTTCTTGTATCAACACTTACCTTATCTGTAAGATTTTCTTTTTGAGCAAATTCAATTATTGATTTTAATCTTTCAATTTGTTCTTCACAAGAAACTGCTTCCGAATTCGGGCGTGTACTTTCTGCGCCTATATCAATCAAATCCGCACCGTCTTCAAGTAATTGCATAAAATGGTTTTCAGCAGAAGTTTTATCTAAATATTTTCCGCCATCAGAAAAAGAATCGGGCGTGACATTTAAAATTCCGACAAGTTTTGTTTTTCTAACTTGTGGTTCTAAAAAGTTTAAAATATTTTTGCCGAGAATTGCCAACTTGAAAGGTTGTGACATAAGTTTTGAAGCGATTTTTTTTAGTTGAGAATAGCTTCCGCAAAGAATTACATCAGATTGAGCAATATTTCCTGTTATAACATTTCTGTTAACGGCGCAATCTGCACCAAAAATCAGCGCAGTTTGTTTCAAAATATTTGCTTGTGCAACAGAAAGATTAAAAATCTTGATGTTCTTGTATCTGAATTTGTTTTCCGCTTGTAACAGATAACTTGAATCAAAACCGATTTGTTCCAATTCATTTTTTATATTTGAAACTTCTTTTAAAATAAAATCACTCATCAAAAAAATTTTAGCATAAAAAGATTAAACATCTATGAGTTGAAGGGTAATAGCTTTTACAACAGCCTGTACTCTATTGTGGGCGTTCAACTTTTTGTAGATTGATTCTAAATGGGCTTTAGTTGTGGCGGTTGAGATATTTAGTTTCTGAGCAATTTCTTTGTTTATAAGACCTTGTGCAACGAGTTCCAAAATACATAGCTCTTGTTTTGTCAATTCTACCATATAAAAAAGTTCCCTTTTTCGCCACTGCTTCCATATATAATTTTCTTATAAAGTGTATGCAAGTGTCTATCCGCCGTTTGGCTATTTTTTATTTTTATTTACATTATAGTCCATGATAATGTCGTTCATTTTAAGTCTTGACTCAATGTTTGCAGCATAACTATATTGATTTTATTCTGTTTTAGAAATTTTTAGAAAAATTTTTATTGTACAGACTAAAAAAATAATAGTTGATAAAAAGCTGGATTGTTTCAGGCTAATCGCCTTCACAATGACGGCACGCTAGGAAGTCTAATGCCTCGTCATTGCTAGGAACAGCGATTTTATAGTGACGAAGCAATCCACCTTATACTTAATACGAAAATAATCTTGAAATTATAAACTCGATATGTAATAATATTATTACTCTATATAAGTGTTTATTTTGTTCCTACATTTTTATAAATAGGGAGAGTAAGCTCTTTAATTATTGAAGTATACCCGCCGATACAAAATCGCCAGCAGGAAACGGATTAATTTAGGCACTCACCCACCTGCGAGACATTGCAGGTAACAAAATCGCATTTATATAGAGTTTTTATTTTTTGTTGGAGCGAAACCCCAACACTATATCTCAATTTTATTTTTCAATTCTTCCAATTTATCAATGCTGTCGGTTTCGAAATAAATTCTCAAGAGTGGTTCTGTACCGCTCGGACGAACTAAAATTTTAGTCTTTTCGCCAAGCATAAGTTTTACGCCGTCTTTTGTATCAATAGAAGTAACTTTATAGTCGCCGATATTCTTAAACTCTTTAACTTTTTCCAAAATTGGTTTAATTTCTTCTTGGTTATCCAATTTTAAATCAACCCTGTCGGTAAAGAATTTTGCTTCTGCCAATTTGTAAAGCTCTTCTTGCAGTTCAACAAGAGTTTTGCCCGTATCAGCCATTGTTTCTAATATTAAAAGATTAGCAACAAGTCCGTCTTTTTCGGGAATATGACCTAAAATGCTTAAGCCGCCTGATTCTTCTCCGCCAATAATAACTTTATTTTTACGCATAGCTTCTCCGACATGCTTGAAGCCGACAGCGGTTTCAATAACTTCTACACCGAGTTTTTTTGCAACGCAATCTATCAATAAACTTGAACCGACTGTTTTAACAACAGCACCATCAAAACCACGTGATTTTAAGTGTTTTAAAAGGATTGCAATAATTTCGTTTGGAGAAACATATTCTCCGTTTTCGTTTATAACTCCAAAACGGTCTGCATCGCCGTCGTTAGCTAAACCAATAGAATTTGGAGTTGATTTAACTTTTTCAATAAGTTCTTTTAAAAATCTTGGTTTAGGATCAGGCATTCCTCCACCAAAATTCACATCGTGGAACATGTGCAAGCTATCAAATGCAATACCTTTATTCTTTAAGATTTCATCAAAATATCCGATTGATGCGGAATACAAACCATCAAAAATAATATTAGTTTTTAAATTCTTAAATTTGCTGAAATCAATCAGAGCTTCCAAATGTTCATAATATTTAGGCGCAAAATCGATTTTGTGTAATACACCCGATTTTTCAGAAGCTTTATATTCTTTATCCAAGTTTGCAACAATTTCATCCGTAATTTCACTTGTTGCAGGGCCTGCATAGTCAGGAATAAACTTCATTCCCAAATATTCCGGAGGATTATGTGAAGCCGTAAACATAACAGCGCAAGCATTTTTTATCAAGGCATTGTAAGCCAATATTGGTGTTGGAACAATTCTTGAAGAGTAGAAAACGGTAAAGCCTTTGTCTTTCAGGACTTCAGCGCAAAGAAGAGAATATTCATCAGCCATTTTTCTTGGGTCATAACCGATTAAAATTGGCTTTTCAAAACCAAAATTATCTGCTACGTATTTACCGATAGCCAAAGTAACTCTTTTTACGTTAGTTTCTGTAAAGTCTTTATCTAAAACGGCTCTCCAACCGTCTGTTCCAAATTTAATCATTTTAAAGCTCCTGTTTTTGTTAATTTTAACATAAAAAGAGTTTAACGTTTTTGATAAATCATTTTTGCAGGGTATAGAACAATTGCAAATATTATTAAAAAGATTGTGATTGAAATGCTCAAGCCGAATTTGTCAAATAAAAATTTGAATGACAAAAGTAATATAAAAGACATAAAATCACCGAAGAATGTGTTTGTAGAAGATGTTGTTGCTCTTATGTAATCAGGTGTGTTTTCATGAACTTTTGCAATTGCAAATATGTTAAACATTACAAAAATACAAATCGCTGCGGAGATAAATGTAAGTACGCAAATTGAAAATATAAAATTCTTGATAAGAATTGCACAAAGCAACAGGCCGAAAGAAAGTAAAAAGGCAAAATATTGAATTTTTGTGAACCACAATTCTCCAAGTTTTTTAATTACTTTTTTAGCACCCAAACCTCCTGCGCCTCTTAGAATTTGGTTTGTAAAATTTATGATTCCGTAAAAAATAATTGGAGTTCCTGATGCTTTCAACAGCGGCTGAAAATTCCAAACCAAAACATTTGTTAAGCCGGTAAGCATTGCTGAGTAAAAAACATAAAAATTAATTTTTGTGTTTTGAATAATTGATACAATATTTTTGCGCAAATCTTTGATTACATTAAGGCTGTTTGATTTTTTTTCGCATGTTTTTATGTTTGGAAGTAAAAATAATGCAGAAATTGCAATAATTTGCATAACGAGCTCTAAATATAATAAGATTTTAAAACCAAAAAACTTGTATAGTCCAGCTCCTAATAAACAGCTGATAGCAGAACCTAATGACGTGTAAAAAGAAAGTCTGCCGTAGTCAGGAAGTATATTTTTTTCAATGTTTTGAGTTTTTAACCATTCGTAAATATAGCTGTCAACGTTACCTCTATAAAGAGCTTTAAACAAGCCATATAAAATTTCCCCGCAAAGAATTATCCAAAATCCGCTAAAAGATATCCATAAAATTACACGCAGAAGAAATAAAAAATATGAGAAAATTAAGATATATTTTTTAGAAAACATATCTCCGATTACGCCCATTGGAATTTTAGCAATCAAGCAGGTTATGTTGAAAATACTTTGGAAAAGAATAAAATCCGAAAAGTTTAAACCGTTATACAGATAAAACAAAAATGAAATTGGCATTACAAAACGTTGATACTGAAGAAACGTTGCAAAATTTAAGACTTTTAGAGGTGATATATTCATTTCCGATTCCATTTATAATATAATCATTATAGCATTAATAAGAGGAGAGGTTATGAAAAGGGTTTGGGTAGTTTTATTATTGATTTTTATTATTGCAATAATAATTTTTAGTGTGAATTTCTTTAATTTGAAACAGAATGAAAAAATTTTAGTGCAAAATAAAACTGCCAAAATTGTTTTTACAACAGATAAAACTTATCAAGATTATTTGAAAGTTACGATAAAATCCGCAATAGAAAATAAAAATGCTGACAGTATATATGATATAAGCATTTTAAGCGTTGATTTGTCAACAGAAGAAATGCAATATTTTAAAAACATGTCGGCAAAAAATGTAGTGATTTCTACAATTCCTTTGGAAGTAAGTTCTCTAAAAGTCGGCAATTTCCCTATTGCCAACAAAAGAGTTTCAAGAGCTGATTTGTTCAAATTTTTTATGCCTGAAATTTTTGAAGATTGCGATAGAATTTTGTATATAGACTCTGACACATTGATTCTTGGAGATTTGTTAGATTTATATAATACAAATATGCATGGCAAGTGTCTTGGAGCTGTAATAAAATATGTTCCTAAATATAGTTGGATTAAAATTATTCCTCGTATTTGGTATGTGAAATCTGTTAAATATGATTACAATTGTGGTGTAATGTTAATGGATTTAAAACAAATGAGAAAATATCATATTACAGAAAAATTAATAAAAGCCAAAAATACAGATAATAACAGAATATTAATGACACAGGATGCTTTTAACACCGTGATACCTGCTAAAAAATCATATCATCTATCTCCTGTTTATAATTTTATTACAAGATGGCGCGATATGGATTTTAAATCAAAGTGTTTTAAGACAATTTATGCTCCTTATTTGGATGATGTAAATTCAATGGCGGAATTGCAAAAACAGGCGATAATTGTTCATTACGCAGGTATTGCAAAGCCTTGGAATACCAAAGGTGTAAGGTTTGAAACTCAATGGTGGAAATATGCAAAGATGATTAATCCAAATTGGGAAGTTAAGCCCGAATTAGTAGTGCCAAACGACAGTATTCTTTTTTAGGTGAGGTCTTTATGGAAAAATCGGTTTACCAAATGTTTATACTTGGAACGGGACAGAAACTTGATTACGCATTGGAAAAAGGTTTGGGCGGAGTAATATTTTTTACTAAAGATATTCAAACAGAAACTCAGTTTAAATCTCTTATTGATAATGTAAAATTAAAATCACTTATTCCACCGTTTTTATCAATAGACCAAGAAGGCGGACGCGTAGAACGAACAGAAAATATTCATCCACGCTACTTGTCACCAAAATTTGCTTATCAAAGAGGGGAAGATTTTGTAAGAAAGCAAAGCGAAAAAATAGCATTAGAACTAAAAAATTATGGAATAAATTTGAATTTTGCGCCTTGCGCGGATGTTAATACAAATCCAAATAATCCGATAATTGGAGAACGTTCTTTCTCGTCTAACCCTGATGAAGTTTCAAAATGTGTAAAAATTACGGCAGAAGAATTTAGAAAAGCAAATATAATTCCTTGCGCAAAACACTTCCCGGGACACGGTGATGCAGATAGTGACAGTCATTTGACGTTGCCTTGTATTGATTTGCCATTAAAAAAAATGGAAGAGGTTCATATAAAGCCGTTTAAAAATAACATTGATATTGAAATGATTATGGTTGCACATTTGCATTGCACCTGCTTTGATAAAGATGTTATTCCTGCATCTTTGAGTGAAAACGCGGTAGGATATTTGAGAAATAAACTTGGATATAAAGGTGTGGTTATAACTGATGATATGGTGATGAAAGGTGTACAATCTTTTGGTGCTGTGGAAGCTTGCAAAAGAGCAATAATGGCAGGCGTTGATATGTTTATTTACAGAAATGCTGATGAAGAAACTATTGATGTGATAGAAGAACTCATTTCTGAAGCAGAAAAAGATGAACAATTAAAAGCTAAAATTATTGAGGCAAATAAGCGAATTTCTGAATTAAAAAAATTAAAAATTCAAAATTGACAAACCTCAATTATTCCCTCTCCTCAGAGGAGAGGGAATAATTGAGGTGTTTTCCCGATGTGGCAAAAAAATAAGATGATTTTATTTTTCTGCAATCAGATTTTTAATTGCTTCAACAGCAGTTTTAATAGCTAATTCCGTATCATGAGCAACAGGGTTTTCTAAGCCGAGTTTTTCTCTTTCCTGATTTGCAACTACCAAAAATATTGAACCGACTTTTACTTTCAAATAACTTGCTACGATAAACAAAGCTGCTGATTCCATTTCTGAAGCCAAACATCCCAATTTTAACCAAGCATTCCATTTGTTTTGTAATTCATAATTCACAGGCATCAATTCAGGGCTATGTTGTCCGTAGAAAGAGTCTTTGCATTCTACAACGCCTACGTGGTAAGGTAAGTTCAATTTTTTTGCAGAATTAATAAGCGCTGTTACGATATCGTAATTTGCAACCGCAGGAAATTCAATAGGGGCATACTCTTTAGAAGTTCCTTCCATTCTAATTGCACCTGTTGCGATTACCAAATCACCGCTTTTCACATCCAAATCCATACCACCGCAAGTACCGACACGGATAAAGTATTTTGCACCAACTTTTACTAATTCTTCCATTGCAATAGAAGCAGAAGGACCGCCAATTCCGGTTGATGTAACACTAACTTTAACACCGTTTAAGTAGCCTGTATAAGTTGTAAATTCCCTTCTGTCTGCAACAAGTTTTGCATTATCAAAATATTTTGCGATTTTTTCACATCTTTTAGGGTCGCCAGGTAAAATTACATATTCACCAACATCACCCTCTTTTAAACCAATGTGATACTGTAATCCGTCTGTTGAATATTTCATATAAATCTCCTTTAGAAAAAACTATTTTAGCAGGTTTTGATATGAAATGTCAATGGGACTATTTATAAACGTATTGTTCTGTATATTGTAGAATATTTATGCGAACCATAGTAAATAATTATAGAAACAAAGTAGTTTTCTAAATCATTTACTTCCAAGTATGATTGAACAGGCGTTTTACGCTTGGTGCTTTTAAAATTTCCAATAAAGTCTAAAAATCCCATGTGTATTTTTTGCGCTCTTGTATATTTAGGTTTAGGAATATGGTTATCATAAAAAGTTTCAGGCGTGTAATCTCTTTCGTAGACAGGGATAATGTGTTTTACAACCCCGTTTTGTTTAAACAACATAAACCAATCGCCATTATGTTCTCTTGGAGTTAACAAATAATATCCGGGTTCAATTGTAATATTTTTGAAATAAAGCGGTGAATTTAATCTAAATAAAGGATAAACAGACCAAGCGGTATCTTTCATATCATAATACTGATCGGGATCAATATCGTGAAGATATGAAAAAGTAGGTACTTCTAAATCATTGTAGATTTGTGAATAGTTTTTTGTTGCTTTAGTTTTAGTTGGTGGAATTATGATGTCATTACTATTGTTAGAAGGTGTCGGTACTTCTTGCTGTTGAATCGGCGGTGCGATATCTTCATCGTCGTCCAAACTGTTGGGATCAATGTCATCATAAAATCCTTTTGGTGTTCCAACGTAAATACCATTTGTATTATCGTCTGAAAATACAGGGGCACATAGTAATAATAAAGTTAAAATAGCTAAACATTTCTTTTGCATAATAATATTTTAATAAATATTTTGCGAAAATCAAGAAAAAGAAATTTTGTTATTTAATAAACTGGAGATGGTGGGAGTCGAACCCACGTCCATCGTGGATAAAAACTGATGTCTACGAGTGTAGTAATTTATTAGCTTAACTTAATAAGGAAAATTACAAAACCTGAATTAAGCCAAAGACTTTTTGCGGAAGCCTAACCTCCAATGGTAAAACTTGATGTACATACCATCATTTGCACACTGCATCTTGCATAATATCATCTAATTTAACGGCAAGCTGGTCAAATTAGAGGGATGCGCTACCAATTAAGCAGCAAGCTTTTGAGCTCTGAAAGCATCTAATGAAACAACTTTGTTGTCATTTAATTTGTTTTGCTCGTTGATAAACGGGAACAGCGCCCGTACTCGCAACCAGGATCTACCGATCACGGCGTCAAAACCAGTACATCCCCATGTAACGTGACTAAGGATGAACGGCTCCGCTCGAAAAACCTGCTCGTATTGCTAAACGCAACACGACACTGTTTTTCTCGACTCCACCTCAAATGCTTACGCATTTTCGGCTTGCCTTTTGTCCTCGCCGGACGGGCGTCAAAACCGGTACATCCCCATGTAATACAATTTTATCAATGTTCGTAAATACAGTATAAGCTATAATACGTGTTTTTTCAAGATTGTTTATTTATAATTTCAAACTCATCATTCCACTCGATTTCGCCCATTGGCTCAATACTATGATAATCATAAACATTTTGAATAAATTGTGGATTAAACATTCCTTTTTTGCCTAAAATTTTTATAATATCCGGCAAAAGTTTTGTACTTCCTGCAATTGTTCCATCTTCAGATGTTGCTTTATCGCCGTCATAATAGATTTTATAGTCCGCAAAAATTGTTTCTCTCAAGTCACTGTATGTAATTGGAAGCGCATCGCTTATCAAAATAACTTTATTGGCTGGTTTTGCCTTGAAAAACAATTTCAAAGCTTCATCGCTTACGTGAACGCCATCTCCGATTATTTCTGCATAAACATTATCTTCTACCATTGCAGAAAGTGCAGTTGAAACACCTCTATGAGCCACTCCTGACATCGCGTTAAATGTATGGGTTGCGCCATCTACTTGCCCCCAACCGACACAATGTCCTGCTTGAACTTTTACGCCTTTTGATTTTAAATAATCAATCAAACCTTCATCAAGTTCAGGTGCTAGAGTTACAATTTTAATAAAATCATCTTCAATTTTTTTATAATTTTCAACTGTTAACGCCATAAAGTGCTCGGGGTTATGAATCCCTTTCTTTTTTGGATTAATAAATATACCCTCAAGGTGAATGCCCAAAATAGCATTTGTTTTTTTAGAAGCTTCTTTAATAATTTCAATTTGGCGTTTGGTGTTTTCAACAGTATCAGTTACAAGAGTCGGGAAAAATCCGCCAATACCAATTTTGCGGAGTTTGTGTGAAAGTTCTACAATTTCGTCAACTCCCGCGGTATTAAAATAAACGCCATAAGCGCCATGCATGTGTTGTTCGATGATTAGTGGTGTTTTCATAATTTACCTTTTAATTTATAATACCCTCTCCCGTCCTCCGGACACCCTCTCCAATAGGGAGAGGGAACTAAAATCGTTCAATTAACACGAGTATACCCTCCCTCGGGGGAGGGGAGAGGGTATTATTAACTCTACGCCTTCACAGCTCCAAAAATTTCTCTAACTTTTTCTCTATCATCAAAGTGGATTGTTTCGTTTGCTAATATTTGATAATCTTCGTGACCTTTGCCTGCAACAAGAACAACGTCTTTTTCGCCTGCTAATTTGCAAGCTTCTTTGATTGCAAGTTCTCTATCAGGTTCAACAACTACATCATTAACGCTTCTCAAACCTGCCAAAATATCTGTAATAATTTGCTGAGGATCTTCTGAACGTGGATTATCACTTGTTACAATAATCTTATCCGCCAATTCTTCTGCAATTCTACCCATCTTTGGACGTTTTGTCGCATCTCTGTCACCACCGCAACCGAACACACAAATTAATTTACCTTCGCTCGGTGTAATATCTCTTGCGGCTTTTAGAACATTTTCTAACCCGTCAGGCGTATGAGCATAATCGACAATCACAGTCGGTTGATTAATGATTACTTCAAATCTTCCTGCAACTCCGCCTAATTGTTCCATTGTATGAATAGCTTTTTCAATATCCATATTTAAGGCTAACGCTGTTGTTAAAGCTGCTAAAACATTATAAACAGAGAACATTCCGTTCATCTTAAGATTAACTTTGTATTCTTTTTCTTTAATTACACAGGTAAAAGATGCGCCATTATGATTAAATGTTACATCTTTTGCTTTAACGTCAGCAGGCATATTTACGCCATAAGTGTATAAACTTACAGTTGGAGAAATAACTTCCATAAATTTGCCTGCATACTCATCATCTGCGTTAATAACAGCAAAATCACCTGCGACAAGTTCTTCAAACAAAATAGCTTTTGCTTTAAAGTAATTATTCATTGTAATATGAAAATCCAAGTGGTCTTGAGTTAAGTTAGTAAACACAGCACCGTTAAAGTCGCAATAGTCAACTCTATGCTGAACTAGAGAGTGCGAACTTACTTCCATCACAACATTGTTGATATTCTTATCATCGATTTCCGCAAATATTTTTTGTAATTCAGGTGCTTGCGGAGTTGTATGCTTAGCATCGTGATAACTGTCGTCAGAAGAAAATTTATGTCCTAACGTTCCAATCAATGCGCATTTTTCTCCGTTTTCTTCGAATAATTTTTGGATTAAGTGAGTTACCGTTGTTTTACCGTTAGTACCGGTTACACCAATTAAATTAAGTTTTTTAGAAGGTGAAGAATAGAATAAATCCGCAATTTGTGCAATTACTTCAGAAGTGTCGCTAACAACAACTTGTGGAATATCCAAATTCAAACGTCTTTCTACAACGCAAATTACAGCACCATTTGCAACAGCTTCTTCTGCGTATTCGTGGCCATCAACATGTTCGCCTGTTAAACAAATAAAAACATCGTTCGGTTGAGTTTTTTTTGAATTGTAAGAAATGCCTGTGATTTCGCCTGACAAATCTGCATCATTTACCAATTCAATATAATTTATATTATCTACTAAAGTTCTAATTCTCATTAATCTATTTTTCCTCCTACCTTATCAGGTTGTAAATTTAAAATTCTTGCAATTTGTGTTGAAATCTCTTTAAAAATTGGCGCAGCAACTGTGTTACCCCAAATCTCGCCGCCTTGAGCAGAGTCAACAATAACATATATCAAAACTTGCGGATTGCTTGACGGCATATAGCCTACGATTGATGTATAAAGCTTTGTTGTATATCCGCTTCCGTTTTCTTTTGGTTTAATTGAAGTTCCTGTTTTTGCAGCAATATTGTAACTATCGGATTTAATCGGAGATTTACCTCTGTTAATACTTTCTGTCAATAACTCAGTTACAACTTTGGCGTGTTCAGGGCTCATAACTTGAACTTTTTTAATCTTGTTTTCAGCTTCTTCAGGTGAATATTTTATAACGTGAGGGGTTACTCTGACTCCGTCATTAGCTAAGGCAGAAACCGCTGAAACCATCTGAATAGCTGTTACTGATGATCCGTAACCGTAACCCATCGTTGCTAAGTCTGATGCGTCCCACTTTGCAGGTGGCTTTAAAAGACCAACGGATTCGCCCGGAAGGTCAATTCCTGTTTTTTCGCCAAAACCGAATTTTTTCAACATTCCGTAATATTCATATTTACCCATCATTTGAGCAATAATAACAGACGCTACGTTACTAGAGTGTTCAAACAAATAAACAAGGTCAATCATACCGGGGTTTGGTCTGCGTGCGTAATCGTAGTTTTTGATTGTCCACCAACCGACTTTGATTTTACCTGTATCATTAATTTTTGAATATCTGTTTATTTTGCCTAATTCAATCGCTGACGCAACAGTAATTGTTTTAAAAGTAGATCCGGGAGGGAAAATATCGGTTAATGTCCAGTTTTTAATTTGAAAACTGGATGCATTTTTAAAGTTGTTAGGATCAAAAAACGGATAAACCGCGTAAGCTAATATTTCGCCGTTTCTTGGATTCATAACAATCACAGCGCCTCTATGTGCTTTAAATTTTTCGATTGATTTCATCAACTCTTTTTCACATACGTGTTGAACCGCAGCATCAATTGTTAAAGTAACGTCTTTACCTTTGATAGGCTTTGTCGCTGCAATCGGGTCGGTTGAAATATTATAAATAACTTTACCTTTTGGAGTCATTTCCAAATTAGAAGTTTTTCCAACGCTTTCTAATGTGTCTTTTGCGGTAAGTTCTACGCCTGAAGCAACATCCGCATCAAAGTTGTAATAGCCCAAAACATGCGCTGCAAGAGTCCCTTGCGGATAAGTTCTTATGCTTTTTTTATCCATTGGAATTTCGCGCAAATTCAATTTTGCAATCTCATCACGAGTATGTCTGTCAACATTCTTTTTTAAAGAAATTACCGCAACATTTTGACGAAGTTTTTCTGTTAAATCAACTTGAGAAATTTTTAAGATTGGTGCAAGAATTTTGGCAAGCTCTTCGGGTGAACGTTCGTCAACAAAATCAGCTTTTCTTGCGAAAATATCATAATAAACTGTATCTGTTGCAAGTTTGATGCCATTTCTATCATAAATATTACCGCGCATTACAAAAGAGCTTGCGCGACGTTGATTCTTAGCCTTTACTCTAAAGTGTCTTACGTCCAAAACTTGAACTGAAAATAAATATACAATAAACAGCAAAACTGCGATTGCAAATCCAATTTGAAACCAAATCAGACGGTCTGAAAATTGTTTATTTCTATTGGTATTTTTATCGCCTCGCATACTTCTCTCCCGTATGTTTATAATACCATAATAAATAAAGATAAGCCAATATCTTTACAAACAGAAAATTAAAAATTTTTATCTTAATCTCAAAAACGCTTCAACTTTTGCACGAATAGAATTTGACGCATAATCGTCAATGTCAATATAAAGTCCGTTGTACTTATCTGCTAAATATTTAGCCAATTGAGATTTCGCGCAAAATGCCTGTGCATAAAAGACTGTCGGAACATTTTCTTCGACAAACATTTCTAAGTCTAAATCCGCAGGTGTTCCTGCTTCCACGCATCTTGTCCAACCGTAGACGTGTGTAGTATTTGGAAATAGTTTTAAGATTTCCAAATCATTTGGCGGAACTCCCCAAAAACCGAATTCAGCAGGGACTTGGACTAAATCATCATGCTTGGTCGGTGTGATAATATCGTCCGTAATCATTGTTATTTTGTCATACAAAGGCAAATTACTTGTGCTGATTTTTAATTCTCGTTTTGGTTCAAGTTTTTCAAAAATCGTTTGAATGACATTAAATCCCATATCCGCAAGAATTTTAGATGCAAACCAACCGCTGTCGCATTTATCTTTTCCGATTGGCGCAAGAATCAAATCAGGTTTTAAATGAATAGTGTTATCAATAATGTTTCGAATAATTTTGCAATAAGATTCCGGCAAGATATTTGTTTTAGGGTAATAAAAATCTATGTCCAAATCAATCCATTCTGCATTTGGATAATCTGATTTGACTTTTTTTACCGTATCAGGGTTAGGATACCCCCAAAATCCGATTTTTGCTACTTTGTTCATAAATTAATCATACAATAAAAATGTTAATAATACCCTCTCCCGTCTTTCGGACACCCTCCCAAAGAAAAATAAATGAAAGGGGAGAGAACTAAAGTTGTTCAAATGTAGGTTGGGCTTTCAGCCCAACAATATAAAAAATATTTTGTTGGGCTGAAAGCCCAACCTACTTGTGTTAATTGAACGGAAGAAGGTATTATTAACTTCCATCACCCTGCCAATTGATTCCTACAAAACAAAATGTTATATTAATAATAGAAATAAATTTGAGGAGTTTTTTATGAGCGAAGAAATTAAAATTAATAATGTAAACGGTGTTGATATTGTCCAATATCAGCCGAAAGGTGTTTGTTGCAAATTAATGCAAATGAGAATCAAAGATAATATTATTCAGGATGTAGAATTTGTAGGCGGATGTAACGGCAATCTTAGCGGTATCGGTATTCTTATTAAAGGTATGAATATTAATGATATTGTGCCAAAACTAAGCGGTTTGCATTGCGGAAGTCGTCCGACAAGCTGTCCTGACCAATTAACAAAAGGTATCGAAGCTTATTTGAGAGCGAAGAGTGAGGTTAAGATTTAATTACGCTAATTGAACGACTATTGTAGGTTGGGCTTTTAGCCCAACAGCACAATTATTGTTGGGCTGTAAGCCCAACCTGCTTGCGAACGACTTTAGTTCCCTCCCCAAAACAACATTGTAAATTCTCCGAAAAAGTGTATAATATGTAATGGATTTAATTGAATATTTGTGGAGAATGACATGAAACGAGTTACATTGATTAAAGGCGATGGAATTGGACCTGAAATTACGGATTCAGTGATGAAAATTATTAACGCAGCCGGAGTTGCAATTGATTGGGATGTCCAAACCGCAGGCGCTGATTTAATAGAAACAGAAGGTTCTCCGCTTCCTCAAAGAGTATTAAATTCTGTTAAACAAAATAAAATCGCTTTAAAATCACCTGTAACAACGCCTATCGGCAAAGGTTTCCGCTCTGTTAACGTTCAACTCAGAAAAGAGTTGGATTTATATGCAAACCTAAGACCTTGTTATAATTTACCGAATGTAAAAACTCGTTATGATAAAGTTGATATTGTAGTTGTTCGAGAAAATACAGAAGATTTATACGCGGGAATTGAACGCCAAGTTGATGAAGATACGGCAGAGAGTATCAAAATTATTACAAGAAAAGCTTCAGAAAGAATTGCAAAATTTGCATTTGATTATGCGGTAAAAAATAATCGTAAAGAAGTTTGTGTTGTTACAAAAGCTAATATTTGCAAACTTTCTGACGGATTATTTTTGGAATGCGCAAGAAAAATTGCTCAACAATTTCCTCAAATAAAATTTCGTGAAATTCTTGTAGATAATTGTTGTATGCAGCTTGTTCAAAATCCAAATCAATTTGACGTGTTATTGCTACCAAATCTTTATGGCGACATCGTTTCAGACCTTTGTGCAGGCTTAATTGGTGGTTTGGGAATTGCCCAAGGTGCTAATATTGGCGAAGATTACGCAGTGTTTGAACCTGTACACGGTTCTGCGCCTGATATTGCAGGGCAAGACAAAGCAAATCCTACTGCAATGCTTATGTCTGCGATTGAAATGTTAAATTATATCGGTGAAAATGAGGCAGGAAAGAAAATCAAACTTGCTCTCTTTGATACATTAGACGCTGGAATTAAGACTGCTGACCTCGGCGGAGGTGCAAGTTGCAGTGAATTTACGCAAGCTATTGTTGATAGACTAACTGTTTTAAAATAAAACTAAGCTCTCAGTTTTTCAACAAATCTTTTAAATCTTTCCATTGCGATTTTTAAGTTGTCTAATGAGTACGCATAGGATATTCTCAAATACCCTTCGCCGCTTTCTCCAAAAGCGTTCCCAGGTACGGCGGCAACTTTTTCTTCTTCTAAAAATCGGGTTGCAAATTCTTCGCTTGTCATTCCAAATTCTTTAATACAAGGAAAAACATAAAATGCACCAAAAGGTTCAAAACACTCTAAATTCATTTCTTTAAAAGCATTTAATAAAAATCTTCTGCGCTGGTTATAAGCTTGGCGCATCATTTTGACATCGGCTTCACCATTCTTGAGAGCTTCAACTGCGGCATATTGGCTTGTTGTCGGTGCGCACATAATAGCAAATTGGTGAATTTTTGTCATTTGCTTGATAATAGATTCAGGCCCACAGGCGTAACCCAATCTCCAACCCGTCATCGCATAAGCTTTTGAAAAACCGTTAATTAAAATTGTGCGCTCTTGCATACCTTCGATTGACGCGATAGAAACATGTTCGCCTTTATAAGTAAGTTCGCTATAAATTTCATCAGACATAACGTAAATATCGTGTTTTTTAATCACTTTTGCAATTTTCTCTAAGTCTTCGCGCTCCATAATTGCGCCTGTCGGATTATTAGGGAATGGCAATATTAAAACTTTTGTTTTGTCTGTTATTGCGTTTTCTAATTCTTCTGCCGTTAATCTGAATTCGTTTTCGGCTTTAAGATTTATAATCACAGGCTTTGCGCCGGCTAAAATTGTGCAAGGCTCATAAGAAACATAAGCAGGTTGAGGAATTATTACTTCATCTCCCGCGTTAACAATCGCCCTTAAACCGATATCAATGGCTTCCGAGCCGCCAACCGTCACAATAACCTCTTTAAGCGGATTATATTGAATATTTTGTTTTCTTTTTATATAATTACAAATTTCTTCTCTGAGCTCTTTTAAACCAGCATTTGAAGTGTAGAAAGTCTTACCCTTAGAGAGTGCGTAAATTCCCTCATCCCTAATATGCCAAGGTGTATCAAAATCAGGTTCGCCAACGCCGAGCGAAATCGCGTCTTTCATCTCGCTAACGATATCAAAGAATTTGCGAATACCTGACGGCTTAATTGTTTCAACCATTTTAGAAAGCGGTTTTGTCATGGAGTGATAACCTCTCTTTCATCTTCGTGTTTTTTATCAAAAATAGTTCCGTGGTCTTTGTATTTTTTCAAGATAAAGTGGGTTGCAGTGCTCAAAACGCTATCGAGTGTTGAAAGTTTATCAGATACAAAGTTTGCAATTTCTCTCAAACTTTTTTCTTCTAATGTTACAAGTAAATCATATCCGCCTGAAATTAAGTACACCGCGCGCACTTCAGGGTAATTATAAATTCTTTCTGCGATAGAATCAAAACCTTGTCCTCTTTGTGGTGTTACTTTAACTTCGATTAAGGCTGTAACTTTCTCAATAGAAGTTTTTTCCCAGTTGATTAAAGTGTGATAACCGCAAATAATTCCTTCTGATTCAAGCTTTGCAATTTCGTTTGCAACTTCGATTTCTTCTTTTCCCAGCAAAACTGCAATTTCATTAATTCCAAGTCTGCTGTTTTTCTCTATTAGTTGTAGTAGTTCATCTCGCATTTTTGTTTCCTTTTTTATTATTTTGTTCCCTCGCCCCTTGAGGGAGAGGGTAGAATTTCAAGTTGAGCAGTGCGAAACTTAGAAATTCGGGTGAGGGGTGGTTCAGTAATAACGGTGACTAAAGTTTACCCTATTACTTTTCATTCACCTATTACCTTATTCCCTTATTTATATAAAACTTGTCAAAATCTTTTCTTCCAACTCCGGTCTGTCAATCCCGTTTTCTTTTCCAAGCTCGATACATTTAAGCAACCAAGCCATGTTGCGTCCTAATGTTCTCATAACTTGCAAGCCTTCCAAATCTTGCATAGCATCTTCTGCTACAAATCCGTGAATATTGTTCCAATAATTTGCAGAAACGACCGGCATGTTGCTTATTGTGAAATATTTGTTTAGAATGTCAAAACTTGCTGTTGTTCCTGCGCGTCTTGCTGAAACTATTGCACAGGCAGGTTTGAATTGAAACGCGGCTTTTCCTGAATAAAATGCTCTATCAAGGAAAGACAAAATTCTGCCTGACGGATGGGCGTAATAAACAGGTGTTCCGAATACAAATCCGTCGCAATTTTTAGCTTTTTCAACAAATTCGTTTACCACATCATCAATAACACACTTGCCTAATTTTCTGCAAGCTCCGCAGCCGCTGCAATCTTTAAGTTCAGGATTTCCGAGTTGAAAAATCTCTGTTTCCACACCTTGCTCATTAAGTGTTTTTGCAATTTCACTTAAAGCTGTAAATGTGCAACCGTGAAGGTGTGCGCTTCCATTTAATAATAAAACTTTCATTCTTTCACCTCAATATTTAAATGCCCTTTGGATATTATAATTATTTAAACAAAAGCAAAAAACTTTTTCAAATTAATTGTTGCACTTACAACATGTTGCATTTGCAACACTCGTGTGATAAAATTTTTCTATACTTTAATGTGGATTGCCACGAAAATCTTACAATTTTCTCGCAATGACATGGCGTTACACCTTTAAGTCATTGCGAGGAGCAGATAGCCATTTGAAGCGACGAAGCAATCCATAAAAGTATTAATGCAATAAGAATAGGAATATTTTATACATGAGCGAAGAAGTAGCAAAAATTGAAAATTTTGATGAAGAGCAATCAAATATAAATCCTTGGCTTACATGTTTGCCGACAATGACCGCAGCATTTATGTTTGTATTGGACGAAACCATTGCAAACGTAGCCTTACCGCACATGGCGGGAAGTTTTTCGGTAAGTAGAGAAGAATCTATGTGGATTTTGACTTTCTATTTGATTGCCAGTGGTATTGTAATTCCGATGGTAGGATGGTTTAGCAAAGTCCTTGGTAGAAAAAACTTTTTTACATTAAGTATTATATTGTTTACGGTAGCTTCTGCCCTTTGTGGTTTGTCAAAAAATTTAGAGACAATGATATTTGCTCGTATATTACAAGGTATTGGCGGTGGCGGTTTACTTCCTATTTCTCAAGCAATTTTGATGGAAAATTTTAAGCCACAAGATAGAGGAAAAGCAATGGCTGTGTTTGGCTTGGTAATTGTACTTGCGCCAATTGCAGGGCCTGTATTGGGCGGTTGGCTTACAGAAAACTGGTCTTGGCCATTTATTTATTTTATTAATATTCCATTTGGTATAATTGCTGTAATTTTATCTAATGTTTTTCTTTTTGATCCGCCTTATGCAAGAAAACAGCAAAACGTAAAAACAGACGCATTTGGCTTTTTCATGCTTTCTATTTGGCTTTTGACTTTACAAATTGTTCTAGATAAAGGTAATAATGCCGACTGGTTTAATGCGCCTTGGATTTGTTGGTTATCTGCAATATCTTGCGCAACTGGCTTAGCGTTTTTAATTTCTCAAATAAAAAACAAGGATGCGCTTGTTGATTTAAGTGTATTTAAAGATAAAAACTTTTTTGTCGGAACGCTTGTTCAGATTGTAATGCAAGCCGTACTTTTGGCATCAATGGCGATTCTCCCACAATTCTTGCAATCGCTAATGGGATATGATGCTTTCAAGAGCGGTTTGTCTATGATGCCGCGTGGTGTTGGTGCATTAACTGCTATGATTTTGTGTGCTACTCTTGCAAATATTATGGATAATAGAATTCTTGTTATGATAGGTTTGGGATGTATTGCCGGTGCAAGTTGGATGCTTGGCGGTTTAAACTTGCAAATTTCGACAATGAATATCGCTATTCCAAACTTTTTGTTCGGAATTGGTTTAGGACTTGCAATGATTCCGATTATTACATTATCAATGGCAACTATTAGTAATGACCAAATGACAAACGCCAGTGGCTTGCAGAACTTGCTTAAAAACCTCGGCGGTGCGTTTGGTACATCCATTGTTGCAACTTTGCTTTCTCGTGGGGCGCAAAAACACCAATTTATGTTAATTCAGCATTTAACAGATACTGCGCAAAATTACACAGAAAGAGTTCAAGCTTACGGAAGCGCGTTTATGACAACGTTTGATCCGCATACAGCAACTTATATGGGACAACACACGGCTTATCAATTGTTGATGCAGCAAGCAAATTTATCGGCATTTATTGATGCGTTTAGAATTTTTGCGGTAGCCGGAATTATTATCACACCGTTGATTTTGCTATTGAAGAAAATTAAAGAAGAATAGGAATATAAATCCCATATTTTTGTATGATTGACTTTTTTGAAAAAAACATTAAACTAGAGAGTGAATAATCACAACTAAACACAAGGAGATGTATTATGAGCAAACGACTAGACGGTTCTTCTTTATTTTCAGGAATAAACTCAGGTTTAACAAATTCTTTTTCTCTATTATCAAGTCAGTATACGGATGGATTAACTTTAGAGAATATAAATAAAGCGTTAACAAATACAAATGTTACAAATACTACTTATGGTTCAACATTTGCGTCATATCTAAGCTCTAATTTTAACAGCGTAGATAAAAATGGTGATGGCCAAATCACAGCAGACGAAATTCAAACTCTGATGAATAACATGGCTACGCAAGGTTTGACAAGAGAACAGATAATGTCTTTGGGCGCATCTGCCGGCATGAGTACTTCTTTGCAAGAGACAGTGCTAAATCACTTTGATGATATTGATGCAAACCATGATGGCAAGGTTACCAACCAAGAAATCAGTGCTTATGGAGTAAATTCAGATATTCAAAAACAAAAAATTGCAGATACAAATCGTGTCATTAATAATATGTCATTATATTATGGTGATGATTTGACTGAGTACGAAGGAAGTATGTTAGATTATCGTTACTTGAGTGATGATGAAAATTCTTAAAAGAAAAAAGGGAAAAATGGGAAATTAATAATTGTAGGGACGACAATCGCCGTCCTTTTTATTTTGCTTGAAATTTTTAGGTTAAATAGATGATGAAACTTTACAAACTTGATTATTTAATAAAAATGTAATAAAATACCATTATTATTTTGTAAGAGGGAATTAGTTGAAATGAAAAAAGCTTTAATGATTGCATCAGTATTGTTTGTGGCTGTAATTTCTACGGCGTGTATTAACAATATTGCAGTACAAGAGCTTAATAATAAAGCAGCAGAATATATGCAAAAAGGTGATTATGAATCAGCAATGAACAGACTTCAAGCAAGTTTGGATTTGGATTCTACAATGTATGAAACATACTATAATTTGGGTATTGCATCAATTAATGCTAAAAAGTATGAAAAAGCAATTGAAGCTTTTGAAGGCGGTATAAAAATAAAACCTGATTTTGCAGATTTCTATTATTCTCTAGGTGTTGCTCAAGCAGACTTGGCAGACGAACTTGTAGATGTTACAGAAGATAAAAAAGAAATTACTGAAGAAGATAAATTAAAGGCCGTAGAATTCAAAAAATCTGCAGTAGAAAATCTTACAAAATACTTAGAATTAAAGCCAACAGCAGAAGATAAGAAAACTATTGAAGAGTTAATCGAAGAATCTAATTCTTTTATAAATGGTGACGACAATTCCGCGAAAGAAGATGCTGAATAATGTTCACTTCACCTTCTCAAATTTTATGCACGATTTGTGGTGTTAATATTTATTATTATGGCGTAATTATGGCGATTGCGATTTCAATCGGAACGCTTTATTCTGATTGGGTAGGAACAAAGTTTTTCGGCTTAAAAAATGAAACCATAATTGATTTAGCGCCATATTTGATTATTTTTGGGATATTAGGTGCAAGACTTTATTATTGCGCGCTAAACTATGATTTTTATTTAAGATTCCCGACTGAAATTATTGCGATACGTCATGGCGGAATTTCTATTCATGGTGCGATTTTAGGTGGCGCGTTAGGATTATGGCTTTTTAGTATAAGACATAAGATTTCTGCATTAAAACTTGCTGATGTTTGTGCATTAGGCTTGCCGCTTGCACAAGCCATTGGAAGATGGGGGAATTTCTTTAATTCAGAGGCGTTTGGACGTCCTACTGATTTACCATGGAAATTATATATAGCACCTCAATACAGACCAATTCCGTATCAAGATTGCGAATATTTTCATCCTGCGTTTTTGTACGAAAGTATTTTGGATGTTTTAATTTTTGTTGTTTTAATTCTCTTGATGAAAAGTAATAAAATCAAAAAAGAAGGAAATATAGCACTTATTTATTTGATTTTATATTCAGTGGTAAGGATTCTTGTTGAGAACGTTCGTATTGATTCGGTTAAATACCTTTTTGGCTTGCCTGTTGCAATCTGCGTGTCTGTTGGTATAATTATTGTATCGACATTCATTTTAATTAAAAGAAAGGGCTGATTTATGAAATTAAAACAAACTATCACATTATCACTTGCAAGCTTAATTATGTTTGCAACTGCGGCTTTGGCTGCACCAGAACCTCAAAAAATTGCGGTAGTTGATATACAAAAAGTTGTAGCTGCATCAGCCCAAGTAAAAGCTCTTAAATCAAGTCAAGATGCCAGAAACAAAGAGTTAACAGAATTTATCAAAAAAGCTCAAGCTGATGTTAATAAACAGACAGATGAGAAGAAAAAGAAGGCTCTTGCTGCTCAATATGAAAAGCAACTGGTAGCAAAAAGAGAAGCTTATACAAAAGATTATGCCGCTAAATTAAAAGCAACTGATGCAAGTATTACCGAGCAAATCGGCAAAAAAGCAACTGAGTTGGGCTACACAATGGTAGTTCCAAAATCTGCGGTTATTTATGGCGGGGATGATATTACAGCAACAATTTTAAAGGTTATTAAATAAAATGAAAGCAGTTCTTTTTTACGGTCCACAAGATATAAGATATGAAGAAACTATGGTTAAACCCCTAGAAAAAGGGGAAATTCTTGTTAAGATTCAAGCAGCATTGACTTGCGGAACAGATGTTAAGACTTTTCGTCGCGGACATCCTGTTTTAATCAAAGAAATTCCTTCAGGGTTCGGCCATGAATTCTCAGGTATTGTTGAAAAAGTAGCTTCAGATGTTACTAATGTAAAAGTCGGAGATAGAGTTGTTTGCGCAAACTCTGCACCTTGTGGAGAATGCTTCTATTGTAAACGCGGTGAATACAACCTTTGCGAAAACTTGAACTTGCTAAATGGTGCGTATGCAGAGTATATTGTAGTTCCTGAAAGAATTGTAAAAAAGAATACGCTTATTTTACCACCAAGCTTATCGTTTGAAAAAGCTGCGTTTTGTGAACCATTAGCAAACGTTGTTCACGGTGTCGAAAGAACAGGTATTAAACCGGGGCAAACCGTTGGGGTAATTGGTATAGGCCCAATAGGTTTGATGTTTGCAAGATTATGCAAATTAAAAGGCGCACGTGTAATTGTAGCAGGTCGTAATCCGATTAAATTAAAACTTGCAGAAGAATTTGCGCATGTTGATGATATAGTTGACTTGAAAAAATATGCAAATCCTGAAAAAATATTTAGAGATTTTTCAGAAGAAGGCAAAGGATTAGATGTTGCAATTGAATGTGTCGGAATGCCTGAGATTTGGGAACTTGTGTTCTCTTGCGTTCGCCCGGGCGGAACGGTTCATTTCTTTGGCGGTTGTAAATCAGGTTCTAAAGTAAGCTTTGACACTACAAAAATGCATTATGGCGACATCCGCTTGATGAGCGTATTTCACCATACTCCAAAATATTTTAGACAAGCACTTGATTTAATCGCATCAGGTGATGTGGAAGTTGAAAAACTTATCACGGCAGAGCTTCCGCTAGAAAAAGTAGAATACGCAATGCAACAGCATATTGCAGGTAATGCAATTAAGTTTTTAATCAGACCTTAATTTTGTTAAATAATAAAAAAAGGAATTTACAAATTTGTAAATTCCTTTTCTTATTATCATTTTATTTTTCTTAAGCAATCTCGGCTCTTGTTTTTTCAGAATTGCTTGAAGCATTACTTTGCGGTAAATGAATTAATTCCGCAGTGTTATCAATTTCATCCTGCTTTTCCACCATATCTTTTGTAACAACAAACTTAGTGATATCGTGTTTTGTAGGAATATCATACATAACATCAAGCATTAATTCTTCTACAATTGAGCGAAGTGCTCTTGCGCCGGTCTTACGCTTAATTGCCTTTTTCGCAATCAAATCAATCGCATCAGGTTCAAATTCCAAATCAACGCCGTCCATTTCCATTAAGCATTTGTATTGCTTCAATACCGCGTTCTTAGGTTCTGTCAAAATCATTTTCAATGTTTTTTCATCCAATGCATCAAGAACAGCATAAACGGGAATACGACCAATAAATTCAGGAATTAAACCGAATTTAAGCAAATCTTCAGGCTGTAATTTTTTAAGAATTTTAGCAGCTGCTTGTTCTTTTTCGGCTTGAGTTGGAGCGGATTTGCCAAAACCGATTGAAGTACCATCTTTAACACGGTGTTCAATGATTTTGTCCAAATCAACGAATGCACCACCAACGATGAACAAGATATTGCTTGTATCTATCTGAATCATTTCTTGTTGAGGGTGCTTTCTTCCGCCTTGAGGAGGAACATTTGATAAAGTACCTTCAATAAGTTTCAATAAGGCTTGTTGAACGCCTTCACCTGAAACATCTCTTGTAATTGATGTGTTTTCTGATTTTCTTGCGATTTTGTCAATTTCATCAATATAAATAATGCCTTTTTCTGCCTTTTTAGCATCGTAATCAGCATTTTGGTACAATCTTAAAAGAATATTTTCTACGTCGTCACCAACATAACCTGCTTCTGTTAATGTTGTAGCATCAGCTACCGCAAACGGCACATCAAGCATTTTAGCCAATGTTTGAGCCAATAATGTTTTACCGCTACCTGTTGGACCAACCAACAAGATGTTTGATTTTTGGATTTCAACACCATTTGTATCAGCTTTTTGGTTGTGTTTTAAACGTTTGTAGTGGTTGTAAACAGCCACAGAAAGAACTTTTTTCGCATCATCTTGTCCGACAATATGTTGATCCAAGTATTCTTTAATTTCATGAGGCTTTGGAATTGGCTTGTCTTCAACATCTTCTGTTTTCTTTTCAGCCTTTTCACCTGTTTTTTCTTTTTGTTCAAAAAATTCTTCATCTAAAATTTCGTTGCATAACTCTACGCATTCATCACAAATGAATACGTCAGGGCCTGCAATTAATTTCTTTACCTGATCTTGCGTTTTACCGCAAAATGAACATTTTAACCTATCATTAGATGACATAATTTCTCCTGTTTGTTGACTGTTTGGATTTTGGTTTTTATAGTTGTTGGGCAAGTATGCCCAACCTACTTTAAGTGAACCCCTCACCCGAATTTCTAAGCTCGCTTACACTTGCTAAGAAATTCTACCCTCTCCCAAGGAGAGGGTGATTTCTATTTATTACATAGCGTCTTTTGTGATAACTTTATCAATCATACCGTATTCAAGAGCTTCTTGAGGAGTCATGATATAGTCGCGGTCAGTATCTTTTTCAATTTTCTTGATTGATTGACCTGTATTTGAAGCCATGATTTCGTTCAATGTCTTTTTGATTCTCAAAATTTCTTGAGCTTGAATTTCGATATCGGTTGCTTGACCTTGAGCGCCACCTAAAGGTTGGTGAATCAATACTCTTGAGTGTGGAAGAGCCATTCTTTTACCTTTAGCACCTGAGCATAGTAGGAATGCACCCATTGAAGCAGCTTGACCCAAACAAATTGTTTGAACGTCAGCTCTGATGTGTTGCATAGTATCATAAATTGCTAAACCTGCAGTTACGCTACCTCCCGGAGAGTTGATATATAACATAATATCTTTTTCAGGGTTTTCACTATCTAACAAAAGAAGCTGTGCAACGATTAGGTTTGCAACCATATCATCAACAGGAGTTCCTAAGAAGATAATTCTTTCTCTTAACAATCTTGAGAAGATATCAAAAGAACGTTCACCTCTGCTAGATTGTTCGATTACAACAGGTACAAAACTCATTTCTTATTTTCCTTTCTTATTATGTATAAAAGTGACAATAACATTATACATTATATAAACAATTTCACAAATAATTAATTCGTATGAAATATTCTTCTTATTGGGTCAAAGATATTTTAGCATAAAAACAAAAAAATCGCTTTAAATTCTTGAAAATTAAAATAAATGGCCTTTGTATTTTACAAAGGCCATTTATAAAATTGAATTTTTAAATTCTCAATTTATTTCTACTTGTCATCCAATGCAGCAACACCCGGAAGTACTTTACCTTCGATAAATTCAAGAGAAGCACCGCCACCTGTTGAAACGTGAGTGAAATCTTCAGCCTTGAAGAATTTTTTAGCTGCAGAAACTGAGTCACCACCACCGATAACTGATGTAGCACCAGCTTTTGTAGCTTCAACAATAGCTTCTAATACAGCTTTTGTGCCTTCAGCGAATTTAGGATTTTCGAAAGCACCAACAGGGCCGTTCATAAGAATTGTTTTTGAAGATTTAAGAACTTCAGCGAAAGCTTTTCTTGAATCAGGGCCAGCGTCAACGCCTTCAAAGCCGTCAGGGATTTCGTTGATTTTAACGAATTCATTTTTACCGTTGCCAGAGAAATCGTCAGTAACAAGAACATCAGTAGCCATTACAAGTTTAACGCCTTTTTCTTGAGCTTTCTTTTCGATAGCTTTAGCAACATCGATTTGGTCATCTTCGCAAATTGAATTACCGATTTTACCGCCGTTAGCTTTAACGAATGTGTAAGCCATACCGCCACCGATAATCATATTATCAACTTTGTCTAACAAGTTTTCTAAAACACCGATTTTAGAAGAAACTTTAGCACCGCCAACAACAGCTGTGAATGGTCTTGTTGGGTTATCCAAAGCTTGAGATAAGCATCTGATTTCCTTTTCCATCAACAAACCTGAAACGGCAGGTTTAAGAACCTTAGCCAATTTAGCAGTTGAAGTGTGGTTTCTGTGAGCTGCGCCGAATGCGTCGTTTACATAGAAATCGCCTAAAGCTGCTAATTCGTTTGCAAATGTCATATCATCATCTTTAGCTTCTTCAGCTTTGTAGAATCTGATGTTTTCCAATAAAGCGATTTGACCGTCAGCAAGTTTCTCAACGAATGGTTTTGCTTCTTCAACTGAAGGGATGAAAACGATTTCTTCGCCGAAAACTTTAGCCATGTATTTAGCAACAGGAGCTAGAGAAAATTCCATATTTCTTTCGCCTTTTGGTCTGCCTAAGTGAGCCATAAGAACGATTCTAGCACCTTTATCTTTTAAGAATTTTACGGTTGGAACGATAGCTTGAATACGAGTATCGTCAGTTACATTTTTGTTTTCATCAAGAGGAACGTTAACGTCAACTCTAACAAGAGCAACTTTTCCTTTGATGTCACCTAAATCTTGAATTGATTTTTTCATAATCTCTTTCCTTTCTTATTTGCAAATTATTGCATGATAATTATATTAAAAACAAAATCAGCCTGCAAATTTTGTTTTTAAGCAACAAAAAAAGAGTGACTTAGAGAAAGTCACCCTTTTTTGTTTAGACCTATAAATTATAAAGCTGCTTTTGCTGCTTCAACAACAACTGCGAATGCTTCTTTATCATTAACTGCCAAATCAGCAAGCATTTTTCTGTTAACTTGAATGTTTGCTTTTTTGCAAGCGTTAACGAATCTAGAATAGCTCATTCCTTGTTCTCTAACAGCTGCATTAATTCTTACAATCCATAAACGACGCATATTGCGTTTTGTAGCACGTCTATCTCTGTAAGCATATTTTAGAGCTTTCATAACTGCACAATTTGCAACTTTAAAAATTCTGCTTCTTGCGCCTTTGAAGCCTTTAGCAAGCTTTAATATTTTTTTGTGTCTGTTACGACATACATTACCACGTTTAATTCTCATTGTTCAACACTCCTATCTAGCATACTTCTTGTAAGGTAACTCTTTTGAAATCAATTTTTCGTAAGATTCAGAAATCACTACATCTCCGAAAATCTTACGTTTTCTTGATTCAGCTTTGTGTTGAAGCAAGTGGCCAATACCTGCATGTCTTCTTGTGATTTTACCTGTGCCAGTAACTTTGTATCTCTTAGCTGCTGCACGGTGGGTTTTCATTTTTGGCATTTTGTTTCTCCTTAACTTATTGTGCATAAACCGAGCAAGGCATACCATAGCACTATACTTCGGCATGGTTAGTTTATGACAAAGCATGCCAAATGTCAAGAATGCTCTTTTGTTTTGTAAATTTCCCGTTAGGGTTTCCAATTGAAAGAAGGCATAAAAGGAGGATTTTTAATTATTATTTGCTACCCCAATCAAATACAGAACTGATAGCATCATCAATTAATGACTGAATTGCTTGAATTTCTTGATTGGTTGCTTCAAGCTCAGTTGACAAATTATCCATATCAATATCTAAGTAGTCTTCTTTTTCGGAAATTCTTGCTTTTTCAGCTTCGTACCAAGCAGTAACTTCTTCTCTTACTTCAGAGTTATTATTTTGTGCAACAAGACCGCTTGTAATATAATATGTTAATGAGGTATCAGGGTCATAATTACCTTCATCATTAACTGTTGCAAGTTGGAAAGTTCCGCTTGATAATGCGTCACTTACATATTCATCATTCGTTGCCATATCATTGTTGTATTCTGTTGTCCAACCGTTTGCAGCCGCAGCTTGGAAAATCGGATAATAGAAATCTACAATTGATTGGATTTTTTTAGTTGTATTTTCTGTATTATCAACCGTAACTTTATTGCCTGTACTATTCCCGGTGACGGTCTGAACACTGTTTGCATCATAGCTTGTACTATTTTGAGATTTATCGTCGATTGCATTCTTAAATTGTTCTTCTGTAAACCCGGGAAGAAGTTTTGCTAAAATTGCAGGTATTTTGTCAATTGAGAATGTACCGCCTCTGCCTTGAGAATCCATGGCAGAAGTGCCAAGTACACTTGTGATTGCGTTGGCATAAGCTTTACTCATAACTACTTGACCTTTAAAGTCTGTCAAAATCATTGAATTTTGACTCTTAAGAGGCTGAGTGCCACCGATTATTGCGCTATAATTATTACCATATCCCATCAAATAGTTATAATTCATCTTGTTATACTTGCCGTTTGCATAATAAGAAATTTGCTTAGCCTTTAATTTGCTGTTATATTGTTGCGATAGTTGGGTTTGCTCTCTTGATAATGCCATCTTTTGCATTGAATCAATAGAGATGCCATACTCGCAATCGGCTTTGCGGGCTGTCAATGTTAAAAGTCTAATTTGTGAGCAGGCTAATCCCATTTTTTTGCTTCCTTTATTTTGTCCCTTTTACATGTTTATCGGCACATTTTGCCAAAACTTTAGCTTTTTTGAAAAAACTTTTACAAATCTTTACAATAGAGCAATTTCTTTAAACTTTTTGTTTTATACATGTTAGAAGTAATTAGTGCAGGAGTTCGTATGACTACGATTGATACAATTGGAAATATTCCAACAATTCAAAATGGCAATGTCGTAAATAATCAACCAAAAGTAAACTTCAGAGCGTCAGCGCAGATGGACAATCCAGTTGATAGCTTTATTAGCGAGCAAGAAAAAGCAAAGAAAAAAGCGAAAAATCAGCAATATTTAAATACAAGTGTTCAAATTGGAATTTTAGGCGCATGTCTAGCGTCCATTGGGTTACTTGCGCATCAAGCCGGTTTTATTAAGAAAAGTTTTAAATTAGATTTTAAAGATTTGTCAAAAGAACTGAGTGTTGATCAGATGGCATTGCCTGAAAATCTTAAAAAAACAATGGAAAAAATTACTAATAGAATAGAAAATTACGATAGTATTATTAAAAGAGGTGGGAAAAAAGGTTCAGCTATTTTATTTTATGGACCTCCAGGAACAGGTAAAAATACTTTTGCTTATGCAATAACTAAGAAATTCCCGAATGCTAAATTTGTTGAGATGGATATTTCTAAAATGAATTCTAAATGGCATGGTGAATCAGAACAAAATGTTTTGGGAACAATGGAAGCTGTTATAAAGGAAGCAAAAAAGAATCCAAAACAAAAATATTTTGTTTTTATAGATGAAATTGATTCTGTAATGATGAAAGACTCGAGCAGTGGTGCGAAACTTTCTAATGATGTTTTAAATGCTTTCAAAAAAGGATTTAATAATTTAACAAATGAAGAAAACATAATTGTAATGGGCGCTACTAACTTAAAAATTAATTCAAAGCTTGCGGCTCTAGAAGGAAAACAATTAGATTCCGCAATGTTGGACAGATTTGCACAAAAAGTTTTAGTTGATCGTCCTGATAAAACTCAAATCAAATCTGCTATTGAAAAATATTACGCTAATGCAGAACGAACAATGATATCGTCTGAAATAAAAGACATTAACAATCCTAAATGGGACAAAATTATAGATCTGCTTGCCAAGCCAGAAAGAGAAACTTCTTTTAGAAAATTAAATTCTGTATTGGGTGAAGCTGCTGAAATTCCAAAAGAAGGTGAGTTGCAATTTAAAGATATTATTCAAGCTATTGTAGATAGTAAAAATAGTTTAAATATATCAGATACAGAGTTACAAGCGTTTTTAAATTCAGTGAAGTAGAAGGAATTATAAAATGACTCAAATTAATACACAAACCCCAATCCGATTTAAAGCAAATGATTATCAGGTAAATAATAATAATCGTTATACTCTACCAATGCAGGAAGATAATTCATTAGATGATGTTTTTATGATGCAGGCAATGGAACAACAAAAAGCTGAGAAGAAAGAAAAAAGTAAAGAAAATTGGAATAAGGCAGGCGTGTTAGCTCAAATCGGGATTGCAGCGGGTTTTCTAGCCTCTGCGGCTGTTGCACTGGCAAGTCTTTGTTTTAAGAAAAAAATGTATAAAATGGGTGGCATTGGCGGAATCGGAGGAGACGGCAGTAAAAAACTTTTAGATACCTTGAAGCCTGTCGATGTAAGCAAAGAAAAATCTTTTGAAGAACTAACTTTAAGCCCTGATATGAAAAAAGTTGTTGAAGACATAAAAACACGCATAGAACGCTCTGAATCATTGAAGAAAAAAGGTGAAAAAGGCGGTTTGGGCATGATGTTATATGGTGAACCGGGTGGTGGAAAAAATGCATTTGTTTATGCGAATACAAAATATATGCAAGAAAAATTCCCAGGTACTGAACTATACGAAATGAATGTTCTAAAATTGACAGACAAGTACGTTGGTGAAACCGAAAATAATATTATTGGTTTTGTGGAACAGTTAGAGAAAAAAGCAAAAAGCAATCCTGATAAGAAATTTATTGTCTTCATGGATGAATTTGATTCAATAGCTAGAAAAGAAGACGGTTCAAACAAAAAATTAGGAGAAAAATTCCAAAACGCATTCAAAATGACTCTAACAAAATTAACATCTTGTGATAATATTCAGGTTATTGCAGCGACAAACAAGGCGACTAAAGGTGTTGCTCTTGATAAATTCTTGGATGATGCAATTTTAAACAGATTCCCACAAAAAATATTTATACCGCTTCCAAGTAAAGAACAACTTAAAAATGCAATTGTAGAATATTACAAAAAGTTGCCAAAAGATGTTGTAGATAAAGAATTAACCGATATCAAAAGCTCTAAGTTGGACAGTATTTGTGCAAGTATAGCTAAAGAGTCTAACCATGCTTCATTTAGGGATTTGCAATATATATTTGAACATGCGCGAATAATCTCTGAATCAGGAAACAGAAAAACAGGTTCTCCAATTACAATAAATGATTTAAAAGAAGCAGTGAAAAAACATGCCGAAAATGAAAACTGGTCAGCAAAAACTGTTAAAAGTTCAAATGGTGGTACTACTCCAAAATTGAATTTATGGCAAAAATTTTGCTTGCTAATAGGAGGGTTTGGTAAATAATCTGCTCAATATTTACCCCATGCATGCTCTGTATATACGATTTTAAAACTTCGTTACATTGCATTAAAAAAAGGCAATTTTTGAATACAAAAAAACTTTATATATATGTAAGAACTAAGTAAGATAAGGAAAACAAAATTAAAAGATTAAAAAACTGAAACGTTAAGTTGATTAATCAAGACAAGATTTCTTTTTATACTCTCTCTTAATATCCTCGTGTTTATTTAATGTTTGCCATTTTCAAAACGGCAAACTTTTTTTTATGTATGTGGATTATTCTTCGTAATAACTTGCGCAAGATGTCGCAGTTTCCCAAACAGAAATTTTTGATACTTGAACAATTTTTTCTTTTAATTTGTTATAAATAAACATTGCGATTATTTCGCTGGATGGGCTTTCGTTTTTGAAATAAGGTAATTCGTTGATGTCTTTGTGGTCTAATAAATCAAGAACAGCCTTCAATTCTTTTTTCAAAACCTTATAGTCAACCAAAATGTTACTTTTATCTAAGGCTTCGCCTTTAACATAAGCTTCTACAAGCCAGTTGTGCCCGTGTTGATTTTCGCATTCACCATCGTAGTTTAGTAAATGGTGTGCTGCTGAAAAATATAATTGTGCTTTTAATTCAAACATTCTATCTCCTTTTAGTTGTTGTTGTGTTGAATGAAAATTGTTTAACACGACAGACATTTTTTAGTTCTTGTTGGGCAGGAATGCCCAACCTACTTTTCAATTTTCCATTCCAATTGCGCCCAACCCGATAGCCTTACCCAAAGGCGTAGTCGGTAGTTTTTATTCCCTCTTGTATTCCCTACCTAGAAGCCGCCCCAATGTCTACGTGCGTAGTACCTAGCAGCAAACTTCTGCAAGGCGAACGAGGATTTTGTCGGTGATTACTTTAATGTAATCTTTGTCAACCATGCCGTTTATTATGCAATCTGCAATTTGATAAGTAGGTCTAATATATTGTTGAGCTGTTGCATTTACGTCTTTAAATTGCAAATCTGCAGCTTCGCCTGTTTTACCGCGAGAAACCGCGCGTTTGTACCAACGTTCTTTAATTACTTCAATAGGTGTATAAACATAAACTTTTACGTCCATGATGTCGCGAACTTCTTTGTTTAGTACATATAAACCTTCTGTTAAAATAACCTTTGCAGGCTTTTTAACATCCCCTTGAGGATTTGAAACACAAGTTACAAAATCATATTTAGGAGAAACTATTGTTTCGCCTTTTTTTAGGCCTAACAAATGTTCTCTCATCAAAGCTAAATTGATAACGTCAGGAGTGTCAAAGCTAAAACCTGTTTTAAATAAAGCATCGTAACTACCGGCGTCTTGCAGTTCTTTTGATGTGTCTTTGTAATAATCATCCTGACGGATAACGGTGTAGATGCCTTCTTTTTTATCGCGCACAACAGCCTCGATAGTATTATCAACAAATACGGTCTTTCCTGATGCACTTTCGCCTGTGATACCGATTAAGAATGTTTTTTTCTTTTCTTGAACAACTTTGCGTGCTATGTTCAAAATAAAATCATCGGCAACTTTTAAAAACAAAGGCTGTTCTTCTTTTTTATCTTCTTCCAAAATCTCTTTTAAAGTGTCTACAATATTGGATATAAGTTCCATATCCAAGCGACTGGAATAAAAATTGTAATTCGTTAATTCAAAAGTTTCCACCATGCATCCGTCCTTTGCTCAATATTACCATTGTATAGTAAATATTAAAAAATTGCTCGTGATTTCATGCCAATTGTAAAAAAAATTTACTTTTAGACTGTTTTATTAGCGCATCAAAAAAGGTGCCTGATTTTTAAAAGCAGACACCTTGATTTTTAGTATAAAAAAAGGAGTGGATTTTACATATCATATACAAAATTTTGTCCTTTTGTATCTTCAGAAGCCTCTTCTTTCATAGCTTGTGAAGCAAAGAACATTTGTTTTGCATAACTTTGGATTTCTGTATGATAAACTCTTTGGTCAAATATATTTTCGTATTTTTTCAAATATTCGTTTAACGGATCAACGATATCCGTAACAAGTCCTGTTGCAGTATCTGCAACTTGTTGAAGCACTCTTTCTCCGATACCGAGCTCAGCCATTTTTTCTGACAAAGTAAGTGTCAAAAATCCTTTACTTGAAACGGCTTCTTTTGCTTGCTCTTGCAGCTTAGCTTCCATTCTTTCTTCGGCCGCTGCATGCTGTTTAGTCGGATCATAAGTCTGAGTTTTATACGTTTGTAAAAAATTGTTCAGATTGAATGTTTCTGCCATATCCGTTTGTCCCTATTCTTTGTATTAATGTTATCGGCACATTTTTCAAAAACTTTAGGTTTTTTTTAAGGATTGTTACAAATGTTTACATTTCTCCCCTTGAATGAGTTATTAAATAAAACGCAAGAATACTAAAAACAATGACATCCTTTTTCTTGGATATCATTGTTTTTAGCAAATTTATATTACATTGAAGTTTGGTACTTTGTAAGTTTTACGCTTTTTCTAAAACTTTACCTGCGTTTTTAATCATTTGCATATCTTCCATTGCTTTAACGCCCTTTGTTGTTAAATAATCACCTGCAAGCAAGCCGTTAATTCCTGCTCTCAAGCCTAATTCTTGCATTTCCTTAGACAATCTGGTCTTTCTTCCGCCTGCGTAGCGCAAAATTGCTTTTGGAAGCACAATTCTAAAGATACAAATTGTTCTTATAACTTCTTCTTCAGTAATTTTGTCTTCAAAGTTTTCCAAAGGCGTTCCCTTGATGGGATTTAAAACATTTATTGGCACCGTTTTTGGATTAAGTTCCGCAAGAGAAAGTGCCATATCAATTCTGTCTTCTCTACCTTCGCCCATGCCCAATATAACACCTGTACAAGCTTCCATGCCGGCTTTTTTAATCATATTAACAGTATTAACTCTATCTTCAAAGTTGTGAGTTGTACAAATTTCTTTATGATAATTTTTGGAAGTGTTTATGTTGTGATTAAATCTTTCTACGCCTGCTTCTTTTATTTGTTTGATTTGTTCTTTGTTTAATAAACCCAAAGAAGCGCAGCAGTGAATACCTTCTATGGATGCAACAGCTTTAATCATTTCCAATATTTTATTAAAGTCGTCGCCATTTTCGCTTCTGCCAGATGTTACGATACAAAATCTTGAAGCGCCGTTAGCTTTAGCTTGTTCAGCTGCAGTCTTAACTTCTTCAACGCTCATTAGAGGGTGACACAAAATATCAGCGTGGTTGTGAACGCTTTGCGAACAGTATTTGCAGTTCTCACCACATTTTCCTGTTCTTGCACTGATAATAGAGCAAACCTCAACTTCGTTGTTAAAATTTTCTTTAGTAACTTGTTCTGCTTTAGAAATTAGTTCTTCTAAAGGTAGATTATATAGGTTTAGTAGTTCTTGTTTGTTCATTTTTGTCCTTTCTTTGAGAAGGGAATAAGGGAATAAGGTAATAGGGTAATAAGAGATTTTAGAAATGTTCTTGAATAAATGCGTTAATTTAACGCAATAATAATAAAAAGTTTAAAACCACTTATTCACTTATTACCTTATTCCCCTATTCCCTTAAATACTACTCAATAACTCCTCCTCCCAACACAACATCACCGTCATACAACACAACGGATTGTCCGGGAGCGATTGATTTTTGCATATCTTCAAATACAACTTCTATTTTGTCTTCGCCGATAGGACGAACAGTAACATTTGTTGGAGTCTGAGTTGAACGAATTTTTGCCTGACACTTAATTTCTTTATCAAGTTTGTCAAACGCAATCCAGTTTAAATCATCAGCAACAAGTCTGTCTTTAAAAGTTTTGTCCTTAAATCCTACAACAACTTCGTTAGTTTCACCCTTAAGTTCAACTACATATAAAGCCTCAGTTGAAGATATTCCTAATCCTTTTCTTTGACCGATTGTATAATTCCAAACGCCCTCGTGTTCGCCCAAAACTTTGCCGTTCATATCAATGATATTACCGCGTTTTGGTTTTACTCCCAAAAGTTCATTATAATCGCCTTCATAAAAATCTTGCGAATCAGGTTTTTCAGCAACTTCTAAACCTGCTTTTGAAGCAATCGCACGAATTTCTTCTTTTGTATAACCGCCTAAAGGTAACAAAATATTTTCTAATTGTCTTTGTTTTAAACGGTACAAGAAGTATGACTGATCTTTGTGCGGATTTACACCGCGTTTAAGCAAGTATCTGCCGTTTTCATCCGCCTCAACTCTTGCATAATGACCTGTTGCAAATTTTTCAAATTTAAGCCCGTTTTCTTTTGCAATATACGGTAAAACATCAAATTTAATAAGTGAATTGCACCAAACACAAGGGTTTGGAGTTCTGCCTTTCAAATATTCATCCCTAAAATTTTTCAAAACGATTTCGTCATACTTGCTTGCGCAATCAAAAACATGGAACTCAATACCTAACTCTTTACAAACTTTTGCTGCTGATTCGATATCTTCTTTTTCGTCAGGGCCAAGACAAGCACCGTGACTTGAAGGATTGATTTTTACGCTCATGCCTTTGTCGCCCCAAATCGCCATTGTAGCGCCAATAACGTTATGTCCCGCTTCTTTTAGAAGTAAGGCTGCTGTTGAAGAGTCCACTCCTCCTGACATTCCAACTAATATATCCATTTATACGCAAGCTCCTATTAACATTTTTTCTATACATTCACAAGCTTTTTTGGCAACTTTTTCTTCAACTGTAACTTCGTGTTGTTCAAATTTTAAAGCATTATAAATATCTTCTAATGAATTCCATTTCATATTTTGACAAACAATGTCTTCTCTAATCAAGAAAAATTCTTTGTCTTTGTAATCACGTTTAAGTCTATCTAAAACGCCCTTTTCTGTTGCGATTACAAAACTCTTTTCATTAGAATTTGCAACATAATCCATAATTTCTTTGGTTGAACCGACAAAATCCGCAATTTCTGAAACAGTTGTGTGACATTCCGGGTGTGCAAGGATTTTAGAATTTGGATGTTCGCGTCTTGCGTTTTCAATATCTTCAACACGAATCCTCAAGTGTGTTGGACAAAAGCCGTTGTAAGTTGTAACTTTCACGTTACCTAATTTTTTCTCAACCCATTTACCAAGATAAGTATCAGGTAAAAATAGTATTTCTTTTGCACCAAGACTTCTCACTACATTAACCGCGTTTGAACTTGTGCAACAAATATCGCACTCTGCCTTAACTTCAGCAGTTGAATTAATATAACACACAGTCGGCACATTCGGATGAAGTGCCTTAAACTGTCTTAACTGCTCAACATTAATCATATCAGCCATAAAACAGCCTGAATTCATGTTTGGCAAAAGTACTTTTTTATCAGGGTTAAGAAGTTTTGCGGATTGCGCCATAAAATGCACGCCTGCAAAAACAATTATATCTGCGTTTGTTTCTTTAGCTTTTTTGCTCAAATAAAAAGAATCACCAACAAAATCTGAAACTTCATCAACTTCAACCGGTTGATAACAGTGAGTTAGTATTATTGCGTTTTTCTCTTTCTTAAGTCTATTTATTTCGTCTATGTAATTCATAAAAATCCTTTCAGAATTTATACTATCACAAAGATTTTTAAATTCAAAAATTTTATTGCATACCATAACATTTTGTAAATAGAGGATTTAGGGCGAGATTTTGTGTCTTGTAATATGAATGTATAAGCAATGGAAAATTGAAAATTGTTTTAGATAATTCGTTCTATTTTACGATTAATTCAGGATGTTCGGCGCAAATAGAAGCGCAAGTGCTGCTCGTAATATTCATAGGTATACGTTCTTCAAATATAAAATTTTTAGCAGAAGCAGCTTTTTGAGGGGTTAAATTTCTAAGAAAAATACCCTTGTATGTGTTAAAAGCGTTAGAAACATAGTCGCAAAAACCACCCCACGGATCGACAATAATAGCTTTTTTTGAAAAAGTGTTAGGATTATCGAGCTTTGCATTTTTGCCGGCGTTGACAATAAGGACTCTATGGTCGACTTTTTCGCTGGTCGTCATTGGTGAAACGCCTTCTTTTGGGTAATTAATTCTAAGAGAACCTAATTTTACATCTTTATATCCGTTTGCTAAAAATGCAGCTCTTGCCATAGTTGCATATTCGGCGCAGTTAGCATTTTTAATCCTTTTTACCATTTCTAAAGTTGCGTTTATAAAATCAATTCCGTTGTATTTTGATAAACCATTTCTTTCTGCGTGTAATTTCCAATATATAGGAAGAACCTTATCAAATACTTTAGGTCTTTGTTTTTGATAACAATCATAAAATTTTACGCGTGAACTTGAGAATGCAGGGTATTCAAGCATTAAGTTACGCATTATTTTATCAGCGCGCCTGATTTCAGGGCTTCTGGCGGTAAATGTAGGTTGATATGGTTTTGGTTGTATGTTCATATTATTTTTAAAAATTGTAAAAATAAAATTTGCTATTTAAAAAAAACATTTTTACGGTTTACAATGTAACTCAAAAGGCAATTTTATTAAATAATTTCCCATTGTTCATTTTTGATGTAGAAAGGGTAGGGTGCAAATTTTTGCACCAATTAATATTATTTTTGTTCTTTTAGTGATGCAATAAATGTGTTAAACCCATTCAAAACAGACTTTTGTTGTTCAATCATATCTCTCAATATTACAAGCGTTTTTTGAGAGTTTTCAAAACCACCATCACAATTTTCACAAAAGTTTTTCATTATTTCTAATGTAATATAATTTTTTTCTACCAAACGTTCTATATTATTTAAATGTTTTATCAATTCTTGTTTCATATTTTATATCCTATTTAAAAAGTAAAAATATTATACACTAATTATGTAATTCTAGCACGTATAATTAACAATTATTTACGTTTAGACTGTACGTAATGTACGAACAAGAATTTCAACAAATTGGACTTAATATTAAGAAATTCCGTAAAAAAGAAGGAATTACTCAACAAATTCTTGCAGATAAAATTGGCAAGTCTTTAAATTTTGTTGGCAAAATAGAAGTTGGTTTTGACCACCCTTCTTTATATACATTAATTGATATAGCGAAGGCTCTTAATGTATCATTAAAAGATTTATTTGAAGATGTTTAGGAAGTTGATAGGTTGCGTTAAACTATTTCATCCAGCACGGCAAACGTATAAACGTTAATGGTGCAAAAAATTGCACCCTACTTCTCTAAATTGAAAATAGACAATGGAAAATTATTTAAAACAATTTTCAATTGTTCACTTTCAATTTTCCATTTAAAAAAGGGTAGGGTGCAATTTTTTGCACCGAAAACAAATATATATAATTATTTACATCCTATTATCATCCCTTATGACAAAAAGTTTTTTAATTAATTTAAAATAAATCAACCATATAAATGATGGGAAGCATGCCGACATGATGTAAAGTATAAGAGGTACTAATAGTATTAATTTTAGTATCATCTTGGTGAGGTAGGTAAAATTGAAGAAATTCAAGTTTCGATTGCAAGTCGTGCTTGACATGCGAGAAAAAGAACTTGAGCAAAGACAAATGGAAATGGCTAAAATTGTTGCAGCTTTAAATTTGCAACAAGAAAAACTTCAAAATATCCTGCAAGCTCAAGATAATAACACTTTAGAGATGGAAGCTCTTTATTCGGCGTCAGAGTTGGATATTATGCAAATCGAAAGCCACAGAAAATTCGGCATAAAACTCGTAACTGACGCGAACAATCAAGAAAGAATAATCAATAACACAAAACACATTCTTTCAAGAAAACAACAAGAAGTAAAAGAAGCGCATCAAAAAGTAGAAGTTCTTAAAAAGCTTAAAGAAAAGCAAGAAAAAGAGTTTTATAAAAGCTTTCTGCAAGCGGAAATGAAAGAAATTGACGATATAACATCAGCAAGGTTCAGACTCGGATGACACAAGCATTATTAAACAATTTAATAACTAATAGTCAACAGTCATTTAGCGATAAATTAAACGCTAAAGACTTTACGCAGTCTGATTTTCAAAATGTTTTGGATAAACAAACAAATTTGCAAACAAAAGCTAATGCAGTAAAAGACAGTATTGGCGGAATGAAAAAAACTGCGGAAAATACTTTCCAAAAATTGCAAGATAAAATTCAAGAAACATATAAGGAAGTTGGAAGTGAATCAGCTTTAAATTTGTCTTTAGCAAGTGCAGAAGATGCAGAAGTTACTGATAGTGCAATAGACTCAGAAAATTCGGTTTCAGAAAATACAACTTCGGAAGATGTAGAAACAACATTACAAAATCTTGTTCAGCCTTTAATGGAACAAATTACAAACCAAATAGGACAAGTTGAAGATACGGTTAAAAATGTTGCTGAAAAAGTAATTGAGAATGTTAGTGAAGCATTGGAAGAAGAACTTAATGTAACAATTAATGGAATAGATTTGGATAAGGTGCTTGAAGATTTCGGATTCAACAACACAGATGATTTGCCTGAAATTATGCCTCTAAAAGCGGAAAATGCAGAGGAGAGTGAAGGAAAAACTTTAGAAGAACTTGTTGACGAAGATACTTTGAGAGAGTTAAACATTGAATCTGTGGAGACTGATACGTCATCAGGTGAAGAAGAGAGCTCAGATTTGATGCAAAACCAGACAGCGGAAGAACAGGGGATTAAGGCGAGTTTGCAGCAAGCAGACGCAAATTTTGGGGAGTTAAAAACAGACTCTACTCAGTCTAATGTATCGCTTCAAGCGGCGAAACCAACAGGAAACAGCGATGTTACACCGAGCAAAATTATTGATCAAATTTCTAAGCAAATGGAAAATATGAATACAGGCTCTAAGGTAAACATTGTTTTGAATCCTGAGTCTTTGGGTAAGGTTTCGGTACAACTTATTAATACAAAAGAAGGTTTGTCGGCACAATTTACGGTTGCTACGCAGGATGCTAAAAATCTTATTATGAAGGGTTTGGATGGACTTAAAGATTCATTGTTAGCACAAGGCGTTAATGTTGACAATGTAACGGTTAAATTAAGCGAAACGCAAGAGAGTGAATACAACGCAGATTGGACAGAACAAGAAGGTTCAAGAGGCGGAAACAAAGAGCAAGACTCACGCAAAGGACAAAAGGAAAAAGAACGTTTTGAAGAAATGATGTCATTTGCGCAAAATGAAGAAAATTAGGAGAAGGTTATGACCACAGTTTCAACTGAAATAACAAATTTGCAGAACCAGACTGCATTTACACAATCAAATACAACGGAAAGAAAAACAAGTTCTAAAAATGACAGTAACATGTTTTTGAATCTTATGTTGCAACAATTAAAGAACCAAGATCCGACACAACCGACTGATAATACAGAATGGTTGTCGCAGTTGGCTCAATATTCTTCTCTTGAGCAAATGACTCAAATGAATACCGGTTTGACAAATTGTATGAATTATATTTCTGCAATGTACAAAGATATGGCGATGAATGCAGAAATTACACAAACACTTTCAATGGTTGGAAAAGAAGTTACAATTACAATTCCGGATGAAAAAGATAGTTCTAAAACAACAGAAATCACAGGTAAAGTTACAGAAGCTAACTTTAAAGATGGCACAGGTAAAGTTAAAGTTAACGGCGAATATTATTCTATTTCGAATATTACTTCTATTAGAGAAAGTGGTAAAGGCACAAGCGATACGACAAAGAGTTAATAAAGTTGAAGAGTTGAAAAGCGGAAAGGTTGAATAGTTATTTATAATTATATAAAACAAAATAAGTCTAAAAAAATTTTTTAAACAAACTTTTCAACCATTCCACCTTTCAACTTTTCAACTCTATTAACCCTTCAACTCCACAAACAACAAACAAGCAAATTCTACGATAAACAAAACCCAGACAACAACAGGAGGACGACATAAATGTCACAAGCATTACACACAGCCAGTACCGGTATAAATGCCGGACAATCACAAATCAACGTTGTAGCAAACAACGTTGCAAACATCAATACGACAGCTTACAAGTCTGCTAATATGACTTTTGAAACACTATATTCAAGAAACCTGTCTTATGGTAGCGCAGCTACTAAAGACGGCGGTGGTACAAACCCTAAGCAAATTGGTCTTGGTGTAAAAGTTGGTGGTATTACAAGAGATTTTACTGCCGGTGATTTTGTAAGCACTGGACGTGATATGGATTTAATGATTTCAGGTAACGGTTTCTTTGTTGTACAAGATTCTGACGGCAAATTGTATTATACGCGTGACGGTGTTTTTTCAACTGATTCGGAAGGAAATGTTGTAAATCAGTCCGGCATGAAAGTTGTTGCTGCTGGAACACCTTATTCTAACGCAAGTTCAGGAAAAACAGTTCAAATTCCTAAAAACTTAGCTGCTGTTGTTAAAGGTGATGCAAATATTGCTAACAAAAAATTGAGCGAATTAAATAATGCCAGTATTACAGATGGTAATATTGATGTGACAATAAAGGGTACGAAAATTACCCTAACTGTTGATAAGGGTGATCCTACAATGGGTGAAGTAATTGCTAAATTTAATCAACAAATTAAGGCTGCTGGTATTGATGACGTAGAATTTAGTGTGGCTAATGGTGTAGTTTCTTATACAGCCGGTGCAGATGTTACATTTGATTCTGCAACAAGTAATTTTGTTGGACAAACCGGTATTAGCAACAACAATCCGTCAACAAAGCAAATTAACCAAACAGTAGCTTTACAAGAAATGGTTAATTATAACGACCAAAACGGTATTACATTAAAATCAACAACTGTTGACGAAAATGGCATTATTGCTGCAACATACAGTGATGGTTCAATTCTTACTCAATATGTAGATGAAAATTTTGCAACACAATGGAAATACACAACTCCACAAGGTGTTACAATTAGAAGTGGTGACGTTCAAGCAACAGGTTCTAGTATTGAAAATTCAAACTTTGTTATTGAACTTGCTACAATGGTGAACGAAGAGGGCTTAGTTTCTATTAACAATAACCTTTGGGAATGGGGCGCTGACGTAGGTGAAGTTTATTATGGTATGGCAGGCGAAGTTTCTTTCGGTTCAATAGAATCAGGCGGTTACGAAGGCTCTAACGTTGATATTGCTGCAGAACTTTCTAACATGATTACAGCGCAGAGAATGATTCAGATGAACTCAAGAGTGTTCTCGACGGCTAGTAGCGTTATGGAAACTTTGAGCTATTTAGGACAATAGAGGTAAGTTGAGAGGTTTAGAAGTTTAGGAGAAATTTTAAAAATTTTCTTTTGTAAAAAAAGTTTAATGTTTTAGAATTTAATACTTCTTCTCAACTCCTAAACTCCTCGCCTTCTCAACTCAAAAAAGGCATGCCTTTTGTAAGCACAAGTCACAAAAATCATGTCAAATTCTTAACAAAACAACGCAACTTTACAAAACTTAACATTTTAAAACATGGTTGAAATCCATGTGAAACATGGGTTTCAGCATGTTCTAAAAATAGCTTGAAAGTTGTTACAAACAAAGACTTGTGCAGAACATGTTTTGTATTATATAATACAGTAAAGGGATTGAGGGAAATGTTGATACCATCACAAATTTGGGGCGAGGATATTCATATTGACCGCGCTAAGGTAAAAGCAAATCTTGAGGAAATCCAAAAAAGTATCGCACATTCTAAAATTAAAATAATCGCAGTAACAAAATATTTCGGACTTGATTCCATAAAAGCAGGGTTTGAAGTTGGAATAAGAGATTTTGGAGAATCCAGAGCAATTGATGCAATCAACAAGATTGAAGCTTTGCCGGAAGAGATTAAACAAAATTCAACATTTCATTTTATTGGACACTTGCAAACGAATAAAGTCGAAAAAGTTGTAAAACATTTTGATGTAATTCACTCAGTGGATTCATTAAAAGTTGCAAGAGCTATATCAAATGCGGCTTGTCAATTAAATAAGAGAGAGAAAGTTTTATTACAAGTCAATAATGCAGAAGAAGAACAGAAGTTTGGTTATGCAAAAGATGTTTTGAAGGCTGATATGCAAGAACTTTTAAAACTGGAAGGACTTGAGATAATCGGTTTGATGAACATTGCACCGCTTAATTTAAATGATAGTGAATTGGAAGGATTATTCAAAGATATCCGTATGTTCAGAGATGAACTTGAACGTGAATTTGACATAAAACTTCCGGAATTATCAATGGGAATGAGCAACGACTACAAAATTGCGATTAGAGAAGGTGCAACAATTATTAGAGTAGGTAGAAAGTTATTTAGTTAAAAATATAAATTGGAGGAGAAATGGCATTATCAGAAGGATTAAAAGGGTTTGTAAACTTTTTTGCAAAGAGTTTTAACGATGGAGAAGGCGAAGATGCTTTCATGGATTTAGTAGACAATGATGGCGAGTATGAAACAGACGGTACTTTAGCTATTAATAGAGATATTGACAGCATGTATGGCACTAGAGTTAATTCAAAACCTGAACGTTCTTTTGAAAGAGAATCAAAAGTAGTTTCTCATCCAAATTCATATAAATCAAGTGAAGTTACTGTTATTGAACCTCGTTCATTCTCAGAATCAGCTCAAATCGTTAAGAAATTAATTGACAAAAAGACTGTTATCCTTCATCTTGATTTGTTAGATAAAGAACAATCTCAAAGAACAATCGACTTTGTTTGTGGTGCTTCTCACGCTTTAAGCGGAACTGCTCAAAAAATCAGTGATATGGTATTCATTTTCACTCCAAGCAATGTTTCATTGTCAGTTGAAAATGGTGCTGTTCAAAGCAAATTCGCTGAATCTTTGTGGAATAAACCACTTTAGGGGTAAATGAATTCTGTCGGCAGACATTAGAAAAACTACCGATTTTGAGCATTTTGCCTAGTCTGCCTCAAAGATGAAATTACTCGTTTAAAGAATTTTGACAGATAGTCAAAACGAAGTATGAAATTTTTATAATATATTGATTTGTGATAGTTGGATTTTCAGGGTGCATTTGCACCCTTTTTATTTTATTTAATTTCTTTTTTCCAAGTGTGATAAAAATAAATTGCCAACAAAAAATAAACACTCCACATAATAACCGTTGAGAAAACTTTTTCGCCGGCTAAAGCTATTTTTATCCACATAATTGCAGATAATCCGTTTACAATCATCCAAAACCACCATTGTTCAATGGCGCGTTTTACTGTAAGATACATCCCTGCAATCGATAAAACGGTTGTGATAGAGTCTATGATGGGGCTTTTATCTTTGGATACGGTTAAAATGAAAGCTGTAATAATACAAGTTAAGATTGAAATAGCTATCAAATATAGGATTTCTTTTTTTGTAAGTGAAGTTTTAACAATCTCGTAAGAGTGTGATTTTAAATGTTTTTGCCATCTAAAATATCCTAAAATTTGCATAGGTACGTAATAGCCCATATATAGAAGTAAATTTCCCCACAAAGCATTATGAAAAGCCAAATATCCATAAAAACTTGAGCCGGTTATTCCAAATATGTAACAAATCGGTGTGCCTTTTCCTGCAAGTATTGTGTAAGTGATACCGAAGAATGCTGATATGAAAGCAATAGGCGAATCTTTTAAAATAAAAACATTGCCAAGTAAAATCAGATAGATGCTGGCCGTTGCAAAAAGTTCGCTCTTTTTAAACTGTTTAATAATTTCCATATTTATGTTATCTAATAAAAACAGATGAAAGTAAATTCAAATATCACATTTCAGGGATTGTATACAAATAAAACATTTAAAAAGGGCTTAGAATTTGCAGCAGAAAATGGAAGCCTTTTTTCTGCTGCAACAATGCTTGGATGTTCTTTAGGTGTGCGCCCCATTTCAATTTGGCTGACACCTAATGTTGATAAGGATAATAAAAAAGCTTTATGTGCAAAATCAATAGCATCGAGTTTTGCAGGCTATCTAATGATGTTAGGAATTTCAAAGCCCATTGCTAATTCAATAAAAAAAATAGAAGCAAATCCTGAAAAATATTTGAGCTCTAAAACAATTCAAAACTTGCAAGAAGGCGCAGAAAATTTGCAGAAATCAAAGGCATATGTTTTAGCAACACAAATGTTTAAACTCGGTTTGGGTGTTATAACTGCAATTCCAAAAGCTCTTTTGACAATTGTAGGGTTGCCAATTGTTATGAAGGAATTTTTCCCAGAAAAACAAACCCCAAAAACACAGAATATAAATTTTAAGGGTAAAAATGACAGAATAGCTAAAGGTATTGCAAAAACATTGGAAAATGGTGGGATGCAAAAGTTTTCAAAGAAACATAAAGATTCAAACTTTCCTATGCACATCGTTGCATTAACTGATGTATTGACGACTGCAACTTTTATCCATGAAACAAATCGAAGTAAAAAAATAGAAGAAAAACGCAAGAAAGCTTTAGTTTATAATGCATGTATTTCTACTGCTTTAAGTATTTTAAGTACATATGTTGCGGATAGATTATTGGATAAGCCGACAGAAAAGTTTATTGCTAATTTTAGAAAAGCTAATAAAGGGCTTCCAAATGTGGAAAAACAGGTTGAGGGGATTAAAATTGCTAAACCAATATTAATTATGGCAGGTATTTATTATACGCTAATTCCTGTCGTATCAGCTTTTTTATCGGAGAAGGCTGAAAAGAGTCCGAGTATTAACAAAAAATTAGCTCATGTTAAATTAGCCGATTAAACAATTTTATATTTTCCTTATTGCGCTATTCTATGGTAGAGTAAAAAAGGAGATTTTATGAACAAAAATATTTTTATTATTTTAGCTATTTTTCTTGTACCGCTTGCAGTTTATTGGGGCTTAACAAGAGATAAACTTACAATACCGCCTGCAGTTGCAACAAACGGCGCAGAAGTTATTAAGTTTGCATCACCAATGTGTTATGAGTGTCAAGAATTGGAAAAAGTTTTTGATGAAGTTTTTCCTCAATACAATAGAGATATTACATTGAGAAAAATTGATGTTACACAAAAAGATAACGCTACTCGTGATTTAATTAGAAAACACGACGTTAAACTTGTTCCAACTACTGTTTTTAAAGACGCGGATGGAAATATCAAAAGACGTATAGAAGGTTCTATGCAACCGCAGATTTTAGAAAATTATTTGAAAGAGTTAATCAATGGATAATTTAGTACAAATTTTTTCAGCAGGAACTTCGAGTTCGCAAATTTGGCTTCTTATGTTTTGCGCTTCATTTGCGGGAGGTGTAATTGCGTCAATTTCACCTTGCTCGCTTGCAATGTTACCGCTTATTATCGGGTATGTCGGCGGATATTCTAAAGAAACACCTTTTAGAACTTTTATTCAGTTGTGCTTCTTTATATTCGGTACAGCAATTGTTTTTTCAATTATCGGAATAATTTGTGCCGTGACGGGAAGTGTATTCGCTTCAGCGCTCGGCGGATATTTTACACTGATTATGGCATCTTTATTAATGGTAATGGGACTTAAAATTACAGGGCTATTGGATTTCGAAATGCCGGTTGTCATTAAAGCTATGCCTATAAATTCTACAAATTCGCTATTTTTATATCCGATACTTTTGGGGATAGTTTTTGCTCTTGCAGGAACGCCTTGCTCGACTCCAATTTTAGCAGGGATTATGGCTTTTGCAGCTATCGGTAAAAATTTGCTAGCGGCAATATTTATGTTGTTTTTATTTGCTTTAGGTCAAGGATTAATTTTAATTATTGCAGGTATCTTTACTTCAAGCATAAAAAATCTTAAAAAACTTTCAGGTTATACAAATGCTTTGATGAAAATAAGCGGAGTGTTGTTGATATTTGTTGCAATTTATTTATATTATAAGACATTTGCGCCGTTGATTTAAATGGGAGAGGGTATTATAACTTTTACAACAATTCATCTTCAACAATCTCAGCCGCACATTTAATAAACTCTTCACAAGGTCGTTTTTTATAATACTCATCTGTTCTAGCAGACGGAATCGGTGAAAATTCAGTTCCATCCAAACCCAAAAGCTCGCGACAAATAATCGTACCATGTTTAGACTTAAATTTGGTGGCTAAATCTTGAATAAGCTTATAATGATTGGCTTTAACAATATCATTATTAGGCTCTGTATAACCTTTTAAAAATCCTGCAATCATAAACATTGCGCTAACAGCACCGCAAACTTCTCTAAGGCGTCCCATGCCGCCACCAAAAGAAGAAGCAAGCCTTAAAGCTTCCTCGTCTTTTAATCCGACTTTGTCTGCAAAAGCCAAAAGTACAGATTGCGCACAGTTATATCCTTTTCTAAAATTATTCGCAGCTTTTTCTGAATAAATACCCATAAAAATATTTTACAACTAAAATTGAACAAAAACAAAATTAATTTCGTTATACAAATGTAAGTTAAAAGGAGAGTAAATTATGACAGATGAAAACAAAATTGTAGAAGAACAAAAAGAATGCAAATGCCTATGCCAAAACAAATACTTTAAGAAATTCGTAGTTATTTCAGCAGGAACATTTGTAGGTGCGTTTTTAGCACTAAGTTTATTTGCAGGATTAAATAAACCTCCAATGCCTGCTCCTATGCCAATGCCTTGCCCATGTCAACAAATGGTAAGAACTGATTTCGGTCCGCAACATTTTGACCGAGGACCAAGAGGTGATTTTCATAATAAATTTGATAAAGAACACGCAAAGAAGAAATTTCCTCCAAAAGAAGAGCGACCTGAAATTGATGATTAAATAAATATAAGGGTGACTTAATAAGTCATCCTTTTTAGTAGTTTTTTTATTAGCTGAAATTTTGTGGAGGAGTTATTATTAACTAACTACTTGAAATTTAAAATTGTTTATGGGATGATTGGTGAGTAACAATTAAATAATAAAAATTTGGCAAGGTAGCTCAGCTGGTGAGAGCGCACGGCTCATACCCGTGAGGTCGAGAGTTCGAATCTCTCCCTTGCTATTTTTTTGTCTTCTCACGAGTAATTCGCCTTGCGCAAGTTCTTATCAGAACACAATCGGTCTGTGTTCCAAGTATTCACACATCCCTCTTGTAGCGCACATCTCCCTCTCATCAAAACTTACCCATTGGGGTAACTTTTGCTTCGGCAGAGTCCGTGAGGTCGAGAGTTCGAGAGCAAGCGAGCAGAGTGCGAAGCTTTGAGCTCAAAATGACCAAGTCATTGCAGAGCTCAAGCGTAGGCACGTTTAATGCGAGCGCAGCAAGACAATCTCTCCCTTGCTATTTTTTTGCTTTTACTTATTTAAATATTGACTTTTGTTCAACCATCATTAAACTTTTACTACATCAAACGGATGATTTTATGGATATTCACTAAAGCGAATGTTCTATTTATCCGATACTGTATATAAAAGAGGTACAACTATGCAAATCAACGGCGGTGTAAGATTTTGTGAACAAGGCATGAAAGCTTCAATAAGGGCGATGCATGTTCAAAGTGAAATTTTAGGAATGATTAACGAAAATGTTGCAGGTTTTGACAAAGTCGGTTTTCAAAGGCGCGAACCTGTTGTTTCGTCATTCACTGAATATATTGGCGTTCACGGACTTTCAAGCACAGTAGACGACCAAGTCGGTCGTATCATGGTATCAAAAAATCCGCTTGACATTTCAATGGCGAATAAAGGATACTTTCAAGTTCAAACTCCTCAAGGAGTACAACTTACACGTGATGGAAGATTTAAGCTTGATAAAGCAGGAAATCTATTAAATTTAGAAGATAATCCGGTTCTTTCAGACGCCGGTATGCCAATAAAATTACCTGTTGTACCTGATAACGCAGCACAAGTTGTTGTAAACACAAAAGGTAAAATCAGCGTCTTAGATAAAAATTCAAATCAATTAATTGAAGCCGGTCATTTGGGCATAGTAGATGCCAATGGAATGGCAGTTCTCAATCCTGACGTAAAACAAGGTTACAACGAATATTCAAACGTAACGCTTCAAAATGAGTTTTTAGCTGTAAAACCTGTTGTAAGAAACTTTGAAGCCAATCGTCAAATTTTCTTATTGGAAAGTTCAAATTTACAAAAAGTTATAAGCCAATTAGGCTCTGTATCTTAGGAGGTAAACTATGTATAGCATGCAAGCAGTAGTTAGAAAAAGTATAAACAACGCAACAATGCAATTTGAAAAGCTCGGTTATGTAGCAAATAACCTTGCAAATTATAATACAGCGGCTTATAAAACTTCTCGTTTTGAACAAATTCTTAGAGAAGACGGATATATTGACGGTGCAATAAGAACAAACGCATTGCAAGGCTCTATTAGAATAAGCAAAAATCCTTATGATATCGCAATTGAAGGCGAAGGTTATATTCCTGTTGTTTCAGAAGATGGCGAAATTCAATACACAAGAGATGGGGCTTTAAAACGCGGTGCTAACGGATATTTGATGACTGTTGATGATTGGATGGTAGGCGATGGTATTAAAATTCCTGCAAATTCTTACAGATTTGAAGTAAGACCAAACGGCGATGTAATCAACTATGATAAAGCAGGTTCTTTGCCTGAAAAAATCGGTACAATTCCAATTGTTCAGTTTGATTGTCCTGAAGCCTTAGAACAAGGGCATAATAACAAAATGGTTTACAATGATGAATCAGGCGCACCAAAAATTATTAAAGATTCTGAAAATATCAGACAATATGCAACAGAAGTTTCCAATACTAATATTTACGATGAAATCAGCGATATGATGAGATTAAATACATCTATGATTGCGAGCTTGAATTTAATGAAAGTTGCTGATGATATGTACAACAAAGCAATTAATATTAGAGAATAGGCAGGATAAATTATGACATTTACAGCTTTAGATTCAATGGGCAAAACAGGTTTGATGCTTGATTTGATTTCACAAAGACAAAGAGCTTTGGGTTCAAACGTAGCAAACGTTGATACTCCCGGTTATGTAAGACGTGATATTGATTTTTCACAATACTTAGGTTCAATGAACAGCCCGCTTGAAACAAAATTATCATCAGAACTCGGGCCATCGGGTGTAATTGAAGACAGACGCAGAAGCGAAATTGATATTGCGGAAGAATTAACTGAAATGCAAAAGAACTCGCTTTTGTACACGATGGCAACAAGAAGAATGTCCAATATTATTACGGAAATGAAGACGGTTATTAATGTTGGAAAATAATTTCAGAAGTTGAAAGTTAATATTTAATGGAATAAGGTACTAGGGCAATAAGGGAATAAGAGATTTTAGATTATTGTTTAAGAAAATGCGCATAATAAACGCAATATGAAAATAAAAAATTTAATACCACTTATTCCCTAATTACCTTATTCCCCTGTTCCCTTAAAAACAACTGTCAACTCATTCACTTATCGACTAAAAAAAGAAAGAAGGCAAATATGAGTTTAATGGAATCAATAAATATAGGTTCAAACGCCTTAAAAGCACATGGTTTGAGATTAGATATCCACGCAAAGAACATTGCAAATGTGGATACACCAAACTATGTAAGACGTATTCCTGTATTGAATGCCTCTGAAGATATATCTTTTCACGGTTTGATGAACACTATGAAAGAAGATGTTTTCGGTTCAGGCACTTTGCCTTACCTGCAAGGCGGGGTTGTATTTAACGGTTGCGTAGAAGACCCGACAGTCGGTGAAAGAATTTATTCACCCGGACACCCTGATGCTGATGCCAACGGCTATATAAGAGCTTCAAATGTAAACGCTATGGTTGATATGGCAGATGCAATTATGGCACAGAGAGCTTATGAAGCTAACCTTGCGCTTGTAAATATTTCAAAATCAATGGCTGCGAAAGCAGTTGAAATCGGAAGATAATTCTTAGACATTTGTATTTAAGTTAATGGTGCAAAAAATTGCACCCTACTTTTTTCAATTTAGAAAGGGTAGGGTGCAATTTTTTGCACCATTAACTTTTTAAACCAATTTATACAATTCTGAATTAAAAATCTCAGTACCGTCGATTTCATGTTCATCTGCATCAAAATCTAAATAAATACTGTCTTTGCCCGTAGAACCGATTATTCTAAAATCTTTGTTTATAAGTTCAAAATTATCAAAATCCACTTTATGCCTGTTTGGGCCTGCATAAATCGGCATATCGGGTTGCCCAATTTCTGCGGTCATTTGTTTTGCATATTCAATAAGCATATCTCTTATTTCGTTGTTATATTGGTATTTGGCTTGTAATTCAATATTGTCCAAAATAAGTGACGGCTTGCCGTCGACTTCTGCGATATAGCACATAGTATTACCAATTGGTTCTTTACCGTCCAAAACCTCAATTGCTGAAACCATTTTACTCATTATGTAATTAGGCGCAGTCCATTGATTGCTACCAAAACCAACTGCTGTGCAACATCCTGAATGATTTCCCAAAAATAGTGCATGTTCTACATTATTCATATCAACTTTTTGAACGGTTATTTGCAATGGCTCATCATCTAACTTTTGATTAGCCAATCGCATTTCCTTGAAACGCATATTTAGAATATGATTCTTTGCGGTATTTTTTGCATTTTCAATATTCGGATTATTACTTTTTGTATTCCACAAAAAATCATTTTTCATAAAATTTTTAATCGTTGAAAATAACAAAGGCAATTCATCAAATTCCACAGGATGGTTATTTTTGTACAATTTCAATACGGTTTTGTTCTCGTCTAAAAACCCGTTTTCATCATAACTTGCTATTTTTTGTTCTTTCAAAATATAACCCTTTTGAGCAAGTGTATTAAAAAATTTATCTTGAGTATCAACGAAATCAACAAAATTATAATAGATCATTGACAAATCTTCTTCCAAGTTCTTAATTACATTTTGCTTGCGATTACTGTTATCTAGCCTAATTTCTTTTTGTATTTTAGAATTTGGGTTAAATTTCACCCACTTATCATAATCAATCCCAAGTTTTGTAAATTGAGATTTCGTATTTTTATTAAGCGGAAAATTGTTAAATGTCTCCTCAATGCTTGAGTTTTGATATTTGTTTATGGAATTTAACATTTCTCGATAACATTCCCAAAAATCGCCATCCGTAACAAAAAGTTTAGTCAGATATTTATTCTTTTTAAAATTTAATTGCTTGCAAACTTTCCCGTTTTCATCCGTCCGAATGAGTCTGTCTAATATGTTGGCAAGCTCAAGCTTGCTCTTTTTGTTGCTTTGATTACAATTGCGCAAAATGTATTTTAATTGTTGTGGGCTATCATCTACTACGTTGAAAATATGAGCGACTTTGGCTTTGTCAATCGGATCTTTAATAGATTTTGCAATCAAGTTTTTGTTCTTGTTCGTCAAATCGTTTATTTCTTTTATTAATGCACTTTTGTCTTTTGTTTTATTAAACTGACTTTTGAGTTTTTGTATTAATTCTTGGTTTTCTAGATATTTGTCGCTTTCAGTCGGATTGGTTAATTCCAGCAGGTTTTGATAAAGCGGATGTGTTTCTGAAATTTGACCGATATTAACAATGTTATTCTGTACATTGTCGTATTTTTCATTAAAAGTTGATACAAATCCGTCTTTTCCCAACAATTTAATTGTGTTCAAGACTTGACGCGGTTTTGCTAAAAATAAATCACTAATTTCATCATCTTCAATTTCATAATACGGATAAGAAAGCGCGTTGCGTTTTTCGAAGCCCTTTTCACGCATTTCCAAAAGTAGTTTGGCATCATTTTCGTCTTTTAAATCATCTCTGATAAAATATTGCATAAAACTTTTTGGATAATCCAGCTTGCTTAGCATGTCAAATTTTTTCATTAATGTTTTAAATGTTAATGGTGTAAAAGAGCCTTTGTATGTGTTTGTGTTTAATAAATCTTCTATCTTAAATCCTAGCTTAGATAATTCAACGATTTTTTCAATCATGTGTTTGTAATAACGTTCTTTAAACGCAAAACCGCCAAATTTTTGTGTTGCGCATAGAATTGTTGATTCCGTAAGCCGTTTTTTTATGGGATTTTCTATACCTGATAAGCCTTCTAATAACTTAAGTGCGCCGTTTTTTGAAACGGATTTAAAATCGTTGTGAAATATCTCAAAGAACTTTGATTTATTACCAAAACTTACGCTTTGATTGAATTCGAGGCGGGTTGTTTCGGTGTGGTGTTTTTGAGTTTTGTTGTTTGTATTGTTCGTAAAAGTGTATTGTATAGGTAGAATTCTCATATTGATTGAAAACTTGTAAAAATATTTTTTGCTGTTTTGAGTATTTTTATTTTGGCTGTATCGTACTCATTGGGGGTTATGTGTTGCGAATAGTTAATAACACCCTCTCCCGCCTTCGGCACCCTCCCCCGAGGGAGGGTGGCTAAAGTCGCTCAATTAACGCAAGTAACTCCCTCCCTTGGGGGAGGGGTAGGGGAGAGGGTATTATTAACTATCTTCCAAAACCCACCCGCATCTGTAACACTCAGCATAGCTTCGCTAACAGCTGCGACCTCCCTATCCATGGAAGGTTCAAGAGAAATCCGCTTCTCCGAAGGAGGGTGCTCGCGATTTTCAACTAACGCAACTTATCGTTTCGCCCTTGAGCGGAGCTCTGATGAGGGTGATATACTCATAACAAACAATACAGATAACAAAATCATCTCCTTTCAAATAATCAATTGAAACCAACAACTAAACCATGCTATAATCAGAGTGAGGATAATAAGATGTTTAAACGTAAATGTAAAATAACTTTTATATCACACGGTGCAACTGTTCATACGTTGGACGGAATTATTTGTGATACGGAAAAATACCCAAAATTAAATGAATTTGGTGAAGAAGAAATAGAAAAAGTATGCGAAATTCTTAGCAATAGGGCAGTGGCCTATGATAAAATCTATGCAAGTTCTTCTGCAAGATGTACACAATCGGCGGAAATTATTGCAAAGCTTTTCAAAAAGAAAATTACAATAATAGATTTGCCGGCAAGAAATCATGGCGAATGGAGCGGTCGTTCTTATGAAGATTTGTTCGACCAATACGGGCCGGAAGTTATTTTACAAGAACCTAAAAATGGTGAATCTCTTTCTGTATTCAATAAACGGGTTTCGGATGTAATTGACAACTTGGTTGAAGAAAATAGAGGCAATAGAATTATAGTGGTTACTACTCCTGATGTTATTCAGTCTGCTATTGCAAAAACATTGGAGTTGACTCCCGTAAACCAATTTAAAAATTTGATAAAAACTGGAACTCTTACGCAAATTAGTTATTTTGAGGGTGATTGGTCGAGCGTTATTTATTCGGACCACATACCTGTGTGATAAGGTGTTATTAACTAAAATTCACCTCTTCAAACTCTCAACAAACCTCCGAATACCTTCCTCAAAAGAAACCTTCGGTTCATACCCTAGCAACTCTTTTGCCTTGCTAATATCCGCATAAGTATTCATAACATCTCCTGCTTGCATTGGTAGTTGAATAATTTTGGCTTGTTTACCCAAAGCTTTTTCTAGCGTTGAAATCATGTTTTTTAACGCAATCGGATGAGATGAACCCAAATTTATAATCTCGAAATCGGTTTTATCATACTCAACGGCTCTTTTTATCCCGTCTACAATGTCGGTAATATATGTATAATCTCGTGTACTGTTCCCATCTCCGTACATTGTGATTGGTCGTTCGTTTAGAATTGATTTTGCGAATTTGTGAATCGCCAAATCTTCTCTTTGATTTGGCCCGTATACAGTGAAAAATCTTAAACAAACAGCTTTGATTCCATAAAGCTTTGAATATGTTTTGATGAACTCTTCCGCAGTTTTTTTTGAACAAGCATAAGGTGAAATTTGGACAAGATTTTGCATATCTTCTCTAAATGGTAATATGTCTGAGTTTCCGTATACAGAAGACGATGATGCAAAGACTATCTTGGGTACATTGTATTTTTGCATATAATTAAGAATGTTAACCGTGCCGCCAACATTGGTTGATACATATTCGAGCGGGTTTAATAAAGATGGACGCACACCAGCTCTTGCTGCAAGGTGAATGACTACGTCAATTGAATTGTTGGCAAAAACTTTTTCCAAGAATTCAGAATCCCTGATATCTCCCTTGAAAAAATTGATATCACTAATGATATCACTCAAATCTATTCCAAATAGATTTGAGTGATATTCTTCTAAAATTGCTTTTCCAATAAATCCTGAACAACCTGTAACTAGAATATTCATCAGATATTAATAATCAGCTTTCCAGTTGTTATCTGCAATCGCACCCGTGCAAGCAAGCCCTTCATTAGTTGTTCCGTTAATTTTGCAGGTTAGATTTCTTACTGTTGCATCAAAATTTTTATGCGCTTGTGAACCATAAGCGTATAATCTTCCTTTGTTGCCCAATACAAACTCAAACTGGTCAATTCCAGGTCTATTTGGTGCACGGTTTCCATTAAGATCGAATATCAAATTTGCTAAAAGTTCATCATCAGAATCATGGTTAAAAAACGCTCTGAAATCCACAGTAGAACCGTCTTTAAGCATATAAGTTCCTGTCGTATTTGTTTTGTCTAAAACCATATATTTAGCCAACATGTTGGCTAAACCTTCTGAACCGGTTTCGCCAATTCCGGTTCTTCCATATAAATCAGAAATGTGTGTTATACCTTCATCGACCATCAAAGATTCCATTGCATTCTCAAATGTACTCACAAATTTAGAAAGAGTCGGGCCGATTTTAGCTTGTTGTGTATTATTAACAAGAGCGGGAGCTGTAAGAGCTGCAACTACACCAATAATACCTAGAGTTATCAAAACTTCTGCCAAAGTGAACGCTTTTTTCATATAAAAACTCCTTATTAAATTTGTATTTACATGTTAATTTTAAATTATAATGCATAATGTGTCAATAAAAAGATTATATTTTGGGGTGATGTTGGTTATATTTTGGTTTATTGTTGTTGAATAGACTCAAATAGCATAAACTCAAGTAGGGTGGGCTTTCAGTTCAACAAAACAATAGTTTATAAAAAGCTGGATTGCTTCAGGCTAATCGCCTTCGCAATGACGGCACGATTGGAAGTCTAACGCCCGGTCATTGCGAGGAACCACGATTGTTACTTAACATTATTCAAAACTACTTTGCATTCCTCGCGTAAAAATGGTACAATTTTGCCATTGAGAGGTAACGGATATGAAAAAAATAATTTTAACTATATGCATGATGCTTATATTGCCTGTGTTTGCGGATGTAATGCCATTTTACATGAATAGTATTCCAAAAGATGCAATCGGAATGTATCAAACAGGCGAAAGCATAACAATATTATCCGAACCTGAAGCAAATTCTAAAACAATAAAAAATATTAATTTTTCTTACAAGCCCGAATCAATGCCTGATGGCATGTTTGCTTTTTTGCAAAACGAAAAGAAATTAGGTTTCTTATATGTATCCGATATTGGTGATGACGGTTGGGTAGAAGTTATCTATGACAGGCATTCGGGAGCAAGAGGTTGGGTGTTGACTGAAGACAGATTTCAGTTCTTGCCTTGGCTTAGTTTTTATAACATGTATGGTCGAAAATACGGTTTAAGACTGCTTAAAGATGCGCCTGACGAAGTAGAAGTTTTGCACGCTAAGAGTGAAGATTTGTCACAAAATATTGGCAAATTGAACTATGTAAAACAAATCAAACTGACTGCTATAAGAGGCAATTGGGCCTTGGTTTCTGTTTTTGATATAGACAAAACACCAAAAACAGGGTATTTAAGATGGAGAAGCAACGAAGGTGTGATTTATGCTTTTCCTGATATTAAATAAGTGTTAGCATAGCATTAGCCCCTCTCCGAGGGAGAGGGTAGAAAATCAAGTAAGCTTTGCAAAACTTAGATTTTCGGGTGAGGGTGTTATTAACTAAAGAATCACCCTTCGCATTCACCAATCTTAAGATTGGCAATGACAACCGCTACTATCATAAACACGCAGCCCACGATTTCTTTAGGCAACATTGTTTCATGCAATATTAATATCCCGCCTAAAACTGCAAAAACCGATTCCAAGCATAAAATTAACGATGCCACGATAGGCAAAGTGTATTTTTGTCCAAAGATTTGGAAGGTATAAGCTACGCCACAAGTCAGAACGCCTGCAAAAAGCAGAGAAGATTTTGCACTTATTATTGCAGAAATTGTAGGATTTTCGAACGCCCACATAAGTAGCGCGGACAAAATACCAACAACAAAGAATTGTAAACAGCACGCTTTTGCCGGATTGATTTTTTCTGAGTAATAATTGACAACCATAATGTGAACGCCATAAAAGAACGCTCCAAGCAAAAGCAAGGCGTCATAAATATTAAAACCGTTCCCTGCTTTATAGCATAGTAAATATAAGCCGATTACGGCAAGCATGATACTTAAAATTATTTGCTTTCTCAATTTCTCGCCAAGCAAAATAGAAATTATCGGTACAAAAATTATATAAAGTGCTGTGATAAAACCTGATTTTCCGGCAGTTACATATTGCATACAATATTGCTGAACGCTCATTGCTGTAAATAAAGCTAAACCACAACCAATACCGGCTCTTGCAAGATTAATGTGTTGGTAGCGTTTAAGTCTTTGAGTTCTATTGTCCGGTTGAGAAAATTTTATCCAAGCGATAACAGGTAATAAGCTAAAACCGCCTAAAATACTTCTTACGGCATTAAATGTGAACGGGCCAATGTGCTCCATACCTTCTCTTTGTGCAACAAATGAAAGTCCCCAAATAATTGCTGTGATTAATAATGCAATATTTCCTAAGATTTTGTTTTTCATAATTATATTATAGCTAAAACTTTTGTTTCATACAAATTCATAATGGCGGCTGCATTTTGCAGCCGCCATTATGTTTGTAAAAATTTAACTAAATTCTGTTATGCCAAACTCCGCCTTGTCTGTCAACAAAGGCATCATAGCAAGACCAAAATCTGAAAACACCTGTCAAACCTAAAACTGCGTGCGTAACGTTCTTTTCAAGCGGCTGATCGTTCATTAACTGTCCCAATCCTGGCCAAAGAATTAATGAAACTGCTGCTGCACCAACTGAACGACCTGAAATTTTCCCCGGGCGTCCTTCGGTAGGGGCTGCTGCAAATACAGGTCCTGCCAAGAATGCGCTAAGCATTAAAAATGTTAAAATCTTTTTCATATCTACCTCTTTTCCTTTAAATATAAATCTAAATTCCTTCCCTTGTTAGGGAAGGGTAGGATGGGTATTGTCCCGTAAGGGGATAGATAAAACCCACCCACATCTGTAAGGCTCTGCAAAGCTTCGCCAACAGCTGTGACCTCCCTAGCCATGGAGGTTTTTGCTTAATATTTTTTTGTAACCCACAATAGGTGATAACCGTATTCAGTTTTTACAGGATCGGAAACTTCGCCTATTTTTCCATTAAAGGCTGCATTTTCAAAAGGTTTTACCATTTGTCCTCTTCCAAAACAGCCTAAATCGCCACCATTTCTTCCGGAAGGGCAAGTTGAATATATTCTTGCATAATATTGAAAGTCGCTAAAATTTTTAATTTGGCTTTTTAATTTTATCGCATCCATTTCATTTGGAACGAGAATATGATTTGCACAAACAGTGCTGAATTCTTCTTTTGCTGAAGCTATTGAACAAGTTAGCATTAGTAGAAATAGTGTCGATAGTAGTTTTTTCATGTGAGCCCTTTCGTTAATAATACCCTCTCCCGCCTTCGGCACCCTCCCCCAGGGGAGGGAAACGCTTGTGTTAATTGAACAGTTTTAAATCAATAAAGATGATGTACTGTTTCTTTTGCCAATTCTATTTTAGCCTTTTCCCACAACTCATTAAATTCATCAAATGTATAATCTTCAAACGGTTTGGTTTTAATTTCTTCCATTTTTTTGAAGCGTTTCATGAATTTTTTGTTTGCTCTTAAAAGTGCTTGCTCAGCATCAATTTTATACCACCTTGCAAGATTTACTGTCGCGAAAAATATGTCGCCCATTTCATCTTCCATGTGGTCTTTGTCGCCTTCTTTTATGGCTTCTTCAAACTCTTTGTATTCGGATTTGATACAATTTTTCAAGCTGTCCACAGAATCCCATTCAAAGCCGACTTTAACAACTTTTTTGCTGATTTTTTGTGCGGACATTAATGCGGATTGAGATTTAGAAATTCCGTCTAAAACTGATTTACGATAAGTTTTTTCTTCTTTTTTTAACTTATCCCAATTGTCTATAATATCTTGAGTTGATTCGACTTTTTGATTTCCAAAAACATGCGGATGACGATGTATAAGTTTTTCGCTCAATTCTTTAGCAACATCTTCGATATCAAATTCGTTGTTGTCTTTTGCAATTTGAGCATGCAAAACAACTTGCAAAAGAACATCACCAAGCTCTTCGCGCAAATTTGGGATGTCTCCGTCATCAATTGCATCAACGGCTTCATACGCTTCTTCTAACATATTTGGGCGCAAAGATTTGTGGGTTTGTTCTCTATCCCACTCGCACCCGTTTTCACTTCTTAATACGGCAATTATATCTACCAGTTTTTCTAAATTCGGATATTTCATAAGTTAATTATACAATAAAACAGAAGGTTTGTTTATTTTGTTTTTTTTACCACCTTCATCAGCCCTTCGGGCAGCTTCTCTCCTCAAGGGAGAAACCGTAGAATGCGCTAAACTAACGCAAGTAACCGCTTCGCCCTTGAGGGGAGAAGCTGCCCGAAGGGCTGATGAGGGTGGTAAAATATAGACAATCTACAAATAGCACTTAGGTTCTTGTCCAACCACACCTGCATAAAGTTCAACATATTGTTTTGCAGGGCTTGAATCAATTTTTGTAAATAAAACTTCTTCAATTTGGAAAAATCCCACATCACCTGTCATTTCAACCGTAATCTTAATCGGCTTCTTTTCTCCGTGTTGAATTCTTATTCTATCAATAGCATTTGCAGAATATTTATGAATATCGCCGACTTTTGGCGTTGTATTCATTGCAAGAGGTATTCTCGCACGACCTTTTGTCATGTCGCATCCGTCTGCAATCAGAATAATTCCCGCTTCTGTTGAGTGGATTTTTCGAGATGCCATGTGACCGATAATCGCCTCAATTACAAGTGAGCGAATAACAACGCGTCTGTGTAAATCGTTTGGCAAAATGTGCATCAAAGCTCTTTCAACAAGCGGTTTCGCTAAAATTACAGACATTTCTTCGTGACCTTGACGTCCTATCATCATGCCTAAATCGTGCATTAAACCTGCCAAAATTACCGCGCACATACTATCTTCAAAAGTCCCGATTTCTTCTTTTTCAAGCGAAGTTTTAATTCCGCATTCATGAAGAATATTTAGCATTTTGATAGAGTTCGCTGCAACTTGTCGCATGTGAACAGGTCCGTGGTCATTGTAGCCCAAACGTTTGATTGAAACATTGTTAGCATAATCCTGCATTTCTTGAAGTTCTCCGTCTTCAAACAGGTATTGCGCAAGTTCCAAACATAGAGGGTGACTTTGTAGTCTTTTAAGAATCTTAGATTCTACTGATATTTCTTTTACTGATTTCATAGCTCTACCTATATTTTAGCACATGTTTTTAATAAAATAAACCGCATCGAAAAGCGAAACTTATTTTCTTTTACAAACTTTCTTGAACACATCTTCAAAACTTTCCACGGGTTCTAATCTGTAACCGCAGTGTTCTGCAAGCGTTCCGCCCATCTTAAACAATTCTTCTTGCGGATATCTTCTGCAAATTCCGGGGCGTTTTTTATGAATTTTGCATTTGTTAGTTTCTTTATCTAAATTCATACACTCAAAAACAAGTCCGGTTTCATCTTTATCAATAATTTTAAGATAAGTGTAAAAAGGGTGTAGTTTTTGTAACCTATGAAATTCTTCTTCTGTTTGAATAACCTCTTTATGCTTAACATAAATCTTCTGACAGCAACGACCGCAGGCATTACAAGAGCCTGTGCGATAGTATTTTCTTTTTAAGATATACAAATAAAAAAACTTTTTTAATTTCTTAAACATTAACAACTCTTGACTTTGCAAATCTGTATTCCGATGAGTTTTCATTAGCAAGAAGCATAGCTTTTGAGTAATATTTATTTGAAGTCTTAAAATCGCCTTCTTTATACAAAGCTTCGCCTTTTTCTAAACATGTTTTAATTATGCGAGTTTCAGGATTGATGAATGATTTAATTCTATCAATTTTATCGCCCAATTCGCTATGCAATTCTTCTTTCAATATCACACAGTTTTCGTATTCTAAAAGTGCCATGTGATAATTGTTATCATCGTAATATCTGTCAGCCCATTCTTTGTGACCTTTGTAACTCAAATCATCAAACGAAGAATTCAAATCTTTTATAACCTGCAAAGTTCTTAAATATTCTGATTGATTGTGAATAACAAGCGGTAAAAGCCTTCTCATTGTGCAATAAGCAGCCGTATAATCGCCGAGATTTATGAATACAGACGCAAGTTTCTGCAAAACATCCAAAGATTTGTTATCCAAGCATAAAGCCTGTTTCAAGAAAATCATCGCGTGCATATTGTCGTTTTCTTCCAAGTAGGCTTTTCCTAATGCCAAATTTATGTCAAAACTAACAGGCATGTTTTTTACAGCAAAAGTCAAATACTCAACAGCTTCCGAGTAGTTTCTGACCGAAATAGCACGTTGAGCCTTTTGCATAAATTCTTTACCGATTTCGTTACAGCGGTTAATACTGTTTTTGATTGTTGAGTATGATTGACCTCTATCTTTGGCGTATTTGAGGTATTTTTCGTAATAAAAAACTGATTGGAATTTCATATTTTTAGAAAAATACGAAGTCGCAAGATTTAAACAAACAGCTTCATCATCAGGTTTGTAAGCGTAAGCCGAAACCCAATTTTCAATCGCGTTTTTTAAATCTTCACGTTTATAGAAAATATTACCCAAATAAAGATAAGAAGGGTTTTTTAAACTTTCTAATCCGATAGATTTTTTGAAATATTCTTCTGCTGGCAGTAAGTCGTTGAGTTTGTAGTAGCAGCGTCCGATTTCGTAATAAAGTTTAAAAGATATACTCGTATTAAGCATATCCAAATAAAGCCTCAATGCTGAAGAGTAATCACCTTTAGAATAGTGGTTCTTCGCAGCTTCAAGTCTTTTGTTTTCTAAATCTGAATTGTCGACAATATAATAATCAGACGATACCATAGCTGTATTCTATCACATTTACAGCTCTAAATCACCTAACAATTTAGAATTTGTTACAAGTTCTTTTAACACATCATCTTCAAATGGGTCAACAACACCATCTTTGAATAATTCTTGCATTTTTTCTAAATATGAAATATTGTCTTTGTCGCTGGTTGCTATTTTAGTGAACTTATTTATATCAAGATCTCTTTGGAAAAGTTCCATTGCGTTAGAAGAAATCTCTGTTTTATCAACATAAGGGTTTGAATTATACCCTGCTTTTTGAAGATTGGCTCTAACTGAAGCAAGGTTAATAACATTGCTCGCATTGTTTAATTGAGAGTTATAAAACAAACCATTATTATTGTCATTAATATTGTTGAACATACTGCCCCAATCTCCCCAATTATTTTCTTACATTATCATACATTTTTTTCGATTTGTTATCAACCGTTTGGAGGAATTTTCGAGCAAACTATAAAACAATTTCAGAAATTAGTGCATCATTTTCTGTTAAGATTGGAAGCTCAGCTATAAATGAATTATCATTGTTTTTGGCACTTAAAAAGATTCTGCCTTCATTTGCTTCTATAACTTTACGACAGAAATACAAACCCAGCCCAATGCCATTACTGCATTGTAAAGGTTCGCCACAAACGTATTTATCAAAAATTTGTTCTTTTAAGGCTTGTGATATTTCATCACTCTTGTTTTTGATTGCAAAATAAATGCAATTATTTTCTTTATACAAATCAATCTTTAACGTAGAATTGTCGTAAGCATAATTTATACCGTTGTTTAGCATGTTACCAACAACACGGCGCATTTGAATTTCATCTGCATAAAGTTTGTCATTTTCGTTCAATGATGAAGATATTTCTATCTTGACATTTTTACTTAATGCTAAATCATTTATTTCTTTTGCACATTTATGAACCATTTTGTATAAATCAAAGTAAGTTCTGTTCAAAATGATGGTACCGTTGTTGTCTTTGCCGCTTTTCAATAATGAATAAAGCATTTCTTTCATGTATTTAGAAGATTCTAAAATCATATCAACGATTTCTTTTTGTGCAGGCAAAAGTTCGCCGAACATTCCCTTGTTTAAAAGTTCAAGAGAACTGATTTGTGCTTGAAGCGGATTTTTTAAATCGTGGCTTAAAGTTGCTAAAAATAAACTCTTTTGAGTTTCCAAACGTTTTTCATTATCAATATTTTTTGCAATTGTTACAAGCCCCATTATATCATTTTCTTCAGTAAGGATTGGTGCTTTGTTAATACGATACCAATGAGTTTTGCCATCAAGATCTTTGGCAGTTTTTATTTTTCTTAAATTCTTTTTATTTTGTAATACATAATTATCTTCGTTGGCAGTTTCTGCTTCTGCTGACGGTACATCAAGCTGAATGTCGTCTGAGTAATGATCAATGCCTTTTAATACAAAATCTCTTGAATGTTCATTTGCAACAATTAAGTTGCGGTCTTTGTCTTTCATATAAACAATGATTGGAAGATTTTTTAATAATGTATGTAATTGATAATTTTTAGCAATTAATTTTGCTTTTAAACATTCTTCGTTTGTAACATCGACAGAAACCGCAAAAATACCTTTCATAACTCCGTTTTCAATTATAGGAGTTACGGTTTGTTTTATAATTTTGTTATGTGAATAAACAAAAGTAATAGATTGAATTTCTTGAGTTTTGATTACTTTTTTAGAACACTCTTCTAATATATCTACACAATTAAACGGAATTACATCACGTAATTTTTTGCCTAGAATGTTTTCATCATCTTTACGGCCAATTAGATTGCAAAAAGCCTTATTGTAAGCCATATATCTCAAAGATAAATCTTTAACAGTGACAATATCTTCACAATATTCTAAAACTGCATTTAATAAATGTTCTTTACTTTTAGTATTAACCATAAAATCAATTCCGATAGGTAAATTTTACTATTTTTTATCTTTTAAGACAATTAACCTGTTGGCTATATTTAGTATAATGAAACATTAAAACATTTCTTTTGCTTCTATTGGTGTTATTTTAAATTCTTTAACTTGTTTTTTTTCACAAGGAATTATGAATGTAATTTTATCGCTTGATGCCTTTTTATCTTTTTTCATAATCTCAACAAGTTTTTCTGTCGGATATTTTTTATTAAGCGGTTTAAATCCGTATTTCGTTAATAATTCTATTGAAAGTCTGTAATATGAGTAGCTTATGTATTCTTTTTTATAAGCCCAATCAATTATAAAAAACATACCTAAAACAACGGCTTCACCGTGTGTATATTTTTTGTATTTCGTAATTGTTTCCAAAGCGTGAGCAAGTGTATGTCCAAAATTCAAAATCTTTCTTAATCCGCCTTCTTTTTCATCCTGATTTACAACTGCGATTTTTAAATGCAGACAATATTCAATCATTCTGATGATAGTTAAAGGCTCTTTTTCCATAATCTTGTCACAACCGAGTGTCAAAAATTCAAACAAGTAAAGCGGGGTCTCATATTTGCAGCTTTCTTCAATAAATGCGTATTTTAAAACTTCGCCCATTCCTGACAAAAACTGTCGTTTATCAAGCGTATCAAGAAAATTTATATTGATATAAACCGCTTTCGGCTGATAAAATGTGCCGATAATGTTTTTAGCTTCGGCTAAATCAATTGCTGTTTTACCGCCGACAGAAGAATCAACAGCAGAAAGCAATGTGGTTGGAACTTGGATATAATCAATTCCGCGCATATAAGTTGAGGCTACAAAGCCTGTTATATCGCCAACAACACCACCGCCAACAGCAATCATAATGTCATTTCTTGTTAAACCGCGCTCAATTGCTTGCTTCATTATTTTAAGATAGTTTTTGTAATTCTTTTCTTTTTCGCCATCTTTTAACACAAAAACTTCTTCTTCCGAAAAATTAAGTTCGCTAAAATACAAATCATAAACTTTTTTAGACATTACAACAAGACGCTTTTGACCGCGCGTTGCGTCATAAAGGTCTTGATTAAGTTTTGCAAAACTATTGTCCGAAATTTCAATCGGATATTCTTTGTTATCACTGATTTGGACTTTAAGAATTTGCCTCATTTATAATAAACCTTACAATTTCATCTTCACTCATTGCGCTTGTATCAATTGTGTAGTGCGCTTTTTGATAGTTTTCTTCTCGTTTTTTAATCAAATCTGCTAAGACTTGGCGTGGATTTTCTTTCTGCAAAAGAGGTCTGGTCGAATCCTCTGATATTCTATAATATAATATATCAAGGTCAGATTTCAAATAAAAAACTTTACCGAACTTCAATAAAGTTGCTCGATTATCAGGATTTTCAAACGAACCGCCACCTGTTGAAATGATTTTGTTTTTGCCCGTACAAACCATTTTGATTGTGTCGTATTCCAATTTTCTAAAATAATCTTCCGAAAATTTCGCGAAAATATCAGAAACTTTCATTCCCTGAGTTTTTTCAATAACACTGTCAATATCAATGTGGATATAGCTATCAAGCTGTTTTGCCAACAAAGTTCCGATTGTAGTTTTCCCGCTTGCAGGCATGCCGACAAGAACGATATTATTCGCCATAATGTGCCTTCATTTCTACGAAATTATCACCGCCGATTTTTGTTAAAAGTTCATCAGCAAGAATAATTGCAACTCTAGCTTCTGCTACAACAGCACACGCAGGAACTGCGCAAGTATCAGAACGTTCAAAATGTGCGCTTGCTGGCTGCATGTCTTTTATATCAACAGTTGCAAGCGGTTTGCGCATAGTAGGAATTGCTTTCATTGTTCCTTTGATTACAAGGGCTTCGCCGTTTGTCATTCCGCCTTCTATTCCGCCTGCGTTATTTGTATGGCGATAAACATTTTTGTTCTTAACAAAAATTTCATCATGCATTTGAGAACCTTTTAAGGATGCTGCGTCAACGCCTGCGCCTACTTCAACAGCTTTAACCGCAGGAATACTCATAACTGCTTGCGCTAAACGTCCGTCTAAACATTTGTCCCAGTGTACGTAAGAACCTAAGCCGACAGGAAGGTTGCCGAAAATTACTTCAAATTTTCCGCCTAATGTATCTCCTGCTTGAGCGGCTTCGTCAATTGCGTTGCGCATTCTGTCTGCCGTTAAATCATCTGCACATCTCACGTCTGATTTTTCAGCTTTTTCTTTTATTAAAGTATAAGTTTTCGGGTAAAAATCGAGTTTTACATTCCCGATTTGCACAACATGAGAAAAACCCATTATGCCGAATTCTTTAAGGATTTGTTTAGCAACAGAACCTACTGCAACTTCAATGGCTGTTTTTCTTGCGCTTGAGCGTTCCAAGACATTTCTGAGGTCGGTAAAATTGTATTTAATAGAACCCGCATAATCAGCATGTCCGGGGCGAACGGTTGTGAAAGATTTTTCTTCAATCTTTTTTAAGGTTTCTTGTGCAGGGTAATCTTGATGCTCGGTGTTCATAACCTCTTGCCAATTTTCGTAATCTTTGTTTTTGATTTCAAGACAAATCGGCGCACCTGTTGATTTACCGAAGCGCACACCAGATTTAATTTCGACTGTGTCTTTTTCAATCTTCATTCTGCCGCCGCGACCATATCCGACTTGGCGACGTGCCAAATCTTCATTAATTACGGAGGCTTTGATTCTGATTCCTGCAGGAATTCCTTCTATAATCGCGTTCAGGCATTTGCCGTGACTTTCGCCCGAAGTTAAAAATCTAAATCTGTTCATAGAGATATTATATAACAAAATAAAAAAGAGCGTCATGTCGCAATTTTGCGATTATATGTGATTTAAAGCCAAAAGGAAAAAGTTTTATTTATCTTCATCTTTCTTTGACTTGTTATCATCGCTAAATGCTTCGCCAATTCCTGCTCCGACAGCAGCTCCGCCTATTGTATAAGCACCGACTATGAACGGAATTGCTGCTCCGCCTGAAATTAAGGTAATTGCGGCAGCACCTAAAATTCCGCCAATTGTTGCACCGGCAGCGGCTTTGCCCTTAAAAGATACTGTATCAACAGGTGCTGTTTGTGATACAGGTGGTTGCTGTCCTCTAAACTTAGGAGTCTTTCTAACTCTTGAATGACCATTAACGTTGTAAGACTGAATAGCACTAACTTTCATATTCTTATCCTCGCACTCATAAACACACGCATGCAATATACAGTAAAAATGGCATTTTGTCAATGTTTTAGTCACAAAATGTTACATTTTTTTATTGTCTTATACAAAAATTTTATAAATTATTTAGCAACCTTTACATTCATATAATCAATAGCATAGTCTGTTTTTTCAGCGCCTTGAGTGAAGTTGATAGGAATTCTTGCTGTTCTAGAGCAAGCTTTCACTGTCCAAATTTCGCTCCAAGTGTTATTATTCTTAGGTTTGGAGATTTCTGTGTTAACAATTGCAAAATCTTCACAACCTTGAGCTGCAACTCTTAATGAATAATAATAGATTGGCATAATCATTTGTGATTGGAGTTTTGAATCTGTAATAGATTTTCCTTTAACAGGAATTGTGTTATCAAAATTGTACGCAAATACTGCAGTTGATACCATTAATAGTGATAAAATTAATAATTGTAGTTTTTTCATTAAAAACTCCTTTCGCTATTCCACAACATATCTGTGCCAATTTTAACACAAAACTACGAAAATATACAAGAGTTTAAAGTTATAAAGTTACGAAAAAGCAAGGACTTTAAAGTCCTTGCTTCTAATAGGGTAAATATATCCCTCAAAATTATAGTAAGTTCAATGCTATACTTGGGGTTTGGTTTGCAGTTGCCAACAATGTTGCTGAAGCTTGTTGAAGAATTTGAGCTTTGATATAGTTTGAAGATTCTTCCGCAACATCCGCATCTCTTAATGTTGATAATGAAGATGTGATGTTTTCAGTTTGAACACCGATTGATTCAACAGCTGATTCAATTCTGTTTTGTGCCGCACCTAATGTAGTTACACGACCTGAAATTTCGTTAATAACTTCATCAATCTTATCAAGCATAGAGCTTGCAGCTGTGCCTTTCTTCAAACCTGCGCATTTTTCTGCAACATCAGCTTTTTCTTCTCCAAATAATGATTTGATATCACCTTTTTCAAATAATGAAGCGTCTAGTGTAATTTGGCTATCTGCTGAACTGTATAAACCAACTTGAAGATTAATATCGCCCATTGAACCGTCCATCATTTTCAAACCGTTAAATTCACAGTTTGCTGCGATACGGTCAACTTCATCAAGTCTTGCAGTGATTTCTGATTGAATTGCTTTTAATGAATCAGAACCGTAAGTTCCGTTTGCTGCTTGTTCTGTCAAATCTCTTACACGTTGTAAGTGTGATGAAACTAGAGAGTAGGTGTCTTCTAGTGTTGTCATCATGTCAGCACCTGTTGCTGCGTTGTCTGCTGCTACATCCAATGAACCTAATTGAGTTTCCCAATTTCTTGCGATAGAATAACCTGCAGCGTTGTCTGATGCGTGGTTAATTTTGTAACCTGTTGTCATTCTTTCAATCGCATTGTTCAATGAAGATGTTGCTTTGCTCAAGTTTGATTGAACAATCATTGATGATAGGTTTGTGTTAATTGTTAGTGCCATGTTATACTCCTTTCTGGCTTGTCCTACATGATGCATCCTTGCATCTCATATTTTTTAAATTCCACACTTCAAAAATTAGTAACGCTTTTTGATTTAAAGATTTACAAATCGTTACAATAGAGGTCTAAAAAACGCGTTAGTGCTATAATTTTCCATGAAGGTAGGAGTTAAAATGGGAAAGATAGTTATAGATAACAGTCGTTGCAAGTCTTGTTACATTTGCACAACAACTTGCCCGAAAGGACTTATCAAAAAGAGCAGCAAAACCAATCGCCTTGGAGATTACATGGTTGAATTCGACGACCCGAAAGGCGAATGTGTTGGTTGCGCAATGTGTGCAAAAAGATGTCCTGACATGGCAATTACAGAGGTATATAGATAGTGAATAGTGAACAGTGGGCTGTGAATAGGCGCAAAGCAATCTCTCACTTCTCACTAACCATGACTCACTAAAACGGAGATTTTAATGACAGAAAAAGTTTTAATAAAAGGAAATTATGCGATTGCTCAAGCTGCGGTTAACGCAGGCTGCCAATGCTATTTTGGATATCCGATTACACCGCAAACCGAAATTGGTGAATACTTGAGCGGTAAAATGCAAGAATTAGGCAGAGCCTATGTTTGTGCGGAAAGCGAATTGGGCGCGATAAATATGGTTATGGGTGCTGTTGCAACAGGTGTTAAGGCGATGACATCGTCTTCATCATGCGCTGTTGCTTTGATGCAAGAAGCTTTATCTTACGCAGCGTCTGACGAATTGCCTGTTGTTCTCGTAAACGTTATGAGAACAGGACCGGGCTTAGGTTATATCTATCCAGCTCAAGGCGACTATAACCAAGCAGTTTACGGCGGTGGTAACGGTGATTATAAAATCGTAGTACTTGCGCCATCAACGGTTCAAGAATGTGTAGATTTAACTTATAGAGCATTTTATCTTGCGCAAAAATACAGAAACCCTGTAATTTTGTTGGCTGATGGACTTCTTGGTCAAATGATGGAACCTGCAAGCTTTGGAGAATATCCTTATCCTGAAGTTGATGTTTCATCTTGGGCTTTAACAGGTGCTAAAGGAAGAGAAGCAAGAACAATATATTCTTGTGCGCCTGACGAAAAAACTCAAATTCAGCACATTTACGATTTGCATAAAAAATTTGATGTTATCAGAGAAAACGAAACTACATTTGAAGAATTTAATACAGAAGATGCAGACGTTATTCTAACAGCATTCGGTTCTATGACAAGAAACATTAAGGCTGCAATGAATGTTTTAAGACAAAAAGGTATAAAAGCAGGTTGCTTTAGACCTGTGACTTTGAATCCGTTCCCGGCAGAAAGAATTTCAGAACTCGCTAAAGAAGGAAAGGACTTTATCGTTGTAGAAATGAATATGGGACAAATGTTCAAGGATGTTAAATACGCAGTAGACGGTAAGTCTAAGGTGGATTTGGTTAACAGACCTTGCGGTGAGTGGTTAAGCGTTGAAGAAATCGTTTCTTCCGTTGAAAATATTTTAGAAGGGAGAAAAGAGTATGCAACAAGTATTTAGTATTCCAAAATCATTCAAAAAAGACTTTAAGTATACTTTTTGTCCCGGATGTGATCACGGTATTGCAATTAGATTGGTTGGCGAAGTTATAGATGAATTGGGAATTAAAGAAGATATTATTTCATCGACTTCTGTCGGATGCTCTGTATTCCTTTATAATTTCCTTGATATTGATGCAGTTGAAGCTCCACACGGTAGAGCTTTAGCTTCTGCAACAGGCGTAAAAAGAGCAAGACCTGATAAAGTTGTTTTCACATATTCAGGTGATGGTGACTTTGCATCAATCGGTTTGGCAGAATCTATGCATACCGCTTTAAGAGGCGAAAAGATTACTGCGTTTTGCTTAAACAATACGACTTACGGTATGACTGGCGGTCAGCTCGGACCTACAACGATGATGGGACAAGTTACAACGACATCTCCGACAGGTAGAAACGCTGATTATTTCGGATATCCGATTAAAGTAGCCGAACACATTGCTTTATGCGATGGAACAGCATTTTCTGCTCGTGTTGCGTTGGATTCTGTTCCACACATCAATCAAGCAAAACAAGCTATAAAAAAAGCATTCCAAGTTCAATTGGAAGGTAAAGGTTTCGGATTTGTAGAAATTCTTTCTTCTTGCCCGACAAACTGGCACATGACACCTGAAGGTGCTCATGAAAGAATTAGAACAGAAATGATTCCTGAATTCCCATTGGGCGTATTTAAGGAAGTTTAGGAGAAAAGGAGTACTATGGAAACTAATTTTATATTTGCCGGTTTTGGCGGGCAGGGTGTTCTTTTAGCAGGTACTGTTCTTGCTAATGCATTTATGTTAGAAGGTAAAAATGTTACTTGGTACCCTTGTTACGGAGCTGAAATGAGAGGCGGAACCGTAAACTGTGAAATCGTTGTATCAGATGCGGAAGTAAGTTCTGTTCACAAACAAGATACAGATTATGCAATCGTTTTGAACCAACAGTCTTTTGATAAATTTGTTAAAAGGGTTAAAAAAGGCGGTACAATTGTTGCAAACTCTACGCTTGTAGCAGAAACTCGTCCGCGCGACGATATCAAGTATGTATTTGCACCTATGACAAAACTTGCAAATGATTTAGGTACAAGCAAAGTTACGAATGTCGTTTCTTTAGGTGTATTGGCTTCTGTTTGTGATGTTGTAACAAAAGAATATTTGGCAAAAGGTGTAGAAAAAGTTTTGGGCGCTAAGAAAAAAGATCTGTTACCGCTTAACTTGAAAGCGCTTGATGCAGCTTGTGCAGGTTGTGTGTAAAATATGAGCCTTATTTCAATCTTAAAGCGCAAAAACAGAAAATCATTGTTTACGACTCCGAGCCATGATGGTAAGTTGTGTATTTATCACAAATTTTACCAATGGTATCGCTCTGATATTTCGGAAGTTGATGCTTATAATCCTGAAGAGGCTTTAGAAAAAGCTGAAGCTAAAGCAGCTCGGATTTATGGAGTAAAATCTACTGATTTTTTAACAAATGGTTCTTCAAGCGGAATTATTGCCGCTGTTTTGACTGCTTGCGAGCAAGGTGACAAGCTTTTAATTTGGAATAAATCTCATCCTTGCCATAGAAATGCCGGCATGCTTGCTGGAGCGGAAATCGTTGAGTACGAACTTCCTTTTGATGAAGAATGGGGCGTTTTTGAAGGGTTAAATAATATTGAAGCACTTTTAGATAAACATTCGCCAAAGGCCATTATTGTAACTTCTCCAAGTTATGAGGGAATTGTATCTGATATTCCAAAAATCAGTGAAGCTTGCAAAAAGCGTGGCGTCTATTTGATAGTGGATGAAGCGCACGGAGCGTTGTATCCGTTTTCGGATGAACTTCCTGAAAGTGCTGTAAAGTATGCGGACTTTACGGTTCAATCATTGCACAAAACCGCAGGTGGAATTAATCCTACTGCACTTTTGCATTGCAATTGTGAACTTGATACAAAACCTGCTTTAAAAATGATTACGACAACATCGCCATCATATCCGATGCTTGCAACGATAGAAGCTAATATTAATTATTTGAACAGCAAAAAAGGACGCAAGAAGATTGCAGAATTGATTACTCAGATTAAAGAAATAAAATTAGAACTAACCAATTTTGAGTTTTTTGGTGATGATATAACAAAAATTTTGATGAAAAAACAGGGTATGAGCGGGTTTGAACTGTCAGAAATTCTTTTTGATAAATTTAATATTGAAGATGAGCGCACAAACGAAAAATCAACAATGCTTTTGACCGGTTTAGGCACGACAAAAGAAAAGCTGAAACGCTTAAGTGTTCTAAAAAAGATATAAAATATTAATATCCGTTTGTAATAAATTCTCTGTTTCTGAATTTTGCGCCAAGCGAAGTTGCAATTTTTTCGCAAGCATCAGCATCAACAATATGGATTTTATCAAACCCTGTAACTACACTTGCTGAAACATCCATACCTGCTTCAACACAAGCTTTGATGAATTTTTGCACTTCTTCATAAGCATTTTTGATTTTTGGTTTGCAAATTTCATCGTACTGCTCTTCGTTTGAAGCATTCAAGCTAACTGAAACAGCATCTATCAAACCCTTAAACTCTTCCGCTACATTTGTTTTATAAATTGCGTTTGCGTGTCCGTTTGTATTAACGCGGATTTTGATATAAGGATAATTTTTTCTTAAGTATTTGCAGAATTCTTTCATCATTTCACGTCTTAAAAATGGTTCGCCATAACCGCAGAACACAACCTCTCTCGGACGATCAAATTTTTGGAATTGCTCAATAACATCTTCTAATGTGTAATTATCATCATGCCACATTTCAGCACCGCAAACATCATCTTTCTGCTCTCTTAAACAGAAAATACAAGAGTTTGTACAAGAGTTTGTAAGGTTTACGTAAACTACTTCAGGCGATTTTTCGTCATTGATTGAATAAACTAGTGTGTACATGAATTTTTCTCCCTATATCGATATTATACTACAAAAGAGTTTAACTCACGATTTTAACGCCTGAGCTTGTGCCAAGTCTTACTGCGCCTGCTTCAATCATTTTCAAAGCAGCTTCTTTATCTCTGATTCCACCTGATGCTTTAACTTGCATGCCTGCATCTTTAACGGTATTAAACATCAAAGCTACATCTTCTGCTTTTGCACCAACTCCGTTTTTTACGAAGCCTGTGGAAGTTTTAACCAAATCCGCTTTAGCTTCTATACACAATTCGCAAGCCTTTTTGATTTCATCTTGAGAAAGCAAGTCGGTTTCTAAAATAACTTTCAAATTATGTCCCTGGCAAGCCCCTTTGATTGCAGAAATTTCATCAACAATCGCATCATAAGCTTTATCTTTTAACAATCCTACATTAATCACCATATCGATTTCATCTGCACCGTTTTTAATTGCATCAATTGTTTCCAAAATTTTAATTTCTTTAGTGTTTTGTCCTAAAGGGAAACCAATAACTGTAACAACCTTAACATCACTGTTTTTTAAATACTCTTTTGCGTATTTTACGTTGCAAGGATTTACGCAAACTCCGAGGAAATCATATTGAATGGCTTCATCTAAAAGTTTTGTGATTTCTGCCTTTGTTGCGTCTTGTTTTAGTAATGTATGTTCAATGTATTTGTTTAAATTCATGATGTGCCTTTCTTTTTAATGTTTATAATACCCTCTCCCGCCTTCGGCACCCTCCCCCGAGGGAGGGTGTGAGGTGCGTCAATCTATCGCCTGTAAATTTGCAAAAATTGTGCGTCTTTAGTTCCCTCCCTTGGGGGAGAGGGTATTATTAATTAATACTAAAAAATACCGCTGTCACAACGCCCATAATTAAGCAATAATACCCAAATATTCCTAATGAAAATTTAGAAACAAATTTCAAGAAATACTTAATACATAAATAACCGACAATTCCTGATACGATAGTTCCGGCTATTATTGCCGTCCAATTGTATGTCACAACTTCCGCAAAATCCAATTTAACTAACGGATAAACCATTGAAGCACCTAAAATTATCGGAATGCTTAATAAGAATGAGTATCTTGCAGAGGTAGTTCTATCTGAACCACTTAAAAGCCCTGTTGCAATCGTCAAACCTGAACGAGAAAATCCCGGAAGTGCAGCAAGCCCTTGCGCGATTGCCATCATTATTGAGCTTTTTAGAGTAATATCTTTTTTGTCAGGATGTCTTTTTGCCCAAGCTTCACTAAATAAAAGCAAAACCCCTGTACCTATTAATAAACATCCAACGATTGCAGGCTTGAATACTAAAAATTCTGCAACTTCGTTCAAAGGAAATGCAATTAACACCGTAATTATAGTGCCTAGAAAAATATAAACACCAGTTTTAAAATCTTTTGAAGAATAATCCTTATTTTTTAGTCCAAAATAAAGTGCTTTTAAGATTGCCCAAATTTCTTTTCTAAAGAAAATCAAAACCGCGATTAAAGTACCTAAATGTAACATTATATCAAGAAAAACTTCCTGATTAGATTCTTGAACTATTTCAATTCCTTTAAACACTTTGTAAAAATTAGAAGTAAACACAAGATGTGCAGAACTTGAAATCGGCAAAAATTCGCTCAAACCTTGCACAATTCCCATTAATATTGATTGTATTAAATCCATTTTCTTTTACCCTTCCAAACTACTTACAGGACGCACACTGCAAAACTGGCTCAAAATCGTGAATTTGCCCGAATGCACAGGCTCTTTTATAACTCTTGCAGAAGAATTTGTCAGCACGATTTGGTTCTGCGCGCATTCAAATTTATGATCCAAGAAGAGTTTTTCGTCTTTTTCGCCAAGCTGTGTGTATTTTTTTGTCTTGATATATAAATTAAAATCTTTTTTACGCTTTTTTAATTGCGCTTGTGCAAAACTTATAATAGAAAAAATATCCAATTCAACCCAAGAAGACTGAACGATATCTAAAATAAAGTTTTCATTATCCGCACTCTGTATTGAGATATAGCAAGAAATATTTTTGCTTTTTGAATCTTCAATTACATATTTGTATTCGCTAAAATATGAAAGTCCTTTGAACAATATTTCTTTAAATTCCTTCGCGTCACGACTCAAAAGCGGACGGAAATGCGGAAGAAGCGATTCATTATAAAGACTTGCTACTGTTGGAGAATCCGAATTTCTGAATTCTCTGAAATCTTTTTTATTAAAATCGGCTTCTACGTCGTTTACTTTCCATAATTTTTCATAAGAAATCTGTGTAAAATTACATTTTGCAACAAAAAGTCGAACAAGTTCAGGTAAAAAGTCGTCGATTTTAACTACAAAAGACGATGCACCCATTGCTTTATATTTAGAAACTACGTATTGAATAAGTTCTCCTGCATCATCATAACAATTTTCTTCAAAAAACAGCCTTTGAATTTCCATTTTTCTAAGCGGACATCTTGACGGTGCAACCGTAATCAAACCTTTAATTTCTTTTTTGTCTTTTAAAACGTAGGTTTCAGGTAAAAATTTAAACCTCAAAGGAAGTAAATGGTGCAGTGGGATAAGCGGATTAAACATTATATGGTTAATGTACTTATCTCTGTTATTAAGAAATGAAATCATTTCCTGCATTCTTTTTTTATCGAAATAATAAAGCTTTCTAATCTTCCTCATAAGAAGATTATAGCATATAAAAATTTAATATTTATCTTGGGCTGCTCTTAGTGCATTCAATATTGCAATAATTGAAACGCCAACATCTGCAAAAACAGCGCCCCACATTGAAACAAAACCTAAACCGCCCAAAATTAGGAATAATAATTTAACTGAAAGCGCGAAAACTATGTTTTCTTTGGCGATAAACATTGTCTTTTTTGCCATTTTGATTGCTAAAGCAACTTTTGATGGCTTATCGTCCATAATTACGACGTCAGCAGATTCTATTGCAACATCTGAACCTAAACCGCCCATTGCTATGCCGACATCCGCACGAGTCAGAACGGGGGCGTCATTAATGCCGTCACCAACGAAAATTACGCTCCCCTTACTTGAGGCAATTGTGTTTTCAAGTCTTTCAACTTTGTCGTTTGGCAAAAGTTCCGCAAAATATTCATCAATTCCGATTTTTGCTGCAACATTTTGTGCTGTCGTTTTAGAATCGCCTGTTAACATTTCAGTTTTTAAGCCAAGCTTTTTAAGAGTTTTTATTGCAGATTTTGTATCATCTTTGATTGTGTCAGATATTACGATGTAGCCTTGATAAACGCTGTCAATTGCAACATAAACAACTGTTCCTGCTTTGTTAACAGGAGTTGTGTTTACAAATTTTGCGTTACCGACTAAAATTTCTTTTCCATCAATTTTAGCCTTAATTCCATATCCTGCAATTTCTTCTATTTCATTGTTTGTGGGAATTTCTGCATTATATTTTTCTTTGTACGCTTCTCTAATTGCTTCTGCAATCGGATGCGGTGAAACGGCTTCTGCAAAAGCAGCATAGCGTAATAAATCAAGATTGTTTGAAGAAATTTCAACGACTTTAAAATTACCTTTTGTTAAAGTGCCTGTTTTATCGAAAACAGCAACTTTTGCCTTTGATAAGATTTCAATATAACTGCTACCCTTAATCAAAATACCTTTAGAAGACGCGCCACCAATTCCTGCAAAAAAGCTCAAAGGGATTGAGATTACTAAAGCACAAGGACAAGAAATTACTAAAAAAGTCAAAGCTCTTTCAATATAAAATGGAGGAATGCAAGCGATAATACAAGCGATGATTACAACTGCCGGAGTATAGTAGCGCGCGAATTTGGTTATAAAGTTTTCGGTCTTCGCTTTTTTAGAAGATGCGTTTTCTACAAGTTCTAAAATCTTTGCAACGGTAGATTCGCCAAACGGTTTAGTTACTTTGACTTCCAAAATTCCGTTTAGATTTATACATCCGCTAATTACTTCATCTCCTGCTTTAACGTTTTTCGGCAAAGCTTCTCCTGTCAAAGCGGATGTATCAAGAGAGGCTTTTCCTGAAACGACTATGCCGTCAAGCGGAATTTTTTCACCAGTTTTAACGGTTATAATATCGCCGATTTTAACTTCTGTTGGTGAAACTTTTTTGCCGTTTAAGTTCGCATAATCAGGGCGAATGTCCATTAAAGCTGCGATTGAGTCTTTTGATTTATCAACCGCTCTATCTTGCATATATTCGCCTATTTGGTACAAAATCATTACCATAACGGCTTCCGGGAATTCTTTTATGCAAATTGCACCGACTGTTGCAAGTGACATCAAAAAGTTTTCGTCAAAAATTTGACCTTTGAAAATGTTTTTTATAGCACGAAGCAAAACATCCGCTCCAACAATCAGATAAGCAACTAAAAAGAGTGGTTTAAATATGTAGCCAAAAGCGAACAAAATGAGTCCTGTGATTATTCTTGGGATAACAAATGTATTAGCTTCTTTGTGTTCGCACATGATGTTCTCCTTTTTCTTATATTATAGTTGAACAACTGTTCAACTGTCAATATGTTGAATGGTTAGTTTTTACAAAAGTTAATACAATTTGACATTTGAACAAATATTCAACTATAATATAAAATATGGACGCTTTGAATATAGATATAATTAATAAAGTAAAACCCAATATGCCTGACATGACTCTTTTGTATGACTTATCGGACTTTTTTAAACTTATGGGTGATAGTACCAGAATTCAGCTTTTGTGGGCGTTAGAAGAAAATGAAATGTGTGTTGGAGATTTGGCTTGTTTATTAAATATGACGAAGTCTGCTGTTTCGCATCAGTTGAAGATTTTGAGAAGCGCAAAACTGGTTAAAGCAGAAAAACGCGGCAAGAATGTGTTTTATGCTCTGAGTGATCATCACGTAAGGACTGTGCTTGAAATGGCATTAGAGCATGTTAGAGAGTAGGAGTTTGATAAGTTTTGGTCATTTCGTCTTTTTAAATGTCGTTGTTTTTGATAATTTTGAAAAGTAAGAAAATCGTTAACAAAAAGCTGGATTGCTTCAGGCTAATCGCCTTCGCAATGACGTAGCGTGAAACTACAAGTTGGGCGTCATTTTGAGGTGCGATTAGCACCGAGAAATCCAGCCTTTTTATAACTATTTTTATTGTATCCAATTTATCTTGGATAGTAGTGTTAACAAGGGCGGTTAAGTTCCTTCCCTAACAAGGGAAGGTTAGGATGGGTATTGATCGGTAGAGAAAATGCAAACTACAAATTCAAAGCATACGAAAATAATTCACCGACTTTTGCATTATAGTTTCTTCCGTCTTCTTTTGTGAAAAGATTTTCCCAATGGCTTTTGGCAGTACCATCTGTTGAATAAGACGGATTTGTCATCATTAAGTGATGCGTGTTTGTGTCATACCTGAGCGGAAACAAATCTTCCATTTGCATAAAGCTTGGCAACTTGTCGCTTGGGTATTCATAAGCAAAAAGTATCGAATTTATGCGCTTTAATCGTTCTTCGTAGCTTCGACCGCCAATGTCATTATCGTTAGATACTTCAACTCCGGGGGCATAATCTTTGTTGTATTTGAACTTCATAGACCAACATTTAACTTTATCATAGTTTTCAGGTGAAACAAAAGCAGTGCCTGTTGTTAAACCTAAATTTTTGTATCGTTCAAAATCGCCCGTGCTTTTTTCACCGACAAAACTTATGCTAAACGAGCCTGAACGCTTGCGGATTTCGTGTAAAATGTATTGCATTTGATTATATTCGGGCAATGCTCCAACGCCTGTATAGTTTCCCATATCATAACCGCCAATGTGTTTTGCGGAATCAATAAAAATAGCTTCAAATCCGAGTTTGATTAATTTTACGTGTTCATTTATAAATAACTCTTGGTGGTCGGGATTTTTCCAGTCAAAAGTCACATCATCTTTATAGGCTTCCGCAACCTTGATTTGATCAGCGGAAATTACTGTTCTGAATCCTGTTTTAAGCCCGTGAATATGCGCTAAATCGTTGAATGCAAGAAACTGATTTTCAGCCGAAATCGGAATATCAAAATCAATTATATTCGTGCTGTAACCTGCGTTTAGTTTTATGCCATAAATTGAGTTTTCTTCGTTTGTACCTTTGTTGTATCCGTCACCGTATATGTTTGGAAAAATTTGTGACAAAATAATGCAATTTGCCCAACTTTTAGCGGAGGGAGGAATTGCAGGAAGAATTTTCATACTACTAATAATGCCGTTTTTCGTTTTGTCGCCAACCATTTCTGCAATCGCACGGTTGTTGATTTCTATATAATTTGCACTTCGTCCCCATTTGTGACCATAATTGGGGCTGATTATCGTATCAGGAAATTGTGTGTAAAAATCACCTGTTTCGTTTAGCGTAACAAGGCTTTCGACTGTTTGCTTGATACTGCGTTCTAGCAACTCGACAGGTAAAATGTTTGTAATCCATTTTTTGTTACCTGAAATAAACGCGTGGTCAATGCTCCATTTATCTGGTGTCAGTTTTGTATCTTCGTTGAATGCGCTTAAAAGTTGGTTTACGTAGTTTGTCATAATTTTAGTTTAAGACGGGTAGAAAAATTTTAATCAGTAATAGGGGTTAGGATGAAATGATTAAAGTTTTGAGGAAGAAATTGTTGGGCTGAAAGCCCAACCTACATTTGAACGCAACGTAGGTTGGGCTTTCAGCCCAACAACCAAAATCTAATGACTATTTTTCTCTAATTATTCTAAATCCTACGTTAGAATAGCTATATTGAGGATTGCGTCCTTCTTCTCTGTATTCTGTTCTGCAACTCATACGCGGTGAATCCCAAGAACCGCCTTTTATGGCTTTTGTTGAATTTGTTCTATTTGAGGAAGTCCACTCCCAAACATTACCCCACATATTTATAGCGCCTGATGCAGATAATGTATTTGCGTAAGATGTTGCAGGAGTTAATCCTTTGTTTTCACCACTGTTAAAATCGGCGTCTTTTGGCATGTGTCCTGCTGCTTGTTCCCATTCTTTTTCGGTAGGAAGTCTATATGTCGCAGAATAATCATTTTTAGAAAGCCAATTACAGTAAGCAACAGCGTCATTATATGAAACATTTACCACAGGATATTTCGCTTTACCAGCGGGAATTGCTCCATTTGTCCAACCGTTTGGAGCGTTGTGTCCCGTTGCTTTTATAAATTTTGCGTAATCTTCATTGGTTACTTCTGCATAAGCGATAGAAACATTTTGTGCAGCACCTAGAACCGGCAAAAAGCCATCTTTTGATTCACGCACGCCGGGGACAAGTCTGGAATCCGTAAATCTGCTTAGTGATTGATTTATGCGATTTTCTCTGTCACGCAACATTTCATTAACGATTTCTTGCATTTCATCAATTTTAGATTGGTCTTTTGCTGTATGTTTTAATTCCGCTAATTTAGCCTTTTTTCTTGCAACGACATTGTCGTAATTGATTGCAATTTGTTGTCGCAATGCTGATTTATTGGCTTCTGTCGGATTTTGACGATATTTTGCAATCAAACCTTTTGTAATATTATCAAGCACAGGCCTTTCTGTTTCTATGGTTGTAGAATATTTAAAAGATTTTGCTTGCGGATTAATTTGTAAATCAGAAGCTTGAACACTAGTTGCTAAACAAAGAGTTAGAGAAAGAATTAAATATCTTTTTTTCATTAACTTATATCCTCATTAATTAGCTTTTTTAGCACCATTAATTTGACCGTTTTTTGCTCCGTATTTTAATCCGTCTTTCAAACCGTTTTTTAAACCATATTTAAGCCCGTCTTTTGCTCCTGCTTGCGGTCCATTTTTCATGCCTTGTTTTAAGCCTTCTTTTTGAACTTTTGGTTGTCCTGCATGATTAACGTTGTCTGCAAATGTAGGTGCAATAGTGAATGCAATTGCAAATAAACCTAGAACGCATAGTGTAGAAAATTTTTTCATCTTTTACCTCTTTCTGTTTTGTGGGGAAATATAATTGTATAACTACATTATCATGACGAAAAATATCTTTCAAAAGTTCATTTTTTACTTAATATTTCTTAACTTTTGACGATTGTTGGGCTGAAAGTCCAATAATAAAACTTCGTAATATCCATTTGCATTATAATTGTTTTTAAGCTAACATCAGTTTAAGGTAAATTATGATTAGTCGTGTATCCAACAATTTAAGTTTCAACCAACAACTATCCGCATTACGCCATAAAGCAAGTGAGCGTGATATTACGCTTGATGACAAATTAAAAGCCGGCATTGGTGCGGTTTTAGGGACTGCAATTCCAATGGCTGTTATGATGAAAAAACGTAAAATCAAAAATCCATTGAAACTTAATTATAATATGTCTGATATGATTATGCTGTCCGCAACTTCTATTGCAGGAAGTGTTGCTGTTGGTATGATTGGTGAAAATAAAACAACAAATCAAAATAAATTTAAAGAAGGTTTGTTTCAATTTTTTAATGCATCTATTCCGACTTGGATTGCCGGTGGATGTTTGAAGTTGTCTGAGGGAAGCAAGCATTTTAATAATACCTTTGGAAAAATTTCGGCAATGTTGGGCGGATTAATTGTCGGAATGTATGGTGCTGCTTCTTTATCAAATGTTATTTCTGATCCGCATGATAAGCAACCTGATAGAAAATTAACATTGCTTGATTGTGTTGCAAACGTAGATGACGCTGTTGGCGCTTTGGTTTTAGCGAAATTTCCTTGTGCCGATAAATTACATTTAGAATTGTTTTTGCCTTTGATTTATTCGTATTGCGGTTATAGAGCTGGAAAAAGTAATTAATTATTGTTGGGCTGAAAGCCCAACCTACATTTTCAATCGTACACATCGTAGGTTGGGCTTTCAGCCCAACATCAATCAGCCAAATCCCTTAAAGCTTCAACCACACAACCCCATAAGGAGCGATTCTCAAGTGCATTGTTCTGTTCTTCAACGACACATTAACACTCACATCATCGCCATTTACAAGATTTTTGAAGTGGTCAATATGACCATCTGATTTTAAAACAACGTCCACTGGAATAGTGATTTCGGCTACAAGTTTTTCTGATGACAAATTATTTATAACCAAAATCTTTTCATCTTTATAACTTCTTATATACGCAAAGTTATGAGGTGACGCGGTTTTTAGTAATGTAAAATCTCCTTTTGACATAGAAGGTAAACTTTTTCTGAGCGCAATAAGATTTTTAACTTTTTTGTAGACTTTGCTGTTAAATGTGTAATAATCTTTTGACGAGCCGTAGAATAATTTTGCAGGAACAGCACCTCTATTTATATCACGACTGTCAAAATAACTTAATAGCTTGAATTTGCTTGATTTGTGGCGTTCAATTCTTTCTTTTTCGCTCTTTTTAGCGTTTTCAAAATTGTTTCTTACGCCAACTTCGTCACCATAATAAACAATCGGAATTCCGGGCATAGACATTAAAATAGAAAACGCCATTTCAATTCTGTCGGGGTTATTATCCAAAAAATTCGCCAAACGTCCGCTTACGCCGAGTCCCTTTCTGAATTCAGCGCCTTTAGGTGCAAGTGCTTTATAGATAATTTCTCTAGTTTCAGGGTCAATCATTTCTAAAGTCAATTCGTCATGCACTCTCAAAAATACTCCCCAAGCGGTGGTAGAAGGTATTTGCGGTGTTGATTTGTAGGCGTCGATAAAATATTTTTTATCTCCTGTAACCAAAGATGCCCAAATTGCAGGCATGTATGGGAAATGGTAACAAATTTGAAATTCGTCCGTTCTTTTGATAACTTTTTCTTCGTTATTAATTGTGGTCTTGAATTTTCTTTCTTTTCCAAAATAAGGCAAAATATCGTTTGGATATTGACAAGCTTCTGCCTGAATT
>CAKVGS010000004.1 GCA_934747335.1 uncultured Candidatus Melainabacteria bacterium
GTTAAAATGGCTCGTGAATTATTGGGTCAAGATGCTCATATACGTTTCCACTCTCACGAAACAGCAGGTACAGGCTTAGCTGCATACTTAGCTGCTCTTGATGGTGGTGCTGACGGTATTGACTTAGCGATGAAACCTGTTTCAGGCGGTACTGGTCAACCTGATATTATTTCTATGTGGCACGCATTAAAAGGTACTGAATACGACCTAGGTTTAGATATTAAGAAAATTATGGAAACAGAAGAAATCTTCAAAGAATGCATGAAAGATTATCCAATCTCTCCAATTTCTTTGGCTGTTAACCCAATTCTTATCCAAGCTCCACTTCCAGGTGGCGCAACAGCTACAACTGTTAACCAATTAAAAGATATGGGTATGTTAGATAAGTTCCCTAAACTTATCGCTAACATGAAAGAAGTTGTTGAAAGAGGCGGTTTTGCTACATCTGTAACTCCTGTTTCACAATTCTATGCACAACAATCATTCTTGAACGCAATTACTCCTGAACCATGGCAACAAGCTAACCCAGGTTACGCAAAAATGCTTCTTGGTTACTTTGGTAAAACTCCTTGTGAACCGGATCCTGAATTAGTTAAATGGGCTCAAGAAAAAATCGGTATGGAACCTACGACAGAAAAAGTTGTTGATATTAACGAAAAAGATCCTGAAAAAGGTATTGAAGCAGCTAAGAAAAGACTTGAAGAAGCCGGACTTCCTACAACAGATGAAAACATCTTTATTTCTGCAGCTTGCAAAGATGGCAACGTAGATAAAGGTATTGAATTCTTGCTAGGTAAAGGTCATGTTTCAGTTAATAAAACTGCTAACAAAGAAGCTGCACCAGCTGCTCAAGCATCAGCTTCAGGCGAATATACAATCAAAGTTAACGGTAAAAACTATGCAGTTAAACTTGAAGGTGAAAACAAAGCGACTGTTAACGGTAAAACTTATGATATTAATGTTAAAGCAGGTATTGAAACAAAAGCTGCTTCATCAGGTGATGGCGAAGAAGTTAAAGCAGGTTTACCGGGTAACGTATTAAGAGTTGAAGTTTCAGAAGGCGATGAAGTAGCTGAAGGCGATGTATTGTTGGTTGTTGAAGCTATGAAAATGGAAACTGAAATCAAATCACCAAAAGCTGGCACTGTTCAATCAATTTTGGTTGCTCAAGGTGACAAAGTTGTAAGTGGCCAAGCATTGGTAACTTTGGGTTAATAAGGGGAGGTAAATGGTTATGAATATTGCTGACGGTTTACATACTCTTTGGGACTCAACAGGTATTATGGGTTTTGTGCATTCTGCACAAAACGCCATTGCTGACCCAAACTTGCAAGGTTTTGAACAAATCTTGCACATGCACGGACAATGGATTATGATTTTAATCTGTTTGTTCTTGTTATGGCTTGGTATTAAGAAACAATTTGAACCATTGCTTCTTGTTCCTATCGCATTCGGTGGTTTGTTATCAAACATCCCAATGCCATTAGGTGAAGAAATTGCAGGTCCAAACGGTTTCTTAGGTATTATTTTTGAAGCCGGTATTCACAAAGGCTTGTTCCCATTGATTATTTTCATGGGTGTTGGTGCCATGACAGACTTCGGTCCTTTGATTGCTAACCCTAAAACAGCTCTTTTAGGTGGTGCTGCTCAATTCGGTATTTTCGGTGCGTTATTGATGGCTTATTGCTTATTCGGTTTCTCAATGCCTGAAGCTGCATCTATCGGTATCATCGGTGGTGCTGACGGTCCTACTTCAATTTATGTAACAACAAAATTGGCTGAAAACTTGCTTGGACCTATTGCTGTTGCAGCATACTCTTACATGGCTTTAGTTCCTGTTATTCAGCCTCCTATAATGAAGTTGTTCACAACAGAAGCTGAACGTAAAATCCAAATGACTCAGTTAAGAGATGTTTCTAAGAGAGAAAAAATTGTATTCCCTCTAATGATTCTACTTCTTTGCGTAATCTTGCTTCCAAGCGCTTGTCCTCTTTTAGGTGCGCTATGTTTTGGTAACTTATGTAAAGAATGTGGCGTTGTTGAAAGATTGTCTGACACTATGCAAAATGCCCTAATCAATATTGTAACAATATTCTTAGGCTTATCAGTTGGTTCAAAATTATCAGCAAGCCAATTCTTAACAGTTCAAACATTATTCATCTTATTACTAGGTGTAATTGCATTCTCACTTGCAACAGCCGCCGGTGTATTGATGGCTAAATTGATGAACTTATGTTCAAAAGAAAAAATCAATCCGCTTATTGGTTCAGCAGGTGTTTCTGCAGTACCGATGGCAGCTCGTGTATCTAACAAAGTTGGTCTTGAAGCTAACCCTCAAAACTTCTTGTTAATGCACGCAATGGGTCCAAATGTTTCTGGTGTAATCGGCTCTGCCGTAGCAGCAGGTGTTTTACTAGCACTTTGCCACTAGGAATGTTAATGTCAGGCCGTGCCTGACCTACAAAATATAAAGAAGGCGCGAACGAAGTTCGCGCCTTCTTTGTTTGTAAAATTATTGTAATAATATAGCAATTATTTTTATTTTTCGGTTTTATTATGTTAGGAAGGTGTAGCAATGAATATAGAAAAAATAAATATTTCTAATTCTATTTATACAAATCAAAAACACAATATGTCTAAATCAACATTTAGAGGAAAAGAAGATTTAGCAAAAGCAGGTCTTACGGGGTTAAGTGCCGTTGCTGCTTCTGCGGTTGCAGCCATGAATATGAATAATACATCTAATTCGACCATAAAAGAATCAGATATTAATTTCGGTATTACGTTATGCGGTGCGGGAAATATTAGAGGTAATTGTGTTGATGTGGATGATTATAGAGCATATTTACCTAATGATTTTTCGCTTCCAGTAATGAGAAAAGTAAAAATACGAGGAAAAACTAATACAATTGTTATGTTTAGATTAGCGCCGGAAACACAAGGTTTGCGTGGTGGTGACAATATGACTATGCAACTGAATTGTGATATTAGCGCTGAAACTGTAAGTAAATTGATAAATAAATTGGAAGAAGTCGGAGTAATAACTCACAGAAAATATCCGGCGGGTAATACTAATTATTTTGTAAATTCAACTGAGCCACGAGAGTTTATGGCAATACCTAAAATTAAAACAATTATTGCAAATTTTTTGAACGAACGAAGTGGTAATGTCATGCAAACACAAAAAGTTCCTACTAAACCGCATGTCTCTTATAACTTAAAATTGAGTGATATTAACATGGTTGAATTAAATCGCGTGCAAGACAATGATAATCAACGTGAAGTAAAAGATTATTTAAGGGATTTTCTTAATAATGGCAAAAATTTTACGGTAGTACATGATAAAATTATTGAAAATAATCAAACAAAAGAGATTACAGCATTGCTTATTCCTGTAACTCATGCTTGGGATTGTTTTACTGTTACAATTGATAGAAATATTCCTGACGAGAAATGCAAGGGATTACTAGATTATATGGCAAGAGCACAAATTACAGAAACAGAGGATCCAAGGTTTAAATCAGCTATTTTAGAATATTTTAATTCATAAAATTATCTTAAAAGCAAAATAAACCAAGGAGTTGCTTGAGTGTTTTCACCAAAGTGTGAGAATTGTATCATTCCTTTTTTGGTAATATTTACAAAGCCTGTTAATTCATAAGTGTTAAATTTTGCATTTCCTGATGAAAAAGTGTAATTTTCAAAAGTTCTGTTTGTGTCATTTAAAATAATTATTTTTTCATTGCGAGCATGTTTTTTGATTTTTAGTGAGTTCGTATTCGGGCTGAATTCGGAAATTTTAATTATTTTAAAGTCAGGAAAAAGTTTTTGAACTTCTTCTTCAGTTAATTCTCTTTTGGTAAATTCTCCGTTTAAAAAAGCAAAATCATAGAATTTTAAATCTGAATTTGAATATCCGATTAAATCATTGCCTTTTAAAAATTCGTAATTACAATGCGTTAAAAAAGCCAATGTTTCATCAAAGTATAAATATTCAGAGGTGTTATCTTCTGCTATATTTTTGATAAAAAAGTCAGGTGAGTGTCTGTCTTTTTTTGTAGACCAACTATCTAATTCTGCATTATAAGTTATTTTAGCATTTTGTTTTAAATTCTTATATGGAATGCTTTGAGTGTTGTTTGCTAAAACACTTAATGATAGCGAACCGACTAATATTAAACTTAATAAAATCTTTTTCATATAAAATCTCCCAATTGCAAACATTATATCCTAATCGCAATGGGAGTTCAACTATTTGCAGGAGTTTAAAATCTAAAGAAATATATATAATAAAATTATGAGTTTAGTATCGAATTTTATAGGTGGAATATCTTCAGTAGGTGTTGGTGGTTTAAATCCTTCGCAAAATTTGGATTTGAATGATACTACGTTTTCGGATTTGTTAGAAAAACAAATGGAAGTTAAACCTAAAGAAGATAATAACAATATTTTCGCATCTCTTGGTATGCCTGCCGGCATGCAAATAGAAAATGTTGATTTTTCTGAAAAGGTGCAGGACCAAATGGAAAGTTTGGGAGAAAAAATGACTCCTGAAAAAGTCAATGAAGCTAACAAGTTGGATTTAAACGGTGATGGCAATGTAACAACATCAGAAGCCGTTACGTTTTTTACATCACTTTTAGACAATTCTAATCTAGGTGAACAAAACGATTCCGGACTTTTTGATTTTGCCAAAAAACAAGCATTTAATTTTTATAACAAATATTCAAGAAATGTTGTCACCGATGTGCAGGAGTTTGTTGAAGATATTCAGGGACTGGTAAGTTAGTTTACTTTTGATTGGTGCATTGGGTTTACCCTACCCTTGAGGGAGGGTCGAAATCTTTGATTTCTGGGAGGGGTACTTAAGAAAGTTTTAAGAGCTCTAGACGGCTTGGCTTAGCATTGTTTTAAAGAAGTTTATAATTTCTTATTCTCTTATTGTTTTATTTTTTCCTTATTTGTAACAAAATGAAAAAATTTTCTTCTTAATAAAAAAAGCTTTTTGTTTGTAATATAATAATTGTATTGGAAATTAAAATAGCTTTATTTTTGATTAATAAGGAGGTCAAATGGGCAAAATTGAAATTACACACGAAATCGAAGAAAAGTGTTGTGTACATCGTGGTATAAAAGGAACTCCGGCTCCTATTCCACAAGAAGGTGAATGGACAAAATGTAAAGAAATTACTGATATTTCAGGTCTTACTCACGGTTGCGGATGCTGTGCTCCTCAACAAGGTACTTGTAAGCTTACTTTAAACGTTAAAAACGGTATTATTCAAGAAGCTTTAGTTGAAACTATCGGTTGTTCTGGTATGACTCACTCAGCAGCTATGGCAGGTGAAATTCTTCCAGGAAAAACTCTTCTTGAAGCATTAAATACAGACCTTGTTTGTGACGCAATTAACGTTGCTATGAGAGAATTGTTCTTACAAATCGTTTACGGTAGAACTCAATCAGCTTTCTCTGAAAACGGACTTCCTGTTGGTGCAGGTCTTGAAGATTTAGGTAAAGGTTTGTGCTCTATGTGTGGTACAATCCACTCAACAGCTCAAAAAGGTGTTAGATACTTATCATTAACTGAAGGTTACATTTTGAAGATGGGTCTTGATAAGAATGATGAAGTTATTGGTTATCAATTCGTAAATCTTGGTAAAGTTATGGATGCTATCAAGAAAGGTGTTGACCCTAAAGAAGCTTACGAAAAGAATATCGGTACTTACGGCAGATTTGCTGATGCGGTTAAGTACATTGATCCTAGAGAAGAATAGTGCGAGCTTGCTCGCAGTTTAGAAGAACTAAGTTTAGAAGTTTTTAAGTTCTTTTAAAATTTCTTATAAACTACTAAACTCCTCAACTTCTAAACATTTCATAAAGTTAGTAATTAACAATTAAAATAAGGAAATAAAATATGACAGTAAAATTTGAAGGACAAGATAGACGTGAAGCTACTCTAGCTAAAGTTTTACCTGAATACGGTTTCAAATCTTTAGAAGACGCTCGTGATCTATGCTTATCAAAAGGCATCGATGTAGATGCTATTGTTAAAGGTATTCAGCCTATCGCGTTTGATAACGCATCTTGGGCTTATACTCTTGGTTGTGCTATTGCAATCAAAAAAGGTATTACAAATGCTGCTGATGCTGCTGAAGCAATCGGTTTAGGTTTACAAGCATTTGCAGTTCCAGGTTCAGTTGGTGACAGAAGACAAGTTGGTATTGGTCACGGTAACTTAGCTGCTATGTTATTAAGAGAAGAAACAAACTGCTTCTGTTTCTTAGCTGGTCACGAATCATTCGCTGCCGCTGAAGGTGCTATCGGTATTGCAAGAAACGCTAACAAAGTAAGAAAAGAACCTTTAAGAGTTATCTTGAACGGTCTTGGTAAAGACGCTGCTTATGTAATTGCAAGAATCAATGGTTTCACAGCTGTTGAAACAGAATACGATTACAAAACAGGCGAATTAAAAGTTGTTAAAGAAACTCCATTCTCAGAAGGCGAAAGAGCAAAAGTTAAATGCTATGGTGCTGACGATGTAAACGAAGGTGTTGCTATTATGATTAAAGAAGGTGTTGATGTATCTATCACAGGTAACTCAACTAACCCTACAAGATTCCAACACCCAGTAGCCGGTACTTACAAAAAATGGTGCTGGGAAAACGGTAGAAAATACTTCTCAGTAGCATCAGGTGGTGGTACAGGTAGAACTCTTCACCCTGATAACGTTGCAGCAGGTCCTGCTTCTTATGGTATGACAGATACTATGGGTAGAATGCACGGTGATGCTCAATTCGCAGGTTCATCTTCAGTTCCTGCTCACGTAGAAATGATGGGTGTAATCGGTATGGGTAACAACCCAATGGTAGGTGCTACTGTTGCAGTTGCCGTTGCTGTTGAAAATGCAATGAAAGCTTAAGTCAAAATTTGACATAACTTGAAAAAGAGAATGACATTTGTCATTCTCTTTTTTTTTACTAGCAAAAATTTTTTTTATGAGTTTTATAAGCAATATGGACATAAGTTTTAAAGGTATAAAAAATCCAACACTGCTTGCTATTAAAGGGCAAAGTTCTAGCGGATTGATAAAAATGAAAGCATATCGATTTGCGGCAACTTTAACCAATGATGCAAAAGGCAAACATTTTGATGATTTCTATAAGGCATTAGATAAGCTTGATGGAGAAGGTGCATGGAAATATTTGCCACTAAATTCACCGCCGGAACAGGTTATTTTTGATGTTTCAAAATTTAGATTTGACAATACTGATATTCAGCCGGAAGCCACTTTTATGTTGAATGGACGAAATCTTCCGTTAGATAATGACAAGGTTTTACCTATTTTTTCATTTTTAGCTAAAACAATTTCTACCGTACAAAATTCTCTGAAAAATACGGATGTTTCAAATAATGCACATAAAATAAACGAAATTATTGAAGAAGCCGTTATAAATTATCTCGGCTAATTATAAATGTTTTTCAATATTTGTAATTATTGTGCTTTTTGGCATCAAACCTACCATGCGCTCTACAACTTCACCGTCTTTGAATACTAAAAGCGTTGGCAAACCGCTAACTTGATATTTTTTTGCCATCTCAATATTTTCATCAGTATCAATTTTGGTGAATTTGACTTTTGTTTCTAAGTCGCGTTCAACTTCTTCTAAGATTGGACCTAATTTTCTGCAAGGTCCGCACCAGTTTGCAAAAAAGTCCACAACTGTAATACCGTCGTTATTTACAACTTCCATATCAAAAATGTCTGTATTAATTTCCTGAACCATAATTACCTCTCTTTAATGGTTAATAATACCCTCTCCCGCCTTCGGCACCCTCCCCCAAGGGAGGGGGTTGCCTGCGTTTGTTGAACGTCTTTAGTTCCCTCCCCTTGGGGGAGGGTGCCGAAGGCGGGAGAGGGTATTATTAACTTTTTCCATCCTTTTGCAATTCCATATTACCACATATAATATATTCATGCTATTATACTGTTAGGGAGAAATAAAAGGGTTTAAAAATGCCGAGAAAAAAAGAAATAGAAATAGTTTTAGATACTGAAACAACAGGTCTTGATTACACTAGAGAAAAAATTATTGAATTTGCAGCGGTAAGATTAGAAAACGGAAAAATTAAAGATGAATTCCAAACTTTAATCAATCCGCATCAACATATCAGAAAATCAAGTATTGCTGTACACGGAATTACACAAGATATGGTAGAAGATGCCCCTAGCGAAGAAGAAGCTTTACCTAAAATTTTGGAATTTATCGGGGATTATCCGATAGTTGCTCATAACGTGATTTTTGATTATTCATTCTTGAATGAAGCTAAACTAAGGGTTTTCGGCGAAAAATTGGAAAATCCAAGAATTGATTCTCAAACTATGTTTAAAGAGATTGCGCCTGATTTGGAATCACACGGGCTTGAAGCTTTAACAAAAAGATTTAATGTAGAATTAAACAATCATCATAGAGCTATGGCTGATACGATGGGTTTAGCTTTAGCTTATCCGAAACTTAAAAAATTATATTTACAAAGACTTGATTGGCAGAAAAAACAACTTCAAAATGTTGATTATTTGTTCGATAGATATTTAAGAATACAACAAAGTATCGCAACTATGCAATCAGAATTACAAGATTTAAAATCAGTTTTCAAATTGTATTTTGAACTTGGCGGAGAACCTTTAGTTGCAGAAACCGGTGAAATGATGATTTATCAATCAAAACAGTCTTTTGGTTATAATTTAGCCGATATAAAAGATGTTTTAGAAGATGTTGGCGCATTAGAAAAAGCCGTAAAAGTTAATAACGGTTTTATTGATAGACTTTGTAACGGTTTGAGCTTGTCAGACGAATACAAAGATATTATTCACGAAGCGCGTCAGGAACTTTCAGAAACTCGTAATATTCAAGTGATTAAGCCATGCAAACAATAAATAAAAAAGATATTCCACAAGAACTTGTTGTTGAGATTGAAAAGGTTTCAAATTTAGGGTTTGGAATCGCAAAAGTTGACGGGTATGTGATTTTTGTCGAAGGTGCTTGTCCAAAGGATAAAGTTAAAATCAAACTTGGCAAAAAAAATAAAAATTATGCGAACGCCAAAGTTGTTGAAATAATTGAACCTTCGCCTTATCGTGTAGAGCCATTTTGTCCTATGCAGAAAGTATGTGGTGCTTGTCAGTTGCAATTTGTAGATTATGATTATCAATTAGAAATCAAAAAACAGATTGTTGAAGATGCGATTCATTCTATTTGCGGAAATGAAATTGAAGTCCGCCCGACAATTGCAAGTCCTAAAAATCGTGAATACAGACATAAAATCCAATATCCTGTTTCAGAAACAAAAAATTCTAAGAGAATTTTGGCAGGTTATTATAAACCGGCTTCTCATGAGCTTGTAAATATTAAATACTGTCCAATTCAACCTGCTTATTGCGATAAAATTGTTGATTTTATCCGTGATGCTGCACAAGAATGTGGAATTTCAGGTTACAACGAAAAGAAACATTCAGGCGATTTAAGACATATAGTAATTAGGACTTCAGAATACAATCAAAAAAGCTTGGTTATTTTAGTTGTAAATTCTACTAAAACATTTGACAAATTGAAGAAACTTACAAGTCGAATTTATACAGAACTACCTAATATTGTAGGCGTTGGTGTAAACTTTAACTCTAAAAAAACAAATTTGATTTTAGGTGAAAATACTGAAATTTTAGAAGGTGAAGAATTTATTGAAGAGAAATTATGTGACAAGATTTTTAAAGTTGGCGCGAAAACATTTTTTCAAGTAAATCCTGCAACAGCAAACAATATTTTTAATTACGTAAAAGACTATGTAAAAACAAATTTTGACTCACCTTTAATATTAGATGCGTATGCAGGAATTACCGCATTTGGGATTTGCTTATCTGATATAGCAAAAAAAGCAGTAAGTGTTGAAGAAGTTAAAGAGTCAGTAATTTTAGCGGATAAAATAATCAAAGAAAACGGGATTAAAAACGTAGAATTACATAATATGGACGCTTCAAAATTCTTCGAAAAAGAATTAAATACAAAAGGACGAAAATTTGATGTAACGGTTCTTGACCCTCCACGAAAAGGTTGCACGGAAGAAAGCTTGAATTATGCAATGAAACTAACTAAAGACACTATTATTTATGTAAGCTGTAATCCTGCAACTTTAGCAAGAGATTTGAAATATTTAATCGCAAATGGTTGTAAAGTCGAATATATTCAGCCTTTTGATATGTTTCCTCATACTTATCACGTGGAAAGTGTTGCGATTATTAAAAAATAATTGTGTAAACTTTAATTTATCCACTTGAAGCTTGTAACATAATTATCGCCGTTAATGTTACCTTTGATTTCGGCAACGAATTTTCGGTAAGCTTTGTCGGATAATTCAATTCCCGGAATTCTATTTATATGTTCTAGTATTTTAGTTTCTTTGGTTAAATCAACGCCTGGAATAACGTTAAATAAAGTGTTTAATGATACATTTCCAATCGGGCCGAACATTGTTGATATTTTTTTAGACAAAAGTCCTAATACCTCCATTTCAGCATTAGAGTTTGAGAAATTATATTTTCCGCTAATAAACAAGCTTAAATCTTTACCTCTGGTTGTTATTTCAATATCGTCCGCGATGCCGTCTTTTATGGAAATATTGCCGATAATGTCAGAGAAATTACCTGTCTTAAGCGGTGTGATAATATCAATTACGCTGTTAATAGAAACGCCTGTCAAACCGCCTTTAACCAAGTTTCCTGCTTTAAGCAAGTATTCTAAAGACCCGAGTTTTGGCATTCTGCCGTTTGCAACACTGAATGTTGTGTTGCCGTTTAGCGTTTTCATACATTGGTCGAAGTCTACACCATTGCAAGACAGAGCGATATCACCTGTTAAATCGCCGTAAATTTGGTTTTGCAAATCAAATAATGCGATTGATAAATCGTTTGCGTCAATATCACGAGCTTTAAGTTTCAATCCTGTATTGTTGTTTTTTAAGTTATAATTAAAGCTTCCGCCCAAGTTGCCGTTTGCAATATCAAATTTGAAATTATGAACATTGAAAACTTGTTTTTCATTCAAAGTTGCAGTAGCTTCAAAGTTTTCTGCTATGATGTTTCTAAGATGAATACTGTCAGCGTTCATTTTCATATTTTTGATTATGACAGACGTCAAATCAAAGCCATCTAAAGAGTCAAAGCTTTGCGTGTTGTCAACTTGAGAAAGTTTCATCAAATTTGTTATGTGATTTAAGTCCAAAAGTTTAGTATTAAGATTTGCTTTTTCAACATAATACGGCGGTGTTAGCTTGTTTTTTAAAACTGCCTGAACTTTAACGTCGTTACCCAAAACTTCACCGATAGAATAAACATCAATTGTTTTATCTTTAAACAAAAATGTTATATTCTTCATCGTTGTATCCAAGAACGGAATATCTGTTTCAAAGATGTGGAAGTTGCCTAAAAGTTTAGGCGCAGAAGCCTTACCGTTAAATCTCAAATCAGAAGTGAACTGTCCTTGTTTAATATTAGGTTTTCTGAAAATTATGTTGAAAATTCTTGCATCAGTCGGGTTGTGAGTCTTGATGATTAAATCTTTAAATCCTAAATCGTCTTTTAAAATATCTATTTCACCGTGCGATTTTAGCATGTTTAGTCTTGTTTCGCGTCCGCTTTGTGAAGAAATTATTTTGTCGTAAGAAAATTCTCTAATCTTCAAAATATTTTGGTTTTGAACGCGAGTATCAAGGTTCAAAACGATTGCGTTTTCTATATCTCCGACCGTCGCACCGAGGTGATAGATGCTTGAATCTTTCGCCATATTGATATTCGTTTTTAGGTCAAAATCGTTCAAAACGCCTTTCGCTCTCGCAGAATAAACAATGTCACCTTTTACTTTTACAGGATAAATTTGATTTTTGTTGATGTATTTATCTATAAAATCTTGGCGTGGCTTAGAATTAAAGTATAAATTGAAATTTTGTTTGTTAAACAAATCATAAACTTCACCATCAACAAGAATCGGCATATTATCAGCAAGAAGATTAATTTTATTTAATCTTAATCCATTATTGCGCATGATAAGGCTACCATTGATTATTTTTACAGGAAGCTCAAGTGGCGTGTACACAAAAGACAAACCGCCCAAATCGGTATACGCGTTGATTCGGTTATGATTGATTTTTGCGTTAAGGTTGATTTTTTTGCCTTCATCAAATTTAACTTTGTTTAACGCGTCTTTTATGTCTTTCGGTATGATTGAATACCCTGAAAGAGAGTTAATGCAAGATAAATCAAATGCTTTTAAACCGATAATGCCGTTTACGTGAGGTTTACCCGTTACATTCCCTACATCAAGATTTACATTGAATTGACTGTCGGCAAGGCTACCGTTGATGTTTGAAATTTTCAGTTTGTTGTTGTTCAAGGTTACAATGCCGTTTGAAACTTTGAGTTTGTTATTTGGCGCAACACCAAGAATTTTTGCAACAAAACTTACTTTATCCAATTCAATCGGATCAAGTTTGCCTTTGTACTTGGCTGCAACATTTACAAAAATATTACCGATATCATTTTGCAAATCACTTTTTTTAGGTGTTAAATCGTTAAGATTTAATTTTGGAATACTAATATTAGCATCAACAAAATTATTTTTAACAGAGGCTTTCGCGCTCAATGCAGACTCGCCGATAAATGAACTCACATCCGCAGAAGCGTTTTGTCCGTCAAAATTCAAAACACCTTTTGTATTTTTAACTTCTATTCCTTGAACAGCAAACTTATTGCCAAGCAAATTGATTTGACCTTTTGTAAAGAAATTTTTGTTAAACGCTAAGTCTTCAATATCTTTAACAGCACCGTAAACTTTTAACTGTAAATCAATCAAACCATCCATTGCATCAAATTTTGGCAACATTGCTTTAACATCATCAATCATTGTCGCAGTTTGAATTGCGTTAAATAAATACGCGATTTCCTGATTTTTTGTATTAACGTCAAAATCAAATTTGCCGTATAGGTTGCAAGTTCCGTTTATAGAAATATCTTTGCCGTTCACCAACCCTTTTTTAGTAATAAAAGTTGCATTTTCGTCATCAAATTTCAAAGTAGCTTCTGCGTCAGTTAAAACTAAATTAGGGATTTCATTGAAAAAAGTTTTTACGTTTCTAAAATTCAAATCTCCCCAAACATGCGGATTTTTGCGGTTTCCTTTCACAATAATATCAATATTCCCAAGACCTTTTACATCCATAATAGGAACCGGCCCGATAATGAAGTTTAAAATTTCGTGTATTGGAAGAATTTTTTCTTCTGCGGTTGCCAAATCAACGTTTTTTGTACTCCAAATATGCATGTCAGCGTATTTTACGTTATATAATTCAACACCGCCTTTTACCCAAACTCTTTCTGCACCGCCTGCCGGAACAAATACATCAAAATTGATATATCGACCTGTAAAATCAAGCTTTACGGTAGCACCCTTTGCGTTAGGAATGGGTTTTGTCAATATTCCGTTATCAATAAAAACATCACCTATGATATCAGGTTCAAAAATGTCACCCTTAATCGTAAAATTCCCGATAGTGTCACCGTAGAATTTATATTTTTTTAGTTTGTAAACATTGAATTCTTCAACAACAATCGGTGGAAGAAGGTCTACAATATCTTCTACTCTTGATTTGTCAAGCTGTACGTTTAAATTTATTGCGGATAATGATTTATCCAAATAATTTGAAAATGAGCCGTTTAATATTGCGTGAATGTTTTTTGAATTAATATTAACAGTGTTTAAATTAATAATTTTACTTGTGATATTAAAATCAGCATCAACTTTCAATAATTCAGGATAAATCATTGATTTTGCACTATCTTTTCTAATGATTGCGCAATTTTTAAGCTCTGCATTTAGTTTATGTTTATCAACAAAAATGTTAATAATACCCTTTGCTTCAATTAAATCATTAGGTAAATATTGTCTTAAAAATTCGCCGATTGGTTCTAAATCAAGGTTTTGGATTTTTATATTAACAACACTCTTGTTAATATCGTTATTTTTAGGCAAATACAGATTGATATCAGCATTAGAAATCGTGTTATTAATATTAAATTTAGTATCCGCATTAACCTTTAAATAACGGCGATTTTTCTTGAAGAAAACATCCTTTCCTCTGTAAATAATCGGTTTTTTTGTTTCCTTATGTGCAAGAATAACAGAAAACTCGTTGATTTTTAAAATATTGCATTTAATTTTTGATTTGTCTAAATTATTGAAAAAATCTTTATCAAGCTCAATATCTTTATCAATATTTACTTTTAGAAACACATTGTCAGCGCTAATGCTGTTAATATGCACTCGTCCGCTTAAAAGCGGTAAAAGTCTTAAGTCGATTTTAAAGTTATCAATTGTTGAAATGTTTTGTGTAGTTTTATCTTCAACATTGATTTTTAGGGCATTGAATTGAGCTTTTGGCAGTACACTTAATCTCAATTTCGGGTTAAGAATTTCTACGTTATAATTGCTGTTTATGCTTATATTTTCGCATACAACAGGGAGTGCCTTCGTAAAAATTACGGGAACTCCTCCTATCCAAAATGCGTAGACTCCGAGAATCAGTATTATATATTTATTAAAAATTTGTTTCATTTGAATTAAGAATATAATAGCAATAAATTAAGGAGTTTACAACAGTATAGTTGGTTGAATTAAATAGCTAAATTAAGCGTAGCACCTTCATCCAATTCTTTTACGGCATTAATAAGTTTTTGCTCGTTTTTAGGTTCTGATATAAAATAGGCTTCATTGCTCCAAGGCAAGAATATTGCTCCAAACCCTCTCTGATAAAAGTAAGCTTTATTTCTTATGTTTTGCATTAAATTGGCTTTGTCTTGAAATGAATTATTGCAATAAAAAGTCTTATGTCCCAAACAGAAAAAATCATATTCTTTGAGCTTTAAGGCAATATCTCGTGTTTTATTGTAATCGTTTGATGACAATTTTATTCCGCAAAATGAATTGTTATTGATTGGATTGATTTGCATACACACATATCTCCACAAAAAGATTTTACAATATAATTTCGGTTTCTGTAAATAGTTTTATTAATAATTCTTAATGATTATAAGCTCCTATCCATATTTGCAGCTTAGAACCTCTTATTCCCTCATTACCCTATTCCCTTATTCCCTTATTCCCCTTTTTTTAACCAACTTCACAAAACTTAACAAAGTCCATCAAAAAAAGCAATTTTTGAAAAGATAAATACTTTATATATACATAATAGATACACAAGAAAGAATATAGGAGAGAAACATTATGGCAATTGGCGCAAGAGATTTTATTGACAAATTATTAGTAGAAAAATATGCACAAGAAAAGGTGGATAATCACAATGATGATGCCTTAACATCAAGAATTTCCGCAGATGATGTTATGAGCGCAATGGATGTTTCTGCAAATAATTTTAGAACGATGTTGGCATTGAATAATCGACTTACAATGGTTTGCTATGGTGTTGTTGCCAAGTCAGCTAAGTATGTTCAAACCGAAGCTGCTTAAGAAATATTTAAGACATTGGCTTTCCAAACATTATTTTCATACCGGCAAAACGTTTTGATAATGTAACTTTAAAACCTTGTACGATATCATTGGTATTGTTTAATACAATGTTTACATTGTCAATAATAGAATTAAAATTGGCTATTACACAATCTAAAATTTTAACTGTATCATTATTAATATGTTCAGTAGTTTTGTTAATATTCAAACTTGAGTTTTCAAAATTTTTGGTAGTTCTTTCTATATTCAAGGTAGTTTGTTCTATATTTGCAAAAGAATTCTGAAGTCTTTTGGGTTTTAAAGATTTATTTAATTCTTCTGAAGTGTCTTTTAAATTGTTACTGGTAACAGCGAGATTTTCGGCTGTAATCTTAAGAGATGGGCGTAAATCTTTTAAGATATCATTTGCTGTACCAAAAAGCTCTGTTAGAGCGTCGAGTGTATCTCCGGCAGAAGCAACAGTATTGTTTAAATTATCTTTTATTTCATCTAAACCACCTGCTTCTGCTTGTTTATCTATATAATCACCAATATTTAAACCTTTTTTACCTAAAATCATTGAATGATTTTTTAAATAGGTTATAGAAGGTGCATTAGGATATTCAAGTTCTATATAATCTTTTTTGTTTTTCGTCTTTATTTTTGCGGTTGTGTTATCAGGTAGGCTTAAATTTTTTGCATTTAAAATCATCTCAACATGCGTATCCGTAAAATCCTTTGACGGATGTACACGCACAGTTCTACCCAATTTAAAACCTTTATAATATACATTTAAATTTTTAGGAAACGGCTCTAAATCCTCAAAAACTGCAGTAATGTGTATATTATAGAGATTGTGCAAGATAAAAACAAAAACTGTAATACCTAAAATAACCCCCGTCATTAAAATAAGAAATTTTTTCATATTCTTATTATGTACGAATGATTTATAAATGTTATTAGACAATGCGATAAAATATTATGACATTATTTTATTCATAATTCTTTGCCAGAACGAAATTCTTTTAGAATCTTCTGCGATTTGAATATACGGTTTAGGAAATTCATATACATAAGGCTTGTCCCTAAAACAATCTTCGCATCCATATTTATTTAAGAACGATAATGGAACACTTCCCATCATTTTTTGAGAATACATATTACCATTCATTCCATTCATCCCATTCATTGCGGGATATCCGTTTCCAAAATTAATAGCCATATCATAAGCACCTTTTTTACTACACTTACTTATATAAAGTTTTTTTTTGTAAAAAAATTGCTTAATCTTTAATATTTAGCTTAATATTTCTTAACAAAGAGTCAATTTTATATACAAAAAATACTTTATATATATAACGAGGATATCTATGGGTATATTAAATACAGTTAAAAACTTTATAGAAAAAGATATTTTAGGTGTAAACAATGACACTTCAATTAAGTCTGCTTCAAAAGTAAAAAAGGCAGAAAAGCCTAATGCTGTTGTAGAATGTAAAAATATCGGCAAAAATGAAGATACTCTAACAATTAATAATAAAGCAGAGATTAAAAAATTTGATAAACCAAATAAGCGTTCAGTCGGAGAAATTAAAGAAAACATAAGACTAAAATGCCAAGCTAACAATATCAATTTTGCCAAGGTATTAAGAAACCTTCCTCAAGTAGCGGGACTTACAAAAGAAAAATTTGATGCACTTCCTGAAAATCAAAAAGAAGAAGTGATGTTGTTTTTGGAAAAAGAAATTGAAAGAGTAGGTGCTTTGCAAGAGAAACGCGGTCGTTCAAATAAAACAAACACTGAAGAAGTTGTAACAATAAGCGCAAAAACTAAATATGAAGCCAAAAAAGCCGGTGTTGACATGAAGTCTATGGAAGAAGATATCGGTGATGTCAATGAAGAGCTGGGCGATGATTTTAAAAAGTTGAGCCGTAAAGAAAAACGCGCACGACTTATAAAAATGACAAAAGCACGAAAAGACGCTTTTGAACGCCGCTTGAAAGCAAGACTGGCAGAAGTTTCTCCAAAATATCGAGCAAAAGTCGAAGCAGAAATGCGTGCTCAAGAAGATTTTGTAAACAATGCGCGTTTCAATGAAATTTTAGCAACGAATGATTCTGATACGGCGCTTGAAGCGTTGCCAACACTTCCTGCAAAGAGTATGGCAACCGGTATGAAAACTATTTTAGAAACGCGATGTGATAAAGCAGAAAAAACTGCAACTGCAGATAAAGCTAATTTTGAATATACAGAAAATTTGATGAAGGATTATTATGAATTAGGTGATAAGCCTTCTAAAGAGGTGTTAGAAGAATATACACAAGTAAACGTAGCTGCAAAATCTGCTCAAGCCGTTATTGAATATCAAAATGATTACAAGGCAAGAAGAGATGCTTATGAATCAGGAAAAGATGTTCCACCATACTTGGATAAAGAATTTTTTACTTCAACTGCAAAAGGTATAGGTCAAGGTGCTTTAGATAACACTAATATGACAAACGATGAAAAAGCTAAGTTCATTTCTGATTGGAAAGATGATGCTAAAAAATATGACGATTATAAAGATGTTACGCAAAATGTTGATGAAAAATTAGAAAATAATCCTGAATATAAAGAAATTGCAAACAAAGTTAAAACAATTTCAGAAGAGAAGGCAAAAGCACAATCTGCCAACGCACCAAAAGAAGATTTGCCATCACATGAAACCCCTAAAAAAGTTCAGAAAACAGAGATTGTTGTTACATCTCCGATTTCATCAACTACAAAAAATATTAAAACAGAAACAGCTAAAGTTAATAAGACTGATGTGAAATTTAAAACAAATTCAAATCCAACTAAAAAGGTTGCAACTAATAACCCTGTTTTAATAGCAAAAGAAATAAAAACAACAGGTATAAACGAAGCTATAAAACAATTTGGTCATGCAGCTGTGATAGAAACAATTTTAAATAATCAAAATCTGAAACACATGCGACCGCAACTTGCAACAATCATCAAAGGGTATGACTTGAACTCTTTGAAAAAACTTGCTCAAGATTGTTCAACGAGTTCATTCTTGTATATTTGTTCAATCGTTAATAAAGAATTTGTTGCAGAATTAAAAGACGAACGCAAAGATTTGTGTTATTCTGCTAGAAAACAAGTAGAAAATATGGAAGAACAATATGCTTAAAAATATAATTTATTGGTTTTTGTCTGTTCAGGAAAAAATCCTAAAACATAGACTCTCAAAAACATTGGGAGTAAAAAATGCTTCAAAAAGAAAACGTCACTATACTAACGGCTGTACGTTGGATTTAAACACGATGGCGGATATTGAGAAACAAAAATTAGAAGATGAAATTAATTTAATCTTGAAAAAGTATAATTATGAACCTAAAGAGATTTTAAATTATATTAGAAATCAAGGGACAAAAATATATTTTGTAGATAATGCTTCAAAACTTTTAAATCCTATTGGCGAGAATGAAGGTTTTATTTATCCCGCTTCAGGCTCTCTTGCATTGTATTTGTCTTTGGCAGCAGAAAAGAAACCAAGATTAAAAACAGATGAAATGTTTGTATTATCAAAAGGTGAAATAAATAAATATTATTTTATTTATCATTTTTATAATTGGTTTGCTTTTAAACACGGTATAGCAGGCATGGATGCTAATTCTCAAAAATTATTGAAGAAATATTTGTATTCGGATGTAGAAACAAAAGAACTTCAATTATCAGAAATTTATCAATTAAAAGATGCTATAAAACAGGATAAAGCGTCAATAGAGTTTGTAGTAAAACTTTGTCGTAATTATGACGGAGCAAAGCAAGCTTTAGACAAGATGAAAAACAACGGAAGTGCAAATTTGTAAATTTTGCTAAGTGTTAATTGCAAAATATACTTCTTTAAGTCTTTTTTTACTGATATGAGTGTAAAGTTGTGTTGTTGAAACATCACTATGTCCTAAAAGCTCTTGCACAACACGAAGATCCGCGCCATTTTCCAGTAAATGAGTTGCAAAGCTATGTCTTAGTGTGTGTGGTGAAATATTTTTATGAATCAACTTTCCTTGTGCATGTATGAAATTATATATATCTTGTCTTGTTACAAAATGCCCGTTGTTTTTTATTAGTAAGTTTTTAGTAGTCAAATTAAATTTTTTTATTAATAAATCTCGTGTTGGTAAATATTCCTTAACAACGTTTTTTGCTTTTTCTCCGATTGGTATAATTCTTTCTTTAGAACCTTTACCAAAGCAACGAATATATTTAGAACTCATATCTATATCATTGAGTTTTAAATTAACAAGCTCAGAAACTCTTAACCCGCAGCTGTATAAAAGTTCCATAATAACATGTTCAAACGGAGTCAGATTGTTATGAAGCATTTCTTCAACTTCTTTTAGAGAAACGACTTTCGGTAATCTTTGCGGTGTTTTTGGTTGTTCTAGGGTAGATGCCGGGTTTTTTTCTAAAATTCCTGATGAAGCCGCCCACTTAAAAAATCCTCTGAGGGAAGCCACCTTTCTTATAACGCTAGTAGGTGCTAATTTCCGTTCTCTAAGAGTTCTTACGTAGGCATTAATTGTTGTTCTGCTTATAGAATCAATATCATCAACATTTTGAGCAAAATCCGATAAATCTCTTCGATATGCATCAATAGTATTTTGTGCCAGCCCTTTTTCTAACTCTAAATATTCTAAATATTCACCAATTATTTGAAACACAATTTATTATCCTATTGTGAATATTTTAGCATATTTTTGCGTGTGGGTATAGATTTTACCTTGTAAAACTTCTTTGTTTTTGGTATTTTACTAAATGTGTGTTGTATTTTTAATATTGTAAAAATATGTTAAGTTCATGCACTTAGACTAGCAAATATTATTTTTTTAAGGACTTTATATATATAGGGTACCAGATTGGGATTTTTGTATGATTAAACCGGTAAATTTTTCAAACAACATAAAATTCAAAGCTCAAGCAGAAGACAAAAAGCAGAAGATAGACGACGAGTCTGCTCTTTTGCCAAATACTTTGCGCACAAGAGTTTTGCAAAAATATGACAAAACAACAAGTGCTTTGACAGAGTATCCTAAAAAAGGTTTATTAGGAGATGTAAACTCAGATTTCTACGAATTCCTATCAATGGGAATTATTCCATATTTGGTTGGTAGCGGTATGTTCATGCTAATGTTTAACTTACTGCATGATTTAAAGCCAAAATCTCAAAAAATTGCCGGACTTAACGGCAAAAATATGGCGTTGGGCGTTGTTATGTACGGTTTAGGCAAAACTTTAACAAACGATTTGGTAACTCGTCCTGTTTATTGGGGAACAGGCGTTGATATAGAAATGCCGTACAGAAATATTTCTTATCCGTTACCTAAAGAAGCAGGCGAAAACGCTAATATTTATCCAATGCGCCAACATAGAAAAGTTTATGACAGCGTAGAATTCTTTAGAAAAGATTTAATTCAAAATGACCCTAAATATGGCGTGAAATATTACGATAATATCGCTAAAAAATTAAATATGGGCGATAACTTGAATGATTCTGTTACTGAAACAACTCCGATTATTCAAGGTATTGTTTCTTCTACAAAAACAGCAAAAAGCTTAGCATCTTATGCTTGGGCAGGTACCGCAGTTATGCTTGCCGTTCAAGATAGCTGGAGCAATTTCTTTGACGCCATTTCAAACAGAAAACGTCATATAGCAAAACCTAACGAAGGTTTGGGAACAAAAATTTCTGCAAGAATGAAGAACGCCGGCGAAAATTTTGTTGATATTTCTAAAACATTAGGAAAATCATTCACTCAAGCTTGTAAATCATTGTGGACAGGCAAAGAAGGTACAACAGGATTTATGAAACATGCCGGAAAAGCTTGGCTTTTATTCTCAACTGCTTTAACAATCGGCAGTGTAGCAAACGTTATTCATAGAGCAAAAAGTATGGGCAAATTGGCAAATAAAGATATTATGGACAAAGACAAAGAAAGTACGGTGATTTAGTATGGCAATAACTCCGGTACAACCAAATATAGACAATACTAAACTTCCTTACAGAGAAGCCAAAGGTACGATTAATACCGATAAAGATATCAAACCGCTTCCTCCACAAGGTCACTTGGTGCATGATACTTTGTTATCTGTTCCTCAATATTTTATAAAGGACATTGCTTATGATATAAAAGCTGTTAAAGACGGTTTCCAAGGTAAAGCAAACGATCACCAATTAGGCAGATTAAATGATGTTGGTTTAAAAGTTGGTGGTATTGGTATTGCAACATATTTAGCTTCAAGAACAACAAATCCAATGGCTAGAACTATGGAATATTTGGGTTTAGGTGCGTTTTTGACCTCTATGACACTATTCCCTAAAGCATTTATCAATGTTCCTTCAAGAATTTTACATGGTTTTTCAGTAGGTAAAGAATACATTGATGACCAAGGCAGAAAAAAATCAGTATTCCAAGACAGCAACTACATTCCAATGGATATGTATCGTGGCGAATACCCTGGAGAAGATTTAGATGTAATCGGCGATAGAATGGGTATTCCGAGAGGAATTAAAAACCGTAATGATTTAATCAAAGAACAAATGAGAAAAGTTGCAACGCAAGATAATACTTTGTGGATGTTAACAGCAGGTTTTGCAACTCCTGTTATGACAGCTTTAATTTGTTGCGGTATGGAAAAACTTATTGCGCCTGCAATGGAAAAAGCAAGAAACTTTAGATATGATTCTAAGATTGCTCATTTAGCAAAAGAAACTGCTTCTATGCCAATTAAGGCAAATGAAATTGAAGCTAACAAATTAGGTAACGAAGTCGGTAAAGTTTTAGCAAACTACAAAGGTCAAGAACTTCCAAAAGCAGAACTTGATAATGTGGTTGAAATGTTAACCAAAAATCTTGATTCTAACGTAGCTGTTGGTATTAAAGAAGATTTGAATAACTTATTGCAACACGGATTTGCAGTTGATGAAAAAACTTCTGAAAATATTATTAACGAAATCAAAAACAACGTTCCTAACAGAGAAAAAGTTACTTACGAAAAAATCTTTGTTCCAACAAAAGAAGAATTGAACAAAATTATTGGTGACAAAAAAGTTATTACAGCCGATGATTTATATGAAATCAAAGGTAATTTGAAAAAATTCTTTGATGAAAAAATCGAAAAAGAAGCAAAAGGCGCGAAAGACGCATTCAAAGGTTATAGAAACCAAGTTGTTGATGATATTTCAAAATCACTTCAAAAAACTCCTTCAAGAATTTTAGACGAAGGTAAAATCAACAATATTCAAGATTTTGCAAAAATTTTGGGTGAATTTAAGGCTAATAATAAAGCTTTAGATAAATGTAAAGTATTCAAGGTAGAACAAGCTCCTCAAACTGTTTTAGCACATTCTTATGCTAAGTTTGAAAGCACATTACTAGATTCATTAGGTATTAAATTCAAAGAATTAAAACAAATGCGTCAGTCTGACGAATTTGCAAAAGAAATCTTGGATAAAAAATTAACTGAATTGGCGAAAAATGATGAAGCTTACAATAAAGCTGTTTCAAAACTTGCTCAAGTAATGGCGGAAATGGACAAAGATTTGAACGGTAGAAACGAAGCTTTGAAGAATTTAATTACAGGAATTGAAAACAACTTTAACAATACTGCAAGACGTTTGGATGGCTTGGGTAATTTCAAAAGTACAATTGATAAATTGGTAAAAGAAGATGTTAAAACACTTTCAAATTCAGTAAATTCAAACGAAGAATTATTTGATTTATTAGATGGTTTAACAAAAGATAAAACAGGTGCTTTAGATGGTGTTGAAAATGCTAGGGCGAACGCAAAAGGCGTTGGTTCAGCTAAGCAAGAAATGATTACAAAAATTGTTGACAGATATCAAGGCGTAAATAATTCCTTCAACAGAGTATTGCATGCAATGGATTTATACAAACGTGAAATTCCTGCTGATGAATACGGCAAAGAACTTGTTAAACGTGGTAAACAAGCAGTTATCGGTTCAACATCTTCTGACAATATTTTGAAATTAAATACGGTAAATAACGCTGAACTTTATAAAGATATTGTTCAAACAACTTGGAGAGTTGATGGTAACGCTAATGAAATCAAAGCAAAAGGTTATATTACTGAAGCTACTGATAAGGCTATCGCAGAAGGTGGCATTAAAACTCGTTTCCAACAATACTTGGTAAGGTTTAGAAATATGTTGGGTAACAATACTTTAGATTTTACAAAACCTGACCATACGCTTGATACAAGTGTATTAGACAATTACGTAAAAGGTTCAAAGACAAGAATGTCTACTTTTAATCTTGTTGGTCAAAACCCGGTAGACTTTGTGAAGAATGCAGCAGAAAGAAGATACGGAAACCAAAAATGGGTTAGAACAGCATCTGCAATTGCAGGAACAGTATTAGGTGCAACAGTCCTTGCACAACTTTGTTTCGGTAAGATTAGAAATCCGCATAATATAGAAAAGAAGGTAGAAGATGGCAGCAATAACTAATATTTCAGCTGTAAACTTTAGAGCAGCAGCAAATTATCAAACTCCTGTTAAACCTGAAACAAAAGAATATAATGTTCAGGATAAAGAAGTTACAAATAAATATCTTCAAAACCTTGCTTTGATGAATGCAGCGGGTGTTAAAAAAGTTGACTTGAATTCTAATGCTCAACAACCTTATAAAAATAATTTAAGAACAATGATTCAAAACAACGAGTCTGTTATGATGGCAATTGTTCCAAGAACATTTACCGCAAAAGATTTAAACGGTGATGATATTGTTATGCTTAAAGAAGGCGAAAAGAATGGAACTTTCTTGAGCGCGATTGACAGATTAGATGAATTGAAAAATGATGGAATTAATACTATCCACATTCTTCCAATTCACCCAATGGGTAAAAAGAATGCGCAAGGAACTGCAGGTTCTCTTTATGCACCTGAAAAATTTGTTAATGATGATGGACATTTGGCAATTGATCCAATGTTGATTGATAAAAATGACCCAAGAACACCTGACGAACAGTTCAAAGCTTTAATCGACGAATGTCATAAACGTAATATTAAGGTTATGTTAGATCTCCCAAGTTGTGCTTCCGTTGATATGTTTGAAGCAGAACCTGAATTAATGGCTTACGGCAGAAACGGCGAAGAAAAAACTCCTCAAGGTTGGACGGATATCAGAATGTTTGAACCTTGGGCTGATGAAGCAGAAAGAACTTTAAATCCTGCATTAATGGAAATGCACAAACAATTTGTAGACTCTTGTATTGATTTGGGTATTGATGGAATCAGAGCTGACGTAGCGAGAGCTAAACCTACTGAATTTTGGGATGAATTAATCTCATATTCACACAAAAAAGACCCTGAATTTGCTTGGCTTGCAGAAAGCTATACCTATGAATGCGCGTCTCCAATGATTAACATGCCTTATGACAGACCTGAAGATTTGTTAAATGCAGGTTTTGATGAATATTATGGACAATACCACATTTTCCATGATTGGAAAAATGCAAGCGAATTCAATGACTACATCAAGTTTAACTTAGACGTTTCACATAAATTACCGGCAGGGAAAAGCGTAATCGGTTCTTTCTTAACACACGATGATAGCTCATCAATGATTCATGGTGGTGAAAATTTCTGTAAATTGACTACAATTTTACAATCAACAATCCCTATGTGTAACCCATATTATATTGATGGTTTCCAAACAGGTGATTATTACGATTATCAATACAGAAATAAAGATAACGTAGAAACTTGGACAACTAAAGCAGACCCTAAAACAGGTGAACAAGTTCCAAAATATGATATGAATGAACACCGTTACAGATTGGCACTATTCAATATTTCAAGACAACCGGGTGGCGATTGTCCTGATATTGAAAGAGTTATGAAGGGTGCTATGGAAATGAGAGCCAAAAATTTAGATGTTTTGGCGGATAGAAACAGCAGTTTTATTGAATTGGATAAACGAGAAGACAAGAATGACCAAATAATCACTTATGCAAGACACAATAACGGTAGAACAATTCTTGTTGTAGCTAATAAAAATCCAAATAGAAATGTATCAGGAATTATAGAAATCCCGGGATTAAAAGCTGACCAAAAACTTGTAAACATGGTTCCTGAATATGGCGAAAAGAGCGAATTTCAAGTTGATTCAAATGAAATGAAAGTAAATTTAGCACCTGCTGATGCTTATGTTTTTGAAATTGATACTCCAAATATAGAAGAAGATAGAAAAGGTAATGTTTACAAACAAAAAGTAAATGACGAACAATAAATAAACCTCTAACCTCCAAGGATAGGGAGGTCGCAGCTGTTAGCGAAGCTATGCTGAGCGTTACAGATGCGGGTGGGTTTTGGTCTGTTATAGATTTTTCAAAATTTTCTTTAAAAGCTCATTCACTTGTTCAGCCAATTCTTCTTTTGTTGAATTATTATGAATCACAAAATTTGATTTATTAATTTTTTCATCTTGAGGCATCTGTGCATTCATACGCTTTAACGCTTGTTCTTTTGTAAAATTATTACGTTTCATCAATCGCTCAAGTCTAAGCTTATCATCACACTGCACAAAAATAATTTTATCAAATAATTTATCAAAACCTGTTTCAAACAAGAGCGGAATTGAAACAAAAACGCATTTATCTTGGCTTTCACAAAAGATTTTCAATATTTCATCTTTAACTTTCGGATGAATGTAATCTTCAAGCTTCTTTCTTGCAACTGGATCTGAAAAAACTTTTTCACCTAAAGCACGTCTATCTACATTTCCTAAAAATTTATGTGCAATTTTATCTGCGTCATAAACCGGAAAATCTTGAGCAATAATTTTTTCAACTTCAGATTTACCTGATGCTATATTACCCGTTATTGCTATTTTTAGCATATTCCCTCTTAATTTTGGCAATATATGTTTTTAATTCTTTAACTTGCTTTGGCTTGATAGGTTTAACTTGACCTTTTTTTAAACCTTCTATCGTTAATGTTGCGTGTTGAATTCTTTTTAGGCTTTCTACTTCGTAGCCCAATTTCGCAAACATTTTACGTATTTGACGGTTGATGCCTTGATATAAAACAACTTGAATCATTGAAGATTTATTCTTTAATTCAATCGGCAATGTTTCTGCGTAAGCCATTTTCTTTTCGCCGGAATCTGTTTCAATTTCAATTCCGTTAAACATTTTTTCGGCGTCTTCTGTTGTGAATTTGCCATTTATAGATACAATATAAACTTTAGGTACTTTAATTGACGGATGGGTCATTTCGTTAATAAATTCACCATCATTCGTCAAAATTATAAGCCCTGTTGACTCTTTATCCAATCTGCCGACAGGTTTTAAATGTTTTAATTCAGGCGGAATTACATCGTATATTGTTTTTCTGCCTTTTTCGTCTTCAGATGTCGTAATATAACCAGCAGGCTTATAAAACTTGTAATACTCTAATTTTTGCGGTTTCACAAGTTTGTTATCTATATAAACACGGTCTTTTTCTCGAACGTAAAATCCGAGTTCTTCTATTGGTCTATCGTTTACCCTAACACGACCTTCAAGAATTAACTCGTCTGCTTTTCTTCTTGAACAAAAACCGGTTGATGCGATATATTTGTTTAATCTAGGCATACTAACCTTCTTTAAAAGCGTTTGTAATTGCTTCCGGCAATTTTCTGTAAATTGAGCCGTCGTTATGAATTGCAACTACTTCAAATTCAGCTTTAATAAACAATTTGTTATCAGCCTTGTTACGTATTGTTTGTTCAAATGTTACTCTAATAGGTGACATTTCTTTGATAGAAGTTTCTACAACTACAATGTCATTCAAACGAGCTGAAGCCTTGTAGCGAACATTCATATTAGTCACAGGCATAGCAATATCTTGTTTTTCTAAATCAATAAGATTTAATCCTGCGTCTTCGCATAATTCAACTCTACCTTTTTCCATCCATCTAAGGTAAGTGCCGTGCCAAACAACACCATAAGCATCGGTGTCAGCGTAATAAACTTTTTCTTCTAAAATATTTTTCATATAATAATTCTATCATGATATAATTTGTTTGTACATTTAAAATTTTAAACAGCAACCCACCCGCATCTGTAAGGCTCAGCACAGCTTCGCCAACAGCTGCGACCTCCCTAATCATGGAGGTAAAAAATTTGATAGGAGGAAAACATGAAATTTCTACATACAATGATTAGAGTTAAAGACATTGAAAAATCTTTAGCATTTTATACAGACGTACTTAATATGAAGCTTGACCACAAAAAAAGATTAGAAGATTGTTGGTTATATTTTCTAACAGATGAAGAAAATACATGCCAAATAGAATTGACATATAATGACGAAACACCTGAAGGCGGATATGAATTAGGCAGCGGCTTTGGTCATTTTGCATTTTCTGTTGAGTCTTTGGATGAATTCACAGATAAAATTAACAAACTTGGTTATTCTTATCTTTATCCCCCATTTGATTTAAACGGCAAAGGTTCTAAAATTGCTTTTATCAATGATCCTGACGGATATGAAATTGAACTTATAGAAAATGTTAATTGGTAACATTTCTTAATAATCTTCTTCTAATAAGGCAATTTTCTTAAACTTTTTGACTTTATATATATGTAAGATAAATAAGGTTAAGGAAGTAAGAATTAGGAGGCAATTATGAATATTGCAATTAGGAAATTGGCTATGCTTGAAAAAAGTCTTTTAGAACGAGAAGAAGCTGCAAAGCTTGATGGTTATGTAACATCTCCAATTGATCCGATTTTTAAAGAAAAAGTTGTAAGATTAATGGACAAAGTTAGGGTTCTTTGAATGTAGCTAAATTTACAAGTTCTTTAAAATCATTATTTTTATTAATTAAATCATTAAACTCTGAAATATCGACTATTTCGGAGTTTTTCATAAATATAATTTTATCCGCAGATTTAATTGTAGAAAGTCTGTGTGCAATTGCTAAAATAGTTTTTTCTCCTCGTAAACTCAATAGAACAGAACATAATTCATCTTCTGTTTTTAAATCTAAAGAAGAAGTTGCTTCATCCAAAATCAAGATATCAGGATTTGAATATAAAGCTCTTGCTATTGCCAAACGTTGTTTTTGACCTTGTGAAAATCCGGTAGAGTCTACAAAAGGATTTGCGTAAATTCCATCTGAATAATTTTGCATTATAAAATCATAGAGTTGTGCTTTTTTTAGTGCATCAATTATTTTTTTATCATCAATTTTGCTTGAGCCGAATGCTACATTTTCTCGTATGGTTGCATTTATAATTGATACTTCTTGTGGAATATAGCCTATTTTTAGCGGCAAAGTTTGTTTTTTACCGTCTATAAAAATTTCACCTTTATCAGGCTTTAATAAACCTGCAATAATATCGACAAGAGTCGTTTTTCCTGCTCCTGACAAACCGGCAATTCCTATAAATTCACCTTTTTTTATGTTTAGGTTTATATTTTTTAGTACATTTTTTTCTGCATCATAAGAAAAATCTATATCTTTTAATTCTATATTTTTGTTAAACTTTGCAAATTCGGTAGGTTTAATTTCTTCAACTTTATCCAATTGTAGTTTATCACACCAATCTAATAATTGTTTCACATTTATTTTTGCGGAATTAATTCCATTTAAGTTCACCTGAATTCTGGCAATAGTGGGTGCTAATCTAAAAATAGCCGAAACAATAATCGCAAATGAAGCAATCAGTTTGTTCGGTTCTGTGTAATTTTGAAAAGAAATTATTGATAACAAAACAAAAAGTAATAAGATTACAAAAGGTTCAATTACATAAGGCGGTATTGTGTTGATGAACGACGTTTTAGCGCAAATCCTGAAAAAGTCCGTAATGGCGTTTTTGTAGTTATCAAAAAAGAATTTTTCATTATGTGAAACTTTAACGCTTTTGATATTTAATAAAACTTCATTACTTCTTTGGTTATAAATAGTAGAAGCTTCGCTTGATTTTTGTGCAATTTCTTTTAGAAACGGCTTGAAACACTTGTTTTGCATCAAAATTAATAAAAAAGCGAAAACAAAAGTAATTGCCATTGCAGTAGGAAATTTTATTACCAATAAAGCAGAAATAAGCGCAAAAATAAAAAAGTTAACAATTAAATTTAATAATCTTAAAATAAAATTATTAATAGTGTTTGGAATTAAAAATCCTAAAATATTTCCTTTTTCTGCTAATGAAATTTTTGATGTTTCTTGATAAGTTGAACCCAAAAAATAATTTATAAATTTTATGTTAGCTTCTTTTTCGACTTCTTTTGTAAATTTAGCCTGCAGGTAAGAATAAAAAATCATAAATGTATTTTTCAATAAGAATAAAAATACAATACAAAGTCCTATAAATATCGGTGAATGCCAAATATCAACAGGTTTATTAGAAAGTAATTTTAAAACAAACGGATAAGTAAGCGCAACTCCAAAAAGTTCCAAGAGTGCAACTACAAATGATAAAGCCGAATATTTAAAAAATGCTTTTTTGTTGTTGTTAAAATAATAAAAAAACTTTTGACAATACTCTCTTATCATTTCCACCCTAATATTTATTTGAAAGCTTCATCGCTTTGTACATTTCAAAAACACTTATCAAGAAAAATAAACCAAAAACAGCCAGGTATGATTTATTTGAATAAACTAATATATCACCGACTTTTTCAGGTGTGAAAAGATTTAACAAAAATCCCATTGCAGTTCCTAAAAGCCCAACCATAGTAAAGAAACAAAAATTCATAATACTAACTGCTGTTCCTGAAACCATTTTACGGTTGGTTAAGTGTAGAACTGGAACAAGCAATGATGTTAAGCTTGCATTACCTGCTAAAATGCAGAATATAATTGCAATTAGCGGTGTTCTTATATTAAAAATTAAGCATGTACAAATTATTAACAGCGATACAAACGTAATAACTGAGGCGTTTTTTAAGAATACAACTCTATGGTTATGGCACATTTTGCAAACGGATGCGTTAATAATATTGAAAGCTGCTGCAATTATAGCCATAATAGAAAGAACAACTGCTGCTTTTGCGGTTGGCATACAACAAAAGTCTTCCAAAAATTTTTTACCGATAATAGCTTGTATTGCATAAGAAATTCCAAAATTACAGCATGCAAAACTAAACAAATTTCTGTTATGTTTTTTGTGCAATACTAATCGAAACGGTAAGGTTCTTAATTTTACGTTACGATTAATTTCAGGATACTTAACTTTAGGTGAAAGTATTATAAATAACAAAACGCCTGCTAAAATAACTAATGCAAGAATTACAAGAATTGTTCGCCAGTTCATGTATTTCATCACAAATACAAATGGAGCGTTTGCTGCAATTCCGCCGCTATAACCAATACAAAGCATTACTGAAATTGCTATACCAAAGTTTTTATCTGAAAAGTATTCTCGAAGTTCCCTTATTAAACTTAAATAAAAACAACTTCCGCCAATTCCAACAAGAACTCTTGAAAAATACATTAGCGGTAAATTTGTAGAAATGGGAAACAATAATGCACCAATCCCTAAAATAATACCGCCTGTCAACATCACGCGTAACCCACCGTATCTGTCAACTAAAACCCCAATTATCAACTGGTTTACGGCATACAAATACATGAAAATTGCGCCAAACGCCGTAATGTAGGGTGCGCTAACTGCTAATTCCTGTTGAAGCAAATCAAAAATAGCACCCGGAATCGCTATTCTTTGAAAATTAGCAAAGAAATAGAATAACGCACCGAGCGAAATTAGTGTAAAAATTATCCCCTTATTGTTTTTCATACTCCAAAATCAGTTTAGCTGTTAGCAGAAGTAACAACTTTATCAATCAAACCGTATTCGCATGCTTCTGCTGCTGACAAGTAGTGGTCACGTTCACAGTCTTCTTTAACTTTATCGAATGGTTGACCTGAATTTTCAGCCATGATACCGATTAACATATCTTTCATTCTCAAAATTTCTTTAGCTTCAAGTTCAATATCAGTAGCTTGACCTTTAGCACCACCCAAAGGTTGGTGAATCATAATTCTAGCACTAGGAAGAGCCATTCTCTTGCCTTTTGCCCCAGCTGATAACAGGAACGCACCCATAGAAGCAGCTTCGCCTAAACAGATAGTTTGTACATCTGCCTTAATAAGGTTCATTGTGTCATAAATTGCCATGCCGGCAGTAATAACACCACCAGGAGAGTTAATGTACAACATAATATCTTTTTCAGGGTTTTCGCTATCTAAAAGTAAAAGCTGTGCTACAACAGAGTTTGCTACTTCATCATCAATTTCAGTTCCTAAGAAAATAATTCTTTCTCTTAATAATCTTGAAAAAATATCAAAAGACTTTTCACCTCTTGAAGATGATTCAATTACAGTAGGAACATAGCTTAAAATCTTTTTATAATCAGTAGTTTCTGTTGTCATAATTCTCTCCCTTATTTATAACTTATTATAGTAATTATTTTATAATAAATATTAATGCTTAGCAAGCAGTTGTAAAACAGGAAATCTGTAACAATTTATATTATTTATAATTTTATGTTAGAATAAATTTATTAAGTTTAGGGAGGAATAAATGAAAGAGGCATATTTTCCACAAGAAATAGAAAAGAGATGGCAGGAAAATTGGGAAAAGAACAATGTTTTCCATACTCCTGACAAAAGTGACAAGCCTAAGTATTTTGCATTATCAATGTTTCCGTACCCATCAGGAAAACTTCATATGGGACACGTTAGAAACTACACAATTACAGATGTAATTGCAAGATTCAAGAAGATGCAAGGCTTTAATGTACTTCATCCGATGGGATGGGATAGTTTCGGTTTACCGGCTGAAAACGCTGCAATGAAACACGGTGCAGATCCTGCTAAGTGGACTGATGAAAATATTGCCTATATGACAAAGCAACTTAAAATGCTTGGTTTATCTTACGATTGGCAAAGAGAAGTTACAACTTGCAAACCTGATTATTATAAATGGACTCAATGGTTATTTATTCAACTTTATAAAAAAGGTTTGGCTTACAAAAAAGAAGCTGCCGTAAACTGGTGTGACAAATGCGGTACCGTTTTAGCCAATGAACAAGTTATTGACGGTAAATGCTGGAGATGCGATAGCGTTGTAGAAAAGAAATATCTTTCTCAATGGTTCTTCAAAATTACTGATTATGCTGAAAGATTGCTTGAAGATTTAGATAAACTTCCGGGTTGGGGCGATAATGTAAAAACAATGCAAGCGAACTGGATTGGAAAATCTCAAGGTGCAATTTTTAAGTTTAAGGTTAAAGAAATTGAAGGAATGGAAGTTCCTGTTTATACAACAAGACCTGATACCGTTCACGGTATAACTTATCTTGTAGTAGCACCTGAATACAAGGATATTGATAAACTTACAACTCCTGAAAATAAAGAAAAAGTTGAAGAATATAGAGCAAATGCTCGTAAAATGACAGAAATCGAAAGACTTTCAACTGATAGAGTAAAAACAGGTGTCCCATTAGGCACTCACTGTATAAATCCATTTACAGGCGAAGAATTTCCGCTTTGGACAGCAGACTATGCGCTTGTTGAATACGGTACAGGTGCGGTTATGGCTGTTCCTACGCACGATTCAAGAGATTTCGATTTTGCTAAAAAATACAATCTTCCTCTAAAAGTTGTTATAGTACCGGAGGATGCTAACGGGTCGACACCTCACCCTAACCCTCTCCTCAAGGAGAGGGAACTCTTAGAGGCTTATACGGAAGAAGGCGTTTTGGTAAATTCAAACGAATTCAACGGAATGAAAAACACTGAAGCGAAGAAGGCTATTACTCAAAAAGCTGTTGATAACGGTTTTGGTGAATTCAAGACTCAATACAGATTAAGAGATTGGTTGATTTCTCGCCAAAGATATTGGGGCGCACCAATTCCTATGGTTTATTGTGACAAATGCGGTATTGTTCCAGAAAAAGAAGAAAACTTGCCTGTGATGCTTCCGACTGATGTTGATTTTTCAGTTGTTGGCAAATCACCAATTACAACTTCAAAAACATTTGCTGAAACTACTTGCCCTATTTGCGGCGGAAAAGCAAGACGTGAAATGGATACAATGGATACATTTGTTTGCTCAAGCTGGTATTATATGAGATATTCAGACCCTAAGAATTCTGAATTACCGTTCTCAAAAGAACTTGTAGATCACTGGTTACCTGTTGACCAATATGTAGGCGGTATTGAGCACGCTATTTTACACTTGTTGTATTCAAGATTCTTTACAAAAGCACTTAAGGATTTGGGCTTGCTAAGCTTTGATGAACCTTTTAAAAACTTGCTAACTCAAGGTATGGTTCTTAAAGACGGTTCTAAGATGTCTAAATCAAAAGGCAACACGGTTGACCCTGATGAAATATTCGAAAATTACGGTGCTGATACAGCAAGATTATTTATTCTTTCAGACTCACCTCCAGCTAGAGATTTTGACTGGTCAGATGCTGGCGTAGAAGGTTGTTATAAATTCTTGAACAGAGTTTGGAGATTAGTGAGTGATAATCAAAACGATTTAACAAAAGATTATAAGCTTACATTCCCTCTAACAAGAGAAAATGACGATCTTGTAAGAACAGTTAATATTGCGATGAAGGGAATTACAAACGATATAGCGAATGATTTTCAATTCAATACCGTAATTTCAAAATACAGAGAACTTACAAATGCAATATATGACTGGAGAAACAAAAAGTCTGGTTTAAACGATGAGGATAAGAATGTTTTAAGCTTTGCTATTATTTCGTTAATCAAGCTTATGGCTCCTGTAACTGTTCACATGTCAGAAGAAATTTGGCATGACTTGGGCGGAGTTGGTTCTATTCACGATGAAAAATGGTGTGAATGGGATGAAAACTTAGCAAAAGCAAGTAAAATTACTCTTGTTGTTCAAATTAACGGTAAGGTTAAAGACAAGCTTGAGGCTGATGAAGGCTTGAATAATGACGAATTGCAAGCATTAGCTTTATCAAGCGATAGAGTAAAAGAACTGACAGCCGGCAAGGAAGTTGTTAAGGTGATTGTAGTTCCTAAAAAACTTGTTAACATTGTTGTTAAGGGTTAAAATATATTTGAATATAAGAAACGGCGGAGCTTTAGCTCCGCCGTTTCTTTATATGTTTTTGTTGGGCTGAAAGCCCAACCTACTGTCGAATTCTAATCAAAAGTTACCTTTTCACCTTCTGTAATAATTTCTTTAATCTCATCAAGATAACTAATTAGCTTTTCATCTTTTCCATCAAAAAATTTTGTCATATGCTCAAAATTCTTATCCAAAACATCACAAATCGCCTTGTAAATCTTTTTGCCTTCTTCTGTTAAAGATGTTTTTCTTACTTGTCGTCCGTTTTTAGTTTCGTTGGTACGTGATATCAACCCTTTTTCTTCTAACGAATTAAGCATTTGTGTGATATGAGCACGTCCTTTTAATAAAAGTCGAGCTAATTCTATTTGTGAAATTTCAGGACTTCTGACAATTGTATCCATCACACAAAATTCGCCTTGTGTCACACCTATATTTGCAAATTTTTTCTTAAAAATCTGAATAAAATGGCGCTCACAAATCTTTGCTGTACATTCTATTTTATAAAGCGGACTGTCCACATAATGATACTTGATTCCCATAAATGGATTATAATAAAAAATAACCTGTATTTCAATATACAGGCTATTTGTAAATCTAAAAATTATTTTCTTTCTAGCAAGAATAGCTTGAGAAACTGCCGCCACCTGAGAAGCTGCATCCTGAAGAAACTGAAGCTGATGCGATAGAACCGCAAGATTCACCACCGCCTGTGTATGCAATAGAACCACAAGATTCACCAGCTCCTTCATAAGCGATAGAACCGCAAGATTCACCAAATGCCATAATAGCTGCATCTGAAGGACCTGAATAAAAACTGCAAGTATCAGTGACGCCTCCATCTGAAGTCGGAGCAATTAGTGAAGTGTTATTTGAAATCAAGTGAGTTGTTTTAGGTGCAGAATCAGCGCCAATAAATTTAAAGCATGTGTTGTGTGTTTCTTCTGATGATTTAAATGTTAGCATAATCTTAATCCTTACAAAGTGTTTACATATATATAAAGTAAAAAAGATAAGCCAAATTTCACGACTTATCTTTTTCTTTACATTTATTTACAATTTAAAAATTTTTATTAATCGACTTCTTCCTGATGGTGTTCAAAATCATAAACTCCAGGGAATGCGTCAACACCAGTTGTTTTTCTTGTTACGTAATATTGGAATTTTGGAATGAATGTAGATAAGAATGCTGCTGCAACTGCAAAACCTGCTGCAAAATTCAAGCCATTGTACATTAGGTTTTTCTTTTGAACTTTGTCTAATAGCGCTTTATCAACCTTGCCATCTTTTGCTGCTTTGCAAATTGTATCTACATAATCAGCCATTTCTTTTTTTAATTTATATAGCTTTTTATTCGAAACATATTTGTATTCAGAACTGCTTGCACCGCCTGTGAATTCTTCAAACACCTTATTCAACATTTTAGGGTCATTGATTTCAGCTTTGTTGAAAGAATCTATTAATTGTTGTTTTGTAAGAACCGCTTCACCCATTCTTTCAGGTTGAAGTTTTGACATTTCTCTAACTCTTTCGAGCGTTGCAGCATCTTTAATATATTTTTCAGCTTCTGATAACTTGATTACTTCAAGCGGTTTTTTGTTAAACATTTTATCTAAGCCTGAAAGTTTTTCTGTTTCAAATTTAAAATCAGAAGATAATGCCTGTTCATTACCTAAGACAGCTTTTTTAAATTCATTTACATCCATTTGCTTGTCACCAAGATATTTCGCTAAATGTTCATCAAAAAGCTTCGCTGTTGACGGATTTAATCTTGTAGCTCTTCCCGATTCTACTAAATTTAAAACATTGCCGACATGACCTTGCGCCCACATATAGAAATAAATAGAGCCAACGTCACGAATAAATACTTCACGACGTTCTTCTTTTCTTCTGGCATTATACATACGACCACCGGCAATACCTGCATCGGAAGATAATAATTTACCTGTGTTTGTATTTTCTATACAGTTTGTAAATTTATTAATTGCACTAATCGCTCCTGCTGCACCACCTTTGAAAGCTGGCTTATTAGCTTTGTTGTTTTGTTGTTGGGTTTGTTCTTTTTCCAAGCGTCTTTCGTGACGTAATTTTTTAGTCAAACCTTGGTTTACTTTTGGCATTACAAAACCTATGAACAAGTTCGCTAATACAATACTCGTCATAACTTTTGCACCTTTTATTAAAGCTACTTGTTTCGGTGAGAATTCTTTTGGTGCAACTTTTTTCATGAAGTTATCAAAAGGAGTTCTTAATAACTTATCAGTACCAACGTCAAAATTAGCTCCCGGTTTTTTTAGAATCTTTCCAACTAATTTGTCACCAAGTTTGTTTAATGATGCAACACCACTAAGCCAAACAATTGAACCCATTGACTCTTCTATAAAACGTTCTCTTGCTTCATCCCATTTGCCACGTTTGTAAGCCTGATAAGTTCTTCCTGTCACAACAGTTGCTTCCAATGCAATAATTGGTGCCATTGCATCAGCTTTAGTCATTTTAGTGACAAATTTCGACAAATTATGATTCGATATAGGATTCAAAATTTAAAAACCTTTCATATTATACGGCTGGTGTTTATAAAAAACGTGAAGATTATTTTTTGATAATCTTAAGCAAAAATGTTACAAAAGTAAACATTTCTGTAAAAAAACTTAACCTCTACTTGTTTTTAGTTTTTGTTTTATTTATGATAGTCTTAAAAAGTAAAAGTTAGTCAAAATATAAGGAATAGCAAAATGAATCCTATTATTAAAAATTTAGAAGCAGAATACACAACAAGAGAATTGCCGGAAATGAACCCTGGTGATACAGTTAGAGTTTCTGTAAAAATCGTAGAAGGTAACAAAGAAAGATTACAGGCTTACGAAGGTACTATTATCGCTGAACACGGTTCAGGCATCAATAAAACAATTACTGTAAGAAAAGTATTCCAAGGTGTTGGTGTAGAACGTGTATTTTTAGTACACTCTCCACGTATTGACAAAATCACAGTTCAAAGACGTGGTGACGTTAAACGTGCTAAATTGTATTACTTAAGAGAACGTTCAGGTAAAGCAACTCGTATTAAGGAAAAAATTGAAAAAAGATAAGTTGCACATTCACTGGTACCCAGGTCATATTGCGAAAGCAGAGCGTCAACTTAAGGAAAAATTAAATTTAGTTGATGTGATAATTGAGGTACGTGATAGCAGATTACCTTTAAGCAGCAGTTATGCAAACATTAAGAAGCTCTTGGGAGAAAAACCAAGGCTTCTTTTGTTGAATAAAGCTGATTTGGTTGATAAAAATGAACTCAAAAACTGGGTTGGTTACTTAAAGGAAACGACAGGCTGTCCTGTGATTATTTCTGACGCAAAAAGTGCTAAAGAATTGCCGCAAGTTGTAAAACAAGCTGTTGAACTCAGTGAACCGAAAATTCAGGCTTTGATGGCAAAAGGACTTTTAAGACGTCCGGCAAGAGCGATGGTTGTTGGCATGCCAAATGTTGGTAAATCAAGTGTTATCAATAAGCTTACAAAATCATCTAAGACAAAAATTGGTGCAAAAGCGGGTGTTACAAGACAACAACAATGGGTTAGAATCAACCCGAAATTAGATTTATTGGATACTCCCGGAATTATTCCAACAAAACAGGATGATCAAATGCAGGCAGTGAAGTTGGCATTTGTCAGCTCTGTTTCAGAAAACGCTTATTCTCCCGAACCTGTTGCAAAGGCTCTTTTGGAAATGCTTGCCCAAAAACACAAAGAAGAACTTTGCAAACACTATAATGTTGAAAATCTTACTTTAGAAGATATTGCAACTAAACGTAATTGGATTATTAAGGGTGAATATCCTGATACGGAAAGAACAGCGATTTTTATTTTAAAAGACTTTAGAGAAGGACGCTTAGGACTATTTATATTAGATGAATTTCCTATTGATTAATTTATTTTAATAGTTCCTCGTAAGCTGAAAAACATTTCAACGCAGTTGATTTTGGAATACATTCAACTTCCAAATTGTCTGCTATATGGCGAATGTTATATGATGCAGAAACCATTACAATTTTTGTGCTGTTATAGATATTAAATGTTTTAATTTGTTCTACAAGCCATTCTCCTGCATATTTTGGCGCATAACTTTCTTCCATTTGCAAGTCCGTTAAAATTATATCGTAGGGCTTATTTTGTAGCAAGTAATCATAAGCTTTTGTTGCACTTTCTGCTGTATCAATATTGATATCATGCCCAAAAAGTTCAAACATAACGTTTGTATTAAAATCTCGCCAACCTTTTACATCATCAACGATTAAAATATTTTTCATTTTCTTAAAACTTCCGCTCCGTCCAAATAAACAAATTCAGGCACAAATGTGTCACCGCAATTCACAACTATTAAAACTCTTAAGCATTTCTCCAAAGAATTTGGAACGTCAAGCTCATGAAAACACATCATTGGGACATCTTTCCACTTAAGGTTTACTCTTGCGTATTTTGCAGGAAAATCAGCGTTTAAATCTTTTGTAAGAGTGAATATCACATGTGATATCATGTCTGTTTCAATTTTATTTCTATTTAGCATTTCCTTAAGCAATTTAATTGTAGCAGCACCAATTGCTTCAGGACTGTTTTCATCAACAGTAATAGCTCCTCTTATACCTTTTGATATCATAAATTATTTCTCCTCATTCAAATAAAATAAACACGCCAATGTCGATGCTGTTAGCGCCAAACCATCAGCTTCTTGCGCTCTTAACCACTTGTAAACATCTTTTTTATTAACTAAAATTCTGTCTATAATTACTCCACCGTCACTTACAGGCTTTGAAACTACATTATATTCATTTATGTAAGCAATTGCAAGTGTAACGGTTTCCGAAACACACCCCGGAGAACTTGCAACTTTATGCGATTTGATTTCGATTTTATCGGCAACAAGTCCTGCTTCTTCCAAAAGTTCTGCTTTAATGGCGTCTTCTACGGTTTCTCCGATTCTTTCATCGCCGACGAGTCCGGCAGGCAATGCAATAGAATATTTTGCAATCCCTTCTGCAACAAGAGGCGGACGTTCTTCTTTTAAGAATAAAATCTTTTCATTTTTTATAATCGGTAAAATTACGACCACATCTTTCGCGTTCGGTCTGTGCGCATAAACCCAATCTTTGCCTGATTTAGAAGGTGTACTTTTTAGTTGCAAAAATTTTGTATCGTATAAAATCATAATTATTCTCCGTAGTGCAAATTAGTATTAACAATTGCAGGCAATTTAATTGTGAATTCGGTATACTCGCCTTCTTCACTTTCTACCGTTAATTCTCCGCCATGAGATTTAACTATTTGCAAAGCCAGATACAAACCCAAACCTGTTCCTATTTTTCTGAATTTTTTTGCGGCTGAAAAATACTTGTTAAAGATTTTATCAATATCTTCTTTTGAAATTCCTGCGCCAAAATCTTTAACCTTGATTACGATAAATTTTGGAATTTCACCGATTGTAATATTAACAGGCGAAGCCAATTCTCCGTAAGAAATTGCATTTTGTATTAAATTCTTAATAACACGCTTTAATTGCATTTTATCAGCAAAAACACAAATATCGCGATTCGTTGTAAAGTTTAGCGGATTGTGAGTCTTATCGGCTATCGGACGCATTTCGTCAATTATTTCTTCTATAAACGGTTTTAGTTTGATATTTTCTTTATAAAGCCTGATAGAGCCGTCTTTAACTTTATAGGTTTCTAAAACAATTTGAACCAAATCCAAAAGCTCTTTATTAGAAGATTGCATATTTTTAAGTGCAACCTCCTGTTTGTCGGATATCGGGCCGAAATTTTTGTTTAAAAACAATTCAAGCATGTTAGTTTCGGCAATAATCGGAACTTTTAAATCATGCGTTAAAGTTGCGACAAAATCTTCTTTCAAACTTTCCAACTCTCTTTGGTTTGTAACATTCTTAATTATTACAATGAACCTGCGCTTCTTATCTTCAAGTTTAAGCTCCATTGTGCTTGCAACAAAATTTGAAGCCATATCTGTTTTAATAAAAACATCATCTTCGTTAAGTTTTTCTAAATTTTTATTTTTTGCAATTTGAATAAATTCCAACAGATCTGCGCCAAGTATATCTTTGCCCGGAACGTTGAACCATTCGCATATTTTAGCCGTTGCACGCAAAATTTTGTGCTCACCATCAACTACTACCAAACCATCGGATAGAGAGTTGATAACAGCTTCCAAGAACTTGTTTTGACGATGAAGCTCTGTTTGATATTCTGTAATCATATTTTCTCTGTCATAAAGAGTTTCAATCATCCTGTTGATACTTTCAGCCAAAGGTTCTGTGCTTGGAAGCTCCATTTTTTCAACTTTTTTCGACAAATCACCATATCGTACGGAGTTTACTGTTTTTGTAATCACGCCCAAATAGTCATTAATTTTTGACCACTTTTTGCCTGCTTGTCTTGCAGAAAAGAAAAGAAATATTAACATACCAAGTACAAAAAGGTTCAAAATATGTATTAATAATGTCCCTTTATCCGCAAAATAATAACTCAATACTTCCATTAGCATGCTCAACTTGTCCTATTTTAATATTTTATGATACAATTATAACAGAAAAGGAGTATAAGGGGGAAGGATATTTTTAAACAGGGCTTGCCTGTTTGATTTGAGCCTTAAACCTTAAAAAGTCGGATTTATTCATGAATAAGATTTATAAGATATTTTTGGGAGTATTTTGTTGGACATGTGCGCTATCTGCACATGCTGCGGATAAGTTTGATATTTTGCCTGACTTGCCCGAACCTTTGGCTAACGCGGCACAAGCTTCTTCCGTTACAACAAGCGATAATGCAATAAACACAACTCAATCAATCGGACAAGAACCAAACCTTGTTTCAATTATATTTTCTTTGATTTTTGTAGTTTTGTTAATTTATGCAACAGGTATTATTTATGCAAAGCTTAACAAATTAGGTTTAAATACTCTAAAAAAACAAATGGGTGAAGGCAGCAATTCGCATGTTTCTGTTATTTCTACGACTCCTTTAGGTAATAACAAATCATTGCATGTAGTGGAACTTGACGGCAAAAGAATGCTAATCGGAGCTTCAGCTAATTCTATCCATTTGATTAAAGATTTGGGTTCTTTCCCGCCGGAAGAATTTGAAGAAGGCGAATATTCAAAAATAGAAATTCCTAATATAAGAATTCCGAAAATTGAGATTCCGAAAATCGAATTTCCGGGTTTCACAAAGGTTGTAGCAAAAAAAACGGTTGAAGAAGCAACTCTGCCTCAAGAAGAAGATGAAACCAAATCAGAAGAAAGCGACAATTTTGAAATTTCTGATATTTATGTAGAAGAAGAAAATCCTGATGGAATTATTGATAAATTGTTCCACACGGTAGCGGAAGAAAATAACCAACCGCAAGAAGAAAAAGAAAACGAACATAAAGTTGACCCTGATGAGTTTGCGCTTTATAAGAAGTATTTGGGCTAAATATCGGGTTAAATAAAAATAAGGAGAGCTAATGGCAGAGTGTGTGAAAATTGCAAATAAGATTGTAGGTGACGGTTACCCTTGTTTTATTATTGCAGAAATCGGGATTAATCATAACGGCTCGGTTGCTTTAGCAAAAAAAATGATTGATATAGCTGTAACAACAGGCTGTGATGCTGTAAAGTTCCAAAAAAGAACCGTTGATGTGGTTTACACAAAAGAAGAATTGGCAAAGGAAAGAAAAAGCGTTTTTGGAAACACTAACGGCGATTTAAAGCGCGGGTTAGAATTTGGTGAAAAAGAATACAAAGAAATTGACGAATACTGTAAAGAAAAAGGTATTTTGTGGTTTGCGTCTTGTTGGGATGAAGCGTCCGTTGATTTTATGGAAAAATTTGATATTCCTTGTTACAAAATCGCATCCGCTTCTTTAACCGACGATAATTTGCTTAAGTATACAAAAACAAAAGGCAAACCGATTTTGCTTTCAACAGGCATGAGCACTATGGAAGAAATCAGACATGCTGTTTCTATTTTGGGTGAAGATAATTTAATAATTTACCATTGCACCTCTACTTATCCATCAAACGCAGATGAAACAAATTTACGTGTAATAGAAACTTTTAAAAAAGAATTCTCTTGCCCAATTGGTTATTCAGGACACGAAAGAGGAGTAACTCCTTCTGTATTGGCTGCTGCATTGGGCGCAAATTCAGTAGAACGTCATATTACGGTAGATAGAACCAATTGGGGCTCAGATCAAGCTGCAAGTTTAGAAATGGCGGGACTATATCACATGGTGCGTGATATCAGACAAGTACCCGAATTGTTAGGTGATGGCGTTAAGGTGGTTTACCAAAGAGAACTGCCGATTATTGAAAAATTGAGAAGGGTTAAATAATGACTTTAAATTTACCTGATACAATAAAATTTGTAATCACTGATTTTGATGGGATTGTAACGGATAATTGTGTTTATATTGATTCAAAAGGTGAAATGACAAGAAAGCTTAATTTCAAAGATGTGATGGCATTTTCTATATTAAGAAAAAACGGTTATCATATTGGTATTGTTTCAGGCGAAAAAAATTCTGCAATTGAGATTATTGCTAAGAAATTTAAAGTTGAAGAAGTCCATCAGGATATAAGAATCAAGATTGATGTAATCAAATCAATCGTTGAAAGATATAAGTTAAAAAAAGATGAGTTTGTTTATATTGGTGATGATATAAACGATTTGGAAACGTTAAAATTTGCAAAATACGCAATTACTGTTCCTGACGCTGTTAATCAAGTAAAAGCAATTGAAGGAATACAAATAACAACCGCGCATGGCGGAAATGGCGCTTTTAGAGAAGTTGTGGATTGTTTAGTTAAATAAAAAAGGTACACCAAAAGGCGCACCTTTTAAAATCATCCTATTGAATAAGGTGTTTCCTTATTCTCCCATTCTCTTCCCAAAAATTTTCTTTAAGAAAGCTCCAAAACCACCGTTTTCTGAGCCGTTTTTGTATTTTTCATAATTATCGGCAACAAATTGATTCCTTGGGTCGATTTCCTTCAATCTGTCCATATATTCCATTGCGCCATAATTATCTCCGATAGATTCTCTGAATTCAGCTAATTTTTGTAACGCGTTTTTGTTTTTAGGGTCAACATCAACTAAACGTTCATAGAATTCACTTGCTTTTGTTTTGTCGCCTTCTGTTTCAAGTAATATAGCTATTGTTTCAATTAAATCTACATTTTTATCATCAAATCTGTAAGCGGTTAAATATTCGTTTAATGCAACATCTTTATCTCCGCGAACGATATTATATTTGCCCCAGTTTACGTGTTCATTGAAGGAATCTTCTAACTTTTCATAAATCAACGCGCGCATTTGATAAATCAATGGTGAATTCGGATCAAGTTTTGCGTACTCGTCAATTTCTTTAAACGCGTCCTCTGACATACCTTTTTGGAAATAATATTGAGCCAAAAGTGCGTGGAAAGTTTTATCGTTTTTGTAATTTTCTTGATTGTGTTTAAGTATTTCAAATCCTTCGTCATTTTTACCTAAATCAAATAGTGCTCTTGCCTTTGTTAAATCGTGTTGAGTTAGTTCCAACGCTTTTTCAGGTTGAGAATTTCTAATATAATAACCTGCTAAAATTTCTTCAAAATCCTTAAAACCGCAATCTTTTCTTCCGCGCTCAAGAATTTGAATTGCAGAAATTATTCCCTCGGTTTTTTCGTAAAGCTCTGCTAATTTTAAATATACAACAGGATTTTTATCATCATAATCTGAAATTTTTAAGTATTCATCAATAGCATCTGTAATTTTGCCTTGACCTTCACAAAGTCCTGCATATAAATATCTTGCAGGAAGAGCTTCTTGTTGGTCTTTTGCGTGTTCAATCGCTTTTTTATAGTCGTTTCTTGCATGGCTCATTTGTTGTTGAAGCGCATGCAAATTCCCTCTTAGCAAATAATACTTGAATCGGTCTTCATTACAGAACAAGTCAATTAACTGTTCGTGCGCCAAAATATTTGGCGGGTCGATTTCTAAAATCTTGCCATAATAAATTTTTGCATCATCTTTTTTATCCAAAATCAATGCGACGTGCGCAAGTTTAGTCAATAATTCGACATCGTTTTGTTTGTGCGGAAGCTGTTTTTTATACTCCGCATAAGCTTCTTCATATTTTTCATCTTGTTCAAGTTGTTCTGCTAAGTTCATTTTATACTCCTAGTTAAATTTATTTTGACTCTCTCTATACTCGATATTCGTCCACGAAATTTACTTTTTCGCGAAATATCATGTCGTTTGCTTTTGTACCTTTTGTAACAATACTTTCTAAGGCTCTTAAGATTACTTTAAAATGTTTGTCGTCTTTAGAATGTTCAATATCTTCAGGATAAGTGCTCAGAGTGCTACTCGAAAAAATTCTTTGATAGCCATGCTTTTCTTGTTCATGTTCTTCTGTAACAGTAACTGTTACATTTTGAAAATTCAAATGTTTGTCCATATCAATGCTTTTAGATTCTAAATTCGGATGCAATGAAAACGAATATATACCTTTTGCAGTATAATCAAAACCGCCTCTATCTTCAAATATTGATTGATGAGTTAATGCTAATAAATTATTATCTGAATTTGCTTTTAATTTTTCCAACGCTTGTCTTAAACGACTGCCGTATCCATTAAAAATACACTTTTTCCCAAATTCATCCCAGTAGTCTTCATAGCCTTTTGTATATTTAAAGTTTAAGCCAGGAAGCTTAGATTTAAACGCAGTTTTAGGCGGATATGTGTTTGGGTTTATTGCTGCAATTCTCATTTTTATTCCTCTTTTATGCTCTAAAATCTTTTAACAATAGTTCATCTTTAGAAATATTATTACCAAAAATCATTTTATTGGTTTCTGAACCAGTTTCTGCAATTGCTTCAAGTATCTTTAAAATTCTATCATATATAATATCATTTTTTTTGCAATTTGTATTTATTGCATTTGAGTAGAATTCATACCTAAATGCGTTTTTATATGCATCTTTGCGGTATTCAACATCTGATAGCTTTACAAAAACATCTTTCACAAAGCTATGAGAATTATCCATATCTATAAACTTTGATTCTTTTTGTTCCGGATGAAGTGAAAAAGTATAAATATCACTATTGGCAGATATACCATTAAAAATTTTTGTTTCTCGTTTTTTACTATGGGTTAATGCCAACAAATTGTTATCACCGTTTTCTTTTATTTTTGTAAGTAGTTTTTTTAATGTTGACTCTTTACCTGTCTTCATACAATAATCAGCAAAAGGCTGCCAAAAATCTTTATAGCCCTCTGTATATTTATAATCAATTGGAGGTAATTTTGATTTAAAATTTGTTGTTTGTGCATTATTTTGAGTTGTGATTGGTGTAATTCTCATTTTATACTCCTAGTTAAATTTATTTTGAGCAACCGCCATGCCTTCTTTAAAATAGCATGAAATTCCTTCTTTTGCTTTCACAATAGCACCCTTTAAAGTTTCTAATTCTTCTTTTGAGAAGTTTTGAAGGACAAAGACTTCTGAAGGAATGTTTGGTTGAGGACCAATGCCAATTTTTAGTCTTGCAACATTTTTTGTTCCAAGATGCTGAATAACAGATTTAATACCATTGTGTCCGCCATCAGAACCATTCGGACGGAATCTGATTTTACCGATTTCTAAAGACAAATCATCATATACGATTAAAACATCTTCAATCGGAATTTTATAATAATCCATAACCGCGCGCACTGCCTCACCGGATAAGTTCATGAAGGTAGTCGGTTTAATTAATAAATAATCTTCTGTGCCTGTTCTTAAATTTGTCATAAGACATTTAAGACGTGAATTTTCTCTGAAATTCAAATTCTCATTAAGAGCAAAACTGTCTACAAGCATAAAACCTGCGTTATGCCTTGTAAAAACGTATTTGTCACCTATATTTCCTAAACCTGCGATTAACTTCATTTTTTATATCCCTTTTGAAGGTGAGTAAACCCCTCACCCTAACCCTCTCCCCAGGAGAGGGAATAACCGACACTTGTCAGTTATTTGAACCTTCTCATGTTTTTCATCATTTGATGAGCCGTAAGCTTTGCCCCCGCTTGTCCCATTTTGCCCATCATAGAACCCATGTTCTTTTTGACATCAGAAAAACCTTTCATCATCTTGCGCATTTGTTCAAATTGATTTATAAACACATTTACATCGTGCAAAGGAAGTCCTGAACCTTCGGCAATTCTTTTTTTGCGTGAAGAATTCATAAGTTCAGGATGCTCGCGTTCTTCAGGCGTCATACTTTGGATAAATACTTCAATGCGTTTAAACTGTTTTTCGCTTTCGTGTGAAAGTTTTTGTCTATCGTCTTTTGAAATTTTTAAACCCGGAATCATTCCTAAAAGCTGATCCATAGAACCGAACATTTTCATTTGTGATTGCATTTTTAGAAAATCGTTGAAAGAAAATTCAGCTTTCGCCATTTTCTTTTCCATTTCTTTTGCTGTTTTTTCATCAAAAACTTCTTGCGCGCGTTCTACAAGTGATACAATGTCACCCATTCCTAAAATTCTTGTCGCCATACGTTCAGGATAAAAATCTTCTAACGCATTAAGTTTTTCACCCGTACCTGTTAATTTAATAGGTTTATGCGTACAATAAACAACGCTTAATGCCGCACCACCACGAGAATCGCCGTCTAATTTTGTTAAAACTAAACCTGTAATGCTTAATTGCGCATCAAAGTTTTCGGCCACATTAACAGCTTCTTGACCGGTCATAGAATCAATTACGAGCAATTTTTCGGCAGGATGAAATACTCTATCAATCAAAAGCAATTCTGCCATCATATCAGTGTCAATTTGTAAACGGCCTGCTGTATCTAAAATAAGTGTATTAAAACCTTTATCTTTTGAGTAATTAATAGCGTTTTGGATGATTGTCTGAACATCTTTTGAATCATTTTCAGCATAAACTTCAACCCCGATTTGCTCGCCCAAAGCTTTTAACTGGGTAATCGCAGCCGGTCTGTATACGTCACATGCAACAAGCAACGGATTTCTGCCTTCTTTTTTAAGCTTAACGGCAAGCTTAGCAGAAGAAGTAGTTTTACCGCTACCTTGAAGCCCAAGCATCATAATAAGATTCGGATGTCCTGAAAAATCAAGTGGCTTTACTTCTTTACCTAAAAGCTCGATTAATTCATCATGAACGATTTTTACAAGTTGTTGTGATGGATTAACGCCTGCTAGAACATTTTCGCCTTCTGCTCTATCTTTAATATTAGAAATAAAAGCTTTTACAACTCTCAAGTTAACATCAGCTTCTAACAATGCGCGTCTGATTTCACGCAAAGCTTCTTGCATATTATCCTGAGTCAATTCTTTTTGACCGGCTGTTTTAGCAATAATATCCTGTAATTTATCCGATAATGAGTCAAACATTTGTGATATATCCTTAATTAACGATTTTACTATTTGGATTGTACCACAAACAAGATTTAATGTTTAAACGCATTATTTCTCTACTCCAATCCGATAATATTTGCACCACGCCCCTCTCTTTGGGAAACAAAATAATAAATTTCATCAAATGAACGACATCCGCGCCGCGAACGTGCAGCGATTAGCTGCGATAGTGAGCGAAAGAGAGCAGGCTCTGCCTGCAACATCCATTTTGTTCGACGCTCGTAAGAGCGTAGGAAGCGGTAGCGTGTTTTCTCTTTCTTTTCGTTCTTTTCTTTCTCTTTTTATTCGCAACAAAAGAGAAAGAAAAGGACATTATAAAAAAAATTATAAAAGAGTGTATTATATACTCTTTATGCATTTACAAACAATAACTTTGTGTTAACATAATATAAAAAGGAATAAAGTATGACATTATTTAGCGCAAAACTTCATCATACTCATACAAACCCGAAAGGGCTTGGAGTTTTGTTGCGTCTCTGATTTGACTCCATATATCGGCTCTTTCGGGATATTTAAGAGAGAATGAGTACGATAATAAAGGAGAAAATTTTAAAATGTCACTAGTAAATATAATTTCAGCAATCGGTAATAATTCAAGCATTTATCCATTAATTGTAAGGGATTGTGGGATTGAAGTGCCTTCTAAAGTTGCAATGACTTACAACCAAAATTTAAAAGATTCAAAACAAATGGCTTATAATGCAACGAGAGAAAGACTTATTGATGAATATGGAACTTCGCTGGTTTGGTTGGGTGGTATTCCTTTAGTTGGCGCTATTTGCGATTGGGGAATAAAAAAATTAGGCTATGATCCTAGTGTTAATATAAGCCTTTTAAAAGAAAATTCTAAACAGGGACTAAAATATAATATTGATAAATTTAAAGAAGCTGCACCGGAAGAAGCTAAGGCAATGGAAAAGGTTCTTAAAAATAAATCCACTTACCAAAAATTACTTGCAGGAAAGTTTGTTTTATCAACAGCTATTCCAGTTGCTGTGATGGGATATTTCTTGCCAAAATTTAATTTTGCCTTGACTGCGAAACTGAAAAAGAAACAAGAGGCAATGAAACCTTTATATAATGAGATTGAAGAAGAAGTTTCTCCGTCTTCTCAAAAGAAGGTTGGAGTTAGTGACTCTCAAACAAAACCTGCATTCAAAGGTATTTCTGCAACATTAGCCAATATGTCAACTGTTCACAAAATGGCTTTGACTGATGGCGGGTTAACCGTTGGCAGAGTCGGTACTTCAAGAAACAAGTATGAAGCTTTGGAAAACGGTTTTAAGATGTCAATGATGATGTTTTTAAACTTTGTAGCTCCGATTTGGTTTGCAAAAGGTTTTGATTCACTGTCAAACAAACTTTTTAAGACAAATGTTAACTTAGACCCGAATTTGTTGAACGATAAAGACTTTTTGGCAGAAATTAAGTCTGAAAAATTGGAATTGCCAAAAGAGGATGTAATAGAATTCTTGGACAAGAATCCTGATTCTAAGTTCGCAAAATTATCTGAAAAATATTGTGGTGTAAAATTTTTAAAAAATCGAGTGCGTGATCCGAGAGCATTTGTAGATGAAAAACGAGTGCAAGAATTTCAAAAAGAAATCGAAAAGTTTGCAAAACAAGCAACAGAAAGCGGGAATGTTGAGAAATTTGCCAAGAAAGCCCTTGTTGCAAAATCCGCAAATATTTTAGCAAATGTGGCTTTAAGCAGTTTTCTATTAGCCGTTGCTCTTCCAAAACTAACTTTTGTGTTGCGTAAAAAAGTTACAGGATCTGATGCTGAACCGGGTTTGATGACAAAAGCTTAGCTTTACACTAAATAATTAAATGATGTATCCGGAATTTCCAAGTTCTAAACTTTTGTTTAATTCTTTAACAAGTTCAGAAGATATCTTCCAGTTAATTTTTCCGTTAGGATATTTTATATAATGGTTTGTAGAACACATTGAAGACACAAAACAAGCGTCAAGTACGTTCATAAACGAAATATCGACACTCATGTTTTCACAATGGTATTTTTCGATATAAGAATTTATAAAAGCTACTGCCTCATTAGGATTAGTAGAATTTGGGGTAAGCGTGTCGCTTTGGGGTAATAGTTGTAACATGTATATTTTCCTTAACAATTATGTTAACGACATTTTTCTATGTTTTTTTAACAAGTTTGAAAAAAAATCATACAAATGATTGAGGTTTTTGTTATACAATAAAGAAAAAGGAGAGATTGTTATGACAAAATTAGATGCATTAGAAGCAGCAAAAAAGATAAAAATGTTGGTGTTCGATTGTGACGGTGTAATGACAGATGGAAGTGTTACTTATGATGAAAACGGCGTTGAATATAAAACTTTTAATGTAAAAGACGGTCACGGTATCGTAAGGATGAATAAATCAGGTTTTATTACTGCAATAATTACTGCAAGAAATAACGGAACTGTTGCTCATAGAGCTAAGAATTTGAATTTTACGGAAGTTTACCAAGGAAGACAATATAAATTGCCTGCGTTGGAAGAGCTTATGGAAAAATATAATTTAACCTATGAAAATGTGTCTTATATGGGCGATGATTTGCCGGATGTTTGTATTTTAGAAAAAGTCGGCTTGGCCTGTTGTCCTGCGGATGCAGTTAAAGAAGTTCAAGAAATTTGCAACTTTAAATCAAGTATTAATGGCGGACGCGGTGCTGTTAGAGAGTTGTGCGATTTTATTCTTGATGCACAAGGTATTGAAAAACAGTATATCGTATCAGAAGGTGCAAACAGATAAGCTGCTTTATCTTCGTGCTCTCTATATTTAACAAAAAATCGAACGACTTTAGTCCCCTCCCTCGGGGGAGGGTGCCGAAGGCGGGAGAGGGTATTATTAATTATATACAATTCTCTGTATCACCCTCATCAGAGCTCCGCTCAGCTTCTCCCTTGAGGGGAGAAGCTGAGCGGAGCTCTGATGAGGGTGGTATAAAAAAATAAAACTTTACAACCTACGGCTCGAACCCCCACCCGAAAATCTAAGTTTCGCAAAGCTCAACTTGATTTTCTACCCTCCCCCTTGGAGAGGGTATTATTAACTTCTAACAGAAACCCACCCGCATCTGTAACGCTCAGCACGGCTTCGCTAACATCTGCGACCTCCCTATCCATGGAGGTTGGACGACAACATCATTATTCTTAAAGAAACTTTCTTGTCTTTACTGCGTTTCGACCATTTAATGTAAATTTTTGTAACAATTTTGCTCAAAACCCTAAAGTTTTCAAAAATATTGCCGATATATATATCAAAGGAACAAAAGGAAAAAAGGAGACTCAATTATGGGTATGTCAGCATCACAAGCAAGGTTAATTGCATTGACAGCAAGAATGAACGACATAGAATATCAAGGTCAACAAATTAACCAACAAAGAACAACTTTGTCTAACCAAGTAAACGCATTATATAACCAGTTGCTTGAAATGAGCGTACCAACACCTCCTTCAACTTCTGATTATACAAAAGTTCAATACTCTGGAACTGCAGATGCTTCTAAGTTTACTTTAGGCAACGTAGTTCCAACCGGTAAAAATGGTGCAGGTGAAAGCACTTATACTGTACAATTCAATTATAAAAGATCAGGTAATTCTGTATCAAAAAGTAATACTCAAGCACAAATAAAAACAACACCTCAAAAAATTGGTGTTAAGCCTGGTGATGATAAAGTAAAAACAAAATATTTAAATACTGTAAATACTCATAAAGCGGAAGGCGATGCTCTAACATCAATAAACGATTTGGATAGCAAAACTAATGTTCTTATCGAATTGGATGTTAATGCTGAAGGCTTTGATTTTACTAAATATTCAAATATTTATGATGCAAATGGTAAGAAACTAGAAAGTAAACCAGATTCAGGAGAAGTTTACGTATCATGTAGTGTGTCAGATTTAAAAAACAAAGAAGATTATAAAAAATTGGCAAAATTTGATGATGAAAATAAAAATGTATACAAATCAGGCACAAAAACAGAATTCAATACTGCATTTAATGATTCTAAGGATATTTCTAGTGATGGTTTATACTATATTGACGATAATAATCAACTTGTTGCAATAACTACAATTAAAGAATTAAAAGATATCATTGGTGAAGATTGTGGTGGAATATCAAAAGTTGTTCTATTAGATGACAAAGCGGCAGATAAATCATATGATAACCCATTACGTAATGAAGGTTCAACAGGAATGTCTGTTGGTACAATGCCTGTTTACACATTAGAAGAAGCAAAATCTAAATTAGGAAGCAGCTATGAAGAGTATCTAAATGCTTTAAAAAATGCATTTCCTGATGAATTCGAATCAGATGCTGATTTAGATACAGTAGCTTCTAAGTTCTATGTTTACATTGAATATTCAAATGGTTCCGTAAAACCTCATTTTATCAAACAAGATGAATTAGCATCATTTAAGGATGATGAAAAAGTGGTAAGTCCTTATGATTATGTAGCAGATGGTACTTATACACAAACTGATAATAAAAAAGAATGCCAATTAGAATTCGATGCTTCAACAGGCAGAATTACAAAAGTTGGTATTCCTGACGGCAAAGGTCAAATTAGTTGGGTTTCAGTAACAGCCGAAACGGTTACAGATCAAGACGCTTATGACGAAGCTTTCAATGATTATGAATACGAAAAGAATGTTTACGATAAAAAGCAACAAGAAATCAACGCAAAAACTTCAATCGTACAACAACAAGATAAGAACTTGGAATTGAAACTTACAAGACTTGATAACGAAAGAAATGCGGTTAACACAGAAATCGAAGCTGTTAAGAAAGTTGTAAGCGACAACATCGAAAAATCTTATAAAACATTCTCAGGTTAATAATTGAATAATGGATTGCCACGAAAATCAAAGATTTTCTCGCAATGACAGCCAACTTGTAGGTCACACGCCCAGTCATTGCGAGGAGTGTAAACGACGAAGCAATCCACAAAACAAAAGTTATAAAAAATGGATTGCCACGGCGCATAAATAGAAAATCGTGCCTCGCAATGACAACCAGCTAGTAATCAACAAAATATCACTCCCGTTAAGGGATTACATAGTCGAAAAAGAACGATAGCCCCGACGAGGGGCTATCGCCTTTTTTAACAAATTTAAAGTATGTTTGTTTAATTTCAATCAAGCAAATTTCTACAATTGTTTTTTTGTTTTATAAGTGTTATTTTAAAGAACATATTATAGGAGAAAATTTATGAGAGTTGATGGAAGAAGAAATGACGAACTTAGAAATATTAAATTTACACATGGTTTTACAAAGCATGCATTAGGCTCTGTTTTAGCAGAATTTGGTGATACAAGAGTAATAGTAACAGCCTCGGTTGATTTAAAAAAACCAAAATGGATGGATGAAAATGATAACCGCGGATGGGTAACAGCAGAATATTCTCTTCTTCCTGCTTCCACAAACACGCGTTGTAAAAGAGAAAGAGAAAAAATTTCCGGTCGTACTCAAGAAATTCAACGATTAATTGGTAGAAGTCTTCGTGCTTGTGTTGACTTAGAAAAAATGCCCGGCATGACAATAACAATTGATGCTGATGTAATTCAAGCTGATGGTGGAACAAGAACCGCAAGTATTTGCGGTGGTTTTTTGGCGTTAAAAGATGCTATAAATAAACTTTTAGCATCAGGAGATTTGAAAGAAAATCCAATTATTGAGCCAATTGGCGCTATTTCAATAGGGATAGTTGATAATGAAATTAAATTAGATTTATGCTATGAAGAGGATTCTCATGCACAAGTCGATTCTAATGTTATACTGACAAAAAGCGGAAAGATTGTTGATTTTCAAACAACGTCAGAAGGCGAACCTTATGAATTTGAAAGAATGATTGAGTTGTTTAATACTGCAAAAGACGGTATTGGTAGAATTATAGAAATGTATTAATAAAAGAACGGAATAATAAATATGGAATGTCAAAGAGAAGAAAATTTACTTGAATGTACTTGTTCTGCAACGAAATGTAAAAATCGAGGAATTTGTTGTGAATGCGTTAAGCATCACAGAGAAGCAGGCCAAATTCCGGGTTGCTTTTTCCCTAAAAGTGCTGAGTTGAAACACGATAGATCAATTGAATATTTTATTGAAGTGTATTCAAAAATTAAAAAGCAGTAATGTAACAAAAATCACTCTTACTTGCTTAAGTTTTGTTTTTTTGTTAGACTACGAAATGTAGATTAGGTAAAGAGGAGTTTTATTATGGACTTAATGAAGGGTAAAAAAGGTATAATTTTTGGTGTTTCAAACACTCACGGTATCGCTTACGGTATTGCAAAACAATTACATGATGCCGGTGCTGATATTGCGTTTACTTATGCAGGCGAAGCTATGGAAAAAAGAGTTCGTCCAATTGCAGAAGGAATGGATGCAAAATTAATTATGAGCTGTGATGTTACAAACGAAGCAGAAGTTGAAGCTGTATTTAAAGAATGTGAAAAAATCTATGGAAAATTAGATTTTGTAGTTCACGCAGTAGCATTTGCACCAAAAGAAGATTTGATGGGCAGATTTGTTGATACTTCTAAACAAGGTTGGGATATAGCTTTGGGCGTTAGCGCATACTCTCTGGTTACAATTTGCCGTCACGCAGAACGTTTAATGAATGAAGGAAGCTCAATTTTCGCTCTAACTTATCTTGGTTCAGTTCTTTCAGTTCCAAGTTACAATGTAATGGGTGTTGCTAAAGCTGCATTAGAATCAGCTATGAGATTCTTAGCAGTAGACTTAGGTCCTAAAGGTATTAGAGTTAACTGCTTATCTTCAGGTCCAGTTAAAACATTGGCTTCAATGGGTATTTCAGGTTTCTCTAAAATGCTTAAAGCAGGTGCAATGAGAGCACCAATGAAGAGAAATGTAGCATTGGAAGATGTTGGTAGAGCAGGTTTATATTTAGCTTCTGATCTTTCAAGCGGTACAACCGGTGAAGTTATTTATGTTGACTGTGGTTGTCACTCAGCTTATGCTTCAGCAGAAGAAATGGATGTTCTTTCTCAAGCTGAATAGTTTTGATTTTAAGGCGGATTTGCTAATGCAAATCCGCCTTTTTAAATTTTAGAAAAGGAATTTATTATGAAAAAACTTTTGTCTTCATTATTCTTATTGTTATTAATTCTTGTCGGTACTCAACAAGCAAAAGCTATGAAATATGAACAAGCGATTAATCAGTCTAAACCAATGGCTATTTTTGTTTATGCACCTTGGGCAGATGGTTATACAACAATGTTACAAAGTTTTAATAGCTTACAGCAAAAATATGGTGCAAAGTATAATTTTGTAACAATGAATATTGCGACTGATGATGCAAAAGTTTATAATCAAAAATATTATATTTATCCAAATTTACCTTATGTAATGCTATTTAGAGATAAGGGTAAATTCTCAAGGTTTATTGAAAGAAATTGTGCTCAAGATACCCAATGTCTTTCTACAAAAATGGATTTGTTTAGTAATTAATATTGAAAAACCTTTCTCGATGTATTAAAATGTAATTACAATTAAATGCATTAGAAAGGAACTGTATGTCAAAAACACTACAAGTTAGGGTTGATGATGTTATGAAAAAGGCTGCTGATGAACTTTTTTCAAGTTTAGGCTTAGATACATCAACTGCTATCAGAATTTTTTTATCAATTGCTATTGAAACAGGCGGAATTCCATTTGAAATTAAACGTCCAAAAGAATCTTTAAAACTTGCGATGAAAGATGTTTTGGCGAAAGAAAATATCAGTAAACCTTACAGTACAGCAAAAGAAGCTGTTCAAGCTATGTTGGAGGATTGATGCTTAATATTCGTTTTGCTAATAGAATGAAACGCGATGTTAAGTTGATGAAAAAGCGTGGAAAGGATATTGCAAAATTAGAGTGGATTTTGGAACGGCTTGCCACAGAAGAAGTGTTACCTGAAAAATACAAAGACCATCAATTAAAGGGCGAATGGCAAGGGTTTAGAGAATGTCATATTGAGCCTGATTGGTTATTAATATATAGAATAGAAGATAATGAATTGACATTGTATGCTACTGCAACAGGCTCACACGCTGATTTATTTGAAATGTAGTGCTTTAACCTTTTTTCGTTTGGCGTTTTTGTTTGTTTTTAAGCAGCAGTATAATCAATATAGCGCTTAATGATAACAGAGCCATTAATGTGAATATATCGAAGAATGCGCCGAGTCGAGCTTGTGCTAAAAGTTGCTTATACAATAAGCCGTTTGCTTTTTTTGAAGCCACAACAGCCGGATAATAAGTCATCATTTTGTGCTTAAAAGCATTGAATTTTATTAAGAACAAAGGATTATGCGGTGCTAGATTTGCAACGTAATAATTTTGATACACTTGTGAAACTCTTGCTATAAATGTTGATGAAGCCGACGTTGAAACTGCTGTCAAAATATTTTTAAACAAAGCGTGCAAGGACGCAGCGTCCGCGTTTTTGCTTGCAGGCAGAGTTTGAAATGATAAGGCTGTTATTGGTACAAACGCAATAGGAACACCAATACAAAGTAAAATATTCGGCAAAATTATACTTTCCATTGAAGATGTCGGATTCATTTGCGTAAGCATCAAAAGTGCGCAAGCCATTACTATAAACCCAATAGAGGACAATAGTTTTTGGTTGACATATTTTGAAACTTCACCAACTACTATTAAACCTATCAAACAAACAACGGCTCTTGGAAACATCGTTAAACCTGACATTGAAGGACTGTAACCAATTAAGCTTTGTACAAACATTGGAACTAGTAACAATGTTGAATACAAAATTATGTTAATAAACGAGCTTGCAATAGTTCCAAATAAGAAATTTCGGTCTTTAAAGACTCGAATATCAATTACAGGATACTTGTATTCAAGCTCCCATACGTAAAAGAATACAAACGAGAATATACAAACCCCTGTTGTCCAACAAATCCAAGTTTCGTCAAACCAATTGTATTGTTGACCTTTATCCAAAACAACTTGCATGCATCCCATTGCTATTACAATTGAAGTATACCCGACAATATCAAATTTTTTATTATATTTTTGTTTAACAGGAGTTTCATCCGCTACAAAAAGTTTTATTAAAAGCAAAGATAATAAAGAAAGCGGAATATTAATTATAAAAATCCATTGCCAAGAATAATTATCCGTTAAATAACCTCCGACAAACGGGCCTGCAAGCGGTGAAAACATAGCAGCAACTCCAAATAATGCCATTGCGACTCCTCTTTGTTCAGGAGGAAAAACTTCCAACAAAACCGCTTGGCAAAGTGGCAGAATTGCACCGCTTCCTATACCTTGAACAATTCTTGCTAAGATTAAGGCTTGCAAATTCGGTGCAAGAATACACAACAAACAGCCCAGTGCAAAAATTATAATACTGTAATAAAAAAGTAATTTTTTCCCGATTAACCGAACCAAATACCCTGTTACAGGCAACATCAAACCGCCTGAAATTATATAACAAGTAATAACGGTATTTGCTTCATATTGTGTTGCACCGAAAAAACCGGCAATGTGCGGTTGACTTACATTTGTTCCTGATGAAGCTGCCAAAGCTAAAAACGATGGTAACAATACCGCAAATGCAACTATAAAAGGATTAATTGTCTTTTTGTTTTCCATCTTTAATTCTAACCTTTGGAACTACTGACATGCCGGGAACAATGTTATAGTGAGAGATATCTTCGTCAAACACTATTTTTACTGGTACTCTTTGAACGATTTTAACGTAACTGCCAACTGCATTTTCAGGAGGGAACAAACTTGATTTTGCACCTGTCGCTCTTTGAATACTGTCTACATGTGCTTTAAACCTTTTGTTCGGATAAGTATCAACCTTTACCTTTACAGGTTGTCCTGCGTGCATGTGTGTAATTTGCATTTCCTTAAAATTTGCAACAACCCAAACTTGTTCAGGAACAATGTTCATAAGCGGTTGACCAACATTTACATAGTTACCTTTTTCAACGCTTCTTGCAGCGACCATACCGTCTTGAGGTGCATAAATTTTTGTATATTTTAAATTCAATTTTGCTTGCTCAACTTCGGCCTCTAATTTTTCAATAGTCGCTTCATCAGCTTTTGCCTTAGCTTTTCCTGATTCCAATGCGTGTTTCGCAGCGTCAGCCTGTTCCTGAGCAGAATTATAATCAGCTTTTGCAACATCTAAAGCTGTTTTAGCTTTTTCATAAGCTTGTTTAGAAACAATTCCGTCTTTGTATAAATCTTTGTATCTTGCAAAATCTTTTTGTGCAAAATCCAACCTTGATTCTGCAGAAGAAATATCTTCAAACGATTTGTTTACCTTAGAGGCACTTTCATCAACTTTTTTAGTAGACATATTAAAAGCAGCCTTTGCTTCTTCAAGTTTAGCATTTGCTTGATTTAAAGCAACTTCAAAATCTTTCGGGTCTAATTCAACAAGCAAAGTTCCAGCTTTAACATTTTGGTTATCATCAACTAATAAATTGACAACAGGTGCTGCAACACGTGGTGCAACAGAAACAAGACGACCTTCAACAAACGCGTCATCTGTTGATTGATAAAAAGTAGCGTGTATAGCTGCTGTAATACCAAGTATTATAAGAATTGCAGCTGTTATACTCGGTACAATCACGCGTTTTTTCTTATATTCTGGACGTCTTTTTTTTAGACGCTTTTTTGCTTCTTTTACAAATTCCGGTGGATTTTTATCTTCATGTTGTTTTTTTGCCATAATATCACCTAAACTAATGTTTTTGATTTCATATTTTCTTCTATTTTATCCAGTGTTTTTAAGAAATTATCAATTTCTTTTTGCGCAAGCCCCTTTATTGAATCTTGCCAAACGTTTAAAACGACAGGAAGCGTACTATCACAGACTTCTCTACCTTTTTGAGTAATATACAATTTTTTAACTTGTCTGCCTTCCGCATCAATTTCAGAAGTTAAGTAACCTTTATCTTCTAAAATCGAACAAATTCTTGTCATATTCGGACGGTCTTTGTATGTAATATCACCTAACTGCCTCAAATACATTCCATTATGCTCTTTTAGAGCATACAAAACTGTAAACTGTTCCGGTCTTAAATCATGCTCACTTTTTTTGAATGTCTGAATTGCGAATAATTTAGACAAATGTCCTGCCCTTGAGAGCCTTAATCCGATTTTTTGTTTTAGTAAAATATCTTTTTTCATATCATCCCTTTGTGTTATCATCATAACACAAGAATGATAAGTGTAAACATGACAATTTATTTTTATATGATTTTTTGTTGAGAACTGATTGTAAAATGAACTATCGCCTTGCGGCTCGAACCCTCACCCGAATTTCTAAGTTTCGAGCAAAAAAATAATAATTGCTCTCAACTTGAAATTCTACCCTCTCCAAGGGAGAGGGTGCTGTTTGGTAAACATTTGAATTGAAAAACATATACGAATATAATGGATTGCTTCGTCACCCAAAATTATCGCTGTTCCTCGCAATGACCAGACGTCAAAATTCCAAGCGTGCTGTCATTGCGAGGGCGATTAGCCCGTGGCAATCCAGCTTTTTTTATAATTATTTTATTGTACAATAGTGCTTATCTCTTGAAGAGAGGGTGCCTGAAATTTGTCATTTGTGAACTTTTATTAAATCACTATCAAAAAATATATTTATAAGGTTTACAAATATAAGACATTATCAAAAGAAAGGCATAAAAATGATTGATAAAATCCAAATTAATAATAAATATGTGAATTCAGTTTCATTTAAAAGTAAATCTAAAATCGTTAAAAAGCTTGTTGAAAATCCAAAAACTTCAACTACTTTATTGACAGGAGTTGCAGGACTTGCAACAAGTGCAGAGATTGGATTAAACAAAAAGAAGCTTACCGATAATTTGGATATAAATGAAGTGAAAAAGGATTTAGAAGCAGGTTTTTCTATAAGCCAATTGGCAAAAAAATATAATATGTCATCTACAAGTATGCGCAATTATCTTAAAGAAAATAATTTGTCGACAAAGGATGGCGAAATTTTAAAAACAATAACAAAAGAAGATTTAGAAAGATTAATTCAAGAAGGCAAAAGCTCAAAGGAAATTGCCCAGATATATGGTTTAAAAAACGCAGGGACTTTAACACCTTTGTTTAAGATTTTTAATTTAAATCCTGCGACTGCTATAAAAGTTGAAAATATTTCTAAGGAAGAACTTCTTGGTTACAAAAAAAACGGATTAAAGGATTCAGAAATTGCAAAAGAGTTGAATGTTGCAGAAAAATATATTAACAAGCATCGTAATGCATTGGGCATTTCTACTGTTGATAAAGAAAAAGAATATCCTGAAGAAGAAATCAAAAGATTAGTTGAAGAAGAAGGTCTTTTACCAAAAGAAGTTGCTAAAAAACTCAATATTCCACTAACAAAAGTTGCAGAAATCGTTGGTGGAGCTACTCCCGAACTAATTTTCAGACACAAAAAAGAAGAATTGATAAAATTTGTGAAACTATTGGATGAAAAAGATTTTGAACAAAAAGAATTGTGGTTAATGCAACAAGAAAGAGGAAATCGTGGCTCTTTTAGACTAACTAAGGATAATTTGGAACTTTCAACGCTAATTTTGGAAAATGAAGATTTGAGAAAGAAAAGTGACGATTGGGAGTTTATTTTTGATAGAATTACGAAAAAATCACGCAAAAATCCCTCTGTTTATGATGATACAACTGCATTTTTGAAAATGGTATTGAATGATGACAAACTTAATATTCTAAAAGATCCTAAGAATAATATAGGTGCAATTTTGAGTCAGCATGAATGGAGTTCAAAAGATGTTTTAGATATTTATAAAAAAATAATTTCCGATGACAATTTGGTTGAGGCTGTGAAATTATCACCGGGAGGGTTTAGAAGATTGAAATATGTTTATAGTAATCCATCTGATTTAATAAATAAAATTGACGAACATAAAGATTTAATCAATGAAAAACCGTTAAATTTTTATATCATGCCTGAACGTTATAACAGGGATATACTGGAAGATTTGGGAAATGATAACAGGTCATAAATGTTGATTGACCTATATTTAAAAGCTCAAAAAGTTAAAAACATAAAATCGCATTCAACAAATGTGTTGAATGCGATTTTGTAATTTATTTTATTTATTTTTTATTGAATTTTAGGATTCTCTTTAACAAAATTGATTGATGTTTTGACATTTTTTGATGAAACATTTTTAGAACAAGATTTAGTCAACCCAAAACCGCAAGCTAGAATTGTAGAAAGTACTAAACAGATTCCTGCAACATTAAGAGCTTTCTCTTCCAAAAATTTTTCCCATTTGTGTTTGACTTTTGAAGCCAAGCTGGGTTCATCACTTAATATATCATCTAAATACTCTTCTCTGCTTTTAAATAATGATTTTGGATGTGGATTGTATTCTAAATAATCTTCACCATACCATTTTTCCTTTAAATGTCTTATTGATGATTTAATAGAACCAAATGCCATTGAATTATTAACATTATAATTACTTACCTGATTTATTTTCATTTAAATTTTTCTCCTTTGTCAATATAAAAACTTCTAAAAATATTTTTTGCACCATTAACATAAGAATAAATATTTTCTTTTAAAATTTTGTGTTATCATAATAACACAAGGAAGCTTTATTATTTTTCCTTGCGGCTCGAACCCTCACCCGAATTTCTAAGCTTCGAGCCAAAACAATAAATGCTCTCAACTTGAAATTCTACCCTCTCCCCAAAAGAGGGAATGTAAGCGAGCAAAACACAAGAAGGATAAGTGTTAGTATGACAATTAAAAAGGTTTTAATATTATTTCTTTTATTTTTATCATTGCCTGTTAGCGCAAAGCAAACAATAGACCGCTTTAGCTACATCAATTTAGACTGGTGGAAAAATTACAATGATGAGATTTTGCTCGAGCATTTGCAAACTCTCTATAATAACAACCACGATTTGAAAATTGCAGAACTCAAAACCAAACAATCTGAAGAAAATGTCAGATTAGTCGGTGCAAATCAATTGCCACAAGTAGGTTTTGATGGCAGCTTTACGAGAACATTGAGCGGGCCGCAAACAGAATTTGGCAACGTTATTATTCCTGAATATTCGCAAAACGAACTATTTATGCCACTTAGCGCATCTTATGAAATCGATATTTGGGGACAAAATTACTTAAATAGAAAAAGTGCTAAGAAGCAAAAAGAAATCGCTGAACAACAGGAACGTGCGACATACATTTATATGACATCGGTTTTTGCGTCTAATTATTACAACCTGATTAAGACTGACGAACTGGAAAAGACTCTGAAAGACATAATCGCAATTCAAACCGATGTTGTAAAAATGACCGAAAAGAAGTACAACGCAGGACTTGCACCGATAAATGAACTTTTGAATGAACGTCAAACATTAGTTAGGTTCGAACAAGACTTGAATAAGGTTAGTGAAAACAAAAAAGTTTTAAATAACGAGCTTATTACACTATTAGCCTTAAAAACAGATAAAGAAATTGAACACTCTACTTTTGACAAGGTTTCAATTCCAAATGCGCCTGACGCATTATCAACAACAATTATCCAATACCGTCCCGATTTAATTAGTTCTGAAGATTATGTTAAAAAGACGGGGATTGATGTAAAAGTAGCCAGAAGAGAGTTTTTACCTAAGTTCTTCTTATACGGCACATTAGGTTTCAATGCTTATCGTTGGAACAGAATGTTCTCTCCTGAAACATTCTTGGGAAATATCGGCATTGCTCCAAGTTGGGATATTTTTACCGGCGGAGCAAAGCTTGCAAGATATAGAATTAACAAATACGAATACAAAAAAGCTATCGAAAAATACGAAAAAACAGTTTTAACTTCTATTCAAGAAGTTAATGATGCGATGGTTTCCGTTAAAACTACAAAAGCAAATTTAATTAAGGCTGATGAAGCGTATTCAATTGAACAAGAAAAGCATAATTTGGCTGAAAAACAATTTACAATCGGCGATTCATCTAAGTTGGATGAAATGAAATCAAATGTTAATTTGCTGATTGTAAAACAACATGAAATTTCTTCTAAAATAGATAGTGTAATTTCTACAATTTCTTTGTATAATGCAGTTGGGGGTATAGATTATACAAAAGCCGAAGATTTGTAGTTTTGTAAATGTTTTGTAACAATTGCCAAATAAAAGTCAATTTTCATGCTTCAGGTGTTTTATACCTTTTGGAAGTAGTGTGTTATGAATATACAGCCGATACAATATAATAATAGTGTAGCAATGCAAGGCAAAAAAGACAGTTCTTGGAATCGCCTGAAACGTCGTGTTGCGCAAAAAGTACTTGACACGCTACCTTCTCATACCCAAAAAGAATCTGCGAGAAGTCGCGGAGAGTGGAATAAATTTGATAACTGGATTTCTAAACCTGCTCAAAACCGAGCTTTAATGGGTTTGACAGCTATAATTACTCAGCCTGCAATCGATTATCATAACCATAAGGTTGATGAAGAAACCCGCCGAATGTCAAGAAACAGAACGATTGCAAAGATTATTGCAGGTACTTGTGTTGGGATTTTGGTAAGAGGTTCTGCTTATGAAGCAGTTGCTTCAATGACAAATGTAGAAGGAAAGTCCAAAATTGCTAAAAAGTTGTTGCCTAAAAAATTCTTGGGTGAAATTGCCAAAAATGAAAAATTCTTAAAAAATCACAGATGTGCGTTATCAAATTGGTTAGCAATAACAGCAATGTGTGTGACAAACTTCGTTTTGGATGCGCCACTAACTGTATTTTTAACAAATAGATTGAATGCCAAAAAGGAGGATAAGCATGAATAGTTCTCCTTTCGAAAAAGGGCTTGAATGGGTTTATAATAAATTCAAAAAAAACACTGCAACAACTCTTGTTGTAACAGGTACAATCGGTTGGGCGTTGTCTTCTCTTGCTCAAATCGGTGCGGTTGTTATTAACCCAAAAATTCCTAAAGAGCAAAAGAGCTTTCTTGTTCCTCAAGAATTTTTGGATGCTGTTGTAAATATCGGCATGTTCTTCTTGTTGACTCAATCTACAAAGAAAATTCTTTCTAAGTTGGCATCTACTGGTAAGATTGCAACAACTAGTGTTCGTGAATTTCTAAATAAAAATAAGGTTTATGGTGATCAAGTAGGTAAATTATCTCTTGATTTAGATGAAGTTCTTAAAAAAGAAAATAAATTTCCTAAAGAATCTTATTATTCATACAAAAATCTTGTAACAACCGTTGGTACGGTTGGTGCAGGCGTTTTGTCTTCAAACATAATTACTCCTGTTTTGAGAAATACAATGGCGTCTGATATTCAGAAAAAATACTTGAATAATCGTCCTCAAAATTCAGGCAACATGCGCGTTTAGATTTTTGGGTAGAACTTGTAATCCCCTTACTGGTAAGCCCCCACCCTACCCTCCCCCGAGGAGAGGGGGCTAAAGCCGTTCACTTTTTTGGGGGACAGTTCAGCCCCTCTCTTTGGGAGAGGGTAGAAAATCAAGTTGAGCTTTGCGAAACTTTGATTTTCGGGTGAGGGTTCGAGCCGCAAGGCAATTTTTATTTGTATACTTATTGTTTTGTAAATCCCTCACCCTACCCCTCTCCCTCGGAGAGGGAATGACCTAAAGTCGTTCAACAAGCGCACTCCACTCCCTCCCTTGGGGGAGGGTGCCGAAGGCGGGAGAGGGTATTATCAACTTCCCCTCTTGAAATTTTATCGCAATCTGCTATAATAAATATATAAAGTAGCGATGTAGTATTTTCAACGGAAACGAATCAAATATATATAATGGAATATAATTACCCCGAAACATAAGAAAACTGCAGAGTTACTGTTGTAAGAATAACAGGCAGGCAAAGACAATGAGCATATCTTTTAGCGGGCTTGCGTCCGGTTTAGATACATCTTCATGGGTTGAATCCTTGGTAGCATTAAAAAAAGCCAAGGTTACTACGCTTGAGGAAGAAAAGAAAGAAACTCAATCTTTGCAAGAAACATTGACTAAAATTAAGAGTTTTTTCTCTTCTTTTCGTTCAATGCTTGAAAAGGTTACAGATGCCAAGCTTGGTTTGGGAACTTCAATGGACTTGTTTGCCCAAAACTTGGCAACTTCAAGTAATTTGGAAGCTTTGACGGCATCTGCTACGTGGGAAGCTGAAGAAGCAAGTTATAATGTTCTTGTTGATAAATTGGCTTCAGAAACAAAAGTAAATAGCAATTATAGCTACATGACAACGATTGTTCAAACGACAACTGCAACCGGGGATTCTAAACTTATCAACTTGGGCGTAAAAGCCGGTAATATAGGCGTCATGGTTAACGGCGTTGAACATGGTATCAATATTACAGAAAACGATACCTTGTCAACTTTTATCGAAAAATTAAACAATATCGGCGTTAAGGCAAATTATAACGAAAAAAGCGGGATTTTCAGTATTGACGTTAGCGCAAATTCTATTCACGATATTGACAGCACAAATATTGTCGGCGCTTTGCACTTAACCGGTGTAAACGAAGGCTATCAAAGTAATAACTTACAGACTTCCAAAACTGATACAATTTTTTCTGCTGCAACTGTTAATACTAAACTTACCGATCTTGGTGTTAAAACAGGCATCGTTACTGTTCATGCTAATGATAAAGATTACAGTATTACAATCAATAACGACAGCACTTTAGGCTCTTTTATTGCTGATTTAAACAAAAATAATATTGAAGCCGACTTGGACGGCGACGGAGTCTTTTCTATAAAAGATGCAGAAATTACAAATGAAGGCACAACAGACATTTTAAATGCGTTGGGCTTGAATAGCTCTATTTATAACAAATCACAAATCACAGGCAACTTGTCACATAAATCAACCATCACACAAACTACTACTGCTACTTCTGACACATTGCTAAAAGATTTGGGAAACGGCACGGAAATCAAAGATGGTCAAACGGTAATTGTTAAGAATTCCAATAACGAAACCACGACAATTACTGTTGGAACGTCAACTACTTTGGGCGATTTGCTCGCGGGTCTTTCTAACGCCGGACTTTATGCTGCGCTTAAATCTGATGGTACTGTTGAAATTACAGGCGGAACGATTACGGGTGGAACTTTTGATGCACTAAAAGCGTTGGGCTTGTCTTCAGAGCCTTATTCTGCCGTAGTAACTGGTAAACCTCTAACCGAAACTGTTGAGGTTCATGAACTTGTGAACCTTCAAACACGTCTTGTTGATGATTTAAAAGTCAAAGAAGGCTACTTGGAAGTTACGGACGCCAATGGCGATAAATATTACGAAAAGATTTATTCAGGTCAAACGATTGCTGATTTTATGACCGATATGGGTAATTTGGGTATCAATACAAAACTTGATGAAAACACTGGTATTTTAACGATTACCGGCGGAGCTTTCAAGACTTTGTCTGATGCTGATGTTGCAGCTTTAATGGACAATAAAACAATTGTGCCTTATGACGACAGATACAAAAAAGGCACAAACCTTCTTCAATGTTTATATGGTGCTGATACGATTGCGACAGATCAAATTACTGTGGCTTCAACGTATTCTAAGACAAAAGCTTTAAGACATACCGTTACTAATACTATCAACGCAACAAAAACTACTACTTTGGATAAACTGGGACTATCAGGTAATGGTACTGCAATTTTTGATGTGAGAGGCGAACAACGCACAATTACAGTAACTCAAAATATGACAATTGAAGGCCTGATGGAAACGCTGAAAGATGCGGGAATCGGTTCTTCTTGGAATGAAGATACTTCAAGATTAACTATTGAAAATGCTACAATCGCCGGTGGTACATCAAATTTATCAAACGTATTAGATTTGACTACAACTATTTCCGGGAAATATGTTACTTCATCAAACCTTTATTCAACAAACACAATCACAATAGACGCAACAAGAGATACTATTTTGAAAGATTATGGTATCACAAGTTCTATGTCAGAAGCTGATCGTACTGTCAATATATATAAAAGTGATGGAACGATAGTTGCAAGTACGGTCGTTAACGAAGGTACGACTGTTGGAGATTTGTTGGATTTTATTAATGCTCAAGACGGAATTTCTGCAAGTCTAAAAGATGGCTTTTTGACGATTACTAACGGCTATTTGTCAAACGCAACTTTGGAAAACACAATGGGCTTGACGACTACTAATAAGAGTTCGTTTGTACTTGGTTCTGTTATGACAAGCACAACTACTGCGGCTGTTACGGGAGAAACCACGTTAGGTGAAATTATATCTACTCTTGGAACTTCTGATAAAGTTAAAGATGGTTATACACTTTTATTTAACAGTAAAACAATAGAAGTTTCAGCGACAACTACAATTAACGATTTAATTAATTCTATTTATGCAAATGGTGGAACAGCTACTTTAGATAACACCGGCAGATTAGCAATTAATGGCGGAACACTTACAGGTTCTGTTGCAGAAGCATTGGGTATGACATCTTACATTCATACATCTTCTGTTTCTTCAACCGGTGAAACTCTTTATATCAAAAAAGATGTTTGTGCGGATCGTAGCACAAAGCTTAGTGAATTAGGTGTAACAGGCGATATTTCTTATGTTGTTTATAATTCTCTTTCTCAGGCGACTACCACTGTAACACTCAAAAACACGGCCAGCTTGGGTGAGTTTTTAGATGGCTTGAAGAATAATGGCATTGATGGCATTATTTCGGAAGGTGTAATTAAATTAACTTCCGCAGAAGGTAACTATATTTCAGGAGAATTGGCAACTAAGTTAGGCTTGACTGCTCAAACCGTAACTGAGGTTGTTAATACAACAGCTTATTCAACTGCTTTAGTACAGTTTACAGCGAGTGGTAAAGCTGATTTAAAAACAAAATTGGACGCAATAACAACCATAAATGCTTCTAATAATACAATGACGGTGTATGATTCAGAAAACAATGCGCAAACTACAATCACTGTTACGGGCGACACTACTCTTGACGAATGGTTCGGAATGCTTGCGAAAAACGGAATTCAAGCAGAAGTAAATGATGGCGTGATTTCTTTTGTATCGGAAGCCGGTAATTATGTTTCAGGTGCATTGATTGATGAATTCGGAATGACAACAACCACTGTCACTGTCACTAAAACGACAGGTACAGCGGGAACTTCTGATAAGTTTACTTATACAGATACAGAAAACGCTAAACTCTCAGACACATTGGGAACATTTATTACGGTTGACGGAGAGCAGGTTATTACTGTTAAATCAGCAGGTGCCGGTGCAACAGCGGGAACGGTTACAGTAACTTCTGATACTACTTTTGAAGATTTGTTTAGAGCGCTTGATGATTTGGGTATTCAAGGCACAATGGAAGACGGCGTTATTACGCTTACTTCAACAAACAGCAATTGGGCAACCGGTGACGTTTTGACAGCACTGGGTATCAGTGCTATGGAAACTACAACAACTGCAACAATCGGTCAATCTGTAACATCAACCGCTGCAATTAGTTATACAATTACTCATGCTATTACGGAAAATGATTATCTTCCTGTTGGCGAAGATGGTTCAACCTTGGTAGTTTCTAATAAAGCAGGTAATGCTTTAACAACAATAACCGTAACAAATTCAATGACTTTTGGTCAATTGTTTAGAGAACTTTCTCAGTATGATATTGATGCCGATATTCATGATGGTGTGATAAAATTAACTTCTCCAACCGGTAATATAGTGGGTGGAGATTTTGCGACAACTCTTGGTATAAATATGACAACGATTATATCAACCAAAACTGTTGGTAAAACCGTCGGCTCTACTTTGGAAGTGACTTATACAAATACGGTTGCAGTAAGCGGTTCAACACAAATCGGTGATATATATATTGTAGAAGATGGTGTGAAATTAAAAGATACTGAAATTTGGGATGAGTTATTCTCATTAGAATCTGAAGATGGTTCATATACTCCGATTAATGTACTTGATAAACATGGAACACTTATTGATAAAATTAAAGTTGGAAGAACCGACACTTTTGATGATTTGGCAAAAGCTTTGAAACCATACGGTGAATTATCTTTATCGGAAGATGGTGTTCTTTCATTTAATAGTAAAGATGGTAACGTGATTCAGTCTTATCTAACTGAAGGTTTAGGTATGAATACGGAAATAACCCGAACCACTGTCACAGTCGGATCAACCATGACATCAACAGCTGCAGTTACATTCACATCATCACAAGTTGCAACTTTGGATACAACTTTGGGTGCAATTAGTGGTAACAGTAAGATTGATGGTGTTATTACAGCGAACGGTGTGACCGGCAATGTAATCGGAATTTCATCAGCAGAAGAGTTAACTTGGCTTGCAAGCTTATCAGCGTCTAACACTTTTGCAGGCAAAACTTTTGTCTTGACTGACGACATCGATCTTACCGGTGTTGAATGGCAAGGTATTGGTAGTAATTCGTCATATTTCATGGGCAACTTTGACGGACAAGGTCACCAAATCACAGGTGTTAAGTATGTAGCAAATGATGCAGGCAACTTAGGTTTCTTTAACAGAACTTTTGGCTCAGAAATCAAAAATTTGCGTCTTAATGCTACCGTAAGTGGCGCAAATATGGGTGACAACCCATTCGGTGGTCTTATCGGTCGAGCTAATGAAACAACTGTTTCTAATATTGATGTAGATTTGCGCGGTAGTGTTACAGCAGGCATAGTCGGTGGCTTGATTGGTTGGACAAACGGTAATGTAACAATTACGGGTTGTACAACAACAGGTACATTGAGTGTATCAAGTGCAAGCCGAATTGGCGGTATCGTCGGTGACTGGGGTTGGGCAAACGGTAGTATTTCCAACTCTGCATCAGGAATGAATTTGTCAGGCTCAGGATCTTTGGGCAAGGGCGGTATTGTTGGTCGTGTAATCATCAACGGAAGAGAACCAAGTTCTCTAACACTTGATATTTCAAACTCTTTGTACTTTGGTTCAAACTTGTCAGGCTTTTCAGGTGGTATTATCGGTAATATTTATTTTAATGACAGTGGTAATGGTACAAGCATATTTGACCATACAATTAATATTTCAAACTGTATTGTTAATAGCACAGCGCCAAGTTATAGTTTTATAAATGCGTTAACAAGTGCTTCAAAAGAAAAATTACATATAAACATAACGAATTCTATTTCTGCCAAAAGTAACGCATGCGCAAGTACTGTATCAAGCGGTTCAACATACAAATATACAAATAATAAAACAAGCAGTACAAATATAATCAGTGATGCTCAAACTCGTGCTTACGACACTTCCATTTGGGATTTGAGCGGTTCTGCTCCTGCATTGCAGGCAAACGGTCAATACAGTCTTAAGATTTTTGACCCTTCAACAAACTCTTATGTTTATACAACAAATCTTTCAGCTTCATCAACCGTACGAGATGTTGTGAGTGCTTTATCACCTTATGGTGATGTGACGTTCGAAGACGGTGTTTTGACGTTTACAGGCAAAAACGGTACAGTTTTAACAGGCGGTATCGCAGATATGTTCGGCATCAAAGTTAATACGACAGTTAACACTGTTGGTGTAACTGCAACTTCAAACACCGCAATTACATACAACAAAGAACAAGCAGCTCTAACAACTACCCGCCTAGGGAGTATTATAGGTCAATACACAATAGATGGCGCAATAACTTCAAGTGGCGTAACCGGTAATGTAATCGCAATTTCAAATGCTACTCAGATGAAATATCTTGAGGCTTTAGTAAACAGTGGGAAAACTATGCAAGGTAAGACATTTGTTCTTACAAGCAATATTAATATGAGTTCAATTGATGATTGGTCAGGTATTGGTTTTGGCACGAATTTCATGGGAACTTTTGACGGACAAGGTTATACTATCAGTAATTTGAATTTATCAAATGCGTCGGATAGCTATTCAACAGGACTTTTTGGTGAGGTTCATAATGCGACTATAAAAAATGTTAATCTTGCTAATTTTTCGTATGATAATTCTACGACTCATCACAATGTTGGTTTATTAGTATCAACTCTTGTTAACTCTAATGTATCAAATGTTCATGTTACGAGTTCAACTATAAAAGAAGCTGCGTCTGGAGCTTTAATATACCAAGCATTAGGAACTGACAGAATTGAGAATTGTTCAACAGATTTTACTTATACTATTGCATCACATATGACTTCTTTTGCAGGAGGAATTCTTACTGCGGCCGCTAATGCATCTTATGCAAATCACGCTAATATAACAATCGTCGGCTGTTCATCTACGATGGATGCTCGCGGTGACATATTTATGGGTGGTGGTATGGTTGCATTTCAAAATCATTTGGAATCAGCTACTATCAATCTCGACAATTGCAGTTTTTCAGGTAATATAATTTCTAATAGAGAAAACTCTGTTGTAGCAGGTCTTGTTGGGGTATATTGTGATCCAGCAATGACGACCAAGACGAATCCTATTATCAATATTAAAAATTGTGCCGTGAAGACGGATTCGATAAGAGTCCCTTCGACAGGTGTGGCTTCGGTTCACGGAGAATATCAAGGACCAAAAGGCACTTCTGCAATGTTGGTTGGTGGTACTATACATAACGGTTCAAAAGTAACGATAAATGTAGAAAATGTTTGTTATGCGGCACTGAGTGTCTACGGTTCTGCAATCGAGGGCGATTATGGACGAGCAAGCGCAGCAGTTAAACTTACGGACTACGTTCATAATAACTCTTACGAAGATGATACAAATCTTTATACATTAACTTCAAGTAATGTTAAATCAGGAGTAATTAATTCGTCTAGACTAGACACTGCGTTTACGGATGCCTTTGCAGCCGTTGGCTTTGATACTCGTTGGAGTTCTAATGGTACGCTTAATGTTCAAACAAGTATGTACACGCTTGATATTATGGACAAAAACGGCAATGCTGTTAAATCAATGACTTTGTCTACAAGTTCAACATTGGAATCCTTGCTTACGACTCTTCGCGTATACGGCACAGCTGACTTGTCTGAAGACGGTGTTTTGACATTTACAAGCAAGGATGGATATTATTTATCAGGCAATATTTGTGACAAATTGGGTATCAAAACCGCAGGAGCAGGCGAGGGTGGTGTTAACACGCCTAGCCGTACTTTAACTACAAGAAGAACTGCGACAGCTACGGAAGAAACGGATATCTATGATCTTTTGGGTGAATCTCAAAACATGATTGTTAATGACGGTCACGGTCAAACATACACTGTTGATGTATCTGAATATACAATCGGCGAATTGTTTGATTATTTGGCTCAATTTAACATAGTCGGCACAATCAAAGACGGTATTGTAACATTCACACCGAAAGGAGATGCGTATATTGAAACTTTTGATGCCGCAGCCGATTTCAATATGGATTATGGCGATGAACAATACACCACAAACACCATAAAAACCAATACAACGGGTGAATCAGTCTTTTCTGATACGACCGCAACAATCAATACATCCACAACTCTTGCTGAATTGGGAAGCAAAGGCACAAATGTTGTCGTAAACGACGGCAAGGGAGGCTTGCACACAATTGCTTTAACTTCAACATCAACTATTGATGATTTGTTTACGGCTCTTGCTGCGTTTGATATCTCAGGCACAATCGGCGCCGATGGCAAAGTTAAGTTTGAAGCGTTAGGTGATGCTTACTTGCAAACTTTTGATATCAAAGACCTTCTAAACATGACAGGTCAGGCAACAAGCACGACGAAAGAAAACACAACTTTTGCAAACACTTCTTCTGAAACATTGAAAGAAGCAAAAACATTTGGTCTAACTAAAGAAACCAAGTTGGGCGACTTGATGGATGAAAAAGGTATAACAAGTGATGGTATAGAAATTCTAGTAGAAGATTGTAATGGCAATGGAAACTATACGGAATTTTCTAGAGAAAATACCGTAGAAGATGTTATGCTTTGGTTAGCAGGAAATAATGTAAGTTCTCAAATAGTTAAAGATTTATTAATACTAAATTCTAGAGATACAAATGCAGAACACGGAATAATTAATGTTAGTGTAAGTAAATTTTTTCTAGATATTTTCAATTTAAGTAAAAATCAAGAGGACTATTATCAACAAGTTACCTCAACAACATTCCAAAATACAACATCAGGAAGTCTTACATCTACGCTCCCTCAAAATCTGACAACGTCAACCAAGCTTTCTGATATCGCATTGAGTGAAAATGCTACTGTGACAGTTGTAAACAACGGCACGGAGTACACGCTTACATTCCAACCTGATAGTACGATTGATGATGTTATTTCTACTCTTGCCGGTCTTGGAATTTCAGGTTTTGTAAAAGACGGCAAACTAACGCTTTTAGGAACGAAAGACGCCTATATTTTAGGTATGAGCGATAATCTAAAAGGTGCTTTGAATTTAGCAGTTGGTGAAAATAATACTTATATTGGCGGAAATATAACAATCGGCTCTAACACACTTTCTGACAAACAAAGTCATGATGTAACTTATGATGCGACATCTACAACCAAGATGTCACAAACAAACGCCGGCTTGGGAACTATTACAGTAAATTACCAAGGTGCAACATATTATGTAACTGCAACTGCCGATAAAACTATCGGTGATATTTTAACAGAACTTGCAGGTTACGGAATTTCAGGTTCAATTGACGGTGGTGTAATCAAGCTTCAAGGTACTGCTAACGGTTATATTACCGACGCAGGCGGAGTATTCGGTTTAACAGGATCATTCTACGATACAGCAATCACGACAGTTAAATCTCAAAATACTTCAGGAGATGTAACTTATACCTCTACGAATGCAGCTGTTACTGCTGATACCGTACTTTCTACAATCAACGGTTTCAGTAACGGTAGCGGAAGTTTGGTTGTACATAAAACTGATGGAACTTTTGTTACAATTAGTGTTGATGCAACAAAAACTCTTGGCGAATTCTTTAATGATATTTCAAGATACGGACTTGTAGGAAAAGTTGATTCTGAAGGAAAAGTTTCTATTGAAGGCATTGGAAATGTTTATTTGCAACAAACAACCGGCGGTTCTAATATTCTGGAAGCCTTGAATTTGAGCAATGTAACAACAAATGTTCGCACCGTAACGGTTAACAGAACTTCTGATACTTTACATCATACAGTAACTGTTGCAGCTTCAAATACTACAACTTTGGAAAATTTATTAGACAAGAACGGAAACGGAATTACATTTACTGATAATAAAGCCGGACTTATTTTGCATACATATTCTGATGCAGGCAATAAATTTGTAACTTTGGATTTCTCAAAAACCCAAACAATTTATGATGTTATTGATGAATTAGCAAAATATGGAATAGATGCAAAGCTTGATGCTAACGGCAGATTCTCCGTTTCAAGTTCAACTTTGACAGATTTTGACATGTTGGGTGATTTGGGTACATTCTTGATGGGTAATTACTCAAAAGAATATGGCAAAGACACCACAAACAATGTTTCTGCTATTTTGGCGCAACAAACTATTGTTAAAATGACCGATTCTTCTAAGTTGGCAGATTTTGGAATTACAAGCGGTGATATCTTGGTTAACCAAGAAGGTGCAAAATATACAATCAATATTGACACAACGAAAGTTAAGACAATCGGTGATTTCAGAAACTTGCTTTCTCATTATGGATTCACGTCTTATATTGACGATGCCGGCAGACTAAATATTTTGGGCGTTGGTAACAGTTCGCTTGAAAATATTAACGGCGGCTCTAATATCTTAACAGTATTAGGTTTGACTGATTGGACATTGGGCGAAGTTACACAGCAATCAGGACATTTGACCGACACAGAAGTAGAAGTACGTAAAATTTCTATGGCTGACAAATTAAAAGATCTTACAGACACAAATGGCGTAAACCTTGGAATTACAGCCGGTCAAATCTATGTTTATCAAGATGGAACAAGAACTGCTCTTAATATCGATGTGAACGACACATTAGAAACTTTGGCTGCAAAACTTTCTCAATTTGGAATTTCTGTCGGAATTTCTCAGGAAGGCAAATTATACTTTGATGGAAACAATGACAGCTATTTAACAACAAACGGTATAATTACGGCAAACGCGTCTAACATCTTACAAAAATTCGGCATTTCAGGTGATTGGTCTACAAGATACGATTCTACAAGCAAAAACTTGAATTACACTGAAAATGAAGACAAAAAAGTTAATGGTTCAACAAAACTTAGCGACTTAAAAGATACAAACGGAAACAATTTAGGAATTACAACAGGCTCTTTCTATGTATACAATAGCGGAGTAAGAAACACTGAAACAATTACAGACGATATGACCGTTAATGACTTGATGTCAACTCTTGCTAAATATGGTTTGGTTGCCGATTTTGATGAAAACGGTGTTATGTCTGTTGGCGCATATAATAACACATATCTTGCAACATCTGCTCTTGCAGGTGACAATTCAAATATTGTTAACAATTTGTTTGAACAATGGAACTTTGTAAACATTTATACTTCTAACAATTTGGACATTCCAAAAGATGTTGTTCAAGCAATCACGCGCGACACTAAGTTAAAAGACATTAACGAAGGAACATACAAAGAAGGTTATATCACAGTCGTTAAAGACGGTGTTAAGACTAACATATCTTTGACCGCGGATGATACTGTCGGAACTTTGATGGATGAACTTGCGCTGTACGGCTTTGAATCCGTTATCAATGACAAAGGTCAATTGATGATTAAGAATACAGGCGACAGTTTATTACAAAAATATACGGATGATGCAACAAAAGCTTCAAACGCTTTGGAACTTCTTGGAATAGATTTGAACAGTTGGATTAACACAAATACTTATGACAGTAAAACATTAGAAGTCAATAAAACTTCAACAGTAGATGCTGCTGCAACAAGAGATACTTTGTTATCACAATTGGGTGTTACAACAGGTGAATACTATATTTATAACAATGGCGTTAAATACACGGCGTTGATTTCTTCTGACGAAACTTTGGGTTCGTTTATGGACACATTAAAGAGTTTCGGCATAGAAACAAGTCTTGTTAATGGTGCTGATGGTTCTATCTTAAAAATCATCGGCAAAGGTGATTCTTACATCAAGAAGTCTACAAGTACAACAAATTCTTCTAATGTCGTAGAAAAATTATTTACGGGCGACCCTAAATCTTCACTTGAATATACAGGTTTGGAACAAACATCTAGTATTCAAACTACATTCACTGCTGCAACGGAAGATACCCTTTTAAGTTCCTTTGACCAAGATTGGGGCGGAACTTTACAAAAATCAGAAGGCAATTTGACAGTTGTCGTTAACGGTCAAAAGAATACTATCAGCATTTCTGCAGACGAAACAATCGGAAGTTTGTTGGATAAATTCAAGGCTTTAGGTTTGGAAGCGACAATTTCCAAAGATGGACAAATTGTAATTCAGAGCGGCTATAATTCATTAACGATTGCAACAGATGGCACTGATTCTAAATTGGTATCTAATATTAATTTAAAACATGAAAAAGATTTAGGCGGATATTCTGCAAGTAGTACCGTCTTAGAAGCAACAACCTCTGATATCGTTGAAAAGACTTTGTCTATTGCAAATTATGCTGACATGAATACTAAGTTGAGTGATTTGAACATTTCAGAAGGTACATTAACTTTATACAGAGATGGTCAAAAAGCACAAGTTACAATCGGTGCAAATGATACATTTGCAAATTTACAAACTAGAATTTCAACAGAATTTAAAAATGATAATGATGTTATTGTTGGTTTTGAAGATGGTAAATTAAAGATTTATTCAAATTCAGGCAAGAAAATCGAAGTCGGTTCAACTTCTGACGGAAGCAACTTCGGCGCAATAACTGGTATTAGCACTGACGAAAACGGTATTGCAAGAAGCGCTAGAGAATTATACTGCGTAACGGGCGACTCTTTGGTTACGGCGAGCGGTATCTTCAGACGCGGTGATGTTACAGCCGGTACATTTATTGTTGGCAACGCAACATTTACGATTGATAATAATACAACGTTATCAAACTTGATTTCTCAAATTAATTCAAGTGACGACGCTAATGCAACAGCGTTCTGGGATAACGTAGACGGCAAATTCGTTATCAAATCAAGAACGACAGGTTCTGCGCTTGTTAACATTGAAGCTGGCACAAGTAATTTTACAGATATTTTAGGATTTACAACTTCTACTTGGAAAAACGGTGCACCTGATGGCAATACAAAAGCCGAAAGTACAAAAATGAATGTAAACACTCAAGAAATTGGTGACAATGCTAGAATTAAAATCAATGGAACAACTTATACATCAACATCCAACACAATTGGAAGCGATGTTACGAGAATAAAAGGCTTAACAATTAATTTAAAAGGGCTTGCTAAAGATTCCTCTGTAACCTTAAAAGTTGAACGCGACAAAGAAACCCTTGCAAACGCAGTTTCAGGAGTTGTGGATTCTTACAACGAATTAATGAAAAATGTTGATGAAGCAATTGCTTCCGATGGTGATTTAAAAAATGAATCAACACTTAAGCTTATCAGAAATCAATTAAGAAACTTGATGACAAGTTCTGATGCCGGAACAACAGTGTTCAAAAACCTTGACTCAATTGGTATTACGGCAAGTGCTGCTAGTGGAAGCAATATTTCTACAACAAACAGTGCAATTGTAAGTTTGACATTTGATAAAGATAAATTCTTCAAAGCGTTTGAAGCAGATCAAAACGCCGTAAAAGAACTTATTATCGGTGGTGCAAACAATAAAGGTATTTTTACAAAAGTTGAAGACGAAGTTGAAGGTACTTTAAAAGCTGTATCCGGTTACTTTGCTGCAACAGAAAAATCTTATAAGCAAAAGATTCAAGATTTAGACAAGAAGATTACGCGTGCAAACAAAGAAGTTGATAGATACAAAGCCCGCTTAGAATCTAAATTCCAGTCAATGGATATGTTGATTGCAAGAATGCAGCAACAATACAGTTCTTTCTTGACGACATAATAAAATAATTTGTGGTCATTCCCTCTTCTTGCAGGCACTATTGTCCATGATAATTTCAAAAAAACTTTTTTATTACGAAATAATTCTTACTTTTTCTTCTTTGAAAAAGCAAGAAGAAAAAGTTTTTTGCTTCACTTACAAGCTAGGAAGTATAACGACCAGTTGGAAATGTTTACCCCCAAAAAGAAGAAACTTTAATAGTTTCCTACATCCTTACGGTTGTGGTTTAAATGGATATAGCAAGCAGAGCTTGCACTCTTACGCTCGCTAAAAAACGCTCGCGGCGCGATTGTCGTTCAAATTGAAAATTATTAAGTTTTGTAACAAAAATCCAAAACCCTGAAATCTACGCCAATTTTTTAACTTTTTATATATGTAAGTCTAAGATGAGGATATTTTTCAATGGCAGATGTTTGGAAAATTGCTGAAAATACAAAAGCAGACAAGATGTATAGCATAATTAAGTTGACTTCATTTGGTTCAAATATATTAGCAGCAGAAAGACTTACATCTATGTGTAATCAAATGTCAAACACCTATGACCAAATAATTGATGATCAAAATGATTACGAAATGGAAATAGATGCTCAACTGGAAGAAATTGAAACCTTAAAAAAAGATTTAGAAGAAAAAATACAAACACAAGAAGCCGAAAGACAAAAAATTCTAGAAACTGCCGGTAATGACGGTTTAACAAAAGAAGACGAATCAAAAATTCAAACTATTGATGCAGAAATCGCATCTTTAAACGGTGATACAAATTCAAAAATTTCAGCAATTGGTTCTAAAGTTAATGACACAAGTTCTAAAGAAAAAGACAATGCTTCAAAAGCAAAAATTGCAACCGATTATGGCGAAACAGCTATCGACAAAGGAACACCATTAGCTAACACAAAAGATAAACGAAAATCCTTCTGGAGAAAATTGTCAGGTAGTTGGAACAAAGCTGCAACAAGAAAAGCAGGTAATGACGCCATCGATGCAGGCAATAATTTGTTAGAAAAAGTTGCAACAACTTCTAAAAATGAAGCAACAATTATTAAGAAAACAAAAGCCGTTAAACAATAATATGCTTTTTATGAAAGATTAAACTTCCATGCTATAATTGGCTTGGGAGATTGAAATGGACGATTTTAAACATTATACGGTTATGTTAAATGAAGCGGTTGACGCTTTAGAGTGCCAAGACGGCAAAATATATGTTGACTGTACATTAGGCGGCGGTGGACACAGCGAACTTATCCTAAAAAGAATTTCTCCAAACGGGAGATTAATTTCGTTTGATATTGATGATGAAGCTATTCATCACGCATCAGAACGCTTAAAAGATTACAAAAATTTAACCATTGTCAAATCTTCTTATACAAATATCAAGCAAGAATTAAAAAAACTTGGCATTGAAAAAATTACAGGCGGTGTAATTTTAGATTTGGGCGCTTCTTATCACCAACTAACCAAAAGAGAACGCGGTTTTTCTTTTTCAAAAGATGCTCCACTTGATATGAGATTCAATATGGACGCAGATTTTAGTGCGTATGATGTTGTTAATAAATATTCAGAAAATGATTTAGTAAGAATTTTTAGTGAATATGGAGAAGAACGATTTTCAAAAAGAATTGCAAAAGCAATTGTTGAAAAAAGAAGAATTGAACCGATTAGAACTACAAAAGAACTCGCAGATTTAATAATGAATGCGACGCCGCATATTAACTCACGCATTCACCCTGCTACGAGAGTGTTTCAAGCAATCAGAATAGAGGTTAATAATGAGTTAAAAAATGTTAACATGGTCTTGCATGATATTCTAGATTTGTTAGATAATAGAGCTATAGTTTCGGTAATAAGTTTTCATTCTTTAGAGGATAGAATAGTTAAACAAATCTTTAAGTTTGAAAGCCAAAAGTGCAGATGCAACGAGATGATTTGCAAATGCGAGCCGCCAAAAATAGAATTGGTAAACCGAAAACCAATTATGGCGAGCGAAAAGGAGATTTTGGAAAATCCACCATCACGAAGTGCTAAATTAAGGGTTATAAGAGCTATTCGTTGAAGGTAGTTTGGGAGTAGAGGAGTATAACTTTGGTTTCGGCTTTAAAAATCAACAACAAATCAAGTAAGGGTTTAGACAGCTTTATAAAAAAACTATCAAAAGAAACAACTAAAGAATATGAACAAGAAGAAAAATCTTTTATAGATAAATCTATTCAAAAATTAGCTGTTAATAGTATAATAGAAGGGTACTTTCCAAAGGAGAATTTCGTAAGAGATATGGCTATTAAAAGAGTCAACAAAACTTTATGTGTTATATTGAGCCTGTTAATTGGCGTAGTTGTCGTTAGCTATTATTTTGTTATCTCTTGTGAAATGAAATTAAACGATTTGAGTAGACAAACTATTATTTTGAATAATGAGAACGAAGAGTTGCAAAACAAACTTGATAGTTTAAAATCATTCAATAATGTTGATAAAACTTTACAGCAAAATAACATGCTTCAACGCGCAGGACAGGTTATTGAAACTCAAGAGGTTACAGTAGATTCAAGTCTTGCATCTAAACAAACTTCAAATAAAAAGATTTTTAACTATGCGATAGGTTTTTAGATGTTTAAATTAGTTTGCGGTGCGGGTAACGAGGATTGTGAAAGTGTAAAAAGATTAGTTTATACTTACGCAAAGGCCGGTTGCCGTTTTTTTGATTTATCCGCAAGAAAAGAAATTTTAGAAAGTGCTAAAAATGCGTTAAAACTTGCAGAAGTTGATGATGCAATGCTCTGTGTTAGCGTTGGTATAAAAGGTGATCCGCATATTACAAAGGCTAACATTAATGAATCAAAATGTATTAAGTGTGGAAATTGTTTTAGAAATTGTCCTAATGATGCGATTTATTCATCTATTATTATTGATGAAAAAAGGTGTATTGGTTGTGGAATTTGTGTAAAAAAATGCCCGACGGGTGCAATTTCAATGTTTGATAAAGATGTAAACGTAAAAGAAATTTTACCTTATATGGTAAAAAATGGCGTAGAAGTTTTAGAGCTTCATATAATGGGGCATGACAAAAGCGATTTGGCTTCAAAATGGAAAGTTATAAATGATTGCAATCCTAAATTTGCATCAATTTGTATTGATAGAGAAAATTTCGGAAACAAAGAAGCTTTATCAAGAATAAAAGAAATGATAGCTTATAGAAAACCTTATACTACAATAATTCAAGCCGATGGGATACCGATGAGTGGTGCGGACGATACTTTTAAAACAACTTTGCAAGCAGTTGCGATGGCAGAAATTATTCAGAATGCAAATTTGCCTGTTCAAATAATGATTTCCGGAGGAACAAATTCTAAAACAAGAGAACTGGCAGAACTTTGTGGAATTAAATATTGGGGAATTGCAATCGGTTCTTGGGCTAGAAAAATTGTAAAAACGCAGATTAACGCGGATGATTTTTGGGAGAATCATTTTCTTCAGGATGAAGCTCAGAAAATTGCAGAAACTTTAATTAAAAATTGCTAGTCAATAAAAGCATCATCTAACAATCTGATTGTAAACTTGCTTCCTGCGGGAATTGAAACATGCCCGCCTTTTTGGAAAAATGCGCAAATTGGTGACGTCAATGTATTTAAACCAAGACAAATCGTTCCATAAGCAAGTGGAAATGGCGAAAGAATAAATGTAGAACCTTCGCCACCAAGGTTGATTGTTAATGTCATCATTTTATTAAAAATTGTTCTACCCCAATTTCCTTTTTTCCAAGTCGTTTTAATATATGTACGATTCCCTTTTATATTGTTAAGAAAAACTTTTTTTGCACCGGCTTTGGTTATATAGGCATTTATCGGAATTATTTGTTCTTTATAATGCATGCTTCTCACTCTTATTACAACCAAGCCTCCGTTGCAAGTAATTTGCGGTTGATGAGAATCCAGTATTTCTCCTGTAAAAACCGTTCCAACAGGAATTGTGTATTTTTTTCTTTGAATAGGAGTTTTTACCGTAAATTTAACTGTCGCACCTTTTGTTTGCCAATCTGAAATTTTAGCAGAATTAACTGCATCAAAAGTTGTGCCGGCATGGATTTTTTTATTACCTTTGTTATAAATTTGAGTTGGCGGAGTATAGGTTTCTTGTTTTACGGTTAGCTCAGGTTCTTTATATTTGCTGATCTCAGGAAGAGCGGGCAAAGTTTCTTCATTGTCTTCTGTGTGTGTATCTTTGACTAATTTTGATGAATTGTAATTTTTTCTAATGTCATCGTCAACTGTCATGTCCAAGTCAAAAGCCCACGCTAATTGAGATGTAAGCAAAATTAAAATTTGTAATAATAAAATCTTTTTCATAAAACCCTCACCCTAACCCTCTCCCAAGGAGAGGGAATGCCCGAATTTTGTTTGATTATAAACAATTGTAACAAAATATTCACAAACTAGCAAAAATTTTTTTGCTTTGTTTTAAGATAAATGTGTAGACAGTAAATTTAGATTGGAAACTATGATGAACATTCATACAACGCAAAATCTAATCTCGCAAATGAGAAAACAATCAACCGACAATGTTACTATCCCTGAGATTAGATTAAACTATTCAGAACAAATGCGAAAGCAGAACCTTTTAGAACAACCGGACTCGTTTGAGGGCAAGGTGTCTTTTGGGAAAAAGAGTGTAAATTCTCAAAATGCTAAAAAGGTTGTGAGTAAAATAAAAAAAGCTGTTGGTGATATACCTAAAGAGAGTAAATACATGAAGGAAAAAGGAGATAGTATAAACGATCGTCCTTTTTTTAATGGCTTTTTAAGAATTGCTCACGATAAAGAAACTTTAACTACCGCTTCAATTGCAGCAGTTGCTTGTACTGGTCGTGCAGGTGTGATTGGCATATTACCGGCAAAAGATGAAGATACCAAAATTAATAATAAATATGCAATGAGTCATTCATTAGCTTCCGGTATTATTGGTTTTATTGTTGCATTTGTCTTAACAGCGCCATTTCAATCTAGTGCAAAATATGTAATGGAACATATTAAAAAGAATTTGAAAGTTGAAACTTTAACACGATTATATCCTCAATTAGATGTTAATACGATAGGAACTGATGGTGCTAGAAAAGCTATTGATGCTTGGAAAAATTTAGATGGCAGAAAATTTAGTGGTGAAATTAATGTATGTTCAATGTTACCAAAATTTAAATTATTGGGTGATTCATCTGAACAAACATTTAAAAATGTTTTAAAAGTTGATGCTGATTGGGCAAGTCAAAAGGGTAAATCTTTTAATGATGTTATTCTTAAAGATGGCTCTAAATTATACGACAAAATTGATATGTCAAGATTAGGCCTAGTTGTTAAAGAAGGTGAAGGTACTGAAGCCCAAATATTATTTAAAGATATGGATAAGTCTTACTTGGAAAATTTAGTTAAGGATTCAAAAGATAACAATTGGGGTAAATTAGATATAAAATCTGTCTATAATGATAAAGGAGAAGTAATTGATTTCAGGGAATGGAAAAATATTGATGGAAAACAATGGAAATTAGATTTGGATGAAACATTTGTTGCATCACCTTATGAAATCAAAGATAGTTATAGACCTCGTATTTCGGGCGAGAAAAGATTTGATAAAAAAGAAGGTGTCTATAAATTTAGAACATACCAAGATAACGGTGTTGAAGATAAATTAGGAACAAAGATTTCAGATACTATGCTTAAGGCAGAAGAAAATAATGAAGTGTTATTAAAGGCTTTAACTTGGGGACCTGATTTATTATTTAGAGTGCCAATCGCTACCGCTACTGTTGCATTAATTCCTTGGATATTGAAAAATTGTTTAGGTTTAGAAAAAGTTAAAAAAACTAGCGACAAAGAACCAAAAACTAATACACAAAAAGAAACTTCAAAAGAAAATAATAAAACACAAAATAACGAAGTTGCATTTAAGGGAAAAGGTGGAGATAGACCAAATTGGATAATCAGAAAGCTTGCGGAATGGTATGGTAAACCGTTGTTAGAATCTCCAACAGTAGCAAAAATTTCCAGCTATTTAACTAAATTACCTGGAAGAACAACTCAACATATGAGCGTTGTCGGTTCGGCTCTAACAAGTGGCATGTATGTTCATCAAACTTTACATAAAAAAGATCTTGATCCTGATAAACGTAGAACATTAGCGGTTAACCAAACTCTTGGTTTTATTGTTCCTACAATAGCTGCATATACTGTAAACTCGTTAATCAATAATAAAGTTAAAAAACAAGAATATAGTTTTACGGGAAGACAACAACGTAATATAGATATTGCTAAAATGGAAGGTCGTTTAGAAGATGCTAAGAAGATGGCAAAAGAATTAGGTAATAAGAAAAAAGGTGTTAGAATTTTAGCAGACCTTATGACATTTACATTAATTTATAGATTTGCTGTACCAGTAATTATCACTCCAATTGCAAACAAAATTGGTGATAAAATTAATGCAAAAAAAGCAGAAGAAAAAAGATTAGCACAAGAACAACAAAATCAGAAGGCAGAAGAAATTAAAATGCCCGAACAAAAAGAACTAAAACAAGCAGTATAATGCAAACCTAATGTGTACATACAAAATGATCTTTTGAATTTTTCAAAGGATCATTTTTTTACAAAGATATTGGAACTAAGCGAGAGTAAAATTTGTATTCATTATAGCTTGCGGGAAGTGCGTTCCAGTATCTATAAATCGTTAATTCTTTATGGCTGTTTACAAATCTATCCGCTTCGTCAATTGTTTCGGCAAGATACGGATAACAAAAAGGTATGCTATCCTCGTTTAATTTGATATTTAAGCAATTTTTTGATTTCAATTTCTCGTGAATCGCTAAAAACTTATTACGCCTGTTATAATCAGGTTTAATATTATTAGTTTCACATCCTATGTATAAATTTGCGCCAAATTCAGTATTCAAAAATTTTCTTTCAGAATCAAAACTTGCAAACCCTTTGGGTTTTGCATAATATGCGTGCGCATTATCGACAATTAGTTTCGGATATTTTTCTGCCATTTTTTCGACATTGTTATCGCAAATCCCAAAATAATTTGGGTACAAAATAAAAGCTTCTGTCGGGAATTCTCGCGCGGGCATAAATTCATCATCTATATGGTAAAAAAGCGGTTTTGAGCCAATTTCAACAATAGAGTGACGAATTACATCACAAAGATAATATGGAATATAAATTTCTTCAATCGAAAATTCTTTTATCAGGTATTTCAGCGCATCGCGTGCATAGTTGAATTTCATATTATCATTATACAAAAAGAAAAAATAATTAGGAAAAGTCGGATACTTTTTTATACAAAAGTGTTTAAAAAGTTAATGGTGCAAAAAATTGCACCCTACATCATTTCAGCAAAACTATGTTCAATAAAGAACGCTTTTTCTTTAGAAAATTGTAGGGTGCAATTTTTTGCACCATTAACTTATTCAAATAAAAAGGACACACAAAATGTGCGTCCTTTCTAATAACATTATTTACGAAATTACTTACCTAATTGGCTCATAACTTCGTCCGCAAAGTTGTCGTTTCTTTTTTCTAGGCCTTCACCTAAAACGAATCTATCAAACTTAACAATGTTGAATTTACCTGATATCAATTGTTCAATTGTTTGTTCAGGGTTTTTAACGAATGGTTGTTCTACCAAACATCTGTGAGCCATTAATTTGTTAACTCTACCTTCAACAATTTTAGCTCTGATTTGTTCAGGTTTGTTAGCTAAGTCTTCTTTACCCATTTCAATTCTTGTTTCTTCTTCAATTACGTGAGCAGGAATGTCTTTTCTTGATACAAATTCAGGAGCTGAAGATGCGATGTGTAAGCAAACATCTTTTGCCAAAACTTCATCTTTAGCATCTGTGTTAAGAAGAACACCAATTTTACCGTTGTGGATATAAGTTGCAACATTGCCTTCGTATCTAACAAATCTTCTAACAGTGATTTTTTCACCGATAGATGCGATTTTTTCTTTGATAACGTCAGCAACCGGTTTGTTGCATTTAGGGCAAACAGATGCTAATAAAGCATCAACGTCAGCAGGGTTAGTTTCTGCAACCATTTGAGCCAAACCGTTTGTTAATTCGATGAATTCAGCGTTTTTAGCAACGAAGTCTGTTTCACAGTTAACTTCAATCATAGCACCTGCTGTTTCATTAACGAAAGAACCGATTCTGCCTTCAGCAGCGATTCTACCCATTTTCTTATCAGCAGAAGCCATACCTTTTTGACGAAGTACTTCCATTGCTTTTTCCATATCACCATCAACTTCAACCAATGCTTTTTTAGCATCCATCATGCCAGCGCCGGTTTTATCACGAAGTTCTTTTACCATTGTAGCTGTAATATTCATTTAGATTTCTCCTTATTTGATTGTTTTATTTAAAAGTTTAGGAGTTTAGAAGTTTAATAGAAATTTATATTCGCATTTGCTCATAAAATTTTATAACTTCTTCTAAACTCCTAAACTTAGTTCATATCAACTTTTTATTAAACGTTTGCAGTTTCTTCAACACCGGCATCAGCAGCTGTAACTGCTTCTACTTTGCCTTTAGAATTTGCATTGTTTTCTCTCAATTGTTTACCTTCCAAAACAGCGTCAGCCAATTTAGAAGTAATCAATTTGATTGAACGGATTGCATCATCGTTACCAGGGATGATGTAGTTGATTCCGTCCGGATTAGCATTTGTATCAGCCAAACAAATAACAGGGATGTTTAATTTGTTAGCTTCTGCAATAGCAATATCTTCTTTAGCTTGGTCTACAACGAAGATAATATCAGGTAAACCACGCATTTCTTTAATACCGCCTAAAGTTTTGCTTAATTTTGCTAATTGTCTGTTTAATTGAGCTTGTTCTTTTTTAGGCAATTTTTCAGCATGACCTGAAGCGATAAAATCTTCAAGTTCTCTTAATTTGTTAACTCTGCCTCTGATTGTTTCAAAGTTAGTCAACATACCGCCTAACCATCTTCTGTTAATGAAGTATGCGCCAGAACGTTTTGCTTCTTCTGCAACTACTTCTGCAGCTTGTTTTTTAGTACCAACAAAAAGAACATTTCTTCCTTTTGCAGCATAATCTCTAACTGCATCATAAGCAGCGTCTAACAATGTAGTAGTTTTTCTTAAATCAAGAATATAGATACCGTTTCTTGCACCATAAATATATGGTTTCATTTTTGGGTTCCAGTGTTGTGTTTGGTGTCCGAAGTGAACGCCAGCTTCTAATAATTCAATAAGTGATGCTACTGACATCTTGTGTCTCCTTTTTTTTAACTTGTTTTACTACGGGCTAAACTGTTCCATCTGTCGGAAATATTAAATGTAGTTATAAACTGCATCTTTTTCCTAGGACTAGGGCGAACCTATCGACCAGTGTAACCAAAAAAATCATATTATAAACATACTCTTGAGGCAAGTAAAATCGTAACAAAACATTAATTTTGTTACGTTTCAATAACTCAAAAAACGGATTTAAAGTTTACAAAACTTAATGTTGCGAATTTTAAAAATGGTTTTAAAAATCAAGAAATTATTGAATTCTAGCCCTGTTTTGTAACAAATTGTAAATGTTTGTCCAAATTCATTAAAGTTTTTAGAAAAAATGCCGATATACATTATATATACAATGAGGTGTGTTTATGTCAAATTTCACAGTAAACGGAGTATATTCCTACACAAGTGCAAATATTTACTCTTATTTGGGTCGAACTCCCGTAAATTCGACTTCATTAGAGCGTGCATTTGATGATTTCAATATTACTCCAACGGGTACGACTGATGATTTGAAAAAACTAGACTCTGCGATGTACGAAGCTTATTCAAAGCAGGTTCAGGAACAAATTGAAAATCAGAATAGTCAGCAAAACATTCCTTGGGCAAGTGTTTGCGCACAAATAGGAATTCAAGCTACCGGCGATTATGATAAAGACTATGCTGCTTTCAATAATGCTATTCAGTTGTTGAGCCAAAGTGCAATTGATGGTCAGGCAATGACATATTTTGCAGGTTTAAAAACTGAAGCATCTCAGGCGTTTGGTCTTTCAAACAAACCTTCAACACAAGATGCGCCTATATCTTATCAAGCTTATCAAGCGCAGTTCTTGTATTAATTTTGGGGCGGTTGAGAGAGCTAATGGTTCAGCCGCCTTTTGGTAATTTTACTTTCCTTATGGTATAATCACCGTAAGGATTTTTATTATGAATGTACTTGTAACCGGTGCAAGCCGCGGAATCGGAAAAGCTATTGCAGATAGTTTGATTAAGGCAGGACACAATGTTCTTGTTTCTGCAAGAAACGAAGAATTGTTAAAGTCTTATGAAAACTATTGTGTTTGTGATTTAGCTAATGAAGTTGAAAAATTAGGTAAATTTATAGAAGCCAATAATATTGATATTTTAGTGAACAATGCAGGTGAATATATTTACTCTCCAATTGAAGAAATGACATTCACACAAATTGAACATATAACAAAAGTCAATTTTGAAGCACCTTTATATTTGATATCAAAAGCTGTTCCTTATATGAAATCAAAAAAATGGGGCAGAATTGTTAATATTGGTTCTATAAGCGGAGTTATGGGAGAAGCTAACGCAAGCTTGTATTCTGCTACTAAATCAGGATTATTTGGTGCAACAAAAGCTTTAGCTTTAGAACTTGCAGAATTTGGAATTACAGTTAATACAATTAACCCTGGATGGGTAGATACCGAGATGGGAAACGCATCAGCAGAAGACGGCGAATTTACAAAAGACGAGATTGTTGAATGTATTCCGCAAAGACGATTTGTTTCTCCTGATGAAATTGCAGGAATGGTGAAATACTTGATTTCAGAAGACGCAAAAGGTGTAACGGGGCAGGCTGTTAACTTATGCGCAGGGCTGACTTGCGGATGTTAAGAAAGAAAGGATAGATATGTTATCAAAACAAGAATTATTAGATTTATATAATATGGACTTGGAAAAACTTTTAAACGAGTCTAAAAAATATTTAAAAGATGAAGTTGAATTTTGTTCAATCATCAACGCTCGTTCGGGCAAATGCTCACAAAACTGCCGCTATTGCGCACAAAGTTCACACTACAATACTGATATTGAATCATTCCCTCTAGTTGATGTTGAAACAGTTGTGAAAGCTGCACACGATAGCGTAAACAACGGTGCAAACAGAGTTGCAATCGTAACATCAGGCAAAACTCCCGACGAAAGCGATTTTGACACAATGCTTGATATGATTAAAGCATTAAACAAAGAAGGTATTAAAAGTTGCGCAAGTATTGGAATTCTAAACGAAGAGCAGGCTAAAAAGCTTGCAGAAGCAGGGCTTGTTCGTTTTCACCACAATATAAATACTTGCAAATCTTATCACCCTCAAATTTGCACAACTCATACTTATGAAGACAGATTAAATACAACAAAGCTTGTAAAAAAATATGGTATGGAACTTTGTTGTGGTGTGATTTTAGGAATGGGCGAAACAGTAGAACAGAGAATTGAAATGGCTATGGAGCTTGCAGAAATTAATCCTGACAGTATTCCTGTTAATATTTTGACGCCAATTAAAAATACCCCGTTTGAAAATTACGGTGATAAAATCGACGAAGAAAATATCTTAAGAACTTTGGCAATATTTAAAATAGCTTGTCCGAATGCATCAATTAGAATTGCTGGCGGAAAGAAAGCCAGACTTTCTGAAGAGACAATTGAAAAAGCATTTAGATATTGTGCAGATTCTACAATTGTCGGCAACTATTTGACAACAACAGGTTTTACTCCTGAAGATGATGAAAAATTAATAGCAAAAATAGGTAGAAAAAGATGTCGCTCTTTAGTTTGTTCTTAATTTTTGTAAAAATCGGTGCAATTTTGCTTGGCGGCGGATATGTAATCTTACCGATTATGACAAGCGAGTTTGTAGACAAAAGAAACCTTGTTAGTCATGATGATATAATTGATTATTTTGCGCTTGCACAATCACTTCCCGGAATTATTGCTGCTAATATGTCTATGTTTATCGGCTACAAATTGCGCGGTAAATGGGGCGCTATTGCAGCTATGATAGGTGTAACATTTATTCCGTTTTGGAGTATTGTTTTGTTGGCTTCAATTTTGGGCGCTTTAGTCAATAACTCATACGTGCAAGGCGCGCTTTGGGGAGTTGGAGTTGCAGTAATTGCACTAATCGTTTTAACGGTGCGCGAAATGTGGCAAAAATCAAACAAAAATGTATTTTTCTACACGATTTTTGTTTTAACTTTGTTAGCACTTTTGATATTAAAAATAACACCAATTCAAAGTATTGTAATTTTCACCATGATTGGTGTTATTTATAAACGTTTAACTCTAAAAAAGGAGGAGATTAAATGATTTATCTTCAACTTTTTTTAGAGTTTTTTAAAATTGGTCTGTTCTCGTTTGGCGGTGGATATGCAACTATCCCATTTTTGTACCATATTTCACAGGTTTATAATTGGTATTCGCTTGATGAATTAACTCAAATGGTTGCAGTAGCTTCCATTACTCCCGGACCTGTCGGGATAAATGTTGCGACCTATGCGGGCTTAAAAAGCGCAGGGGTTTTAGGCTCAGCTTTAGCAACAACAGCTGAAATGTTACCATCGTTATTTTTGGTAATTATTGTATCTAAGCTTCTTAAAAAATTCAGCGATAATTTTTATGTAAAATCAACGATTGAAACGTTAAAACCCGTAAGTTGCGCACTTTTGGCTTCTGTTGCAATCGGATTATTAAAGCCTGAAATCAGAGATATTAAGGCAATGATTTTGCTCGGTGTTTTGATATTAATGAGTTGGAAATCAAAACGTGACCCGTTGTATTATATTTTAATTTCGGCGGTAGTAGGTGTTTTGTTGGTATTTATAAAATAGTGCATTTTATCTTGGAAAAATCTGTTTTACAAATCTATCTCCAAATTTATAAATACCAAGCTCTTCATTGTTGAGATTGATTTCAAAGGCCTTATTAATAGTTTTATTGCATTGTTTTAATGCTTTTAAATTTTTCTTTGGTAGTGATGCAGGGGAAATTTTTAACATGACAAAAGTCCTTTCGTATTACTTCATGCAATACAAAACGCCTAAAAATAAAATTTGCTACCTAAAAATTTATTCTTCGGGAATATCTAATTCAACATCATCAACATCTTCTTCTTTTTTGATAATATCAATAACGTTTTTAGCCATTTCCTTTGCAATAACACTACGTGTTGAATCGGGACAATTTTGAAGAAGGCTGATTGCAGTTCTTAATGTTCCATCTAAATCGTACCATCTTCCATGTTTTGATTCGTCCATCATGTCTTCAGTAGCCGACACAATGTCTTCAACCGATTCATATTCAGTGCTTGATAAATGATGCTCTGTAATAATCTTAATCAGATTAAGAGCAACCTTGATTTGAGTTTCGTCATCAGATTCTTCTAAGGTTTTCATTGCAGATGATAGCACAGGATCTTTATCATACCAACGTCTTGTATTAGTTGTAAATTCTTCCTTCATAAAAACCTCCTAAAATCCATAATATAACAAGATTATTATACTATATGATTTTAGTTTTGTAAAATATTAAGTTCGTTTTGCAAGAGTATTATATAACGCGCGTTTTCTTAGAGAAATCGGCAGTGCGCGATTTTCGATATTCGCATCTATAAGTCCCATTGCATTATTTGAACTTGCTGGTCTTTGCGTTACAGCATCCATGCCTGTAAACAAGTTTGATATAATTATATCCAAATCATCTTCGGTTGCATAAGGCTTTTTCAACATAACATTGTCCACATAACTTAAATCATTTATTGATGTGGAATGTCCGTTTACCATCAATGTTGTACAAATATAACCACAGTCAGCAAAATGATTTTCTACACTAATAACATTACCTATATTATCAGTTATTGTGTAAGATATCAACTCGTTTTTCTGACTGATTTTATCAACAAGTATTTTTTGTTTGCCGTCTTTGTATTCAGTGACTCTGTCTAAAACGTCATAACGATACTCTTGCTTAGTTGTTTGTTTACCGTTAAAACTAATGTTTTTCTCCAAAATACGACCAAAAGTATCATATCTGTATCCGACAAGAAATTCTCTGTTTAAAGTCTTTTTGCAAATTCTGCTTATGCGTTTTTCCTTGTTATATTCGTACGTAATGGTATAAGCAACAGAGCCTGTTTTGCGATAAACAGTTTTTTCCATAATCAAACTGTTATTGTATTTATCGGAGCTGTATAACAAATTTTGTCTGTAATAATTAATTTGAAGAATTTTCGAGCCGTCATAGCATAAACTTTTTATTAAATCCCTGTCGGGAGAATAGAATTTCAATGCAGAAATTTTTCCTTCGCTATTACGAACAACCTCTACATCTGAAGAAAAATTCAATTCGTCTTCAAATGAAGTATTATCAGGATGATAATATTCAACCAACTCTTGTGGTATTGTAAAGCAATTCGTAATATCCTGCATTAATTTCTCCATCTTAGAAGTTTTGAAACTTCTTATATATATAAAGTATTTACGCAAGATAGAATTTTAATTATAAAAAAACTTGTTACAAAACTTAAATATTTAACTTATATCCGCCGCCATAAATTGTTTCAATATATTTTTTATCGCCGGAAATTTTGTCAATCTTACTTCTCAAGTGTCTTATGTGCACTCTTATTGTTTCTACATTATCATCAGGTTCATAACCCCAAATCTCTTTAAGTAGTCTTGCGCCTGATACCATGTTGCCGTGATTTTGGAATAGCAAATTAAATATATCAAACTCAATAGGTGTAAGTTTTTGAATTTTATCATTGATTTGAACGCTGTATGTTTCAGGCAAAAGCGTCACTTCTTTATATGTAAGAAGTTCTCTCACTGCAGATGATTTTGGTATCTGTTTTGTGCGTTTTAAAAGAGCTCGAACGCGCACAATCAGTTCATCAATTTCAAACGGTTTTGTTAAATAATCATCAACACCGATATTAAATCCGTTTACTTTATCGTTAAGTTGAGATAAAGCCGTAAGCATGATTATCGGAGTTTCTGCAATTTCAGGACACTGTCTTATTCTTTGTGCGACCGTAAATCCGTCAACTTCAGGCATCATAACGTCCAAAATAATTAAAGAAGGTTCTTCTTGTTTAGCGAGAGCAAAACCTTCAATACCGTTAAAAGCCTGTACAACTTCATAACCTTGAAGTTCTAAATTTATTTTTATAAGTTCGTTAATCGCATTATCATCATCAACTACAAGAATTTTTGTCATTTTGTGTATCCTCTTCTAATTCACATTCCAACAATTTTACGGGAATTTCTTTTGCTGAATTTATGCCGTAATCTCTGAGTGCTTCCACTTGAGAGAACAGGCTAGGTTTATTATTATTTCTGCGTTTAAAGCGATTGATTGTTGTATTAAGTTTTTTGTTTACCTCATCAAACCTCTTTTGAACATCTACTAAATCATCGCAGAATTGAACAAAAGTTTCAAATAGATTAGTACCTGCGTTTACTATATGATTAACGCATTCGCACTGTTTTTGTTGTGCAAAAAGTTGATTTACAAGTCTTATTGTTGCAAGAAGCGACGCTGTGCCAACAATTATCACATTAGATTTATATGCAAAATTAATTAAATCAAAATCTTGATAAAGTATTTGTAAGGATGTTTCTATCGGCATGAACATAAGAACAAAATCCGGCTGCCACAATTTGTCAGCTGACTGGTAATTTTTGTTTGCTAAATCCGCAATTCTTTTTCTTACTTCAGCCTTAAAATCTTTAATTTTGTCTTTATCTTCAACGCATGCCAGATAACTTGTTAATGTTACTTTTGAATCAACGACTATATGACGATTGTCGGGCAAGTTAATCACAACATCGGGTCTTATTGTATGTTCTGTTTCATCACACAAGTTTTCAGATGTTGTTACAAATTGTTTTGTGTAATGTACGCCTTCTTTCATTCCGCATGTTTGAAGAATTGTATCAAGTAGATTTTCTCCGTAAGCACCCTTGATGTTTTGATTTTTTGTCAATGCTTCTGTAAGGTTTTTAGCTTCTTGTGCAATTGTAGCACTGTTTTTTTCAAGATTAAGTATTTGTTCAATAATTTTAGTCGTGTTTTCAACACCGGTTAGATTAAATTTTTCAACTTTAGATTTAAACTCGCCTAATTCAGTTTTTAGCGGAAGAATTTTTTCTTCTAAAACTTCTCGGTTTTGTTTACGTAAATCTTCTTGTTCTTGTTTTATCGTTTCGTTTGCTAAACGTACAAAATCTTGTTTTATAAGCTCTTGTAAAGTATTATAATTTTTCGATTCAGCGCGCAGACGTATAAGCTCTTCTTTTTCAGAAGTTTGTTTTTTTAGAAATATTAATGTTGTAATCAGTGTTGCTATAAATGCACCAATCAAAAATGAAATTAAATTTTGCACAAAGCAAATGCCCCCAACTCTTAACCTTTCCTCAAAATGGGAAGAAATTATATTGTTATCTTCTATCTTGGAATTTAGCTAATAATCTCAAGATTTCCATGTATAACCAAACCAGTGTTACCATCAAACCGAATGCACCAAACCATTCAAAGTCTTTTGGTAAATAGTTTTGAGCACCTCTTTCAATGAAATCGAAATCAACGATTAAGTTAAGTGCAGCAATTACACAAATAACTGCGCTAACCACAAGTCCTGCTGTTGAAGATGAATTAATCATAGGAACTTGCATGTGGAAGAAGCTTCCGATAAAGTTAATCAAATAAATACCTGCAATTGATAATGTTGCGATAAAAATTACGCTTCTAAATTTATCAGTGCTTCTGATTACATTCGCTCTATAAAGAATCAACATTGAAAATAAAGCTGCAAATGTTCCGGCAACAGCTTGTGAAACAATCCCCGGATATGAAGCTTCAAAAGAAGCTGAGATTCCGCCTAAACATAGACCTTCAGCAACTGCATAAACAGGCACAAGATATTTATTTCTAGTAAAAGAAACAATTAAAGCTAGTATAAATCCAACAATACCGCCACCTGCCGTTAGCATCATTGCTAAATCAGTATATCCTGCTGTCATTCTTGTCCAAGTAAATGCAGCACCTGCAACTACTAATAATCCTAAAAACGCAGTTATTTGAATTGTACCGTTAACGGTCATTGGTGCACCATCAAGCACTCTTTCCTGTTCTGCAAACTTTTCATTCAAAATAGGGTTAGCCATAAGTCCTCCTTCTCCTATATATCTCTTACATCCTTAATGTGATTATAACATGCTTTGAGATAAGGAGGAATGTTGTTAATTATTTATTAACTATTATAATTTTTTACTAACAAGTCTTGGTTATTCCCTCTCCTTGCAGGAGAGGTATAGATTATTATTAAAACTTCGTTCTCTCCCGCAGCATCCATTTAGTGGGAGAGATGTCACGTGAGTGACAGAGAGGGAAGGGTGAGGTGTCTACCCGTAAGGGTAAAATAATAATAGTTATTAAAAGGCTGGATCCTTCACGCTAATCGCGCTCAGGATGACTTGGCGTATGACTAACAGCTTGGCGTCATTCTGAGGTGCGATTTTTACACTTTACTTCCAAGCCTGTAGCATTGAATATAAGTTTGGAAGTATATTGTAAAACGAGGAATCCAGCTTATTAATAACTGTTTTTATTTGTTAATATGGAAATCTACTTTTGCTCAATTGTTCTTATAACCTTCGCCGGATTGCCGACTGCGAGAGAATTTTCAGGAATATCTTTTGTTACCACTGCGCCTGCGCCTATTACGCACCCATCACCAATTGTAACTCCGGGTAAAACAATAACAGAACCGCCCAACCAACAATTTTTACCTATTTTTATCGGTTTTGCTGTTTCTATAAAAGTATTTCTTGTTTTAAAATCTAAAGGATGTATAGGAGTATAAAATTGAGTATTTGGCCCGATAAATGTATCATCGCCAATTGTCACTTTTGCACAATCTAAAATAACACAATTGGCATTAAAATAAACCCTTTCGCCGAGTTCTGTATTACATCCGTAATCAAAGAAAATATTTGGTGTAATATAGCATCCTTCACCAATTTTGCCGACTACTGATTTTAAGATTTCTAATCTTTTGTTTTCGTCTTTTTCCTGATTGAAATCACTTATCAAACCTCTTGTTCTATCTCTAAGACTTATCAAATAAGGCGTCATAGGGTTATAATCTTCGCCTGCAATCATTTTTTTGTATTCTTCCACCACTAATCCCTCCTTTATATAAAAATTTTAACAAAAAATAAACGGAATTTTGCATAGCAAAATTCCGTTCGGAAAATTGTAAATAAAAAGCCTTATTAGCTGTTAATTGCATTTGTTTGAGTTGGTACATTCCAAATGCTATTGATATGGACAGGCATTTTTTCTTTCTCTAGTTTTTGTTTGTCATAGTCCGCCCAAGTTGACTGAGTTTTTGCAACATGACTTCTTGAACCATAATTTCCTGAAATTTCCGGTGCCATATTTATATCCTTTCTATTATATCTTCGTGTATATAACTTACATATATATAAAGTTATTTTGAAAGATGAAATTTCAGTTTTTAATAAAATCTTTACAAATCTTTACAATAATTATTCTTTTTATACACAAAAAATCCCTAGGATTTTATCCTAGGGATTTTCGCGTGTTTTCAATTTAATTATTTCAAAGATTCAATTAAATCCTTGATAACGCCTTCTTGAACAACAATTTCTTCAATTCTCGCATTTGTTTGTTCAACAAGTTCTTTTGGTGCATTTGCAACGAATTTTTCGTTCTTCATTCTGCCCAACAAAGAATTCTTTTCGTTTGTCAATTTTTCCAATTTCTTTTCTTGACGTTTTACTTCCGCTTCTAAATCAATCAAATCTGCAAGAGGAACGATTAACTTAGAAGTTGAAACAACTGCTGTTGCTGATTTTGGAGGAACCGGCGCATCAATAGCCGCATAAGTTATATTATTAACTTTTGCAAGTCTGTGAATATAAGCTTCTATTTCTCCAAATATTTCTTTTTCTTTGCCTTCAGCTCTAATTTCTACATCAACAGTTGCTGAAGTTGGAATGTTGAAACTTTGTCTTACGTTTCTCAAAGACTTAATTGTTTCAAATACCAAATTCATTTCTTCGGCTTCCTTAGGGAATGTCCATTCTTCATCATATTTAGGGAAGTTAGCAATAATTAATGCGCTTGGTGCATCTTCATCAGCACCAAAACCGCTGATAGCCTTAATATCTTGCCAAATTTCTTCTGTAATATGCGGCATAATCGGATGAAGCATTCTTAATGACATATCAAGAACATATCTCAAAACTCTTTGAGTGTTAGCTTTTAATTCAGGGTCTTGAAGTTGAATTTTAGCAATTTCAACGTACCAATCGCAATATTCACTGCGGAAGAAATCATATAATGTGTGAGCAATTTCACCAATTCTGTATTCCTTCATATTTTCGTTTACAATTTTAGCGGTTTCGTTCAATTGGTTCAAAATCCATTTGTCCACAAGAGTCAATTTAGACTTATCAATTGCTTTATTATCAACGCCTTCAAGGTTCATCATAACAAATCTTGATGCGTTCCAAATTTTGTTAGCAAAATTTCTACCGTATTCAAATCTTTCATCAGAAACCTTGATATCTTGTCCACCATAAGTACAAAGTGAAGTCATTGTAAATCTTAAAGCATCACAACCGTATTTATCAATAATTTGAACAGGGTCGATAGTGTTGCCTTTAGATTTTGACATCTTTTGACCTTTTTCATCTCTAATAAGTCCGTGGATGTAAACTTTAGAGAAAGGTGCTTTTCCTGTGAATTCCAAACCCATTGTAATCATTCTTGCAACCCAGAAGAAAATAATATCAAAACCTGTTACAAGAACTGATGTCGGATAGAATTTCTTATAGTCATCCGTTTCAGCATTTGGGAAACCCATTGTTGAGAATGGCCACAAGCCTGATGAAAACCAAGTATCAAGACAATCAGTGTCTTGTACGTAATTTTCAGGATCTGGATTTTCTTTAGCTACAACCATTTCACCTGTTTGCTTATGATAATACGCAGGAATTTGGTGTCCCCACCACAATTGACGAGAAATACACCAATCGCGAATGTTTTCCATCCAGCCTAAGTAGTTCTTTTCCCAACGTTCAGGGATAAATTCTATTCTGCCATCTTTAACAGCTGCAATAGCTTCTTTTGCCAAAGGTCCCATTTTTACAAACCATTGTTCAGAAAGAAGCGGCTCAATAGTTGTATTACATCTTTGACATTTACCAACATTGTGTTCGTGGTCTTTTACTCTTAATAAGAAATTATTGTAGCTAAGCATGTCAACAACTTTCTTACGAGCTTCATATCTGTCTAAACCTTGGTAATCAAGAGGAACTTCCGCGCAAGATTTCATCTTACCTTCTTCATCAATTACCCAAATTGGTTTGAAGTTGTGACGTTTGCCTACTTCATAATCGTTAGGGTCGTGCGCAGGAGTAATTTTAACAGCACCCGTACCAAATGATTTATCAACATATTCATCAGCAATAATAGGAATTTGACGACCTGAAAGCGGTATCATAACAGTTTTGCCGATTAATTCTGAGTATTTTTTATCAGAAGGGTTTACAGCAATTGCAACGTCACCGAACATTGTTTCAGGACGAGTAGTTGCAACAATGATTGCACCTGATTCACCGACAAGCGGATAAGAAATTTCCCATAAATGTCCTTGTTCTGTTTCGTATTCTGTTTCAATATCAGAAATAGCTGATTGACAGCGAGGACACCAGTTTACAATATATGCGCCTTTGTAAATCAAACCTTTATTATATAGGGTTACAAAAACTTCTTTAACTGCTTCTGAACAACCTTCGTCAAATGTAAATCTTTCTCTTGAACGGTCAAAAGACGCGCCTAAGCGTTTAAATTGGTTTAAGATTGCTGATTTGTGTTCATTAGCCCAAGCCCAAGTTCTTTTTAAAAATTCTTCGCGTCCCAAATCATGACGAGTCAAACCTTCTTTTCTTAATTGTTTTTCTACAACGGCTTGAGTTGCAATACCTGCGTGGTCGGTACCGGGAACCCAAAGTGCTTCATAACCGCTCATTCGGTGGTAACGAGTTAAAATATCTTGTAAAGTTCCGTCAAGTGCGTGTCCCATGTGCAAAACACCGGTTACGTTTGGTGGCGGAATTACGATTGTGAAAGGCGGTTTCTTAGAATGAGCATCAGCCTTAAAATACTCGCCGTCTTCCCAAAATTTATACATTTTTTCTTCTGTTGACTTAGCGTCATAAACAGTAGGTAAATCTTCTACCTTTATTTTTGTTTCTGTCATAAAAAATTCCTCGCTAGTATATTTATAATTACAGGATAGCATGAACATAAACATTGTTAAACAATTTAGAAAATCCAACTTAAGTTTGAGAAAATTCTAACTATTTTAGAATTTAATTCTTGCTTGAAAACATTTATTATGATAGTGCGAAGAAGTTAATATCTATCGCAAATAAAAGGCTATCACAAAGATTGCGCCGTGGCTTCGGCGTTCGATTTTGTGATGTTCAAGGAAGAAAACTTAAGAAAAGGAGATCAAGTTATGGCTTCAATCACTATTAACACAAACCTTGCGTCATTAACAGCGCAAAAGAACTTGTCTAATGCTACAACGGGCATGAACAAGGCAATGGAAAGATTGTCAACAGGTTACAAAATTAACTCAGGTGCAGACGATGCAGCAGGTTCTTCTGTTTCAACATTAATGGAAGCACAAATTTCAGGTTACGATGTAGCAGAATCGAACGCATCTATGGGCTTATCTTTATTAGATACAGCAGAAGGCGTTTTGGATATTGTTGGTGATTATTTACAACGTATCAGAGATTTGACCGAACAAGCTGCCAACGGTACTTATGGTACATCTTCAATGAACGCAATTAAAACAGAAGTTTTGCAAAGAATGGAAGAAATTAACAGACTTTGTCAAGTTATCGACTTTAATGGCATACAACTACTTGATGGTACAAGTACTGCTGCAAAAACACAAGCCGGTGTAAATATTCAAGTTTCTAATAATTCTGGTCAAGAAAATATTATCAATTTAAAATATACAATTTTTGAATCAGCAAAATGTACTGCATTATTTATGAGTTTAAACGGCAGAAAACAAGATGATTGGTATATGAGAGGTCAAGGTAAACCTGATGGTAATATCAATCACCCAACATCAGCTCTTTATGCGAGAATAACTGGTGAGAAGATAGAGTTAACAAACGGCACTACTTATGACTATACTGATAAAAAACAATATGGTAAAGCTATCAAAGACAGACTATACGATGAAGATAATGATGGTAAAGGAGTAGCTAATGCAGGCTGTATTACAGCAATTTGTGATGCTGTATATACAGACGATGCAACAGCACGTGAATTCTTACAATTCATTGATGATGCGATTGAAAATGTTTCAAATAGAACAACTTTAATCGGTGCATACATGAACAGAGTTGAATCAGCTGTTGATGCGATAAGTGTACAAAAGGAGAATATTGTATCAGCTAACTCTTCAATTAAGGATGCAGACGTTGCAACAGAATCTTCAAACTTCATTAAGTATCAAATTTTGCAACAATCAACTGCAACTTTATTATCAACTGCAAACCAAGTTCCAAGTATTGCATTGAATTTAATATAAGATTTTATCTTAAATAGTGAATGAAGCCCCCTGCGTAGCAGGGGGCTTCTTAATATAAAAAATATTAATACTTGTTAAACCAATTCTTCTTTTAAATTATCTTGTTTGTAAGCATTAACCGCTAATTGATCACACAGTTCATTATACGGATGACCGGCATGACCTTTTACCCAAACGAAATCAATGTCATGCGGTTTTAAGGCTTTCAAAAGTCTTTGCCATAACTCTACGTTTTTTACAGGCTTTTTATCAGCAGTTTTCCAACCTCTTTTAATCCAACCGTCAATCCAATTCTTGGTAAATGCTTCAACAACATATTTACTGTCAGAAGTCAAAACAATATCACAAGGCTTCTTTAACGCCTCCACGGCTACAATAACAGCCATTAATTCCATCTGATTATTGGTTACATGCTTATATCCTGCTGAAAATTCCTTTTCATGTTTTACACCGTTTGAGTCAACATGAACAAGAACAGCGCCATATCCTCCGGGGCCGGGGTTTCCACTACAAGCGCCGTCGGTATATATATTTACTTTAACCTTCTCTCCCATATTCAAGATTTAATAAAGTTACTAAGCTGCAACACCTTTAATTTCAGAAATAAGATATTTTGCAATCCATTCAAATTCTTTGTTATCATGAGCAGCTTTTTTAAGATATTCAACAGAAGCTTCGCCAATTCTAATTAAAGACATAGCTGCAACACCACGTTTTACGCCTCTTGCGATTTGTAATTGGTTAACAAGTTCAGGAACAACAGCTGTACCTTTATCTACTAAAATATTTTCAATTTTGTTTTTAGTTGTATTATCTGCTGTTTCTAATTTGCCAAGCATTTCTTCTACTGATTGCATATCTTTCTCCTTCATATTTTTCTTTTAGCATTTTTATTATAGACTAAATTTTTTGAAAAACAGGATTTCCTTACATAATCTTAATATCGATGTAAAGATTTTTAATTTTATTAATTTAATTTATGAAAAACTCTCTTTTCTTCAAATATATATACACATATATAAATGAACGACAATCGCGCCGCGAGCGTTTTTTAGCGAGCGTAAGAGTGCGGGTTCACCCGCTGTCTTGGATTATTCGGGTGAGCATAACATTTCAATAACAACAAATCCTTACGGATTTTTCTTGTTATTTCCATGTTATTTGCTCTTACGGGCTTGCTCGCTAACGCTC
>CAKVGS010000005.1 GCA_934747335.1 uncultured Candidatus Melainabacteria bacterium
TAACTTTTTGTATATAAAGTTAAGAGATTTAACAATTTTAGACAAACAACCCAATCGGTCCTTCATCTTATTTATGTAAGTTATATCGGCATATTTTTGAAAAACTTTAGCGTTTTTTAGAAAATCGTTACAATTTGTTACAATGAGATGGATATAATTGTGCTAATGCAGGTAACAAAAGATACATATTAATTATTAAAATCAATTTAAATGTAAAGAATTGTTAAAATTTTGCTGTTTGGAAAATATATGAGAGCGTTTTTTTCAAAAAGTATTATTATAAAAATATGAATAAATCAAAATTTAATTTAACAAAAAGAGAAGAAGAAGCGTTAAGTTTAATACTAAAAGGTTACAGTAATACAGAGATGGCAAAATCTATGTCGGTATCAGTTCATACTGTAAAAGCTCATATAGAAAGTATTTATAGGAAATTTGGTGTGCATAATAAAGTACAGGCTGTACTTTTTGCAATAATTAACAAAATTGTTGATGTTAATAATTACAAAATTTAAATTTTTGCCATTAATGTTTTATCTTAACAATTTATTACAATTAGTTAGTATTTGTCAGTATTTTTATATTATTATATAATAAGTATGAATGTAGAATGTGGGATAGAGTAACTATATGGCAGAAATAAATAATTTTTCGGAGATTACAGAGAATTTTGATACAATTAAAACCTTGTTAAATTCAATAAGAGCGCAAGGTATATTGAATACTTCCGATGTTGATAAACTTCTTGCAGGAATTAATTCTAAGCTTGAAAAAATCAATACAGAAGAAGATATCGACCTAATCAAAATCTTTTTGTCTGAACTAAAACAAAATTTGGACGAACGCCATAATGTGCTAATTTCAAAATTTGGTGCGATAGAATCTTTATTCTCAAACTTACTTAAAAACAGTGCAGATGCTCTTAAATCAAGCGAAGTTAAAGAGCTGTTTGATATTGTTGCAACAAATTTATCCGTATTCTCAAGAGAAGTCGTATCACAAAAAGAAACTCTAACCGACATTACTCTAAGACTTGATGCAATGCGCTCTGATGATTCTCAAAAGAAAGAAATAATTAAAAGCGTATCGCTTCTTAAGAATGACTTAGAAAATTTAAAAAACGGCTTTGATTCAATTGTATTAAGCCTTAATGAAAACTTTAAAACTCTTATTAAAACACTTTCTAACGTTGACCAATCAGAAGCAATTAATAAGTTTGGCGGTCAATTGGATGATATTGTAAACTCTTCAAACACAATACTTTCAGCTCTTCAAATGATGGATAAAAAGAATGATCAGCTTGAAGATGCTCTAAAAGGTTTGGCCAGCCAAGATGATGTTATTGGTGCTAAAAAATGGTTGAGCGATTTAGTTGCAAAAAACCATGAACTAAACGACTCTGTTAACAATTTGTCGGATAAATACTATAAGATTGACAATTTAGCAGAAAAAATTGATGCGTCAGTTAGCATTATTGCAGGTTTAAAAACTGTTATTTCTGAAAGCGAAAGCCAAAATGCAGAAAAAATAATGAATGAATTAGAGGCTTTACAAACTTCATTAAAAGAAGTAACAACAAATCAAAGCTTCGAAGATTTCAAAACTTCTCTGGAAATCGTTTTAAAAGATATTTCTTCAGGTTCTATTAATCTGCAAAATGCGCTTGTTGATGCATCTTCTGAAATTCAGAAAATCAGCACAAACTTGCAGGCTTTAGATATCAATGTTAATTTCCAAAGCTTGATGTCAAACTTGGAAAAAATGGAGCATGACATCAAAGAACATACCGATGTAGTAACTGATAAGATTTCTCAATTGGTTGAAGTCAATGCAACAAGAACGTTGAACGAAATATCTAATAACGCAGATTCTTTGATTTCAAAATTAAAAGATTCTCACTACACAATGACAAAATTGTGTGAAAAAAGCTTCAATGATGTTGCAGAAGATATTGCAAATTTAAAAACGGTTGTATCACAAATTGATGAAAACAATGTTTCTGCTAATAATGCGATTTTCTCAAATATTACAGACCGTTTGGCAATTTTTGAAAACAGCTTAAAAGGCTCTTTAGAGAAGCAAGAAGATTATGTTGCTAATTCTTCTAGCCAATTATTGGAACAAATCAAAAACATCAAGGATTTATCAGGTGTAATTGATTATAAACTTGATGCATCCGTAATTGAAGTAAATAATTCAAAACGTGAATTTGCAGAACTAAAATCTGCTGTGCAAGATGTTTTGGGCTTAGATTTTGTCAATGTTGTTAAAGATTTAAAAGTAGATTTGTATGCTGTAAAGCAGGATTTGGCAACTGCTTTTGAAAATTCAACAAGTGAACAGTCAGAAAAATCTGCAAATGATTTGTTCGGAAAATATGAATTATTGGTAAGCAAATTAGATAACGTTGAAGATACGCTTAAGCAAGCACAAGCATCTGCTTTGACAGCTCTAAAACCGATTTTGGATAACATATCTTCATCTATTATGGATGTAATATCTTACGTAAGCTCTCAAAAAGAACTTAATACTGATTCTATTGATGTAAAGCTTGCAAATATTACAGAAATTGTAAAAGACAGCAATTTAAACTATGTTGAAAATGTTCGCGATGTAGTTGAAGTTATTAGAACACAGGTTGAAAACAATCTGATTCAAATACAAAAAGAAAATTCTAATAAAATCGACAGCATTAATTCTTCAATTTCTAAAAATACTGAGTCTTTGAAGGAAGAAATTAAGTACTCTTATAATAAATTACTTGAAGTCCAAGATAATTTTGATGAGATTAAGGAAGCTTTAAATGTTAATAATATTACATTAAGCACTAATATTGGCGATATTATATCTTCAACTGACGGCTTAAAGACAGATTTTGAAGTTAAATTGGCAACTTTGAAGAATTCTTTATTAGAAAAAATTTCTGATTTTAAACAAGAATTCACTTGCGAAAATGCGGATAAAATCAGTGAAATTAAATTTACAACTGAAAACTTGCACGCAAAGAGCTTGCAAAACTCTCAAGAATTAATCGGACAATTTAAGGGTGAAATCGCTCAAATTATTGGCACATTAAAGCTGAATGTAGAAGAACTTGCCGAACAGCTTTCAAGCACAACATTGAAAGTTGAAGGTGGAAATAGAGAAGTTGTAAACTTTATTAAAAACGATTTTTGTGCAGAAGTTGATAATTCAGTAAATACTTTAAAATCTGATTTATCAGAATTTTCTGCTGATATGCAAAATTATGCAGACTCAATTACAAGCGGTTTTGATGATTTGAAGAACAGTGTAGATTCTATGTCAGAAAAGACTACATCTTCATTGACTTCAACTTTGGCTAAGATTTTAGACAATTTTGTTTCTCTTAAAGGTGTTTTAAACAGCTTTAACGAATCTAATATGCAAAACTTTAAGGATAGTGTAGATAAAATAACGGAGGATTTTGCTAACCTTAAAGACAGATTAGAAAGTGTTGATAAAAATGTTGATGAAGATTTAACAAGACAATTCAACTTGATTGAAACTAATTTCGAAGAATTGTCAAATTCTATAACGGAGCTTTTCTCTCGTTCTGATAATGAGCTTAGTTTCAAGATTGAAAACGGATTGGTAGATATTTCTGCCAGAATAGATGAAACTGTCGCGTCAAATTTAGAACAATATAAGGCTAAGATAGAAGCTTTATTTGATAATATTGTTAAAAAGAACGATGAACAGGCTGACTATATTAAAGAAAGAGTTTTAGGCTTAAATGAAACTTTAGAAGCTACTTTAGCAACTCAAAACGAAAATGCGGAAAATAGATTAAAAAATATTGCTGATGAAATGAAAACTATTATTGATGGCAATATTGAGGTTACTTCTGCAGATTATGACTCTTTGAAAGCTAAATTAGCAGATTTTACTTTAGAAATGTCATCTTTGAATAAAACTTTGTCATCAAACTTGAAGCAACAACTTGACGATATTGCAAAATTCATAGATTCTAATTTGGAAGTTCAAGGTCAAGAAACGGCTGAAAAATTTGAAGACATCCAAAATACTGTGACAGCTCAAGGTCAAAAATTAAATTCACAAGTTGAAAGCGTTTTAGAAACTGTTAAGAATGATAATAGCAGTTTGCAAGAAAATATCAGACTAAAACTGCAAGAAATTGGTAATGCTTTCACAACAGAACTAACAGATTTTGCAGAAAAATCCGAAAATGATTTTGCTCAAACTTCTGATAGCTTAAAAAACTTGATTGAAACTCAAGCGGAACATTCAGAAGTTAAATTAGACGGTTTTGTTCAAGATTTGTCTGCTAGAAATCATGAAATGGTTGAAAATATTAAAACTCAACTTGATGAAATTGCAAAATTTGTTGATTCAGGTTTAGAAATTCAGGCAAATAACGTAGAAGCCAAATTTGATGAAATTACAGATAAAGCACAACAGTTAAACCTTAAATTGGGTGAAATTGATGAAAGTGTTTCAGGTGGTGTAAAAGATTTATCACAGGAATTAAACCAATTAAAAGCAGATATCAGTGATAATCTTCAACAAAATTCTGCGCTTGTTGCGAATAAATTTGAAAAATTATTGAATGATATTACATCAAATAAACTTGAAGAATTAAAACTTATAAGCGAAACAACTCAAAACTTAACAAATGATTTAAAACAAGAAGCTTTTGATAACTTGTCAAATGAAGTTGAAGGATTATTTGATAAGGTGCAATCATTGTTTGAAGCTACATCTTTAAATTTCACAACTCATTTGGATAATGAAAATTCTAAGATTCTTGAAGATTTAACTGCGAAAACAATGGAATTAAAAGCAGCTTTTGAAGCTTTAAATGACAGATTGGACAAAGATGAAATTTCGCAAATGAATGTTTTCCAAGCTCAAGTAAAAGAACTTGGCGGAACATTTAACACTTTGATAGATGAAGCTAAAAACGTTACAAAATCAGAAGTTTCAGCAATTTCTGAAACATTAATAAATAACAGTAAAAACTTATTTGATGAAGTTGAACAAGCAATTGAAGATAAGATAACAACTTTACTTGCAACTACTGCTGAAATTTCAGCCGGTGAACTTCAATCAATGGAAGCTTTTGCTAATCAAATTCTAAAACAAGTTGAAGTTAATAAACAAAATGTTGTTTCTTGCAAAGACTTGATTATTGAACTTGTTCAAAAAGAATGTGAATTAGTATCTGATGATATTGAAAAAGAAACAGACGTCATTGTTAAAGATATTATCGAACAATTTAATTTATTCAAAGGCATACAAAAAGACGAGTTGGATAAGCTGACTGTTCATGTTGAAAGCTCGATTGAAGATTATATCTTTAACTATGTAAATGAACTCAAATCATATTTGGATATTAAAACTGATTCAACTATTATGAATCAAAAGTTGGATAATATTCAGTCAGAATTAAATAATACTGTTGATGATATGCTTTCAACAATGAACAAATTCTTGGAAGCAAGTGTGTTCTCGTCTGCCATGTCTGATTTAAGAACCGCTAATGAAATTTTGGTAAATTCAACAGCTGACAAACTAAATAAACAAATTAATGATTTTGTTTTAGAAAATGTTACAAATAAATTAGATGATAAATTAAATTTATTTGATAAAAAATTCACAGATACAATTGTTGATAAATATGAAGAAATAAAGATGATTTCTTCTCAATATAATCAGTCTTTTGAAAATATTCAAACTTCTGTTGACGGAATTTTAAATGAATTTAAGTCTACAAAGAATGAAATTAATACAACAATGCAAACGATAATGGATGGAATCAGCAATTCTATAAATTCATTAAACGTAAGCTTTGCAGACTTGAAAGCTCAAATTTTGAATAAATCATTTGATGAAGCGTTCCAAGCATCTTTGAATAACCAAATAACAGGTATTGAAAATCTTGTAAAAGAACAGTTCGGATATTTAGAAGATATCAGTGATTTGTGTTGCAACAATCTTCCTGAATTAACAGAGATGAATACTCTTGTTAAGTATGGTATTCAACAGTCAATTAAAGATTTGACTAATAAAGTTGATGCTCAAGATATTAGCTTGAATGAAGAACTTGCTAAACTTAAATCTGATATTATTACTCAATTCTTGAATATCTTCAACCAAATTTCATTTGTTGCAGAACAAGAAGAAATTTTAGATTTCATTCAAGAAAAACATTCAGAATTAATAACTATTTTGAGTCATATTGTAACTACAATTGATAATGTTGACGCTGTAAAAGACAATGTTGCTGTCGTAGATAATAAAATTGACTCATTAAAAGAAGATATAGATTTAATTAATGAAAAAATTACTTCAATAATATCTTCTGATGGTGATATTGATTATGTTTACAGCTTACAAGATTTAGAATCAGATATTGCTAATTTAAGATTAGTACTTAATGAAATGAAATCCGGCAATAATTCTAAGGAATTAGAAGAACTTGTAACTTCAACTAATGATATTTATAAACTTGTTGAGTCTTTGAAAGCAGAAATGCCGAATTTTGAATATGATGAGTTCAAAAAAGATTTCGAAACATTGTCTGAAGATATTGTAAGCATAAGCACAAGAACAAATAAACTTATTTTGGCATCTGATGAATCTCATAAGTGTTTGCAAGATAATTTGCAAGAATTTAAGCTTGTAATTAATGATTTGGATGAAAGAACACGCAATTTTGCTCACGAATCAGGAATTGACAGGCTTGATAATAAATTAGGCGCAATTAATACAATGATTCAAAATGGAGCAAAAACTAATCAAGTATTTAACCAAGTCTTTGAATACTTGGCAGAATGGGTTGATAAAGCGGGTGAACAAATTACAACGATTTCTGACAAGGTTGAAACATTGGATGATATTGGTCAAATCAAGGTTATGTTGGAAGATTTGAAAGCAGAAGCTGAGGATAATACGGAAAGCACTGAACTTATTGAAGCTTTGAGTAATGTGTTTGAAAAACAAGCTAAGCGTATATCATCATTAGAGGCTAAACTTGATAGAGTTATTGTCGAAACAACTATAAGTAATAAAAATTCAAAAATCGACATGACTCCGTTTGAAAATACTTTGAATAGCTTCTTGGTTGCAATTGATGATAAAATGTCATCACAACAAGATAAAATCAATTCTTTAGAGTCTAAACTTGAAGAAGTTATGACTAAAATTGACCCTAAAGATACTGCTCAACTAACTAAAAAGGTTGGCGGTATGGATAGACAAATCGCAAAATTAAATAAAAGTATCGAAAAAATAGCATCACATGTTGTTGAAAAATAATTTAGACAATTTGAATAAACTTGTAAAAAAGGGGAATGTTCTAACAAGTTTGGAAGAAAGATATTGCTATGCGCAAGATTCTACCAACTCTCGATTGGAACATAAACTTCCTGATGCTGTTGTTTTTGTAGAAACAGTGGAAGAAGTTCAAAATATTCTAAAGTTTGCAAATGAACATAAAATTCCAGTAATTTGCCGTGGTGCAGGTACAAATATGGTCGGGGCATGCGTTTGTGATTTTGGCGGAATAGTTTTGAATTTTTCCAGAATGAATGAAATTTTGGACTTCAATCCTACAAATATGACAATGAAGGTTCAATCGGGCGTGGTTTTGGATGATATTAAAAAACTCGCTGCAACAGAAAACCTTTTTTATCCGCCTGATCCTTCAAACTTTAGAGTTTCTACGATTGGCGGAAGTATTGCTCAATCTTCGGGCGGAGCAAAATCTTTCAAGTATGGAACAACAAAGGATTATATCCTGAGTCTGAAAGTAGTTCTGGCAGATGGTACAATTATGACACTTGGTGCTAATACGATTAAAGATGCCGTTGGTTACCATTTAAATCAATTGATTGTTGGAAGTGAAGGAACTTTAGCAGTTGTAGTTGAAGCAGAATTAAAACTTATTCCAAAACCTGAAACAACAAGAGTTGTAACGGCTTATTTTGATGAAATAGAAAATGCGACTTCAGCCGTTACAGAAATCCTTAGAGCAAGCGTATTTCCTGCAACAATTGATTTTATGGACAATAATTCTATTGTTACTGTTGAAAAGTTTTATCCTTGCGGATTGGATACAACCAAAAATGCCATGCTTTTGATTGAATTGGACGGTTTTGAATCTTCTATGCAGACTCAGCAGGAAAGAGTTGAAATGGCTTTGAATAAAGCAGGTGCAAGCAAGATTGAAACTAAAATTTCTCAAGATGAGCAAGAAGCCGTTTGGACTGCAAGACGTGCAAGCTTTGCAGCTACAACAAAACTCGCGCCAGACGTTGTTTCTGACGATATAATCGTACCGCGTGATAAATTAGCACAAATGGTCGTAGGTGCAAAGAAAATTTGTGATAAATATCATCTTCAAGTTTGTGTAGTAGGACATGTGGGTGATGGCAATATTCATCCGCAGGTGGCTTTAAATTTAGAAAACGACGATGAATTCAAAAATTATATTAATGCTAAAACTGAAATGTATGAACTTGCAACTTCCTTGGGTGGAACAATTTCAGCAGAACATGGAGTTGGAATCGAAAAAATTTCTTATATAAAAAATACGGTGGATGAGAAAGCTCTTGATTATATGAAAAAAGTCAAAAAGCTTTTCGACCCGAATAACATATTAAATACGGGAAAAATTTTTAAATTGGATTAAGATAAAGGAGAGTGTATGGATATTATAGTGATTAATTGTACAGTACCTAACAAAAAAGTTGCAAAAGAAATTACTAAAATTTTAATGAAACATAAACTGGCGGCTTGTGTAAGCATGGTTGACAAAGTTCAATCTGTATTTTCTTGGGATGGTGAAGTTTGTGAAGAAAAAGAAATCTTATTGATGATTAAAACCAGAAGAGCAAATTATGGTAAGATAAAATTGGTTATTGAAGATTTGCACCCTTATACCGTGCCTGAAATTATTGCTTTACCGATTGTTGATTGTAGTGAAGATTATTTGAAATGGTTAGTGAAAGAAACAGAATCATAAGACTAAAAGAATATTTTGAGTCTTTAGGTATAGAAGTTAATATAGGAAAAAATAAAGCCCGAGGTAACAAGGGCTTTTTTAGAGGTACAAATAACGGCGCTTATCGTATTGATATTTCTAAAAATATCAATGAAGAAGAAACTTTGTCTGTTCTTTTGCATGAATTTGCTCATTTTGTGCATTTTAAATATGATAAAACCTTAAGTTCACTTAATTTTGCGTTTAATAATTTGACAGAATTAATGAGCGAAGAGCTTGTAAATGTAACGGTTAAGAAAATTCCCAAAAATGAAGCTAAGGCATTATTTGACAAAAAGGATAAACTTTCTTCCGAAATTAAAGAAATGGCAAAACAAATTAAGCAAACCTATCCTGATTTTAAGTTATCAGCGCCGTATAAGAAATTTGAAAGACATTTTAGTCTGCCTCTAAGATATTTGTTAAAATATGACCGAATAAATTTTAACAACGCCATTTATTCGGTAGAAAATTTGGGTAAAGATTTTTACGAGCTTAGCGAAGAAGAAATTTTGTATGTAAAAATTAAATCTAAACAAAGGATGATAGGTCGAATTAACGGCAGAATTTCCAAACTAAACCGTTATTATAATAATCCGACCGAACTTTTTGCAAGATTTATTGAGTTATTTTATTCTGACAGGAAATCAGCAGAACAAATTGCGCCAAATGTGTGCAAAAACTTAAATGATATAAGTGAGTTTAAATATTTGTCTAGTATATTGTTTTAATAAATTTTTACTTTATTTTTTCACGATTTTAATATATAATACTTTTGAAAGAGAGCTGTAAATGATTACTAACTTAAATAGTAAAACATCAAGAAAAGATGATGCCAAGTTATTAACTTGGATTATTTGTGGCTTTTTATTCATTGCTTGGTTGTGTACTCCTCCTGGAAATAAGTTTTTGCAAGTATGTTTTTGGGGAAATAATACAAAACTTTTTATTGCAAAAGTAACGAATAATTCTGAAGCGACAGAATATATTTTTCATAGAAATAATGCTATTTATCTTGCAAAAATGTATGAAAACAAGAAAAGAGCATTATTAGAAATGGATAAAGCAATCAATACTTTACCGTCCTATGTATCCGATAATGAGCTTAAGGCTTTATATAAAGACAGAGCTAACATTAAACTAATGTCAGGCGATTATAAAGGCGCTTTAAACGACTTTTTGCATTCTGACGATATTCAATTCAATGACAATTTAAAAGTTGCGATGTTGTTTAAAGAACAAGGTAATTATAGAGAAGCAATGTCATATTGTAATAGAATTTTGTCAGTGGATGGGACTGCTTATGCAGGATTTGCTTGTTTAGCAGACTTATATACTTCGTTAGGCAGATATGATGTAGCTGTAAGAGTTTTGGATTTATTAATTGATAGAAAACCAAACATTCCTAGAGCTTATGCAGACAGAGCTATGATTAAGAAGAAAATGGGTGACAATGTCGGCTATGAAGCTGATGTAGCAAAAGCCAAAGAATATTTACCAACAATTGATTTAGATGACTCTATTACTTATGATGCTCTTCATCCCAAAATGCTAAATTTGAGTATTAGATAGATTTCTGAATCTTTATAATTAATTAATTTTCACCTAAAGTTTTTTTAGTTATAATAGTAATTGTAACTAATTGACTTGAGGTGAAATATTATAAAATGAAATACTCCGAATATTCCGTTGTAATAGTAGGAAGCGGCGCAGCAGGTTTATATTCTGCTTTGAAAATATCCCAACAAATAAATTTGCCTGACGGCATACTACTTTTGACAAAATCTACTCTAGGCGAAAGTAATTCAAAATACGCTCAAGGCGGCATCGTTGGTGTTATTCACCAAAACCCTGAAGATAACGTACAATCACATGTCCAAGATACATTAAAAGCAGGTGCCGGTTTAAGTGAGGAAAAAACCGTTGAATATATTTCAGAAGCATCTGATGAAGTAATTAATGATTTAATTGCCAACGGTGTTAAATTCGACAAGAATTCTGACGGCAAACTAACTTTCACCCTAGAAGCAGCTCACAGCATAAGAAGAATTCTTCATTCAGGTGGCGATGCAACAGGTAAAGGTATTACGGACGCTTTAGTGCAAGATGTAATTAATGACAGTAATATTACAGTTATGGAAAACACTATGGCTGTCGAACTTCTTGTAGATTCCGATAAAGAATGTAAAGGTATAATTGTTTATAATGAATTGACAGGCGAACATGAAATTGTTTACACTTCAGCACTTGTTCTTGCAACAGGCGGTGTCGGACAGGTTTATAAATTCACTACAAACCCTGATGGTGCAACGGGTGACGGCGTAGATATCGCATATAACGCGGGTGCAATTATTCAAGATATGGAATTCATTCAATTCCACCCGACCGCTTTAGCTCTTAGCCCTACAAGCAAAGACAGATTTCTGATTTCAGAAGCTGTTAGAGGCGAGGGCGCTAAACTTATAAATAAAGAAGGTAAAGAATTCATGTCACACTATCACGACAAGCGTGAACTTGCGCCACGTGACATTGTGACTCGTGCTATTTATTCGGAAATGGCAAAAGAACATTCGTTCAATGTGTTCTTAAACGCTTCTATGATTGACCATACAAAACTATTTAAACGTTTCCCAACTATTTCAAAACGCTGTGATGAAAAAGGCATTGATATTTCACACAATCCTATTCCTGTTGCACCGGCTGCCCACTACACAATGGGCGGAATTAAAGCAACAGTAGAAGGTAGAACATCTTTAAAAGGTTTGTATGCAATCGGAGAAGTGGCTTCAACTGGCTTACACGGTGCAAACAGACTTGCTAGCAATTCTCTTTTAGAATGCGTTGTTTGTGCTTACGAACTTGCGGATTACTTGTCTTTTGCAAACTTAAGTACACCAAAGAAAATTGATGATTCTATACGTGAAACAATCGAAACATATTCAGCACCGCTAAGTGAATCTGATTTTGATATCCCGACATTAAAACAAAATTTGAAAAACTTGATGTGGAACAAAGTCGGTATTGTAAGAAACGAAAAAGATTTATTAGTAGCAAAATCTGAAATTGATAGAATGAAATCTGAATTTAAACGTACAAGAAAATGCTTAAATCAAGATGAATACGAATACAGAAATATGCTTACGGTAGCCGGTTTAATCGTAGAAGGTGCTATTTCAAGAAAAGAATCAAGAGGCGCACATTCAAGAGCCGACTATAAGCAAACTGACAGTGTTGCTAAACACTCAAATATTATGAAAAGTGAAGAAAGAGAGTTAGTTTATGTTAAATAATTTTTTTATAGAAGATCACGTTAAAAACGCTTTGCAAGAAGATATCGGATTTGGTGATATTACTACCGATTATCTTACAAACGAAGAAGATAGAATGTCTTGTGTACTTAATACAAGAGTTGATGGTATTTTCTGTGGAAAGAACGTATTTGAGATGGTATTCAAAGTTCTTTCACCTTCTATTAATATTAAATTCTATTTCAACGATGGTGACAAAATCAAAAAAGGCGATAAAATTGCTGACATAGAAGGCCCTGCGAGATATATATTAATGGGCGAAAGAACAGCTTTAAACTATGCTCAAAGAATGAGCGGTATTGCAACTGAAACAAACAAATACCAAAACGCTGTGGGTGAATTTAAGGCAAGAATTGTTGATACAAGAAAAACTACACCGGGATTTAGAGCATTTGAAAAATATTCTGTAAAAACAGGTGGTGGAAGTTTACACCGCTTTAATCTTTCAGACTGCGCTATGATTAAGGATAACCATATTAAATATGCAGGTTCTTTAACAAAGGCTGTTGAAAAATTACGTCAACATATTTCTCATGCTCATAAAATTGAGGTTGAATGCGATACAGTAGAACAAGTTAAAGAAGCTGTTAATTGCGGCGCAGACATCATTATGCTTGATAATATGTCACTAGATACAATGAGAGAATGCGTAAAACTTATTAATGGCAAAGCTATTGTTGAAGCAAGCGGAAATGTTAATTTGAACACTGTTCATGATATTGCTTCAACAGGCGTTGATATTATTTCTTCAAGTGCAATTGTAGCAAAAGCACCTACATTGGACTTAGGTTTAGATATGTAGAAATTTCTAGTTTTAATCTTAATTATGTTACCAAAAGAAAACCGTTTAAAGAAAAAAAGTGCATTTAATGCAACATATAAAACAGGTAAAACCATATATAAAGATGGTATTACGTTGTTTTGCGGTAAGAATAAAACAGGAGATTATCCGACCAAAATAGGTTTTGTAGTTAGCAAAAAAATTCATAAGCGTGCGGTTAAAAGAAATCGTATAAAAAGGCTTATGAGAGAAAGCATGCGTCTTATTATTAAAGATAATGCTCTTGATACAAATTGCATGTCTTTGGTTTTTGTTGCATCTGCTAAACTATTAAATAAAAATTTCGCAGAAATAGACAATGCAATTAAAAAACTGGTGGCAAAATTATGATTGATGGGATTCTAACTCCTGCTCTTCGTGATATCGATTATTTGGCTCCTGCTGCACCTTATCCCGTAATACCATCAGGAATTACGGTGCATCAAAACACGATATACCGCTATGCAATTCCAACGGATGAACAGCCTACGCTTACAATTTTAAACTATATTCCGGATTATAACGGGAATTTTATAAAGCCCGGACATTACGAACTGGCTTTGTCGGATGATAGAGAATTCTTATATCTGATTGAATCAAAAGACCTTATTGCCGTAATTCCTGTATTTAAATTGGCAGAGAATGAAAAAGAGCTTAAAAAATATTACGAAAAGAATAAAGAATTAACAAAGCATGAGAAGGCAGAGCTAAAACGCAAAAAACGAAAAGAAAAATTTCAAAATATAATAAATGCCAAATACGCTAAAACAGGTGCAACTCCACCAAAAGAATATGAACACATGGAAGCAACAATTGAATATGTTCAAAATGGCGGATATTATCTGATTATGTATGAAAAAGGATTTTTGCGCGCTTGGGGCGCAATAAAGGTTAGAAAAGATTAGTTTATATAATTTTTTTCAAATACTTGGCTAAACCTTCGCCCATAGAAAAACAAGATGGTATGATTCTAAGTGCACCTTGCGCCTCAAAATCAATTGATATACAACGTCCAACTACAAAAAGATTGTTTTTTACTATAAGAGATTCTATTGGCAACTGATACTCTTGATAAACTCTTTCAAGTTTTGATGCGTCTTTTTTGTTGGAATGAATATCAATAGGATAATTTGATATTACAACAGGATGTTCAAACTTTTTGCCGCTTTTCAAATCTTCTTTCGTGTAAACATATTTCCCTTTAACACGGTTCGAAACACGCACCCCGAGTGAATTTGCAATGTTTGAAATATAAGCGTTTTCAAAGCCTTTCAGATATTTTTTACAAAAGTTTGATAATCTCAATATACTTGCACGTCCATCTATATAAGGATTTTGAGGATTTAATAGCCTAGGGCAGTTGAAAGCAATGGAATCTGACGTTCCTGCTACCGAAAATAGCTGAAAATAGTTGGAATCCGCCTCAGTAATAACTCCATCCTCAATAGCCTGCTTAAACAAAGGCTTTAAAGCCCAATTTCTACCGCTATCCCAAGTATACGCTGTTGATAAATAGATTTTACCGTCTACAACACAGCTTGTTGTAACATCTCTATCTTTATCAAATTTCATAATCCAATTAGAAAATTTTTCTACATCAATTCCTGACATAATAAATCTTAAATTTATCGGTTGAGATTTTTTTTCTAAAAATTCACAATTTAATTTTTCACAAATTTTTGCATCGCCTGTCGCATCTACTAGATATTTCGTATCGATAGGGTGTGATAACGTATCTTCAAAAAGAAGATTATTATTACCATTTATCGCAACGATATATGATGATAATTTTTCTTCTATTTTTTCTATATAAGATTCAAATCGAATTTCTACATGTGCTTCCTGCATCATTTCATCTAGCACAATTTTTGTAAGCTCAGGATTAAACCATCCTTTATTGCCGTCAGAATATGTTATTGCTCCACCATTTATGTGTAATTTATTATATAAAGCATCGAAAAAGTCAGTATTTATTGCATTTTCAGAAGTTTTCATCGCAGGAACTACAAGTGAAGATGTAATTGAGCCGCCTAAAAAAGAATTCTTTTCAATTAATAAGACCTTTAGTCCCAATTTGCCTGCAATATAGGCACAAGCACATCCTGCTGTTCCGCCTCCAACAATCGTTATATCATACTTATTCATTCTCTGAACCTCTCAATTTAATATATTTAGACGAACTCATCAGCGTACTGTGCCTATATTCGTATTCTCTAAGCTCTAAAATATCTTTGCTGTCAAAAGATAAATTCGGGTCATGATAAGGAATTCCTGCCTTAGTTAAACATAAACCCAATTCATAATTATTTAAAGGATATTTAATTCTTGATTTATCTTTGGATGCAATTGTACCTATAAACTTTTTGTTTTTCTCATTATAAATCTTTCCAACAAAGAAATTATTTTCTAAAAGTGTGTTTCTAACTTGTACCGAATTAGAATATGTCATAAGCACGCCATTCGGAGCAAGTCTTTTGTATAACTCTGCCACAAATTCCATTGACCAAAGTTGTGGGGCTTTTGTGTATGTAAATGCGTCTAAAAATATGCAGTCATATTGCTCGTTTAATTCTAAAATAGTCTTTCGAGCATCATTTATCCAAAAATTCAACGTAATAAGGCTCTCAATAGCCTTAAAATCTATTTTTTTATTTCGTTTCGATAAATGGTCATAATATATATTATGTAAGAAGGCCGATAGAATAGTATTAGATGACTTATTATACCCCCATTTTTGATTAAACTTGGCATATTTAATAAGAGATTTTTCAAAAAATCGCTTATTTTTATTTTCTCGAAGAATTTCTTTCAGATTTTTGTCGGGATAATTAGAACCGAATTTTTCCGCAAGTGAATTTAAAATTATATAATTAACAATCGGATTAACTTTGTACTCTTTTTCTATATGCATATTTCTAAATTTTATATCCAAGAGCTCATTAATTTCTTTTCGGTTCTTAGGTAAAAAATAAGACATTAAATCAGAAAACAAATCTTTGAGTTTATAATAAGAATCAAAGCAATCTAAAAACTGTGGAACAAAATCCGTATAAATTTCATCAGGAGTTTTTATTGTTTTAAACAGAGGGGATAATTCTACAATTTCTTTATTAATTTCTAAGCAGTCGATTTTCAAAGTTTGATTTTTATTATCATATATCGACTCGTTATGTATTAATAATTCATTACCTTTTTTATAGATATTTTTATTGGCATGTTTCGATACGATATTATGTATTTGTGAAAAAGTTTTTTGTAAAAAATTTTTTTTATAAATTTTATTTTTATTTATAAAAAAACTCATCAAAGCTTTTGAATTATATCCTATTCCATAACAAACATCGAGAACTTTTATTTCCGAATTATTATTTTTATCCAAACCTGATGGCAGAATAAATTTCTCCCAAGCTTCAGTTAAAGCACCAAACTTTGAATGATATACATCCTTATCCGCAAAGGAATATAGCCCAATTGAGCCATCTTCCGTATAATATGGTTCATAATCCCTCATAGACTGTATTATAGCGTAAAATCAAGTATTTTGCCAATGTTAAGGATTTTTTGACTTTTTACTTAACAAAAGTATATAATAATATAAAGTTATATTTAATCCGATTTATAGACAATGGAACACACAAAAGATTATATTGTGAGGATGGTTGTATGAAAAAATTATTTACCTTAATAATACTGGCGGGGTTATCAATCGCACCAACACTGGCAAAGAGCTATGAGCCGGTGCCTTCTAACGTAAAATTGCCTGCTAAATACACTCAGGAATATATTAACAGCATTTCAGACGAATATAAAAATGTTTCTAATGAACAAATTTTCCATGTTGCATTAGACATGCTTAAAGACACATCAGGCGAATTTTCAAGAAAAGCGTTATTAGGCTACAATGTAACCCAAATGCCCGTTAAGGTCATGTTTAAAGATCTTTCGGAAATCAATGAAGCTTATGCATCTTTTGATGCAGTAGGATGGAAGAAAAAAGGGCGTTTGTATGTTTACATAAACCCTAAACACGAATATGCACCACCGGGGGCGCTTGCAGCTCTTTTAGCCCATGAAGCATTGCATCAAGATGAATATAACTCCTTGAGTGAAGAAACTTATGCTTGGACTATGGAAGCAATAGTTTGGACTGAAATTCTAAAACGTTATCCTGAGTCTAACAACTTAGAATCAGCACTCGTAACCAGAGAGAATGTTCTAAAACAATTGCTAGAAAAGGGAAATCATACTAATAAATACATTAAGAAAACAGTTTTTGCAAATGAAGGTTACAAAAACTTGCCGTTAACTTCTCCAGGATTTAATAATCAATAAAATAATTTCTCCTTTTATTTATGATAAAATAAAACAAAAGGGAGAGGTTGTATGTCAAAGATTAAGGATTTTGTATTAAAACATCAAGAATTGTTTACTATTCTTGGTTTAGGTATTCTATTTTATTTCATATTTTTCCATAACATTTGGGCCTATGCTTTAATGGATGTAGATGAATCAAGATATGTTTCAATGTCAAAAGACATGTTCAATACAAAGGATTTTTTGACACTATATCTTAACAATGAATTTTTCTTTGAAAAGCCTCCTCTTTATTTTTGGGGAGAATGTTTGTCTTTTGCAATATTTGGCAAAATAACTGAATTTACGGCACGTTTTCCTGTTGCTTTGTATGGAACATTATGCGGTTTCTTAACATATTTTGTGGGACGAAAAATTGTTTCAAGAACGTACGGTGTAGTATCAGCATTGATTCTATCTACATCTTTAGAATTTTTAATTCTTTCAAAATTCGCTATTCTTGATATCGTCGTTGCAACTTGCGTGTGGTTTTCATTATGTTTTGGAATGTTAACAACTTTTTGCGAAGAAAAAAATAAAAAATATTTTTGGTGGTTATTCTACATTTTTTCAGGCTTAGCTGTTATGGCGAAAGGAATTCCAGGTTTTGTAGTGCCATTTGGTTCAATGTTCTTTATCTCAATTTTTTCTAAAAAGTTTAAAGAAATCTTCAAACCTCAATATTTTTTAGTAGGTTTTGTTTTATTTTTCTTAATAACACTTCCTTGGCATATTATCATGCTAAAAATACATGACCCTTTATTTTTCCAAGAATATGTAATAAAACACCATATAGCAAGATTTTTAGGGTCAAATGAATTAGGTCGTCAACAACCTTTCTATTTCTACTTTTTGACAATACTTTGGGGATTTTTCCCTTGGGTCGTATCAGGTTTAGTTGTGCTAATCAGAAAATGCATTAAACGCGATTTTGTATTTAAAGATTTATCTGATACTCAAAGATTTTTAGTTTATAACGGAATAATTGCAGTATTTACGCTGTTATTCTTCTCTTCTTCAAAAACAAAATTAATTACGTATATTTTACCGATTTATCCGTCACTAGCTTGTTTGGGCGGTTATATTTGGACTAAATATATTGAAAAAGGTGAGTACAGCAGATTTATTAATAAAACAGTATACGTTTTGGGTGGAATATTTGTTTTGGCATCAATTGTTGCAATATTTACACCGTTGTTTTTACCAGCTCAATTTGTTCAAGATATAGCGAGTGCTAAACCATTATGTATAACGCTTTTATTTGCGTCAGGTTTAGCTTCAATTTTATTTGCCAAACGCGGAAGATATTTAGGTGTATTTTTTACATACGTCTTACTTATGCTTGTATTATCAGCATTTGGAACAGAAAAATTCTTTAAAATTGATTATAAATTTGGACAAGACGATTTGTTAAAATACGCACAAATTGCAAAAAATGAAAATAAAACTCTTACTTGTTACAGATTTTCTCATAAGTATTCATTGATTTATTATGGCGGAAAACCTGTCGAATACGGCAAGGACTTCACACCTGCCGATTTAAAAACAGCATTAGATAAAACTGATAACCTTGTAATTATTCCTCATAAAGCCATTGATGAAGAGGTTGAAAGTCTTGATTATAATGTAATAGAGGATGGCAGGAAGTATATATTGGTTGAGAGAAAATAGATACCTCACCAAATAAAATGGATTGCCACGAAAATTAAAATTTTCTCGCAATGACACCCAACTTGTAACTAACACATCAAGTCATTGCGAGGAGCGTTAGCAACGAAGCAATCTACACTACAATGAAGGATAAACATGAACATAGTTAACATAACAAGCGAATTAATATTCAGACTTATAAAACCGCTATTAAAGTTGTTACACTCAAAAGCAGGATATTCTGCCGAAGCTTTTAATCGAAAACTCGGAGATTTTGAAGCACCAAATTTTACAAATGAGCGTGTAATAATGTTCCATGGAGTTTCGGTTGGCGAAATTAATGCAATAGAAAAATTAATTAAAACTACAAGAGAAACTTTTCCTAACGCTAAAATAGTTGTAACAACAGGAACGAACACTGGTCAAGAAATCGCTCATAAAAAACTTGATAGTGTTGCGGATTTGATTACGTATTTTCCTTTCGATACTCCAAGTTGCGTGAATAAGTTTTTAGAAAAAATCAAACCGACTGAAATTTTGATGGCAGAAACTGAAATTTGGCCTAATTTTGGCGGAATTTGTAAAAAACGCGAAATAAAATTATATATTATTAACGGACGAATTTCAGATAGAACTTTTAATTCTTATAAAAAATTAAAATTCTTTTTTAAACCCCTCTTACAAAACTATACAGGCATTTTTACGCAGTCAACGGAGGACTTAAATAAGTTTTTATCACTCGGTGCAAATGCTGAAACTACAAAGCGCATGAACAATTTAAAATTTGATATTACGGCTCCGAATGTAGATTTCGATTTTGAAAAAGGCGGGCGAATATTTTTAGCAGCTTCTACACATTCAGGTGAAGATAAAATTGTATTTGATACTTTTAAAAAGTTAAAGCCAAAACATGCTGATTTGAAATTTATTATAGCTCCAAGACATTTAACAAGATTAGACGAAGTAAAATCAATTGTTAAGGAGTATTGTTTGCGTTCCGAAAACGGAAGTTTAAATCAACATGATGTAATGATATTAGACACTATGGGTGAACTCGGAAAAATGTTTGCTTTTGCGGATGTAGCATTTATTGGCGGAAGCTTCAATAAAACAGGCGGTCACAATCCTCTTGAAGCTACAATTTTTGGCAAACCTGTTATTTCAGGGCCTTCCATAAATAATTTTAAAGACATTTATGCAATTATTCAAAACGCAAAAGCTGGTTTTGTTGTAAAAACTGAAGATGAATTATTTAATATTGCCGATGAATTGTTTAGCGACAGTGCTTTTTATCAGACAACAGCTCTAGCAGGCAGAAAAGTTTTTGAGGAGCAACAAGGTGCTTTAGAGTTTGTAATAAATGTTTTAAAAGAAAATCACAATTAATATAATTTTTACAAACCTTAATACGTCCTTGTGCTAAATTATAGTTATGGCAAATTTTATACCTTTACATATTCACTCTGAGTATTCGCTATTAGATGGAATGATTAGAGTTGGCGACTTGGTTAAGTACGCTCAAGAGAATAATCTTCCTGCTATTGCAATCACAGACCACGGTGTAATGTATTCCGCGGTTGAATTTTATGAACTTGCAGAGCACGCAGGAATAAATCCGCTTATAGGTTGTGAATTTTATGTAAATACAGGTGATATTCATGTAAAAGATAGTGCCAATAATCCTTTATATCACTTAATTTTAATTGCAAAAGATAATAAGGGTTATAAAAATCTTATTAAATTAGTTTCAACGGCTTGGTGCGAAGGCTTCTATTATAAACCTCGTATAAATTTTGAGTTATTAAAAGAGTATCATGAAGGTTTGATTTGTGCGTCTGCTTGTTTAGGTGGCGAAGTTTTGCAGCACCTACTTAAAAACGAATATGACCAAGCTAAAGAAGTTGCAAAGCGTTATCAGGATTTGTTTGGAGATGATTATTATATCGAGCTTCAAGACCACAATATGGAAGAGCAAAAACGCACTAATCCTGACTTGATGAAGATTGCCAAAGAACTTGGTATTAAAATAATTATCACAAACGACTCACACTATTTGAGAAAAGAGGATGCGGACGCACAGGATACTTTATTATGCCTTCAAACTAACGCGAATAAAGATGACGAAAAGCGTTTTCATTTCCCGAATAATGAGTTTTATGTTAAATCAAAAGAAGAAATGCGACAAGCGTTTTCTTGGATGGACGACGCGACTTTTGAAGAATGTTGTGCGAATACAGAAGAAGTTGCAAATAAATGTAATGTAGAAATTGAACTTCACAATGCACCACTTCCGCATTACGATGTTCCGGAAGAATTTATATTCACTTCTGACGATGTTGATCCGAAAATCATTGAACGATTAAAGAAAAAAAACAAAACCGAGAATACAGCCGATGTTATGGAAGAAGCTAAGTATATTCAAGGAATTGAAAACTACTTAGAACACATTGTGTTTGAGGGTTTGAAGAAGCGATACGGCGATCCTCCACCTGAAGATATTATTAAACGTGCTAAATATGAATTGGGCGTAATCAATCACATGGGCTTCCCTGCATACTTTATGATTACGTGGGACTTTATTCACTTTGCAAAAACTCATGATATTCCAGTTGGTCCCGGTAGAGGTTCGGCTGCTGGTTCTGTTGTCGCGTATGCCTTAGAAATTACGGATATTGACCCGATTTATCACAAACTGTTGTTTGAAAGATTTTTGAATCCTGAACGTTTTACCATGCCCGATATTGATATCGACTTTTGTATCGAAAAACGTGGTGATGTTATTGATTATGTTACAAAAAAATATGGTGAAGATAAGGTTTGTCAGATTATTACATTTTCTACTTATGCGCCAAAAGCAGCTTTTAAAGGTGTAGGACGTGTTCTACAAGTTCCTTTTGCCGAAAGTAACAGAATTACAGGTTTGATTGAACCGGCTCTTGATGTTGCAAGAGCATCTAATCCGAAAGCAGAGTGGCTTAGAGATATAGTTGCAGCTGAAGGCACATCCGATTTTAAACAGCTTTATGATGAAGATTATCAAATCATGAACCCTGAGAGTGGTAAAACAATCAGTTTTAAACGCTGGGTTGATATGGCAATTGCAATTGAAGGTTTGAAATGCGGAACAGGTACTCACGCAGCTGGTGTAATTATTTCTCACGCGCCTTTGGATACGATTTTGCCAGTACAACCTTCTAAAGACGGCATTGTTCAAACAGGTTATCCTAAACACGAAGCAACAGAAGTTTTAGACCTTCTTAAAATGGACTTTTTGGGATTAAGAAACTTAACCATGATTACAAAAACTTGTAAAATGGTTAAAAAATATCGTGGAATTGATGTTGACATTAACAATATTCCTCTTGATGATAAACCTACCTATGAAATGCTTGTACGCGGTGAAACAATAGGTGTATTCCAGTTAGAATCACAAGGTATGATGAACCTTGTTAAACGTCTTAAACCTGACGTTTTTGAAGATTTAGGCGCGTTGGTTGCGTTATTTAGACCGGGTCCTTTGGGTTCCGGCATGGTTGATGATTTCGTAGCCAGAAAACACGGTAAACAAGAGATTACTTACGCACATCCGCTTCTTGAGCCTGTGCTTAAAGATACTTATGGAACAATTGTTTACCAAGAACAAATCATGCAGGTTTTCCAAGTTTTAGCAGACTATTCACTTGGTCAAGCCGACCAAGTCCGTCGTATGATGGGTAAAAAAGACCTTAAAACAATGGAAGAACAAAGAGGTAAGTTTATTGCCGCTTCTGCTAAGCACGATATGAAAAAAGAGGATGCAGAAAAACTCTTTAACCAAATTTTAGCATTCGCTTCATATTGTTTCAACAGGTCGCACTCAGCAGCTTACGCGTTTGTAGCTTATCAAACAGCGTATTTAAAAACGCATTACCCTGTTGAATATTTTTCAGCCTTACTATCAAGTGTAGCCGATAATAAAGACCAAACGCAGCTTTATATTGAAGAAGCTCAAAGACTTGGCAGTAAAGTTTTAGCGCCTGATATTAATAAATCATATTTAGAATACGCACCTGACGGTGACAATATTCGTTTCGGGATGGCTGCGATTAAAGGTGTTGGCGCACCTGTTGTTGAAGCAATTATAAAAGAGCGTGAAGAAAATGGCGACTTCAAAAATATTTTTGATTTCTGCAAACGCGTAGACGCTAAATATGTAAACAAAAAGTCTTTAGAAGGTTTGATTAAAGCCGGCGCATTTTCTAATATTGAAAAAAGCAGGAAACAGCTTTTTGAAAACATGGAACATATTTTAGATGTAACCTCAAAAGAAGCTAAAGATAAAGCAATGGGACAAGTTAGTCTGTTTTCGGCTTTAGGTGGTGATAATGAGTTTGAAAACGTACAGTATCAGCTTATCGGAAGTGATGCTGAATATACTGATAAAGAAATTCAGCAGTTTGAAAAAGAATTTTTAGGTTTTTATGTAACCTCACATCCACTATTTTCAATACGCGACAAATTGCCATTTTTGATGACTCATAGAGTGGCGGAACTTAAGGAACTAAAAGAAGAGGAAGTTGTAACGCTTTGCGGTTTAATTACTGCCACAAGACAAATCCCTACTAAAAAAGATCCTTCAAAATTCTTGAGATTTATAACACTTGAAGATTTAACGGGAAAAGTTGATTGCGTATGTTTCCACAAAAAACTTATGGAATTCGGAGAACTGCTTGTACAAGATAACAAAGTTGTTATAACAGGTAAAGTGCAACATCGTGGAGATGAAGGCGCAGTAAGCATTCTTATTGACAACGTTAAATCTGTTGAGAATTCAAACATTGTGACTTTAGAACTTAAACGCGATGTTAAATATGAAGAACTTTGCGGAATAAAAAACATTTTAGCAAAACACCATGGTGATGATCCTGTAATGTTTAAAATGCCACCTGTTGACGGATACAGCACAAAAATATTAACAGCACCAATATTTTGGGTAAGTTCAACAAACGATTTAGTAAGTCACATGCAACAAGTATTTCCGAATACAATGAACGTGACAATTCGTTCGTTAGACCAGCCGTTGGAAGTTTAAATTTAGATATTTTAAATATAAAGTTTAGCAAAGTCCAAATCACTTTTAATTGTGATTTTAATATTCGTATAACTGCCATTAACGATATAAACTGGAATATTCAATTCTTCAAGCATAGAGCAATCATCCGTGAAATTACCGTCTTTCAATTTTTCATGGGCATCTTTTATTATTGAAGTCTTAAACGCCTGCGGAGTCTGTGTATTATACAATTTTGAGCGATCAATTGTGCGAATAATTCTGCCTGTTGAATCAACTTCTTTAATTGTATCAGTAGTTTTTGTCATAACAGTTACGGCATCTTTATCCAAGACGGCTTCTAAAACGTAAGCAATTGTGTCTTTTCTGATTAGCGGACGAGCTCCATCGTGAATTAAAACATAGTCATTTTTTACAACCTGCAAAGCATTATAAACGGACTTTTGCCTTGTATTCCCGCCTTCAATAATTTTAACTTTCGGATTATTCAATAATTGCTGTAATATTTCGATTATTGAACGGTTTGCAGAAATTATTATTTCATCAATTTCATCAAAATCAATAAACTTTGATACAGTTTCTTCAATAACTGTTTTTTCGTTAATTTTTTCTAATAATTTGTTTGTATTGCCATAACGCGAAGATGTTCCGCCAGCTGTTATTATAAGTGAAAAATTTCTCATGCTTCCTCTTTCCCAAAATGGTTATATAAACCTAATTCATCATAACTATAATACTTTTTATTACCAACTTTTAAAATATAATCTTGTTTTTCAACTACCTTGCCGATTATTTCATATTCGGTAAGTTTTTTCAAAAATTCTCTTGGAACAGTTGCTACAAGTTTATAATCTTCTGCTCCGAAAATTCCTTCTACAAATTTTGAATCAATCGAAACATTGCTTGAGCTTGCAATTTGGAACAAAGCATCAGCTAAGCCGTCTGACGTGTCCATCATTGCATATTCCGAGTTAATTTGAGTCGCAATCTCATTTGCAAAATTTTCTTCTAATTGCGGTTCCAAATGCGCTCTAATAAGTTCAGAATCATTTCCGCCATTCATTAATTCTTTTAATCCCAATGAGCTTTTTCCAAACTCACCTTTTGTAATAACAACATCACCGACATGTGCATTACTTCTTGACGAAATTTTGCGTCCACTAGTTGTACCGATTGCCGTAATTGAAATATAGATTTTATCCGCACCTGTAATATCGCCACCAATGATTTTAGCGCCTCTTAAAGCTGAATTTGCACCTTTGTAAAATTCTTCTATAAAACATTCTTCTATGTTTGAAGGAAGAGATAGCGCGATGGTTAGATATTTAGGTTCAGCACCGGATGCTAACACATCGCTAATATTAACTGTAACAGCCTTATATCCTAATTGAAACGGCGTGCACCAATTCAGTTTAAAATGAACATCTTCGACAAGACTATCTTGTGTTATAACAATCCCTAAGTCTTTTAGAAACGCACAATCGTCACCTATATATTCAGTGCCGATTTGTTTTTTTATAATATTTATAAAATCTTGTTCTTTCATACAATTTATGAGTTTAGCGAATTAAATGAATTCATTGCTTTAAAAAAAAGGGTGAAATTTAAATTTCACCCTTTTTCATAAACTAATTTTCCAATTTCTTTAAAGTAGGGAACGCAATTACGTCACGAATTGTAGGAGAATTAGTTAATAACATTACTAATCTGTCAATTCCCATTCCCATACCGCCAGTTGGTGCTAAACCGTATTCAAGAGCGTTGATGTAATCTTCATCATAAGACATTGCTTCTTCATCACCGTTAGCTTTTGCTAAAGCTTGAGCTTCAAATCTATGTCTTTGGTCGATTGGATCAGTTAATTCTGAAAATGCGTTTGCAATTTCCCAACCGTTAACTCTGGTTTCGAAACGTTCTGTCAATCTGTCATTATCTCTATGAACTTTTGCCAAAGGTGAAATTTCACGAGGATAATCAATAATGTGGCAAGGTTGAATTAGAGTTGGCTCAACTGTTGCTTCAAATACAGCTTCAACAATTTGTCCCCAATTCATTTCTTCATCTACTTCGATATGCAAAGCTTTCGCTTTCTCATAAGCTTCTTTCGCAGTAAAGAATTCGCCGAAATCAATTCCGGTAAATTCCTTAATAGAACCTAACATAGTTTTTCTATCCCAAGGTGGAGTTAAATCGATTTCGTTTTCACCGTATTGAATTTTCATTGTTCCTAAAACTTCTTGAGCAACGTAAGCTACAAGATTTTCAGTCAATACCATCATTTCGTTATAATCTACATAAGATTGGTAAAGCTCAATCATTGTAAATTCAGGATTGTGACGCGTATCAATGCCTTCGTTACGGAAACATCTTGAAAGTTCAAAGATTTTTTCGCTTAAACCGCCAACCATTAATCTTTTCAAGTGAAGTTCAGGTGCGATTCTTAAAGTTAAATCCATATCCAAAGCATTGTGGTGAGTGATAAACGGTCTTGCGTTTGCACCTGATGCTTGAGTGTGCAACATTGGAGTTTCAACTTCGATAAATCCTTGTTTTGTCAAGTATTCTCTAACTTTTTGAATAATTAAACTTCTTTTTCTGAACGTATCTCTGGTTTTTTCGTTCATAATCAAGTCAACATATCTTTGACGATACTTAGTTTCAGTATCGTTCATGTTGTGATAAGCCTTCAATTGTTCCAACTTTTCTTCGCTAATTTGTTTGTTAGGAAGCGGAAGAAGTGATTTTGAAAGCATTTTGAATGATTTAGCCTTGATAGAAAGTTCTCCACGCGGTGTTCTTCTGATTGAACCGTAAAAACCTAAAATGTCACCAATATCAACTAATTTCAAGGTCTTAACCATTTCAGGATCCATGTTTTCTTTGTGTGAGAATATTTGGATTTTGCCTGTTGCATCCATCAAGTCAATAAACATGCCTGAATTTCTAATTGCCATTACACGACCTGCTACTGAATAGAAATCTTCTGTTTCTTCACCTGCCTGTAAATCTTTATATTTTGTTTGCAAATAAGCTGCGTCAGCATCTTTGTCAAATGCATAAGGATATGGATTAATCCCTTTATCAGCAAGTTCAGCAAGTTTTTGAATCCTTGTCTGTCTTATAGTTTCTTTCGCCGAAATAGGCTCTTTTGTTTGTTGTGTCATTTTATTTTCCTCTTTTAAGAATACTCTAATAAAATTCTACCATAAAATATTTTTGTGTCATAATAAAAGAATATGAAAGTTTTACCTATAAAACAAGAAATACATACCGCAAAAAACAGAGTAAAATCAGGCGCAAAATATGTAGAACATAAAGTCGGTGGTGTTGTTCCACAAAAACTTAAAAATACATATAAAGAAAAAATGCCTAAAAAAATTACTTGGGATAATTTTCCTGCAGTGGTAGGTTTTTTAGGCTTATTTACACCTATTCCTGGCGCAAGTGTAGCATTATACGGAATAGCAAAAGCTATCCAAGTGGCTAGAAAGAAATTTCTTCACAAACCTTAATATTAAGATTTACAAATGCATAAATATTTGATATACTCAAAATGTAAATAGTTTCTTAGAAAAAGAACGGTACAATTCCCGTTCTTTTTTTATTAGGAGAATAAAAAATATTCTCAAAACAAAAGGAAGGAGTGTTATGAAGCAAGATGTAAACAGATTTGAAGTCTTAGAAAAAATTACACCGCTTATTGAAAATACAGCAATGCGTTATAATCTTATTCCTATTGAAATTGAATTTGTGAAAGAAAATCACAAGTGGTTTTTGAGAATTTATTTATATTCTTACGAAAAAGATATTACGTTAGACGATTGTGAAAATGTAACAAGAAGCTTAAATGATTTTCTGGACGAACTTATTCCTGTAAAATATTATTTGGAAGTATCTTCACCGGGGCTAGAAAGAAAATTCAAATCAGATAAAGAATTTTTAATCTTTAAAGGAAGAAGAATTAGCCTCAAACTAAAACAACCATTGGAAGGTGAAACAGAGAAAATATTTAAAGGCGAAATTTTAGATTGGGATGACAATAAAGGTTTAACTTTTTTCCGTTTCGAAGATGGCGAAGAATTACAAATACCGAAAACGAATATTCAGTCGGCGAAATTATATATTGATTAAAAGGGAATAGGGTAATAAGGTAATAAGGCAATAAGGGAATAAGAGGTTTTAAATTATGTTTCATAAAGATTTGGAAGCTTGGAAAGAATCTATAAAACTTGTGAAATTAGTTTATAAATTAACTAATGATTTCCCTAACCAGGAACTCTATGGATTAACATCCCAAATAAGACGAGCTGTTATTTCTGTTCCATCTAATATAGCAGAAGGTAATGCAAGAGCAACTGCTAAAGAAACTATAAGATTTATTGATATAGCTTTAGGCTCTTTAGCAGAATTAGATACACAATTAACAATTGCACAAGAGTTAAGTTATATAGAAAATTACAAAATTGAAGATGAACAGATTAAAAAGGTAAATGCATTAATAAGCGGACTAAGAAAATATTTTTTAGAAAAAGTAAATAATAACAAATAAATGGAGATAAGAATAATAGAACAATAATGAGCATAGCGAATATAACCACTTATTCCCTTATTGCCCTATTACCTTATTCCCTCAAAAAGGAGAAAAAACATGATTAAAATCGGAACAGCATTATTTGAAGCTTGCGAAGAGCTTGAAAGAGAACGTGGTATTTCTAAAGAAGTTCTTATTGCGTCATTATGTGATGCAATGGTAGCTGCTTATAAAAAACACATGCACGTAAAAGAAGCTGCTAATATAGAAGCAATTTTGGATGAACAAACCGGCGAAATCGGTGTATTCAGCACAAAAACAGTAGTAGAAGAAGTTGAAGATCCTGATACTCAAATTTCATTGGAAGAAGCTCAAGAAATCGACGATGAAGTTGAAGTTGATGATGAAGTTAAGATTGAAGTTACACCTGAACAATTCGGACGTATTGCAGCACAATCTGCTAAACAAGTTATTACTCAAAGAATTAGAGATGCAGAAAGAAATAACATTTTGAACGAATTCTTAGAAAAGAAAGGTACTTTGGTAACAGGTATTATTCAAAGAGTTGAAAATAGAAATGTTATCGTTAATATCGGTAAAACGGATGCTATCATGCCTCAAAAAGAACAAATTCCTCGCGAATACTATAAACCTGGTAACAGAATCAGAGTATTTGTTCTTAACGTAAAAGAAACAAGCAGACTTCCACAAGTTATTGTTTCTCACGCTCACCCTGAAATTGTTAAGGAGTTGTTTGAACTTGAAGTTCCTGAAATTGAAGACGGAATTGTAGAAATTAAATCTATTGCTCGTGAAGCCGGATTCAGAACAAAACTTGCGGTTTGGTCAAATGACCCTGAAGTTGATTCAGTTGGCGCTTGTATAGGACCTCGCGGCTCAAGAATTCAAACTATCGTTGGTGAATTAAAGAACGAAAAAATTGATATCGTTAGATGGTCACCGGACCCTGTTGAATACATTGTAAATGCTATTTCACCGGCTAGAGTAGTTTCAGTTGATATTATGACTGACGATGAAGAAACAAAAGACGCTTTGGTTGTAGTTCCTGATGATCAGCTTTCTTTAGCTATCGGTCGTGAAGGTCAAAACGTAAGACTTGCTCACAGATTGACAGGTTGGAAGATTGATATCAAGAGCGTTTCTCAAATGGAAGATGAAGAAGCTCGTAAGAATTCAAATTACGACTATGAAGAAGAAGCTGTTGAAGATGAAGAAAGAACAGTTGATTCTGATGAAATCCAAGAAGAAATTGAAGAAGAAATGAATCAACAAGCTCTTGATGAAGAAGATATTCAACAAGAAGAAGTTGAAGAAGCTTCTGAAGAAGAATAATTAAAGATTATTTTGGTTTAATCAGGGGTGGTGCAAGCTTCCCCTGATTTTTTATTGATTTTAAAGTTAATAACACCCTCTCCCGCCTTCGGCACCCTGTCTTGGATTATTCGGGCGAGCATAACATTCCAATAACAACAAATCCTTACGGATTTTAGTAGTCATTTCCATGTTATTTGCTCTTACGGGCTTGCTCGCTTACGCTCGACATCGCCCTACCAAAAATCCGCTCCCCCGAGGGAGGGAACTAAAGTCGTTCGTTTTAATTAAACTACATGCGCTAAATTAACTTTAATTATCTATATCACCCTCATCTGAGCGGAGCTCTGATGAGGGTGGTATAGACAAATATTATTAACGAATTTTCCATTCTCCACTTTCAATTTTCCATTTATCAAAACCCACCCGCATCTGTAAGGCTCGGTATAGCCTCACCAACAGCTGCGACCTCCCTAACCATGGAGGTTTTTATTTTTAAAAATTTGTAACAATCATGTAAAGTTTTGTAACAATATTGTCATACATGTGAAATTCTCAAGTCTTGGAAGACTTTATATATATAAAAGTACAAATAGACACGGAGACTAGATACAGACAATGGCATTCTTAATGTTATTACATGAAAAAATGAGGCTTCAACGTAAAGTCAACAAATTGACTTTACAAGAACTTCGTATATCTAGTCGAAAGGAAAGGATAACGAAGAACATTTCTAGAGTACAAAAAATGTATTCTAGTAAAATGTCTCAACTTGAGAAACAAGCACAAATAATGCAAAGTCAAGCTACGGTATTCTTCCAAAATCAAATGGGATTGGGCACTCAAAATCAAGCATTTAATCCTTGGAATATGAATGGTAGCGGTGTAACAAGCTTTGTTCTAAACCAAATGGGTAGTATGCTTGCAAGTGGTCAAATTCCAAAAGACAAAGATTCTAAGTTTGATGCAATTGATGGTACAAGATTCCAAGAAATGTTGCAAGATTATTATGTAACAGGATTGCAACAAACAAAAAATGCTGATGGTAACTACTTAGGTGATGATAAATTTGGTACAGATGGTAAGTTTACAAAAGACGAAGTAACTGCTTTCAAGATGGCAATGTCAGCAGCTCAAAACAACCAATCTCAAGCTCAAGCAATGTGCAGTCAGATGAGTTCTCAATACCAAAGCAATGTTTCAATTTGGTTAGAAGCAGCAAAATCACAATTAGAAGCAGAACAAGATATGGCTCTTGCTCCGTTAGAAGAAAAAGAAACCGAAATGGATTTGGACAAAGAATCTTGCGAAGCTCAACTTGCAGATGCAAAGGCAAGATTGGAAAGCATCAAACAAGCTTGTTCAGAAGGAATCAAGGACTCAGCTCCAACCTTCGGTTTAGGTTAATCAAATATCGGATAGTAATTATTATAATAATTGACTCCGCCTGCTCCCAAAAGAGCAGGCGTTCTTGTATTAAAACCTCCATGGTTAGGGAGGTCGCAGCTGTTGGCGAGGCTATGCAGAGCCTTACAGATGCGGGTGGGTATTTGATAAATGGAAAATTGAAAGTGGAAAATTAGTTAATAATTTTTATCTATACCACCCTCATCAGAGCTCCGCTCAGCTTCTCCCCTCGAGGGAGAAGCGGTAGAATACGTTAAATTGGCGCAAGTGACGGCTTCGCCCTTGAGGGGAGAAGCTGAGCGGAGCTCTGATGAGGGTGGTATAGATAATTAAATTAATCCATGTTATTTGCTCTTACGGGCTTGCTCGCTAACGCTCGACATCGTCCTACCGAAAATCCGCTCCCCCGAGAAAGGGAGTGATATACGTTAATTGAACGACTGTGGTTATTCCATCTCCGAGGGAGAGGGCTAGGGTGAGGGTTTTGCAATACGTAAAGTAAACAAATTTTATAAACTAAATCGCCTACGGCACGACCCCTCACCCGAAAATCTAAGTTTCGCACAGCTCAACTTGATTTTCTACCCTCTCCCAAAGAGAGGGTTTGTGCGAACCCCGAACGACTTTAGTTCCCTCCCTTTTGTCCATTTTACTCGGGGGAGGGTGCCGAAGGCGGGAGAGGGTGTTATTAACTATAATAAAAAGCCTACAACTAACCCGCAGTCAAAGAGAAAATATCGTAGATTTCTTGGTCTGAAAGTTCTGTAATAATCTTTTCGCCTTCGTAAACCGCCAAATCAGCAAGTTCTTTTTTAGACTTCAACATCTCGTCAATCTTTTCTTCAAAAGTTCCGAGTGTAATAAGTCTATGCACCATAACGTTCTTTTCTTGACCGATACGGTACGTTCTATCTGTCGCTTGATCCTCTACCGCCGGATTCCACCACAAGTCATAGTGAATTACGTTAGTTGCACTTGTTAAGTTCAAACCTGTACCACCGGCTTTCAGTGAAAGTATCATAATTTTTCTATCGTTATTCGTTTGGAAATCTTCAATCAATTTTTCACGTTGTGGAACTGTTAATGAACCGTGGAAAAATGAAGGTTCTGAACCACATTCTTCAAGTAGCATTTTAGTTAATAAATCGCCCATTTCTTTATATTGAGTGAAAATAAGAGTTTTTTCATTATTATCCAAAATACTCTGCACCAAAGAAACGCATTTTTCTGCCTTACCTGAAAGTTCTTTAGAAGTTTCACCGCTTTTTAAGAATTGATAAGGGTGATTACAAATTTGTTTAAGCGCAGTTATAAGCTTGAAAATATTACCGCGTCTGTTAACACCTGTAAATCCGCTGATTTTTTCCATCATTTCGTTAAGCGTTTTTTCGTATAAAATAGCTTGAGATTTAGCCAAATAGCAATAATCGTTCATTACCATCTTGTCAGGCAAATCCGAAATTACGTGTTTATCGGTTTTTAAACGTCTTAAAACAAATGGTGAAACAGAAAGTTTAAGTTTTGACGCCCTTGTTTTTTCTTTAAACCTTTCAATAGGCACAGCATAACTCTTTTGGAATTCCTTTAATGAGCCTAAATAACCTTTGTTGATGAAGTCGAAAATACTCCAAAGCTCTGTAAGACGGTTTTCCACCGGAGTACCTGTCATTGCAATCTTGATATCTGATTTTAGTGATTTAATCGCCAAAGTTTGCGCCGTGTCAGGGTTTTTAATATTTTGAGCTTCGTCTACAACAATCATGCCCCAAGTATTTTTCTTCATTTCTTCAACATCTATTCTCATGATTGCATAAGTTGTAAGAATAACGTCGCATTTTAAATCAAGTTTTCTATCCATTCCATGATAAGTCGCAGTTTTTAGAGAAGGTGCAAACAGTTGCAATTCTTTCATCCAGTTACCCATCAAAGTAGTTGGACAAATTACCAACACAGGGTTTTTAATTTTCTTTTCTTCTTTTAGTTTAAGAATTAAGCTTATAACCTGAATGGTTTTACCTAACCCCATATCGTCAGCCATACAACAACCAAAACCTTTTGAAACATTTGTCCAAAGCCATTTAAGACCTGTCATTTGGTATGCTCTTAAATCGCCCTTCAAACCTTCAGGCTGAGTAACTTCAACAGGCTTTGCAAAATCCTTGATAACGTTTGCATAAGCTTCATCATAATTGAAGTCATAATTTTGAAGTTGACCTGACATAGAAGCGTGTATAAGTTCAAGTCTTGTCATCTTCTTATGATTAGCATTTTGAATTTGTTCAACAAGCTTCAAGCCTTCAGCTTTATCAACTAAAATGTATTTGCCGTTGTATTGAATTAGGCCGTTGCTTTCGTTTACAAGTTTGTTAAACTCTTCCAATGAAATCTTTTCATCACCTAATGAAATTTCGTAAGTAAAGTCTAAAATATCATCAAGAGAAATTGCACTGCTTGAAACAGTGTTAAAGATATTCATTAAATCGTCTGAACGAGAAGCTTTAACTTTAGCATTAATTGATGCTCGCGGAATAATAATATTTGTTAACTCTTCCGGTAAGATTACGTCAATTTGTGCTTTTTGTAAGTAATAAGCCGTTTGAGCAATAATTTTATAAACTTCATTTAAGTTCAAAGTTAGAGCTAGTTTGTCTTCATCTTCAAAAAGAGTTTCAAGCTCCGGCATGTATCTAACGGCATAATTAAGTTGTTTTTCAATAATTTTAGATATATCAGCCGTATCTAAGCCCCAAATCTCATCTTCATGATAAAGTTCGTCAAGAAGAATTGTCTCATCAGTTTTTCTATTTTTGATATGGATTTTAAGTTCAAACTGATCATCGCTAACTTTATTTACCTTGAAGAATGGGATTAAGTCATATTTGCCGAGATACAATTCATCGAACCATTGCGCAAAGTTTTCGGCAAGGTCTTTACCCTTCATTAAGCATCTTTGTTCTAAATCCTTAATCATATAATGACCGGATTTAATGTCTTTGAAACGGTAAGCCTTAATTCCTAAGAATTTGTAAACAAGGTAGTTCAAATATTCTCTGACAAATCTTTCAACAAAATCTTTTGGCTTGTCACCTTTAATGAACAAGTTTTCAGGTAGATTGTTTTCAAGCTCGTTAATAATTTTTGCAGATTCTTTATTAGAAATAATCGGCTCATAAACAATTCTGAAAGAACCGCCTGATGCGCCTTCTTTTCTATGTACTGTCGGTATAAAGTACAATTTTTCAATAAGCTTCATAACAAAGTGTGTAAGCTTGTTGAAATATGCAAAAGTTTGAGTTAATGAAGAGAAATCAACAACTTCACCAAATCCGCCAAAATAGTCTAAAACTAAATCTAATGGCATGATGTAGCCGATTTGACCGTTAACTTCTTTAGACGTAAATCTAAACATTGAACCTTTAGATTTTAGATAAAATTGAAAATTGTTTGTAGGTGTTACAAAAAACGACAATTTAGGATTAGTCACCGTACCATCGTTTATAAGCAAGAAATCAGTATTTCTTACAGGTGAATTCGGAGATAGAAAAATCCCCTCAAACTCATCCTCTACAAGCTGATAAATCAAACTTAACGTGTAACGGAAATCTTTGTTCTTGAAACCGTTTGGGTTTTCACTCAAATTGTAAAAGAACTCATCTACATTGTTTTTCTTTAGTGATAAATCTATATTTAATGGTTTAACGTTATTTTCTTCAGTCATTGTTTTCTCTCAATATAATTATGTAGTTAAAGATTTTAGAAGTTGAATAGTTGAAAGGTTGAAAGGTTCTTTAAATTCGCTAACGCTCATAAAGGTTATAATGAACGATTCAACTGTTAAGCTTTTCAACTATTCAACTTTTTCTCTTTTTTATTTAATCAAACTATCGCAATCCATTTCTGCTGGTTTTTCGATACCCATCAACTGCAATACTGTTGGTGCTACATTGCATAAAGCTCCGTCATTTTTAAGTTCAAGATCTTTAGGGCCGTTGATAACAACGAAAGGAACTTCATTTGTTGTATGTGCAGTGTGTGGCTTACCTGTTTTGTCGTTGAACATTACTTCTGCATTACCATGGTCAGCTGTAAGTAACATAACAACGCCGTTTTCTTTACATTTTTGAGCAATTTTACCAACACATTCATCAACTACTTTACAAGCCTTTTCAGCAGCTTCAAGTACACCTGTGTGACCAACCATATCAGGGTTTGCGAAGTTTACAAGAACAAAACCGTATTCAGGATTTGCAACAGCTTCCAATACGTTTTCACAAACTTCAGGTGCGCTCATTTCAGGTTGCATGTCATAAGTTGCAACTTTAGGAGAGGCAACAAGTTTTCTTGTTTCGTGAGGTTGAGGCTCATCAATACCACCATTGAAGAAGAATGTTACGTGTGCATATTTTTCAGTTTCTGCTGTTCTGAATTGGTGAACACCGTTTGCTTCCAATACATCGCCCAAAATGTTTACAAGTTTAGTTTTAGGGAATGCAACAGGGAAAGTAAATGTTGCTTCGTAACTTGTCATTGTACAGTAGTAAATATTGTTTAAAACTTTCTTTCTATCAAAACCGTCAAAATCTTTGAAGTTAACAGCCTTAGTAATTTCTCTTGCTCTATCAGGACGATAGTTGAAGAAAATAATAGCATCGTTATCTTGAATTCTGCTTTCATTTACTTCAGCTTCAGTGCCGATAGCTGTTGGAAGAACGAATTCATCAGTTACGCCTTCTTCGTAAGATTTTTGAACAGCTTCGCAAGCAGTCGCTGCGTGGTTGCCTTCACCTAACAACAAGCAGTTGTAACCTTTTTCTACTCTATCCCAACGGTTATCTCTATCCATAATGTAGTATCTGCCGATAACTGTTGCAACTTTTGGTAAGTTGTATTTCTTTAATTCATCTTCAACAGTTTGCAAGTATGTGCAAGCACTTGAAGGTGGTGTATCACGACCATCTAAGAATGCGTGTACATAAACTTTTGTAAGTCCTTCATCAGCCGCAAGTTTAATTAAGGCTAAAACGTGGTCAAGTGATGAGTGAACGCCGCCTGTTGAAACTAAACCGTAAATATGAAGTGAAGAATTGTTCTTTTTAGCATGGTTGATTGCTTCTAAGAATTTTTCGTTTTTAAAGAATGAACCGTCTTTAATTGCTCTGTTGATTTTTGACAAATCTTGGTAAACAACTCTACCTGCACCCAAGTTCAAGTGACCAACTTCACTGTTACCCATTTGACCTTCTGGTAATCCAACGTATTCGCCGTCTGCGTGGATTTTAATTGAAGGGTAGTCTTTTATAAGTTCAGGAACATTTACAGGATGTGAAAGCTTTGTAGCATCATATTTGTCTGCACCTGTTGAAATTCCCCAACCGTCCATAATACATAATAAAACTCTATTTTTCATATCAAAATTTCTCCTCTATAAAGTCTTTTTAACCTAATAAGTTTATGACAAAAACAGGGGAATGTAAAGAGGGAAATGTATTCTCTAACCGAACTAATAGAAAGTGATTAGAAAAATTTTAGCTATATAAATAAGACCTACAACTTTTTAATAATTTTTACCGATATTTTTTATAATTGATGGTTGAATAGCTAAGCTTTAAATCACAATTTATAGTGGTAACAAGGTGGTACTACTATGAAAAAATTTCTTGCGACATTCCTAATATTTGCGTATATATTCGGTTTTACTGGATTTAGTATTGAAGCTGCAACCCAAAAGCCTGATAGCTTAATTACTAAAATTGAAAATGATATTTACGGTTTTGACTACTCTAATGACAGTGCGCAAAATCGAATTTCACGTCTTGAAAAAACTGTTTATGGGAAATCTTCAAACGGTGACATTAATAAAAGAATTAAAAAGCTTTCCGGCGATATTTCGGCAGACGTAATAGGTTTGGAAATTGAACCAACTGAAGACAGTTTTAAAGAAGATGAAACCATAGCTGATAGTTCAGTAAATTATCCTATTGTGGATGAAATCGAACAGAAAATATTTAATCAAACATATAAGAATCGTGATTTTCATTCACGTATAGTTGCAATCGAGCGTAAAATATTCGGTAAAATATATGATGTAGATGATTATTCTACAAGAATGGATAGAATAAAAGCCAAAATAATGCCGGAAACAATTGCTAAAAATTCTTATAATGATGATTTTAGAAATCAAAGTTATTATGATAATGATACTTTAACATCAAATGATTTATCAGGTTTGAGTAGCAATCGTTTTAAAATGCCGTTTGGACAAAGAAATTACACTAGACCTTATACTAATTATGGCGATATGACCGGCGGTTCTGCAATGCTTCCATCTAATCCTAATTTAAATGAAGAGCTCTCACAGCTTGAATATGAAACCTTTGGGACTGAATTTTCAAATGAAGATACGGCTTCACGTATTAAAAGACTAAACAGTGTAAGTAAAGCTAAAAAATCAGCTTCTAAATATGATTCAAATAAATTTTCACAGCGCATGTCAACTGCTATGGAGATTGGGGCTATGATTTTGATGATTCTTGCAATGGTCTTATAATATTTTTATCTCTTTTTATCGCAACAAAAGAGATAAAAATAAACATTTCAAAATAATTCTTACTTTTTTCTTCTTTGAAAAAGCAAGAAGAAAAAAGTAACAAAAAAGAAGAAACTTTTGCTGTTTTCTACAACCTGTCGGTTGTGGTTCAAATGGATGTAGCAGGCAGAGCCTGCACTCTTACGCTCACTATCGCAGCTAATCGCTGCACGCTCGCGGCGCGAATGTCGTTCAATTGTTAAAAGCTGTGCCAAAATCATTCGTTATTAGCACAATCCCTCACTTTGGGAGAGGGTAGAAAATCAAGTTGAGCTCTGCGAAACTTAGATTTTCGGGTGAGGGTTCGAGCCGGAGGCTACATGAATGAGGTTGATATTATTTTCTACCCGTATTTTGGTCAATAATATCAGATACCCACGGTATATAGCTATACATTCCCATACCTGCAGTTATTGCTAAATACAAAATAATTGCTGTTGTAATTGTCTGAACAACAGAAAGTCCAAAAACAAACGGCAATGGCATATTAATAAAATAAGGTATTGCATTTATAAATGGAATTCTATAAAGAATTACATAAATTAATTCTGCAAATGTTGCAAGCAAAAAGTATGCAATTGATAAAAATATTGATTGCAAAATATGATACATCAAAAATGGCGTAACATTCTTTTTCATTAATGTAGCAATAATAAGCCACACAAAACCCGCTCCACCGGCTGTCAAATATGAGCCTGCTGATATTAGTCTTTCAATCGGATAAATTTGTCTAGAAGGTTGCAACGATATCACCCTTTCTTTGTTGTTCTATATAATCATCTAAAACTTGAATGAAAACTAACTTATATTCATCATTTTCAGGACGCATATTTACAGCAGCTCGATATGAGTAAATTGAGCGTTCTACTTCATTATTCATATAATAAACATTCGCAATCAATACATAAATGCTTGGATCAAGCTTATTAATTTTAAGAGCTTCTTTATACTCTGCTTCTGCTTCTTTAAATTTTTTGATATTAGAATACAAGTTTCCTGTTAATATATAAGCATTAGCTTCTTTAGGATTAATTTCGATAGCTTTTTTGTACAATTCAATAGCATCTTCATAATCTTTAAAATCTGATTTCGCTATCGCATAGCAAATATAAGCCTTATAGTTATCACCCGGAAGTGCAATCGCTTTCTCAAAATAATCATAACATTTTTCTTTGTCTTTTGATACTGCAAGCGTATTTGCAATACAAAGAGCCACAGTTTTGTTATCAGGTGCAAGCTTGAACACTTTGTAATAGTATTCAAGAGCTTTATTATAGTCAAATAATTTAAAACAAACATTTCCTAAATCCACCAACGCTGTTAAATTATCCGGGTCAAGCGATAAAGCTTTTTCATAATATGCTCTTGATTCAACATAATCTTCAAAGTCATGGTATAAAAGCGCAATAGCATTATAAATTTCAGGGTCTTGAGAATTAAAATCAAGCGTTCTGTTATAGTAATGCAAAGCTTTTGAGAAGTTTTTAAGCTCTGCATAAGTGTTCGCCATATTATAGTAAACTAAATAATTACTTGGATTAACTAGCATTGCTTGGTTAAAATATTTTAAAGCTTTTTTGTATTCTTTTGAATAGAACCAAATGCTACCTAAATTCAACAAGGTTTGTAAATCTTTTGGATCTATTTCTAAAAGACTTTCGTATACAGAAATAACTTTGTCATACTGATTATCCATAGCATAGTATTTAGCAAGCTCGTGATAATGCTCAGTATTTTTAGGCTCCATTGCCATTTTTAAAACGGTTTTTTCTATTGCTTTATTTAATTCTTTTTTATCCATAATATTCCTTATTGTAAGCTCTCTTGTTAATTCATAAAAAATAAATTATTTTTTAATATTTTCATAAACAGAATATTCAATTGACTCTTCTAACCAAGTGTTACGAGGAATGCTGAACGCGTGATTCCAGAATTTTTCAATAGCATAGGCTTCTCTTTCATCTTGTTGAAGAATATGAACAACTACATCACCGTAATCAATCAAGTTCCAACGATTTTTGACATCGTTTTCTCTGCCTAAAGGTAATCTTGAAAATGTTGATTTAACTTTTTCAGCCAAATTTTCGGTTAAAGCTTTAACTTGTGTACTTGTTTGCGCCGAACATATTACAAAATAATCTGCGAAAGATGAAACATTGCTGATATTCAAAATAGAAATATCACTTGCAATTCTTTCTTCCAAAAATCTTGCAACCGCGCAAGCGAACTTATATGATGTAATTTCTTCTGTCATTTATAACTCCAATTTATTTATTCTTCTTTCGTGTCTTCCGCCTTGAAAATCTGTATTTAACCAAATTTCAACAATATCAAGCGCAAGACCTGTGCCTGTAATTCTTTCGCCTAAACATAAAATATTTGAATTATTGTGCATTCTTGTCATTCTTGCAGTAAAAGTGTCTGTGCAATGTGATGCTCTAATTCCCTTAAAACGATTTGCTGCAATTGACATGCCAATCCCGGTTCCGCAAACAAGAATTGCTTTTTTGCCTGTTGATAAAACTTTTTTAGCAACATCTTGTGCTATATCAGGGTAATCACAAGATTCTTCCGAATAACAGCCACAATCTTCAACAGTATGTCCTAATTCGTTTAAATATTTTATAATTTCTTGTTTTAATTTATAACCACCATGGTCTGAACCGATTAGTATTTCCATATTTAATTCCTTAATAATACCCCTCATCAGGGCTCCGCCCAGCTTCTCCCACAAGGGGCGAAGCACCAAATTCGCTCACAATACAAGCTACCTTTCAAATTGTAACATTTTTGCAATAATTTAGCAATAATTTACATTTTTCATTTTTAATAAAGATATGATAGGTCGTTTGAATAGTATTAATATTCCTTTTCGTGCGTCAATTTCCGATAATGATATTGACAAATTTGAAAGCACAAAACAGCATTTTAGTGACTGTTACTTAATGACGACCTTAGAAACCCTATCACACACCCCAAACGGGCGTAAAGTTATAAAAGAACATATTCAATACGACGATAAAAATCCAAAATTAATAAATTGCTATTTATACGCACCAAATAATAAAGAAGAGAAATATACAATCCCGACAAATGCTATCGTAAAAGGTTACGAAAAGCTATATCGATTACAAAATAATGAAATAATAAGAAGCATGGACGTTTCTGTTGCTCAATACGAAAACAAGTATAAGGCAAAGCCTTGGATTTGCAGGTTTACGGACAATTTTAAAGATTATGCTTTTGAAAACAGCTTACCGTCACACTTTATGAAAATTTTTACAGGTGTTGAGCCTCGCGTGATTGCAGAGGAAGATTTTAATTTCGATTTAAGCGGATATAAAGATGAAGTTATGAACCTGTTTGAGCGCATGGACAAGGAAAAGAAACATAGTTTTGTCATCGGAACAGGCGTTAAAATGCTTGATGGCAGAACTTGGCACGTATACATTTTAGAAGATGTGGACTTAAAAAATGGTACTGTCACTGTTAAGGAGAAACGCGGTAACAAACCTCGAGTGATGAGTATTGATTCAGCGCTCAATACATTTAAATTTATTGTAGGCTATTTTGATAGCGATTTAAAAGATTCAAAGAAAGTTAAAGATAACTAGTTTTTTATAATAAAAATAAAAAATAATAATCCAAGACAGCGGGTGAACCCGCACTCTAGCGCTCGCTAAAAAACGCTCGCGGCGCGAATGTCGTTCAATAATTATGGACAGTTGTGTCCTATTATGTTAGGGAATAACCGCAACTTGTTTACTTAAAATATTATATTAGAAATTCCTAAAACGGAATTTCTACAATAAAAGTAGAGCCATTATTGATTTCACTAATCAGAGAAATTTTTCCTCCGTGAAGTTCAACCAATTCCTTTGTAATAGTTAATCCCAAGCCAGTCGAACTTTCTTTTTTTGTATACGCACTATCAAGTTGAACAAATTTTGCAAAAATCTTACCATGATATTTTTTATCAATGCCAATCCCATTATCATGCACTAAAATTCTGAAATTCTCGTCATCAGAGTTTACAGATATTTCAACCTCATCATTCTCCGGAGAATACTTTATAGCATTGCTCACCAAATTATACAAAATTTGTTGGATTTTTTGATAATCCGCAAAAACTTCAAAATCCACATCCATGTTTTTTATAAGTTTAATATTTTTCTTCTGTGCAAGTGGAGAAAGTATATTTGCAACCTCATCAACAGCTCTTGAAATCCAAAACGCACTTTTCACAACCTTCATAGCATTTGCTTCAATTTTTGACATATCCAAAACTTCATTAATCATACCAAGAAGATGTGTTGCTGAAATTTTAATATCATTTACATATTCTTCTTGTTTTGGATTTAAATTTCCATATAATTGCGTTCCCAAAATATCAGAAAAACCTAAAATAGAGTTCAAAGGAGTCCTGAGCTCATGTGAAATATTCGCTAAAAACTCATTTTTTACCTTATCTGCTTCAAGAATTTTTTCATTTTGCTCTTTTATGGTTTTATATGCGTTATTTTTTTCTACAATCCCATCTTTTAAAGCTTTTAGCTGAATTTTAAACACATTTGATAATTCAACATCTTTTAATAAATATGAAAACACTGAAGAAACGGCGTCAAGCGCATCCAAATCTTCTTGTTTATAGAAATTCTTTTCTCTTTTTGATAAAACAACAATCCCAAAAACAGTCGATTTAATAGAAATTTTTGATACCAAATAAGATTTTTGAGAACTTCCTTTTAATTCTAATGCTTCTACTAAATCAGATGTTTCATCTGTTATTTTACCATTTTTTGAGAAAATAAATTTCTTTAAATCTGATTTTAATTTAAAAGTTGCTTCTTTTTCATAGTTTGCATGTTTTTTGTAACTATATTTTAATTGCAGACTATCAGGATTTGCATAGTAAATAAAACCCTCGTCAAAAGACAGGATTTTTTCGAAGTTTTTGAACAAATGTCTTTCACTATTCAAATCAGTTTCAAATAGTGAAGGAATCAGTTTTAAAATTTTATCCGACGTTAATAAAGCCATATCTCTGTTTGAAATATAGCATATAATTTGGCAGATGTAAACTTAAATATAAAATTTTTAAATTGCATAACAAAACAGATTATAATAAGCATGCAAAATCCCCATTAGTGTATTGATTACGCATTGTTCTTGATGTTAAATTGTGGTATGAAGAAAAAGCAGTTACTTATATTTGTATTGTCCGTATTAATTTTAGTAATTTTTAACAAGGTCTTTATGTCTGTGTTTACTAAAACTAATGCATTTTATACACGTCAAGCTTTAATCAATAATGAAGAAATTGCACCACAAAAACTTTTTGATAAAACTTGGAAAGTTATCAACCGTGAATATTATGAACCTAGTTTAAATAATCAAAATTGGTACAGATGGAAAGAACATTATAGAAATAAGATTAAGACTGATGAAGATGCGAGAGTTGCAATTGATACAATGATTGCAAGCTTAAACGAGCCATATACACGCTTCATGCCTAAAAAAGACTTTGAAGACTTAACAACTTCTATTACATCTAAAATTTATGGAATTGGTGTAAATATATATTCAAATGCAGGAAAAATTGAAATATTTAACGTTATGCCGGCAACTCCTGCTGATTTTGCACAACTCAAACAAGGTGATATTATTACAGCCGTAAATGGTAAAGACATTAACGGCATGAATGTTTCTGATGTTGCAGCTATTGTTCGAGGCCCTGAAAATAGTGTTGTAGAGCTGACAATTTTGAGAAACAATAAAAAACTTACTAAGAAAATAAAGCGTAAAGAAATTAAAATCAAGAGTGTAAAAAGCTCTGTATTAGATAACCACATCGGCTACATCCAAATCTTAAGTTTTATGAGTGGAACGACTCCTAACGAGTTTCTGGAAGCTTTAGAAAACACTAAAAATACAGACTCCTTAATTCTTGATTTGCGCGGGAATACAGGTGGCTTGCTTGATAATGCGGTATTTATCGCCGACATGTTTATAAATAACGGCACAATTGTTGATATTATTTACAGGAATGGTTACAAAAAGTCTATAAAAGCTCAAGATGAACATTTTGGAATGCAAAAGCCTGTTGTAGTTCTTGTAAACGGTGCAAGCGCAAGCGCAAGTGAAATTCTTTCAGGTGCATTAAAAGACACCCACAAAGCGACGCTGGTCGGCAGAAAAACATTTGGCAAAGGATTGGTGCAAAAAGTTGTACCGCTTCCTAATCAAACAGGCGTTAATGTTACAATTGCTCGTTATTTAACACCAAACGGCACTGATATTAATAAATTAGGAATTAAACCTGATATAGAAGTCGGAAATGAGTTTGACTTTTTTGTCGGTAATCAAAAAGACGAACAGTTAGAAAAAGCTAAGGAAGTATTGAATAATGATAAACGAATTGGAAATTCTAAAAAATAAAGGACAGTTGCGAACTATTCCCAATATAGAATCGAAATCAGACGGTAAAATTGTTATTGATGGTAAAGAATATATTAATTTTGCTTCTAACGATTATTTGGGAATCAGTACAAAAACTGAGCTTGAAAAAGAGTTTCTAAACAATCATTTTTATCAGCTTTCAACTGCTTCTGCAAGGCTTTTGACAGGCTCATCACCTGAATATAAAGCTTTAGAAAAAACGGTTGCGCAAATTTTTAATAAAGAAGCAGCGCTGATTTTTAATACAGGTTATCAATGTAATTTGGGCGTTATTTCTGCGCTGGCAGGTCGTGGTGATGTTGTTTTTTCTGACAAATTAAACCACGCAAGTATAATTGACGGTATGCAGCTTGCACAAGGTGATTTTTTCAGATACAAACATTTTGATTACGATAATTTGGAAAGACTTTTAAAAGCGAAACGAAAAGATTACAAAAAAGCTATAATTGTTTCAGAATCAGTGTTCAGTATGGATGGCGATGTTGCAAATATTGATAAACTTGTTGAACTTAAAAATAAATACGATTGTTTGTTGATGATTGATGAAGCACACGCATTTTGCGCTTACGGAAACACGCTTGCAGGAGCTTCATATTTGAAAGATGTTGATATAATTACCGCAACCTTCGGCAAGGCTGTCGGCTCATTTGGCGCATTTTGCGTATCTTCTGAAACGGTTATATCATATTTAATAAACAAAGCGCGTTCATTTATATTTTCAACCTCTATTCCTCCATTAAATATTGCTTGGTCAAACTGGCTTTTGACAGAAAAAAGAGAATATTTGGTTGAACAGAAAAATAAGTTAAACAAATTAACCGCTGATGTTCACAAATTAATGCAGGATAGAGGAATTGAAACAGTTTCTACAACACACATTATACCAATAGTTGTCGGAAGTAACGATGATACGGTTAAAATATCAGAAAAACTACGTGCAGAAGGGTATTACATTCCTGCAATCCGTCCGCCTACTGTACCCGAAGGCACTTCAAGATTAAGAATATCCTTAACAGCAGATTGCAAATTGGAAGATTTCGCAAAAGTTTTGGATATAGTTAGATAATTAAAAAGGTGGGAAAAGCGTAAGCGGTTCACACCTTATGTATTTGAAGGATAATGAAAAGAATGTTAATGGTGCAAAAAATTGCACCCTACATATCTTTAGTCCAACTTAATAAAAAAAGCATAGTAGATTTAAAATTAGTTAAGAGTTGTAGTTGTTAAGTTTAAAGGCAAGAATTGTGCTTTCAGGGGCATTATCTGATTCAAATACGGCAACAAAATAGAGAAAATATTTTTTGTATAAATCTATTTGCAATTTAATTATTTCTTCATCATTCCCTATTATTTGTTTTTTTGTCTGATTAATTTTTACAGCAGGATAAATTATAAATTTTTTATCTTTAGTTTCAATAGTTAAAGTTAAATTTTCAATAAAAGTAGTTACTAAAGGTGCTCCAGACTTTCTTGTTGCAGTAATAGTTCTAACTATACCTTTTAGCTCGGCACTAATAATTTCTGATTTCATTATTGAAAAATCATTATTTTTTATAGTGTTTTTAAAAAATAAATTGTTATTATTAAAAGTAATATATTTTATATTAGGTGTAGTGTAAAATTTATGGCGCGCCATTTTAGTTCTGCATAATTCCATAAAAAATCTTACAAGAAAATAAAGTGGACATAATACAAATATAAAAAACATTCCTAGCACAACAAATACCCCCGAATCTTGAATTGATTGCAAGAAGTCTTGTAAATAATTTTTGTCAATTAATAAGGAAGGTATTTCAAAAATAAATAATACAATATACAAAGATAAACCTATAAAATGACTTATAAAACCAATACCACTAACCGCTTCAGGAATATTATAAATAGTGTTAATTTCTACATTTTTCATTTTTGAATTATAACTAAAAAACAGTTAATAATAAACTAGCTTTTTCGCTTTACAATACACTTTCAAACATGCAGGTCAGGTTCAACATTTTCATTAAACACGACAAGTTAATGGTGCAAAAATTGCACCCTACAATTGGCAAAGAAATATATGTTCGATTTTGAACGTATTTTATTCAAGAAACGTAGGGTGCAATTTTTTGCACCATTAACGTTAATCCATTTGTCGTATTGGATAAAAATTGTCCAACCCTACCTATCTATTTTTCCATATGTTCAATTACTTTGTTAATCTTGGTTTCACCATCTTTTGTCAAACCAATTAACGAAACATAACCGCGTTTTACATATTTTGAATTTTCGAAATTCTCGGCAAATTTTTGAATTGTTTGTTCGACTTTCTTTATAACCTTTGTCCAAGTTGAGAAAAACGGCTTATCAAGTCCTTTAACTTCACCGGATTTATTATCAATTTCTACTTGAGCATTACGTGTACTAATCAAGGTTTTGCCTTGCATTTGCTCATTATCTTTAACTTTTTTAAGTAAAAATCTGCTATCATAAAATGTTGCGCTGTCATCGCATAACCTTAAACGAGTCAGATGTGAAGTCGAAAACACATTGCCACCGTTTATATAACCGGTGTTATGATTCATCTTGGTTAAAATCGATTTCATATTGTTATAAGCGTTATCTGAAAGATAGCGAGTTTTTCCTTGAAAACTGATTGGTTGTACTGTACTCATATTTATATCTCATAATCTATTAAAAAAAACACTATCCCTCAAAATTATTAGTAATCGCATGGATATATTCTAAAATCTGAGAGAAATAAGCCAAATTTGTATCGCCGTTAATAATTATATCAGCTTCGTTTCTATAAGGCTTAACATATTTTTCACCCGCACCAAGAATATATTCCCAGTGCTTTTTAGCGTTCTCTAAATCCTGATTACGTTCAGTATATGCTCTAGTTAAGAAACGTTCTTTTCTTAATTCCAAATCTGTTTCAACATAAACCTTGATATCAAAAATATCTTTGTTATCACCGAACATTGAAGCCATACCTTCAACTACAATAATTTTGTTTGATGGAACAAATTTAGCCTTTGGAACGGAAACGCCTGTGCCGTTTAGCAAATATTCAGGAGAATAAATATCTTCGCCTTGAGATATTTTATTCAAATCATCGTGTAAAACATCTAGTTGGAAACTGTTTGGTGAATCTACGTCATAACCGTTGTCACGCAAATTATCAAATGTTCCGTACGTTTTAATAAGTTCTGAAATATCATTGAAGTAATTATCCGTCGTCAGGATAGTAACAGGCATGTTAAAACGTTTGATAACATTTTCTATTTCACGGCAAATAGTAGATTTGCCGGATGCTGATTCACCCGTAATCCCAATCATAATCCTTTTGTTAGGATTTTGAATAAGTCGTCTTGAAAACTTCTGAATAAAATCATACCGAACCTCAATAAAAATCGGTTCGGCAGCTTTATTATCGTATGCTAATACTTGTTTGAATTTTGATTGTAAATAGAACGCAAGAAGTTCTCTACCTGTCTTTTGGTTGAAATCAGGTTTTAAAATTTTATCAGAGGAAGTTAATTCCTTCTCTATTAGATGGGAAATTCCCGTTTTATCATCTTCTGTCATACTTTTCTTCCAATTGAATGATATTTTAATATTATACAACAGACAAAATTAAGACTCAAATAGTTCACTAATTTTATCTGCAATATCTCTAGGGTCTATTTCTTGGGTAATTTTATTAATGTCTTGCGCCATTTGGTATAATTTAGCAGCTTCAACTTTATCTCCGATAATTGAAATTGCTCTGGCCAAATTGAAGTGAGCTAATGCGTAATTAGGATTAGCATCAACGGCTTTTCTAAACAATTCAATAGATTTGTTGACACGACCTAAATCGTCCAAATAAATTACGCCTAAGTTATTGTATGCAATATCATATTTGTCATTATATTTTATAGCCAATTCATAAGACTTGATAGCTTCTTCCGTATCGCCTTTACCCCAATACAAGAAGCCTAAGTTACAATGGATTTTAGCGTTGTATGGCTGTAACTCTAAAGCTTGACGGTAAACGGCTAACGCATTTGCATAATCTTCTTTATCGTAGAAGGCGCTACCTAAATTTACGTAAATATCAACATCTTCAGGAGTCAAAACATAAGCTGTTTGATACGCAGAAATCGCAGCATCAGGATCTGATTTATTTTCTTGATAAACAAATCCCATTGTCTGAGCAATAACACTTGTCCAAGCTCTGTTTGGATTCAATGTAATTGCAGTTTGGTAATTAGAAATCGCTAAATCAAATTCGCCTTTAATATAATAAATATTTGCTAAGTTTGAATATAAATCAGGAATATTTGGTGCCATTGCAATTAATTTATTATAAATGTCAATTGCTTGGTTATAATCACCTTGTTCTTCATAAGCTCTGCACAAATGACGATATGCGGCAATATTAAATGAATCCAACCAAATTGCCATTTTGTATTCAGTAATAGCATCATCATAATATCCTGTTGAAAGGTAAATATCACCTAAAACGCAATATAAAGGTGCAAATCCGGGAGCTGTTTCAATAGCATTTTTGTATAATTCAATAGCTTTACCGAAATCTTTTACTTGAATAGCATAAAATCCTTTCAAAAATAAAGGTAAAAAGCGCATGTAAGAAACATTTTTAATAATATTTTCAATAGCGTTTCTATCAAATGGCGCAAGTAAAATTGATTGTATTTTTTCGCACCATGATTTTAATTTGATTCTTGTATTTTTAAATGAAGATGCTTCATAAAGCTTGTATAACAAGAAATGCGCGCTTGAAGAACCTAATCTTGAACAAATTACAGCACCTTCAGCCGCATCAATAGCATCTGTAAAGTGAGCTTTTTTTACAAAAGTTTCTGCAAGCATGTAATAAGCGTCATAGTAGTTTTTCTTCTTTTCTAAAGCCATTGTGAAATAGTTAATAGCCTTATCCAATTCGCCTTTGTGGTAAAATGCAACACCAAGCTTATAGTAGATTTCATGCGATTCGATTAAAGATTCCATCGCAAGTTGATATTCAGTAATAGCTTCATCAATGTATTGACCTGCATTAAAAATATCTAAGTGCCATTTTACGTATAAATCTCCCAAACGAACATGAAGCGCAGGATTTGTAGGATCTTTTTGTAAATCCAACCTGCATCGCTCGATTTGGTCAAACATTTTATTTTTAATAATATTTTCTTTTTTAACGTTATTTTCTGCTAAGTCTTTCATAATTTTTCCTAATTAATCAGTGCTATTTGAATATAAATACATATAATATAATAAAGCTTGTCTGTCATCTTCTGTCATGTTGGAATATACAGCAGTAAATTCATTGTCATAAACAGGATCCGCATCGGTAACGGTTGCTCTGAATTTAATTGTACCATAATCTTTTGGTAAAATTAACTCACAATTAAACGAATCATCTACATTTAATTTAGTGTCACAATAAAATTTTATATGGTCAGTCGCCAACTCAAATGTTTTCACGCTTATTTCATTTTCTTCACCAACTCTTATAATAAGTTTTTCAATTGCATCAACGGTTGGAATTTCTTCTGAAGGTGTTAATTTCATTGCATTATAATCGAGTTCTATACAAAAATTATCCTCTAGAGGTGACGCTATAACAACTGTATTAAAATCAACAGTCCCCATTTTAGAAAAAACTTTTACTGTTAATTTACATCCAACTTGCAAAAAATTAATGTAGCGCATGAAATATGGCGGTAATTCAATTACCATCCTGTCTTCCAAAAGCCCAGAAATTGTTGAGCGAATTTCTATAAGCTTGTTTCCATCTTCTATAAATAAACTTAAATTTTGACCTATTTTAAATAAATCCATACTTTATATTATAGCTTAATCCTAAGGTTTTAACAATAATCACTATTTTTGCTTTACAACCATGAATGATTTTAAAGCTCGACCGGTATCGCCCGTAGATTGAGTCGATACAACGTTAATGTTTTTGTAGTTTAATGAAGTTGAACTTCCACCGTCAAACGCCATTGCACTGTCTAAACCGTAGCTTGCACATAAATCCCTTGCTTCATAAATATCCATCGGATGTTCATTTGTTACGATAAAAATATGCGCTTCTTGAGTACTACTATCTATATTTTTTATACCAATTAAAGTTCTTGCCGTTTTATGTAATACAGACGCGGATTCTCTAACTACGTTTCCATCTTTATCTTTAACGACAAAAAATTCTTCTTCCAACCTTAAGTTAGGCAAAAGTTGAGGACCGCCTTGGGCGGATGTTTTAACCGAACACATAAAATCAATTTTGGAATTGTGCTGCGCGATTTCATATTTTAATTTGCTGTCGCAATCTAATATTCTAAATTCAGTTCTATTCAAAACTGTTTTTAGATTTTGTCTTAAAACAGGGTTCATCATAATGTTTTCATTAAACAAAGGGTCTTCAACCGTCTGAAAATCATTAACTATATAAGAAATTGTTTTTTCATTTTTTGGATCAAAAAAGCCTGTATTTATTGTAAGCAAAGAATCACTTTTTTTGTGCGCTTCTCTGTTGGTAATTAAAGACGGAGATGATACAAATTGAATTTGTTTTTTTATTTTATCACCACTTAATACAATATGATAAATTCCATCATTATAATCAACTTTTATGGGTGAAGCAAAAACAGCTAATGTTGAAATTAACATGCAAACAAAAATTAAAGTTTTTTTCATTTTATAAATCCCTAGATTTGTAGAACATTATAATAGCGAATAAAAACGCCAACGGTGGAATTGCAGCCGTCGCAAGCGGCGGTAAAACACCTTTTTCTGCCAATAAATCAAAGAAAGGCAGAGTTATATAGTACACAAAGATACAGCCAATTGCAATCGTAAAGCCGATTAATCTTTGTTCACGCGGTTTGCTGAAACCTAATAAGCATCCCATAACAGCTAAAAGTACGCAAACAAACGGGTGGAAGAATCTTTGATAATACTTATTTGCCATCAACCTGTAATCTTCATCTAAGTTTTCTTTTTTCAACAAATCAACGTATTTTTTTAAATTTTTATTATCAATATCTCTATCTTTTTTGGTCGAATTAATCATAATTGTATATGCATCATTTGCATCTTCGCCATTTAAGATATAAGCTTTGTCATGCTTTGTGATTTTTCTAAAGATACCATCTTCGTTGATATCATAAGATGTTACGTTATCTAAAACCCAACTTGGTTCACCGTTTGGGTTAACTCCTTTATGACCGATTTCTCCAACTAAAATATTATCTAAACCATGTAAATCATTGAAAACTTGCTTTGAAAAATTCATGACAATAACGTCATTCATTTCACCTTCAAAAAATCTTGAGACTATTACAGCTTGCTCAGGATGGTCGTTTTCATCTTTTTTTGTGTAAATATATTGGGTTAGCATTTGCCCGCCCTTAATTTCTTCCAACTTTTGACAAGTATACGGAATCCATTTGTCATAAGTTACGAAACAAAGATATGTTACGATAAAACTCAATACTAAAAGCGGACGCAATATTCTTGAAAAAGACATGCCAACGGCTCTGAAAATAGTTAATTCAGAGTCTTTACTTAATTTGTCAAACGTAAATAATGAACCCAACAATAAACCTACTGGAAACGCTTTACCAAGAATTTTAGGCATTTCATAAATCAAAACAAGAACGCCTGTTTTTGGAGTGTAAGCACCTTCCAAAACTTTTTTAATCGTATTCAAAAGCATTTCAGGCGCAATCCAAACGATTGTAAACAGCATGATTGCTACAATAGTTGTAATTAAAACTTGTGTAAAAATATATCTGTCATAAACAGTAAAAGGCTTTTTCATACTAGAGCTTGAAGTCCTTTCCTAAATAGAATTCTTTGGCAACAGGGTCATTTGCAACATCCGTACTCTTACCTTGAATTTTGATTTTACCGTCAAAAATCACATAAGCTCGGTCTGTAATGGAAAGAGTCGCTTTAGGGTTGTGGTCAGTAATTAAAACTCCTAAGCCTTTTTCCTCAGATATTTTTCTTATATTGTCTTTAATTTCACCAATTGCAATAGGGTCAATACCGGCAAACGGTTCATCTAAAAGCATGAAATCAGGACTCGCAGCAAGGGCGCGCGCGATTTCAACACGTCGTCTTTCACCACCTGATAAAGCTACTGCCGGAGATTTCCTAAGCTTCATAACACCAAATTCAGTTAACAATTCTTCAAGCTTCTTCTTCTTTTCATTAACTGTTAATTTATCATTCATTTCTAAAACCAATTGAATGTTATCTTCAACTGTCAATTTCCTAAAAATTGAATTTTCTTGCGGAAGATAACCAATACCGGCTTTTGCACGTAAATTCATCGGCCATGCCGTAATATCTTTTCCGTCAATAAATACGTTTCCTGTATTTGGTTTAACTAAACCAACAATCATATAGAAAGTAGTAGTTTTTCCGGCTCCATTCGGACCAAGCAAACAAACAACTTCGCCTTTATCCATAAAGAAACTTACGTCGTTTACAACGCTTCTATCCCCATATATTTTAACTAAATTTTTTGCTTCGATTCTCATTCTTATTCCCCAATGCTGTATCTCTATATAATACAACAAAATAAATTTAGATGAAAGAATTATAAAAATTTACTAATGTCGTTCGCTGATGGCGCAAGCCCTTCTCTTTGGGAGAGAGTAGAAAATCAAGTTGAGCCACGCGAAACTTTGATTTTCGGATGAGGGTTCAAACCGTAAGGCAATTTTTACTTATTATTTTGTAAAACCCTCTCCCTAGCCCTCTCCCTCGGAGAGGGAATAACCTAAACTCGTTCACTGATTGCGCTAGCGACCTCCATTAATATGAAGGTCGCAGTTGTGCGAACGTGAGTGAGCTACAAATGCGGGTGGGTTACGACTTTTTAAGACTCTTCTATACCACCCTCATCAGCTCTTCGGGCAGCTTCTCCCCTCTAAGGAGAAGCGGTAGAATGCGCCAAATCAGCACAAATGACGGCTTCGCCATCGAAGGGAGCTCTGATGAAGGTGATACAAACACAGCAAAACAACAATTTCAACAACTCTCACCTCAAACCCTTGCAAGCTGCACAAAATATGTTATAATTAAATTACAGATTTGAATTTATTATTGAATAAGGAGAGTATTATATGAAACATGGTTTTACACTGGCAGAAGTGTTAATAACTTTGGGTATTATCGGTGTAGTTGCAGCATTATCAGCACCAAGCTTGGTCCAAAACGCAAGTTCTGCACAAGTAGGACCAAAATTGGCAAAAGCTATATCAACATTTGAAACAGCAAACGAAAACTTATTGCAAGAAGCAAGTGCGACAAGAATCGCAAATTCCGGAGCAACAGAAGGCAGTGGGAATGATATTCAGCAAAATTATATCGTTAACCTTTCTAAATATATGAAAATTGCCTATTTAAATGAAGGAGAAGGTAGTTCAAAATATGCTTCTATGATAAAAAATTACAATGGTTCAGCTATAAAAAACCCCGGAGATACTAGTTCCAATTCAAACTCTAACTCTAACGGAGGGCTTGTTGACAAAGTTAGTTTTGACAAATTTCTACCAGACTTGGTGGGGCTAAAAACAGATGAAGCAGTAAAACATTTGGGCCTTACAAAAGATGGCATGTTATTTGCAATTGCACTAAATACAACTCCTGCAAACTTACAACAGATCGCCGTTGACAAAGATGGTAACGTTGTTGGTAACGCAAATGATGTATCTCCTGCTCACCAAACACAATATGGCACAGTGCTTATTGATGTTAACGGAAAGGCCAAGCCAAACAGGATTGGTAAAGACGTATTTTTATTTAGGATGATGGAGGATGGAACATTATCACCTTATGGTGCAGGAGGACTATGGAACACCGGCACTGATAAATGTAACGCAAGTGAAGTTACAACAGGTAATACTTGCGGAGCGTCAATCTTAGAAAATGACAGAAAAGTTATTTACTAATAAGTATAATAAAGAAAAATAGCTTGAGTATAAAAATACTCAGGCTATTTTTTTGCCATCTCATGCACCACCCCTCTCTGTATAAGTCCTTCACCAATGGCACAAGCCCCTCTCTTTGGGAGAGGGTAGAAAATCAAGTTGAGCCACGCGAAACTTAGATTTTCGGGTGAGGGTTCAAGCCGCAAGGCAATTTTTTATTTGTATACTTATTGTTTTGTAAATCCATCACCCTAACCCTCTCCCTCGGAGAGGGAATAACCTAAAGGCGTTCACTGATTGCGTTAGCGACCTCCATGAATAGGGAGGTCGCAGTTGTTGGCAAGGCTCTGCCGAGCCATACAAATGCGGGTGGGTTACGATTTTTAGACTATTCTATGCCACCCTCATCAGAGCTCCGCTCAGCTTGTCTTGGATTATTCGGGCGAGCATAACATTCTAATAACAAAAAATCCTAACGGATTTTAGTAGTTATTTCCATGTTAAATGCTCTTACGGGCTTACGCCCTACCGAAAACCCGCTCTTCCCTCAAGGGAGAAGCGGTAGAGATGCATCAAATTAGCACAAGTAACAGCTTCGCTTAAATTTATTTGAAAAATTTTCCAATAAATTATAAAATACATTTATAAGGAAAATTCACTTGAAATACAAACAGCTTACAAAAGAACAAATTTTAATATCACTAGACAGGCTAACACGTTTTAAGCCGACTAAAGAAAAATACTTGCGCGTTTTTTTTGACATAATTTTGAACAATATTATAGAACCCAAGTACAAAAAAACGGAATTAGAAACTTTTGATACAGAAATAATTAGGGATTTAGCAGTTGAAGTACTAAACGGCTCATTGGATGAAACTTCCACAAACAATATAAATACAAAATTATTAAATTACGAAAATTCTATTTTCAACAATGATGAGCAAACACAAGTTCTGCTAAACAACAACATACATTACGATTCAGCAATAAAGCTTATTGATGAAAATTGTGTAGTAAATTTGCGTTGGCTAAAATCTTTAGCCGAAGATGCAGATTTAAAACTCATGCGAGAAGAACACTATTTGAAATTTCCGATAGAAAAAGTCTTATTAGTAGAAGGTTTGACAGAAGAGACATTATTGCCGGCATTCTCAAAATTCTTAGGGCATGACTTTTACCAAAAAGGGATTCAGGTAATTCCTGCGGGAGGGAAAAGTCAAGTCGTTAAGATGTATTATAAATTATCAGAAGAGTTAAAGCTACCTATATTTGTACTTCTTGATAAAGATGCAGAAGAAAATATTGCACAAATTAAACCAAAATTAAGAAATTGCGATAAAATCCATCTCGTTTCTTGCGGAGAGTTTGAAGATTTGTTGCCAAAATCTCTTATTATAAAAACTATAAACAAGCATTTGGAAAATTTTAACTCAATTAGCGAACAAGATTTTGAAGAAGGAATTCCAAATGCAAAAAATTTAGAAAATATTTTCAAAACAAAAGGTTTACACGAGTTTAAAAAAGCTGAATTTGCAAAACTGGTAAGAACAAATATTACAGAAAACACGGACGTTTCGGACGAAATAAAAGAAATTATTAAAGAAATATCAAACAAAACTCTTGACAGTCAATTTTGTTCCTGATACTATAAATCTTGTGGTTAATCCACAGCCGAAGTATAAAAGGTTTTTGATAAATAAATAGTTTTTACAAATTTTATAAAAATTTGCGCTTGTAGCTCAGCAGGTAGAGCACTCCCCTTTTAAGGGATAGGTCGCGCGTTCGAATCGCGCCAAGCGCAATTTTTTTTGTCAATTTTACTAAAGTTAAGCGCAAGCATTATTGTACTTCACCAGCTAGAGAGTCCCCTTTTTGAGGGATAGGTCGTGCTTTGTACCGAATCGCGCCAAGCGCAATTTTTTTGTCAATTTTATTAAAGTTAAACGCAAGCATTATTGTACTTCACCAGCTAGAGAGTCCCCTTTTTGTGGGATAGGTCGTGCTTTGTACCGAATCGCGCCAAGCGCAATTTTTTTTGTCTATACACTTTTAATAGAAAAACCCTCACCCTAGCCCTCTCCCTTGGAGAGGGAATAACTCAAGTCGTTCATTTTTTGATAAAAAAAACCAATCTTTTATTACAAACATATTCATGCTAAAATCCTTATATAAAATTTTAGAGGAGTAATAATGAAAGTTCTTGTAACAGGTGCTAAAGGCATGCTTGGGCAGGATTTATGTCCGATTTTAGAAGATTACGGTTTTGAAGCAATAGAAACAGACTGTGACACCCTTGATATCACAAACGAATTAATGGTGCACAAGGTTTTTGATGATAAAAGCCCCGATTATGTAGTACATTGTGCGGCTTACACCAATGTTGATAAAGCCGAAGAAGATTTGGAAACAGCTTCAAAAATTAATGTACAAGGTACAGAATATATTGCCAAAGCTTGTGCAAAGCACGATATTCCGCTTTTATACATATCAACTGACTATGTTTTTAACGGAAAAAAACAAACACCTTATTTAACGACTGATATTCCAAGCCCTATTAATAATTACGGATTTACAAAATATCAGGGTGAAGAAATTATCAAAAAATTATGTGATAAATACTATATTACAAGAACAAGTTGGCTTTATGGTCACCATGGCAAAAATTTTGTCGAAACAATGATATCACTAAAAGATAAAGATGTTCTAAAAGTTGTTGACGACCAAATAGGCTGCCCTACTTGGACAGTAGAACTTGCAACCGCAATTACGGGACTTTTGCAAACAGAAAATTATGGAACATACCATGTTTGCGGTTCAGGCTCAACCAGTTGGTACGGTTTTGCAAAAGAAATATTTGATTATCTCAATTTGGATGTTAATTTACAACCTTGCGAAACTTTAGAGTTTCCAAGACCTGCAAAGCGCCCTCATTACAGCGTAATGGAAAACAACAAAATTTGCAGATTTTGGAAAGATGCGCTCCACGATTATTTAGATTTGAGAATAGAGGAATAAAATGAAAAAGAAAATAAGTATATTAGGTTCAACAGGCTCAATCGGCAGACAAGCTCTTGAAGTAATCGAAAAACTTCAGGATAAGTTTGAAATTATAGCTTTAACGGCGGGTGCCAATACCGAACTTTTGAACGAACAAATAAAAAAGTTTAAACCAAAATATGCTTATGCAGAAAAAATAAACGAAATTGTTGGCGCTAAGCCTTTGAGTTTGGAAGAAATTTGCTCAAACAAAGAAAATGATATCATTTTGGTAGCTGTTTCGGGCAGAATAGGTTTAAGACCAACAATCACAGCTATTAACAATGGAATTGATATTGCTTTGGCAAACAAAGAAACGCTTGTCATGGCAGGTGATATTGTCATGCCATTAGCGAAAGAAAAAGGCGTAAAAATTGTTCCAGTTGACAGTGAACATTGCGCAATTCACCAGTGTATCAAAAACGTTACTCAGGTTGACAAATTAATAATTACGGCCTCAGGCGGGCCATTTTTGAAGAAAACGGTAGAAGACATGAAAAATGCTACTGTTGAACAAGCTTTAGCGCATCCTCGTTGGAATATGGGACGTAAGATTACGGTTGACAGTGCAACTCTTATGAACAAAGGCTTAGAAGTTATTGAAGCGCATCATTTGTTTGGTATGGATTATGACGACATTCAAGTTGTTGTTCACCCTCAAAGTATTGTGCATTCTGCCATTGAATACGTTGATGGAAGCGTTATTGCACAATTGGGATTGCCAAGCATGCACATTCCTATTCAGTACGCAATTACTTATCCCGAAAGATACGAAGGCATAAAATCAAAAAGTTTCAACTTTGCTGAAATTGCACATTTGGATTTCGAAGAACCTGATTGGGATAAATTTAAAGCTCTCAAATTAGCGTATAACGCAGGCAGAGTAGGTGGTTCAGCAACTGTTTGTTTGAATGCCTCAAACGAAGAAGCCGTATTTGCATTTTTAAAAGGTCAAATAAAATTATTTGATATTATTGAGTCTGTTGAAAAAATGATGGCAGAGCACAAGGTAATAAAATCACCTGATTTAGATGAAATTTTCGCAATAGACGAAGAAATTCGACACAAAACCAAAGAATTATTTAAGGTTTTATAGTGTAAATGTAACAATCTTTTAAAATTTCGTTACAAACTAGCAACTTTTATTGTTCAGCGTACTTTAATTAGATGTAGGAATGTATTGTCATGGTAGGTCTTATTTGAAAGTACAAAGCTCAACAGTTCAAAATACTAATAGAAATGATAAGCAAGAGAAATCCAATGTAGCATTTAAATCAGGCATGGTTAACGCCTTGAACGCTTCAGGTGCGATTATGCAAGGTATTGAAAATGGAGGTTTTCTTGCGTCGTTCTTAATTCAGGATGGAATTGGCATGACCGTTCCACGTACGGCTGCGGGTTTTTTGCGTGACAAAGAACACACAGGTCACTACAATGTACAAGAAGGTTTCGAAGTATTGGGCAGAGAAGGTTTGACAGGTCCTTGCATGATGGCTGTTGCACCTTTATCATTGTTAATCGCAGCAAAATTCGGCCGTTCAACAAGTGTTAACACTCAATTAATAAAACGTTTTGGCAACAGTTTAAAAGAAATATTGGCAAAACCTGAATTTGACAAATCTCTATTAAAAGATGCCGAAAAATTCAAAAATGAGTTTTATAAAACTAACATTGAAAAAATATTAGGCGAAACAGTTGGTAAAGAAAATGCCTCAAAAGATTCTGTTGAGTATATTTTAAAACAGATTAACAATATGGAAAAAATTCCTACTGACGCAAAATTAGAAAAATTCAGAGGGAAATCCAAATACAAAAATCAATGTATGCAAAATATTATTGAGCATATCAATAATGTTAAATATAAAACCAGTGATGATTTGAATATGCTGCAAAAAGTTAAATTCGGCTCTGAAAAACTGGACAGCATTAAGAAATTTAAAACAAAAGATACAATTGATGCAATGATTAAGTATACAGATGACGCAATCGTTGCGAACAAACATTTGGATAAATTAGATGAACTTCAAGCTGAAAGTATTAAAAATAAATCATTGGCAAAAAGAATGATTACAAATGTTGCAATGATTTTTGCAACATTGGGTGTTCTTTCGGTACTTCCTAAAATTTATGCAAGAAATAGCGTAGCTCCGGGTGCAAGAAAAGCTCCCGAAGAAAATAAAAACGAAGAAGTATCATTCAAGGGAAAGGGAAAGCCCGGACTTTTGGAAAGACTTGGTAAATTAATCGGTAAAAATAACAGCGATTTTGCTTCGCATGAACTTGAATACAACGGTCATAACTTTACAAATTCCTTAATGGCAGGGCTATCTATATTCGGTTTGCTTACTCCTAGAGGATTGCATGCTTATAACAGAGCTCAGAAAGATGAAAACGGCAAAAAAGATTTAACAGAATTATATGAAATCTTGCTAAGAGATTTAACATCAAGCTTAGCAGTTGTATTTGCAGTTCCAATGGGAACTAGAGCTTTTGTAACTTCTTATGAAAAGAATTCAGGCTTTGTTCTTATGCATAAAGACAGAAGTATGGGAAAAACTAAAACAATTGCAGATTTATTCAATCCTTACTCAAAATCTCATGTACTTACCAACGCTGAAATATCAGCATTATATGACAATGTAAATTCTAAAGATAAAATGTTGAACTTCTGTAAATATATCGACAAAAACGGCGGTGATTTGCAAAAAATCATTTCTAAATCTGAAAATGCAGAAGAAATGTTTAACAGTTCTTCTCTTGATTTGAAATCACTTAAAGGTATGAAAAAAGCCGATAAAAACAAGAAAATTATATCTTTTGTAGAAAAATTTGATAAATCGGATGAACTGATCACTAAAGTTATGAAAGGTGCAGGAAAGGGTCGTGGCAACAAGATTGCATCATTTGCAAGAGGTTTGAACTCTATGCCGGGCTTATTGACAACATTCTTCATATCTCCATACTTATTGGGTTGGTTTATTCCTCGATTGACTTATAAGAACACAAGAAGAATTCACGAAAAACAAGACAGAGAACGTGAAGCAAAAAATCTTTCAACTAATGCCTAACTAATTACAGATAATTAGATAAAATAGATTTAACGTAATTTTGTGTTTCTTTATAAGGCGGCACGCCATCGTATTTGTCGACAGCTCCAGGGCCTGCATTATATGCAGCGAGTGCAAGAATTACATTTCCATTATATTTGTTAAGCATTGATTTTAAATATTTAACTCCGCCTTCTACATTCTGTTCAGGATCCATTGCGTTTGTAACGCCCAAACCTTTTGCAGTTGCAGGCATTAATTGCATTAATCCCATTGCACCAACTTTTGATTTAGCATTAGGATTAAAACCTGATTCTTGTTTAATCAATGCATTAACAAGTTTTTCATCAACGCCATGTTTTTTAGAAATTTTTGAAACCAAACCTTTAATCTGTTCTCTTGTTGTAACTTTTTCAGCGACTCCTGATGCTTTTGCTGTATAAATATTAGCGTTAACTCTTGTTGAAGGATTTGTAAGTAAGTCCCCAAACTTAACTTGTGCGGAATTTTTTAATACATTATCAAAAGATTGAATCTTATTATTTGTATCAGATAACGCGTTTGCATTCTTTTCAACAGGTGCCCATTGTGAATTAAGATTATTCACATAATTATTCATTTGAACAGCTCTTTGCATAGCGCTTGATTTACCTGAAGATGTTAATAAATTCTGAATCATTGACGAAAACATAGTTATAAATCCTTTCAATAATTATGTCGGATATTAATTATTAAACTTTAGAAATAAAAATCAAATATCCACCATTTGGTTTAATAATATTTTTTTTATTGTCAAAAATTTATACGATAAACGATTGAAAAAGCGATATATAGATGATATTATTTAGACATGTTAAAAAAGTGTTTATTAATTTTAGTATTAACATTGTTTTTGCCCGCTTTCGCAGGTGAAGTAGAAAACGCAATCAATAAAGGATATAACGTGTTTTTGTATCTCTATACACCAGATTGCGGTTATTGTAAAAAGTTTTCACCAAAATATGACAAACTTTCCAAATTATATGACGGACAATACAACTTTTTCAAAATTGACGCAAGTACTGACTACGGACGCGATTTAATGATTAAATATCGTGGAATGTATGTACCTTATGTATTATTACTTAATAATAAAAAAGGCGTACAAGTTAATCCGGATTGCTTAATGGACAATGTTTGCATAGAAAGAAATATGAAATATTTTAGAGGATAAGGAGTTTTTATGAAGGGAATTGTATTAGCAGGAGGAGCAGGAACAAGATTATATCCGGCATCACAGCCTATTTCAAAAATTTTATTACCGATTTATGATAAACCAATGATTTATTATCCGCTTTCAACTTTAATGTTAGCAGGTATTAAAGATATATTAATCATTACCAATGAACTCGATTATGATAACTTCATCAAAGTTTTGGGTGACGGTTCTCAATTTGGTTTGAACTTACACTACAAAATACAATATGTTCAAAGAGGTATTGCAGACGCATTTTTAATTGCAGAAAATTTTATTGCAGGAGATGATGTTGCTTTAATTTTGGGTGACAATATTTTCCACGGTCACGGCTTCTCTACAATAATGAAAAATGCCCTAAAAAAACACGCCGGTGCAACCGTTTTTGGTTACACTGTTAAAGACCCTGAAAGATTCGGCGTTGTTGAATTTGATGAAAACCAAAAAGCAATCTCTTTAGAAGAAAAACCCGCTCATCCGAAATCAAATTATGCGGTAACAGGTTTATACTTCTACGACAACAAGGTTTGTGATTTTGCAAAACAGCTTAAACCATCCGCCAGAGGCGAATTGGAAATAACAGATTTAAACAGAATATACTTAGAACGCGGAGAATTAAATGTAGAAATTCTTGGACGCGGTTTTGCTTGGCTTGATACAGGAACACATGATTCAATGCTTCAAGCAAGTTTATTTGTTCAAACAATGGAATTGAATAAAGGCGTTAAAATTTCTTGCTTGGAAGAAATTGCTTTTAATCAAGGATTTATTACAAAAGACGAATTGCTTAAAAAGATTGAAAAATACGGTACAAAGAACGATTATTACAACTATGTTCGCACGGTAATAGAGCATCCAACACCTGCGTTTGTTTAAGCACAATAACTAAAGTCGTTCAAACAATATCGATTTGTTGCGTTAATTTAACGCATGTCACCCCCTCCCTCGGGGGAGGGTGCCGAAGGCAGGAGAGGGTGTTATAAAAATTTAGTCTAAAGAGTTGTAAAGAAGAAATTACAACCGCTTGAAATTTGAAAAGGGTTGTTATAACATAATCATGTATTACAAATATGCTATAAAGGTGGTGAAAATATAAATGGCAGAAGTTAAAGTTGGCGAAAACGAAAGTATCGAAAGCGCTTTAAGAAGATTCAAAAAGAAAATTCAAAAAGCTGGTATCTTATCAGAAGTTAAAAAACGTGAAAGATATGAAAAGCCAAGCGTAAAGAGAAAACGCAAATCTGAAGCAGCTCGTAAACGCAAGGTATAAATAAATTTAAAAAAAGCGGTTGATTAAAAATCAATCGCTTTTTTAGCTTTATAATTTACTTCTAAAACACTTCTATTATTTACAATTATTCAACTTTTAAAGCTTTCACAAATTTGTACAAAGTTTCAATTTTTTCTCTATTTTTTATTTCAGAAATATCTTTCATAATTTCATTAACCAATTCTTCTTGCGGTTTTAAATGGTCAAATGCAAACAACTCAAAAGAGGTAATATTAAACACTTTGCAAAACATCTCTAAAGTTTCTGCTTTTACAAAATTCTCACCATTTTCAATTCCACACAATGTTCTTGTGGAAATCTGCATCTTTTCAGCCAACTGCTCTTGCGTATAGCCGAATTTAGTACGCATTCGTTTTATTTTTTGTCCTAGCAGTTTTTTAAAATTCACAAAGTTACCTCTCTCTAATAATTCTATTTAATTTTAGAATTATTATTAACGAGATAATATTGCGTATACCACTAATTATCAGAATAATTATTTCTTGCTCAAAATCTTAAATATTAAGATTTATTAAGAGCGTGCTAGATAGAGCATTTCTTGTTTTTAGCTGTTTTACGAACATTTATTTCATATTATGCGCAATTTTCACTCATAAAAATACTTTATATATACATAAGAAGAATCATCATAAAAATTAATTAATAGTTTAACACGAAATAAGGAGAGAAAAAATGACACAACCTATTACAAACACAACACCTGTAAAAGCAAACGCTTATGTTCAAGTTGAAGGTGGGGTAAACAATTACACAAATGCTAGAGAATTAAATTTAGGTGCAACTCTTGGTGGACAAATCAATAAAGGTAAAACTTATGCTAACGCAGAAGTCGGCTATGGAACTACATTTAAAGCAAGAGCAGAAGTAGGGCACGAGTTTAATATAGGAAAAAGTATGGGCTTAGAATTGTCAGGCAATGCTGAATATAAAGAATCTACTACACCAAGTGCTTTTCATAGTTCATTTTCTGCTGGAGACTATACGATGTCACGCACTAATAAATGGCATGATGGACTAAAAAAAGCTGGCGCATCTTTAATGATGACATTCAATGGTAAAAAAGGCAATGTTAAAATCGGCGCAGAAGTTGGTGCTTACGCAAATTCAGCACCAAATATTTCCCATAACTATACAATTAATGAAGATAAAAAATTGACAGTAGATAACAATGAAACAATTATAAGAAAATCTCACACTGCAGAATTACGTTATAATGGTAAAAATAGTGGCGCATACATAACTCCTAAAATATCAGCTGAATTAAAATTAGGCAAAACCGGTAATTGGTCAGCTGTTGCGAATGCAGATGCCTTTGGCGGTAATGCAGGAATCAGATACACATTTTAAGAATAAAAAAAACAATGCGAGGATGTAATGAATTACATCCTCGCTATTTATTATCATTTTTGCAAATCCATTTCTCTCAAGCTATAATAAACATAACTTGAGAGGTAAAAATGAACTTATACGAACTATCCGAAATAGCTGATAAAAGATTTTCACACGGCGAAGAAATCCCGCAAAATATAATAGAAGGTGTAAAGCAAATTGTTTCCAATGGTGGATTTATCGGCATGGCACAAATAAATCCTATTGCAGGGGATATCGAATACAACGCAAAAAAAATCGCAAAATATATTAAATATTCGTGTAAAATTGGCTTATATATGGTTGTTTTTCCAGAATTGGCTCTAATGGGTTATCCAATTGAAGATACTATCGACAGACACCCGATTATTGTCGAAGAAAATATTAAATGGCTGAAAGGTTTGGCTAAAATCACAGTCGGAACAACCGCTCTAGTAGGGTTTGTTGAACCTCGAAAACAAGATGCGGAAGGCAAAAAATACTTTAATTCTGTTGCAATTTTAAAAAACGGAAAAATTACGGGAATTGTAAGAAAATCACTACTTCCAAATTACTCAGAATTCAATGATTACAGATATATTGAGCCATCTCCTGTTGTTGGTGTTCAACCGACAGAAACTTTGGGAGTTTTTGATAAAGACAATATTAAAGAAAATAGTAAAATTTTTGAAAAATACGGAATCTCAATTTGCGAAGACTGTTGGAACAATAAAGAATTTTTTGAAAAAAATCTTTACGATAAAGATCCGATTGATGAACTTGCGCAAGAAAATCCTGAGATTTTCATTAATTGTTCAGCTTCTCCAACCAGAGCTAAAAAAGAACAATTAAAACATAACATGCTCTCGTTTATTGCTAAAAAATACAAAACACCGATTGTATATGTAAACCAAGTCGGTGCGATTGACAACAGTTCATTTGACGGTTCCAGCAGAGTTTTTGATGCGGACGGGAAATTATTAGCAAGAGCAAAATCTTTTGAAGAACAATTTTTAATTGTAAATCCGAAAGAAAAAATTGGCAAAATTTATCCGCTAACTAAAGGTTTAGATAAATCTCTTAATGAACAAAAAGTCTTTACTTTAGAATATGAATCCGATTTAGAGAGAACATACAAAACAATTGTTCAAGGGATTAGAGATTATTTCAAAAAATGCGGTTTTAAGCGCGCGGTTTTAGGACTTTCAGGCGGTTTGGATTCAACCGTTTGCGCAGTACTTTTAGCTGATGCTATTGGCAAAGAAAATGTTTTTGGTATCTCGATGCCATCACATATTACGAGCAAAGAAAGTAAATCTGACGCTCAACAATTGGCACACAATTTAGGTATTCATTTCACTGAAGCCACAATACGCCCAATGATTGATACAACAACAGAATGCTTAAACGAATTATTTAAAACCGTTGAATCTAAGTGGGACGGACGTTATAAGACTTCGTTCACGCCTGATAATATTCAAGCACGTTCCAGAGCAATGTTTCTGTGGGGAATAAGTAATGAATTTGCCTCTTGTATCCCTATTGCTACTTCTGATAAATCCGAACTTTACATGGGTTATGCAACAATTAACGGCGATATGTCAGGCGGTTTTGCACCAATTGCAGATGTACCTAAAACGAAGTTGTTTGCGTTTGCCCGTTGGATGAATGAAAATCGCGAAGAAAAAAATGCTATTCCTGAAGCGATTATTCTTAAAAAACCGGGGGCTGAACTTGCAATTGACCCTAAAACAGGAAAACCGCTGATTGCAGAAGACGCGCTTATGCCTTATGAATTTTTGGATGAAATCATTTGGCGTGTTGAAAATAAAAACGAAGGCTACCATGACCTTTTAGAAACAGAATTCGTTTATGAAAAACACAACACAGTTACTAAAGAACAAAAGATTGAATGGTTGGACAAATTCTTCAGACGTATGTCTACCGCGCTTTACAAGTGGTCAATCCTTCCGCCGTCAGTAATTGTAGAATCTCGTTCTATCAATAAATATGATTACAGACAACCGATAACTTCTTCAAGAATTAATTATAAAGGGGTTGAAGACAGTTATATTAAAAATGTTTTGGATTAGCATTTAACCAAACTTAACACTTTTCTTCAAACTTTGGCATGTTTATAGTATTATAAAGAAAAAGTTGGAGGGATTATTTTATAATGTCAGTAGCATTAGAACAAAAACAAGGTTTAATCGCAGGTGATGGTCTTTTACCTGTAAAAATGGCTCAATATGCTAAAGAAAATGGTTTTGACGTTGTTGCAATTTCTTTATCAAATGATAATTATGCACAACTTAAAAAATATTGCTCAAAAGTTTATTCTTTCTGCCCCGGAGAAGTTCAAAAGATTGAAGACACTCTTAAAGCAGAAGGTATTAAACAAATTACTTTTTTGGGAAAAGTTAGCAAAACAATTTTGATTAAACGTCCTAAATTTGATGCAAGAGCTTTGGACTTTATCAAAAAAGCCATAAGATTAAACGATGATAAAGTAATGCTAATGATTATAGAAGAATTGGAAAAAATTGGTGTAACAATTTTAGACCAAACTTTGTTTATTAAAAATTTAATGATTCCATCAGGAGTTTTAGGGAAAGTTCAACCAACTCCTGAACAAGTTGAAGACGTAAACTACGGTTACTGGTTAGCTAAAGAAACAGGGAAATTAGATGTCGGTCAATCAGTAATCATAAAAGATAAAATGGTTATGGCAGTTGAAGCAATCGAAGGCACAGATAAATGTATTAAACGCGGTTGCAAAATCGCAAAAAGAAATTCCAGAGTTATTAAAGTTGCAAAACCATCTCAAGACAAGAGATTCGATATCCCTGCAATCGGTTTAAGAACATTAAAAACAATGCATAAATATAAAGCTGATTTAATTGCCGTTGAAGCAGGTGAGACCATTATTGTAGATAGAGAAGAAGTTATTAAATACGCAAATAAGCATAATATTGTTGTAATGGCTGTATAATTTTATGAAAAAGATATTTATTATTACAGGCGAATACTCCGGAGATATCCATGCCGGCAAGGTTTTAGAGATGTTAAAACGCTCTATGCCTGATATAGTGGCAGAAGGTATTGGTGGAGAAAATTTAAAATCAGCTGGTGCAAAAATCTTTTGTGACCATTCAAAAATGTCAGGTTTTGGTTTAAATTTTAAGATGATTGTTGATCACTTATCATTAGAAAAAAAAGTTGCTGATTATATTTTAAACGAATTTAAACCTGATTTGGTTTTGTTAATTGATTACGGCACATTTAATTTAAGAGTTGCAAAAAGACTTAAAGGAAGCGGAATTAAAGTATTCCATTATATTCCTCCACAAATTTGGGCGAGTCGCAAATGGAGAATAAAAGGTATAAAAAAATATGTAGACAAAGTTCTTTGTATATTCCCATTTGAACCTGAAATTTATCAAGAAGAAAACATTGATGTACATTATTGCGGACATCCTCTTGTTAAACAATTACCACCAAGAGCTGACAGAGAAGAGTTTTTTAAACAGCACGAATTGGATACTAATAGACCTTTGGTATCAGTTTTTCCCGGCTCACGTCCGTTAGAACTTAAGCTCTTTGGAGAACGCTTTATTGAAGCCGCTAAGGTTTTACAAAAACGCCATCCTGAATTACAAGTTTGTATTTCGCATGCACCAAACTTGAAGGATGATATTTTTGATAAGTACATTAAAAATACTGATTTTAAAGTTATTAAAGGCGAAAACCAAGCTTTGTTGAGCGTTTCTGATTCATTAATTTTAGCATCAGGAACAGTTGCTTTAGAAGCTAGTTTATATCAAGTCCCAATGCTTATTGCATATCGCGGACCTTGGTTGCTTTATTTGATTTATTTGCTTGTAAGATGTATCAAGAGAGTTTCTTTACCAAATATTATTATGGATGAAGATATCGTGCCTGAATTAGTTCAGCATAAATTCAGTGTTGAAAATATTTGCTACGAAACAGAAAAAAATCTGTATGACAAAAAGCATAGAGATTGGATGATTAATGAACTTGCTAAAGTCAAAGAAAAACTTTCTGATAAATATTCTGCAGAAGAAGTTGCTAATTGCATAATTAAAGAATTAAATAGATAAAGAAAGAGCCGGACATTTGCCGGCTTTTAAATTTCTACAACCTTTTTCTAACCTTATATATTAATAAAGTTTTCTTTTGTTAAAAAATTGCTTTTTTATGACGAAATGTAAAGTTAATTTATGTTATACTTTTTTTGAACGAATATAAATAGCAAAAGGGAAATCATGAGAAAGAGTTATTGTCTATTGCCACTGGCTCTTGGAACACTTGGACTTGGCTTAACTGAATATGTAATGATGGGAATTCTACCCGATACAGCACAATCTATGCACTGTTCTATTCCTGCTGCAGGAAACTTTATTTCATTTTATGCACTCGGTGTTGTTTTTGGTGCAATAATACTCGTCATAGTAGCAAGAACCAAACCTCTAAAAACAATATTATTGTGGCTTATGGCAATATTTACAATTGCTAATTTTCTAACAGCATTTGTAACAAACTATTATATATTTTGCTTAATAAGATTTATTGCAGGACTGCCACACGGATGTTTCTTTAGTGTTGGTGCAATTTCAGCAGGAAAACTTTGTGAAAAAGGCAAAGAAAATCAAGCTGTTGCTACTATGTGTTCTGGCATGACATTTGCAAACCTTCTTGGAATACCACTGGGAACAATGATAAGCCATAGTTTGTCTTGGCGTCTTATATTCCTATTCATTGGGTTATTCGGGCTTCTTATATTATATTCTATTAAAAAGCTTATTCCAAATTTAAAACCACTTCCTGATACAGGTTTTAGGGGGCAATTCCGCTTTATGAAGCATCTTGCTCCTTGGTTATTGATTTTAGCTGTAATAATGGGCAATGGCGGTATATTCTGTTGGTACAGCTATATAAATCCACTGCTTGTAAACGTTTCGGGGATATTACCACAATTTGTATCACTTATTATGATATTAGCGGGAGCAGGAATGTGTATTGGTAATTTCTTAGGAGGGAAATTGTCTGATAAATATTCTCCTTCAATTGTCGCAAGTTTGACACAATTATTAGCCTGTGTTTCGTTAATTTTTATATTCTTCTATTCACACAATCCAATCTTGTCTATAATCTGCATGATTATATGCACCGGTTGTTTATTTGCTGTATCAGCACCACAACAAGTCCTATTAATTAGCAACGCTAAAGGTGGAGAAATGTTAGGCGCATCATTTTCACAAATTTCTTTTAATTTAGGTAATGCTCTGGGTGCTTTTATTGGCGGCATTCCAATTGAACATGGTTACAATTATAACTATACAGCAATCCCTGGAGCTTGTTTTGCATTTGTAGGATTTTTATTGTTATATTACTTTTTCCTAAGATATAAGAAATAATAAACATATATTAATTCATTAATATTAAGTTTTGTAAAGATTTCTTCAGAAATAGGCATTTTGTGTAACATTTCTTTACAAATGTATTGATAAATATATACTTTTGATATACTATGAGTATATAAGAAAACTTTGTTATGTGTTTATCTTAATTCGTGTATCGTTTTCCAATTAAAAAATTATTACCCCATTTACCCATAGGAGCTTATAGTATGAAAGAACAATTTATCTCAATGAAAACAACATCAAATCCAAACAAATTCTGCGGTGAAGAATTCAGTGCTTATTCAAGAAAAGTAAATTCATTCAAATCATTGACAGCAGAAGAAGAAAAAGAAATTGCAACAAGAGCAAAAGCAGGTGACAAAGCTGCAAAAAAAGTTTTGGTTCAATCAAATTTAAAACTGGTTTTAACAATCGCACGAAAAACAATCCATGTTGCAAAACTACCAATGATTGATTTGATTCAAGAAGGAAATTTAGGTTTAATGATTGCTGTTGAAAAATTTAATCCTGAATTGGGTTATAGATTTTCTACATACGCAAGTTGGTGGATTAAACAAGCAATGTTTAAGGCTATTTCTGAACAATCATACTGTATGAAGATTCCTGTATATATCCAAGAAACATTGTCAAAGTTCTCAAAAGTAAAAACCGAAATGGAAAGAGCATACAACTGTCAAGTTACAAACAAAGACGTTGCAGAAAAAATGAATTTAGAACCTGAAAAAATTGACACTTATTTGTCTGCTTATTCAACAACCGTTTCAATTGAAGGCAGCTTTGACGGCAAAAACGGCAGTGAATTAAATGTTGCAGATATTTTGGAAGATGAAAACACTAACGTTGAAGACAATATTGAATATGAACAATTGAAACAAGATTTAAACAATGTTGTTTCTACACTAAAAGATAGAGAACAAACAGTTATCAAAATGCGCTTCGGTTTAGGTGATTTTGCAAAAACAACATTGGAAGAAATCGGCAAAATGTACGGAGTAACTAAAGAATGCATCCGACAAACAGAAGCAAGAGCTTTAAATAAATTGAGAAATAACCTAGTTTTAACTTGCTACGCTGATTAATCCTTTAAATAGAAAAAAAGACTCTTTATGAGTCTTTTTTTCTATGCGATTGAAGTTTCATCAAAACCATTTTGTCTTTGTTCTTGTGCAACCATTTTTTCTATTGGAGCAGAAAGCTTTAAGTTATATTTTGACAAGTCAAAACTGCTTGCAATTGCCTTCATGCCATAATAAGAATTTTTAACGCCTTCATTATTTAAAAATAATTTTTGCATTGTACCGGAAGCTTCTTCCAAATTATTACTTGCCCATTGTCTAATTGGTTGGAATGCCCTGCCATAATGTTTATAAACATCAGTAACAAACTCCAAAATTGTATCACCAGAAAGTTTTAAATATTCCGGAACAGCAGTTACACTTTGAAATGCTTTATTTCTTTGAATACTAATTTGTTTAGCTTTAGAAAATTCTGTCGTTGTTTCTTCTACTTTTTCATTTTTATCAACAATAAATTTATTATTTGCTTGATTATCATTTGAATTAGCAATAATACGATCAAATGTTATTTTTTGCTGAGCTACATTTTGATTATGTTCTTCTACTGTTTGCTTATTTTCATGCCCAACAGTTCCTTGTTTTTCTTCGTATGGAGGTTTTGTTTCTGCATCGCTATTAGATGCTACGATTGAATAATTTCCATTAGTCACTTCATCTAACAATTTTGTCAATTCTTCTTTTGACATTGTTAAAGCTTCAGGATGTTCTTCAAAATATTCATTGATTTGTTTTATAACTTCTCTATAAATAGGAAGCTTATAAGCATCTTTGTTCATTGTACAAAGGATTTCTTTTTTAGCATCTTCAGGAACTTTTGTATTAACGGCAGTACCTGACATTGTGCCTGAATAAAGATTTTTGTACAAATCTCTTTGTGCAACAAGTTCTTTTTCTTCTTGAGTTAATTCAATACCTTTTGCTTCTTTTTCTTTAATAGCTTTTAATTTTTCAGCATTTTCTTGGAAAAATAATTTAGCAGGTTCACTCATTTGAGAATAAGTTTCTTTAATGCTTTCTTCTGATTTTTCTGCAAAAACACCGGCAACAATAGCAGTTTGGTCCTTATCAGTTGGAACCATACCTTCAACGTCTTTTGTTGTCATAACTTTAACAAGCTCATCTTTTGTCCAACTATCAGCCCAAGCTTCTTTAGCTTGCGGTGTTTCAAAACTTGCAAGAACAGCATTTAAACCTTTTAATCTACTATCTGCAGCCAAAGTTGCAATAGCTTGTTTAAAGATTGCTTTTTCTTCATCAGGAGTATTAATCAATAAACGACCAAAAGTTTGTAATTGACCTTTATAAATACGTGCTTTTTCTTTTGCAGATTTAGCATTTTTTAAAGGAGTTAATAACATTTTATCAAAAAAGTCATACAAAGCTTTTTCTAATTCTTCAGGTTTGATATTTTCTAAAGTTGCATCTTTTTTTAGACAACCTGTTTCTTTTAATCTTTCTAAAAGAGATGATTTTTTTACACCATTGTTATGTTTTTTAAATCCTTCTATTGTCCAACCGGTGTTTACAGCGATAAAATAAGTATTACCCAGTTTACCTGCTTTTTCTAAATCAATTTTACCGTCAACAACAGAATCTTTAAGTGCAGCTTTTAAACAATCCATCACTTGCTTTAATTGAGCATCATTTGCTGATTCAATTTGTTTTTGGTTCATACCTGAGATGCGATATAAAACACCGCTATTTTTAACTTCTTCAGGCTTCAAACCAAATTTAGAGAATTCTGCACACAATTTTTCTAATAATTCATCAAGTTTAGAGGTATTCTTCTTTTCTTCCACAGAGGCATTAGCTTTGTTGGCTTCATCATAAATTGAATTAGCAGACTGATTTCCAACACCTGAACTTTGTGAAGTTGCTGTTGCATTAGAAGTATATTCAGTTTGTTTAATACCACTTATATCCATCTTAAATACCTCATATATATAAAGTATAGTTCTTTAAGTTGATTTCAGTTGACACAAAAATCTTTACAAAAGTTAATATTGTAACAAATTGTAAAACTTTAATTAAAAACTCTAAAGTTTTTCAAAAAAATGCCGATATATAAAATGTAGGTAATACAAAATTAAAAATAAGGAGTAATCAATATGTACGCAATGTGGCCGGGATGTTACAGTTTTAGAGATGAAATTAAGATGTTCGCATTATGGTTAAAAGAACAATTAGATTCTCTTATGTTAAAGATTTACGAAATTGACCGTGCAATGAATGGTTAATTCAGATATAAATTCTCTCTCTCTTTTCTCGAATATTTAAGAGGTTGATAAAATCAACCTCTTTTTTCTATTATTATAGTTCTTACTTTTTTCTTTTTTGTTGCGAAATAAAAAGAAAAAAGTTTTTTACTTCACTTCCAAGCTAATGAGTATAACGACCGGTTGGAAGTGTTTACCCCCAAAAAAGAAAAATAACACACAGTTTTCTACAACCTTACGGTTGTGGTTTAAATGGATGTTGCGGGTGAACCCGCACTCTTACGCTCGCTAAAAAACGCTCGCGGCGCGAATGTCGTTCTTTTTAGGTTTTGATTTAATGTTTATAAAATAATTATAGATTATAGGTTGGGCATTTCAGCCCAACATTATCATTTTATACTTTTTTCTTCAAACAATTTATGCTATAATTTTGAAAGAATTTGGGGGCGAGAGCCTAATTATTATGAAGAGAATATTTTTTCTAATAACTACATTTATAATGTTTTTATTGACTTTGGCTTGTCAGGCAGAGCCTTCAAAAGTCATGTCGCTGAATTTTGACGACACGGCAAATGTTGTATTTATTAACCTAATGGAATCTGCACAAAATACAGAGCGCGAACTTAAATTCTCCAAACTCGAAAACCCTAATAGAATTTATTTTGATATTGATAATTCTGTTTTAATTGGCGATAAGCAACATCTTGTTTTTGAAAAAAGTAATATTAAGGAAATTCGCCTTTCACAATTTACTACAAATCCGGATGTAGTAAGAGGTGTAATTACTTTTGAAGAAGGATTTGATACATCAAAAGTTAAATTGATTTACACAAACGGTAATATAATCGTTAAATGTGCAAATTTGCCTTTAAAGAACGATTATTTCAACTCTCTTTATGATGAAAATGCGCCAAATCTGGCGTATTCAAGCATCGTAGCAAATTCTCAAATAATTCAAAAAGTAGCAATCCCACAAAATACAACTCAAAAAGTTTCTAATTCTACGATGGCAGAAATTCAACAAGCGTTTGAAAATTCAACATTGAGTAATTCTGACGGCAAAACTTATGATTCTGTAATTTCAGTTGATATGTCGTCAAACTTGAAGCTCAGAACCAAGTATTTTATAAACGGATATTACCTAAAAAATAACGGACTTTTAGTGAGCGGTTTAGGACAAATTACAGCGTCTAAAATGTTTTATTTAGACTCTCCTAAAAGAGTCGTAATTGATTTACCAAACGCCTTTGTTCAAAAAAACATACGCAACAAAGAGCTTAAACTCTGTCCTGACGGAAGCTGTAAAGATACTGCAAAAATCGGTCAATTTGAGTACAACAAAGCACGCGTAGTTGTTACTTCAGATAAAGCAGATAAATATATTCCTGTTTTTGCCGCAGACAATCAGTCTATGTTTTTAATCAATGCGGACAAATTAAAACACACGGATTTAGTCAGCAATGTTTCGAATTTAAATAAAGCATTCGTAAGAAAAATTGATAATAAAACAAACGAATTGATTTTATCATTCACAACGCCTGTTGTCAGTTCAATTTTAAGAGATAATAACTCGCTTACAATGTATTTGTTTAACGTAAAAAGTTATAACGAACAAGATTTAATAAAAACATTGAATAATACTTATTATAAACCATTTACACTATCATTGCTTCCGCAAATCGGTGTAAAGGCTACTATGAACATCAATAAAAATGATGTTGTAAAAATTGAACAAAGCGTTGATGGTAAAGCTTTAAGATTTACAATTACACAGGGCAATGTTACAAAAGAAACGCCTGCAATTACTTCAAAACCAACAGTTATTACTGAAAAACCTGCTGAAAAGAAAAATGCGATTAAAGGTAAAGTTGTTCTTGATGCGGGACACGGCGGAAGTGATTATGGTGCAATAAGAGAAGGTATTAACGAAAAAGATATTACACTAGATGTAACACAAAGAGTTGCGTCAATTCTTAAATCAAAGGGTTATAAAGTAGCTTTAACAAGAAAAGATGATACATTTGTATCATTGCAGGATAGAGTTACGTTTTCAGAAAACGAAACTCCTGAAATCTTTGTAAGTATCCACGTTAATTCTGCTGTTGCAACCGAGCCAAAAGGAATTGAAACACATTATTACCATGATTATAGCGTGCCTTTAGCAAAAACTGTTCATTCACACTTGGCTAAATATATTGATACAAAAGACAGAGGATTGTTTAAGTCTAAATTTTATGTTATAAATCATACTACGGTACCTGCAATACTTGTAGAAATGGGCTTTATTTCTAACGAAGAAGAACGAAACGAGCTTGTAAGCGACAGCAGAAAGCAAAAGACTGCAAAAGCGATTGCAGAAGGAATTATAGAATATTTGAAAGCGAATGGGATTAAATAGATAAGATATGAAAAAGTTTGGTAAAAATTCGCCAATAGGTTTTTTTGATTCGGGTGTAGGTGGTTTGTCAGTTTATTCCAGATTTAAAAAAGTTTTGCCAAACGAAAATACGCTCTATTTTGGAGATTTAGCGCATTTACCTTATGGAAATAAAACACAAGAAGAACTTGTAAGTTATGCAAGAGGAATTCTAAAATTCTATGAACAAAAAGGTGTTAAAGCTGTTGTAATAGCTTGCAATACGTCTTCGGCGCAAGCCTATGATATTGTTAAAAATGAGTTTGATTTTAAAATTTATCCGATTATTCAATCTTGTGCAAAGGTTATTGCAAACTCTGAAGTTAAGCGTTTAGGAGTGTTTGCAACTTCTGCAACTGTAAATTCTGGAGTTTATTCGCGAGAATTAAAAAAACACAATCCGAATTTAGAGGTTAAAGAAATAGCTTGTCCTAATTGGGTTGATATTGTTGAAAACGGCAAATACAAAGATACTTCGGCTCAAGCAGACATAAAATCTCATCTTGATGATATGATGAAATTTAATCCTGAAAAAATAATTTTAGGTTGCACGCATTATCCTTATTTGCTTCCAATATTAAAAGATTTTACATCGGATATTGAATTTATAGATCCAGCTGAAATTTTTGTAAATTACATAAAAAATGATATGGCAGATTTGCTTAATGACAACAATTCATTAGGCACAGAAGAGATTTTTGTCAGTGCAAATCCCGAAAATTTTTTGGAACATTCTGGTATTTTTTATAAAATTAAAGAAATTCCTAAACTATATAAATCAGACAATAAATAATTATTTACAAGTAATAAACGCATTCAAATATTGAATAAGCTCATTAAACTCAATGTTTTTACCCGAATCCAGTCTGTTTTTTAAATATTCGTCAATCGTATTTAAAATTTCAAGGAAAGTTGCTTCAGAAAGATTGTTTTCTACAAAATCCTCATAAACATTGAGTATATATGCATACGTGTCTTCGCCCGAATGCATTTTTATATTTATCAAAGCCTGTTTGATTTCTGTATTCGTGAAATTAATATTAAGAATGTTATAATACAATGCTGCAGATTGTTGAAGTTTTTTCATTAACATATCTTTAGATTGATATTGCATCATTGTCATAAAATAATTAACAAAAGATTCATAAAGTCTTTCTTGGTCAAAATTTTTATAATTAAACTTTGTAATAAAGAAATCTTTTAAAAACAACTGTAAATCGTCTTCATTAGGAAATATTTTTTTTCTTAAAGCTTCCCAAGCTTCATAAACCCCTTTTTCTTTTACAAAATCCTCTATTAAAGCAATTTGACTCAAATGTCTTTCTGCGTTTAACTTATAATAAAGATTTCGTTTTGATACATTATCGGTTTCTACAAGCGTTATTTCAATTTTTTTTAGCATTGTAAAAATTTTGGAAGCTTGAAGTTGTTCTTCTTTTATTTGCGACCAAAAACTATGTAACAATTTAAACATTGGAGTATTCTTTTCATGTCCCGATAAGCGTTCTCCATTTATAATTTTATTGAACAACTCGTTATCTTTATGGTTTAACTGTAACTTTGATTTTCCATTGCTTAACAAATATTTTTTTCTTATCGTACGAATAGCCTTTTCATTTTGCTCTGTCGTTTTTTTGTAACATTCGCAAACAGCATGAAGTAATAAAGACAAAGATAAAATTCTGTTTAAACCATCTACTATCGTATACTGATTTAAACTTTTTTGTTCCACAAAAACTATACCCAAATCAATTCTTTGAGTGAATTGTTCATCTTCTGTCATTAAATCGAGAAAATTAACAAGTTCACCTGAACACTTTGCAAAAGGTAAAGTGAACAAAGACTGAGTATTATTTATAAATTCAAGTAAGTTTACTACTTCCATTATTTACTCTGTTAAAACAAATCCGCCTGATGGTACATTCTTTAATTTGTCACCTTCGATTTTTGCTCTCAAATTTTTAATATATTTGTAAACATAATCTCTAGGCAAATCCAAAAGTACCGCTAAATCTTTTGCAAATACAGTCTTACCGACATTATTCAAAAGATATTCAAAAACCATTTGTTCTCTATCAGTTAAAGATTTTTTTAATTTGATTTGTACATCTTTCTTTTCAGCTGCAACTTCTTTTACTGTTTCCAAAACAGTTTTCTTTTTAGGCTTAACAGCCGGTTTAATTTCTTTTTTAACTGCTTCAGGCTTAATTTCTTCTTCTTTTTTCTGAACTTTCATTTCTTTTTTACGAACAGAAAACGGAGTATGTGATATTTGACGTTCTCTTTCAAACGCACGTTCAGCAATTTTTGAAAAGCTTTCATTAGCTTTAATATTTGTGTTTGTTGAAGTTGTACCTTTAGACATAACTATATCAACAACATCATTAGTCGGTTTGCTTTCTTCTACTTCTTTTCCTAATCTTGCTGCAAATTCTTCCAGCGTAATTTTTTCCAAAGAACCTCTCCACTGTCTTATCTCTTCCTTAGTCAAATAATTAGGCATCAAATATCTCCTATACTAACCTGTGATAGTCTAACTTAATTCCCCTTAACGGATTTCTTTTTATAATGTAACATAAAATTTTAAAAATAAATCAAAATATTTCACTATGTAAAGATTTCTTAGCAAAGCTTAATGTTTTTTAAATTTGTTTACTCATCGTTTTGTAAAGCTCCCACCCTAGCCCTCCCTATCGGAGACACTACTGTCCGAGATAATTTTTAGAAAACTCTCTAAAATAGAATAAAATCAATGTAGTTATGCAAACATTAAGTCAAAACTTAAAATGAACGACAATCGCGCCGCGAGCGTTTTTTAGCGAGCGTAAGAGTGCGGGTTTACCCGCTACATCCATTTTATCAACGCTCGTAAGAGCGTAGAAAACAGTGCGTTTTTTCTTCTTTTTGCTTACTTTTTCTTCTTTTATCGCAATAAAGAAGAAAAAGTAAGAGCTATTTTGAAATAAAAAGTTTTTTGAAATGTCCTTTTCTTTCTCTTTTGTTGCGAAGAAAAAGAGAAAGAAAAGAACGAAAAGAAAGAGAAAACGCGCTACCGCTTCCTACGCTCTTACGAGCGTTTAATCAAATGGCTAAATAGCAAGCAGAGCTTGCACTCTCACGCTCACTATCGGTGCTACGCACGTAAATATTTTGTCGGCAAGCATAAGTAAAATGCAAAAATTCATTTTCTCTATACAAGCTTGCCTCAAAGTCACAGTCCATGTTCGCACGCACGTTCGCGGCGCGAATGTCGTTCATTTAATGAAAATTATCATGGATAGTAGTTGCATCGGAGAGGAAATAGGCTAAAGAAAAAAAATACTCAACCAACCAACTACATCCTCTAAAATTTATGATAAAATATCATTATGCTAAACAAAATTTCTATTATTTTTGAATGTTCAAGAATCTTTTCACTACCTATGACAATAATGTCTTGGTTAGTAATTTTTACTTATTCTACAACTGTTGCAGGCAATAAACTTTATGGTTTAATAGCATTAATTGGCGTGTGTTTGGTTCATCTTGCAACAAACACATTGGATGACTATTTTGATTATAAAACATTAATTAAACAAGTTAATTTTGACAAAAAAGAATATTTAAAAAATTCTCAAAAAACAAAATGCAGATACTTAATCTCAGGAATGATAAAGGAAAAAGATGTTTTGTATTGGGCAATGTCTTACCTTATTATTGCAGGGTTAATCGGGGTATTTTTCTTCATAAAATGCGGTGTTGGAGTTTTATACTTTGCACTGATTGGCGGATTTATAGCAATTTTTTATTCCTTTTTTTCAAAAATAAGATTATCAGAACTTGTAATTGCAATTACATACGGGCCGGCTTTATTTGGCGGAATTTATTATGTAATGACAAAAACATATTCTTGGGAAATTTTTGTGCTATCAATTCCAACAATGTTAATTACCGTAATTCTGTTATATATCCACACAGTTATGGATTTTGAATTTGATATTAACGAAGGACATAACACAATTGCAAACACTTTTAATTCACCATTGGACGCCCTTGTTGTTTTAAAATGGTTAATCATACTAGCATACATATCTCCAATTATTTTATGTATTTTAGACATTACGGATTGGCAAGTTCTGTTATGTTGGTTTTCGATCCCGCTTGCAATAGATTTATTTAAGTCTATGGTTGATTATACCGTTAATTCGGAGTCAATACCGAAACACAAATGGTTTCATTTTCCTATGGAAGATATGCGTGGTGCGCCAAGTTTTATGATTAGAATGTATCAGTCAAGAAATCTTACAATATATTACACAGTATTGTTCGTTATCGGACTGGTTTTATCTTTTAATTAAATCCCGAGTTAAGATTATATAAAGACCTAAATTGAGTGTGTTAGTATTAATATATAGAGAGAAAGAATAGGAGGATATTATGATACCAATTTTAGATTCAAAAAGACAATATGCTAAAATAGGGGCAGAAGTTGAAAAAGCAGTGTGTGAAGTTTTACGTTCAGGTTCTTATATTTTAGGACCAAATTGCAAAGCTTTAGAAGCTGAATTAGCAAAATACATCGGATGTAATTATACAGTTGCGTTAAACTCTGGTACAGACGCTTTACATTTGGGTTTAAGAGCTTTGGATATAGGTGCCGGCGATGAAGTTATTACAACTGCATTTACATTTGTTGCTACAACTGAAGCTATCGGTATCGTAGGCGCAACTCCTGTTTTTGCTGATATTGACCCTGATACATTCAATATAGACCCTAAGAAAATTGAAGAAAGAATTACACCAAAAACAAAAGCAATTATTCCGGTTCATTTATATGGTCAACCATGCGATATGGATGCAATTATGGACATTGCTAAACGTCACAACTTATATGTAATTGAAGACTGCTGTCAAGCAATCGGCGCAGAATACAAAGGACAAAAAGTTGGTACATTTGGTGATATCGGATGTTACAGTTTCTACCCTACTAAAAACTTAGGCGGTATGGGTGACGGCGGTTTGATTACCGTAAACAGCGAAAACTTAAGAAACAGAATTATCGCTCTACGTAACCACGGTGGTGCTGTTAGATATTATCACGATGAAATTGGTGTAAACTCTCGTTTAGACGAAATTCAAGCAGCAATTTTGAGAATTAAATTAAACTATATTGATGAATGGAACAAAGATAGAAGAAGCCACGCAAAAACTTATAATGAATTGTTTGCAGGATGCCCTGATATTCAAACACCAAAAGAATTGGCTGATACTTATTGTGTATACCACCAATACACAGTTAAAATTCCTAACAGAGATAACATTCACAAAATGTTGCAAGAAGCAGGCATTGGCGCTATGCTTTACTATCCTGTTCCATTGCATTTACAAAAAGTTCATGCTCACCTTGGATGGACTAAAGGAATGCTTCCAAACACTGAAAAAGATACAGAAATGGTTATTTCTCTTCCAATGTTCCCTGAATTAACATTAGAAGAACAAAAAACCGTAGCTTCAACATTGATTAGCTGTATTGAAAAATCAAAAGCTTTGGCATAGGATTTTTTAGATTACAAAATAAAAATAGCATATCTTTTTAGATGTGCTATTTTTTTATTTTTATCATCCGCAACAAAAATAAATTTTTACATAATTGTTAAGTTTTGTAACAAATAAAATCCTTTGTGAAATTGAGACTTTTTTAAATACTTTATATATATGTAAGATTTAAAAAAAGGTATAAGAAGATGGCAAACACAGCAGCATTATTAGGAAATTTATTAAACACTAACGCAGATATTAACTACTATACTCAACAATCTATTTTCTGGAATGCTAAGTATGAAGCTAACAGCGCAAAACTTGAAAAACAAACTCAATACGAAACAAAATGGGAAAGCGCATTTGATTCTGCTATCGACAATACTAAAGAACTTTCTGCCGGTAACGTCAAAGTAGGTAAAGGTAACAAAAACGAAATGCTTGCAGATGCTTATGCACACGCAAAAGTTTCTAAATATAATGAAGAATTATCATTGGAATTAGCAGATTTAGATATTGAATATGATTCAATGAAAACTATGTACGATTCGATGTTAGAACAATTAAGAGCTCAAAAAGAAAGCGAAAAAACTGCAACTTCTACTGCGGCTCAAGATACAGGTTTATTACAATCATAATATTAAGTCGAAGGCTTCGCCCTCCTTAATTAATAAACCTTTGAAGCATTGTACATTAAAGAAGCTATGGTCATTGGACCAACGCCACCCGGAACGGGTGAAATATAACCACAAGTCGGTGATACTAAATCAAAATCTACATCGCCGGTCAGTTTGCCGTTCGCATCTCTAAAGATACCAACGTCAACAATACAAGAATTTTTTTTAACCATCTTACATCTTACAATCTTTTTACCAACCGCAGATATTACAATATCAGCGGTTTTTATTTTGTCTTGAATATCTTGTGTAAATGAATGACACATTGTAACCGTTGCATTGCGTTTTAGTAGAAGTTGAGCCACAGGTCTGCCAACAATATTAGAACGTCCTATTACGACCGCTTCTTTGCCTTCTATCGGAATATTATATTCATCTAAAAGCATCATTATACCTTGCGGTGTTGCAGGATAAAAATAAGGCTCTAAACCGATAACCATCTTACCGACATTTTCAGGAGTAAACCCGTCAACATCTTTCATAGGTGAGATTGCTAAAATAACTTTGTTTTTATCAATATGTTTAGGAAGCGGTAACTGTACCAAAATTCCTGTTACATCAGAATCATTATTAAGCTTTTCAATTGTTGAAAGTAATTCTTCTTCAGAAACATCAGCACTCATTTCAATAACAGTAGATTTAATCCCGACTTTTTCCGCAGCTTTCTTTTTGTTATTAACATAAATTTTGCTTGCAGGATTTTCGCCAACCAAAATTACAACAAGATGAGGTTGTTTATCTAATTTTGCAACCCTCTCTTTAACTTGTTCCAATATTTTTAAAGATAATGCTTTACCGTCTAAAATTATCATCTGTTCTCCTGAGGTAAATTCAATCTGAAATAGAATTGATTTAATGCGTCGGATACAATTTCCGACTTACGGTCAACAACACCGGTTGCCAAATGCTCGTCAAACGGAATACTGCCTAAAACTTCTACATCAGCAGTTTTTAGCTGTTCTGAAATCGCGTTTAAATCTTCGTTTTTAACTTTATTTATAACAACACCCATTTGACCGCCAACAGCGTATTTAGCAGAAAATTCACTTATGCGTTTAGCAAGATTGATTGAATCAACAGTCGGATTTGCAACAACAAGAGTTAAATCTATATCAGTATCTACAAGTTGGTTCAGGTATTTTAAATCGAATTCGCAATCAAAAAGCACAAAATCATAACGTTCTATTAGTCTTTGGCAAGCGTCATTAATTTGACCTGTTATAGGACATCTGCAATCTTTTGCCCCTACAAACCAAGAAACGATTATATCAACGTTTTCATTTAAAGGTTCAATAATGTCTTCCATTGCCCATTCAACGTATTCGTGCTTTGACATGCCTTCGGGAATACCTGTTTTGTATTCGTGTTTACCGCTTCTGATACCATAAATCGTATTTCTGATATCAAGTCCGAATGAGTGACCAAGTTCTGATGTTAAATCATTATCAAATAATAAGATTGATTTTTCGGGGAAGTTTTTTTGTAAAACATTTAAAAACGCTTTTGTTAAAGTTGTTTTCCCACTTCCGCTTTTTCCTGTTATTGCTATTTTTATCGTCAAAATAATACCTCTTTTGTTTATTTTAACATGAAAATGGAAAGGTTTTAAATTGGTTTGGCACAACCGCCCTTATTAGCACTGCCGTCCGAGATAATTTTGAAAAGCATATACCTCTTTTAATAAGTTGGATTGCTTCGTCACTATAAAAATAGCTGTTCCTCGCAATGACCGGGCGTTTTACTTCCAAGCGTGCCGTCATTGCGAAGGCGATTAGCCTGAAGCAATCCAGCCTTTTAATAACTATTTTTATTGTATTAAATAATTATTATGGATAATAATGCTATCCATAGAGGTTGTTTGCTTTATCTTATTTCTTCTTACCCTTACTCTTCACTTTCGTATTCTTATTCAATTCAACTTCGCCATTCGCAATATTTTTACCAATAACTTTTTCTAAAGTTGCGCGAGCAGTATTATATTCATACATTGTTTGATAATACGTCAATTGTGCGTTTTGGTACTGAACTTGTGCCTCTTTAAGTTCAACAGGATTACCAACACCAACTTTATATCTGCCATAAGATAGTTCATAGTTTTCTTTTGCCTGTTTCATACCCAAAAACGCAACAGGAATTTTATTTTTCTTTTCTTTCAGAGAAAAATACGATTCTTGAACTTCATAGTAAATATTGTTCTTAGTATTAATCGCATTAGCTTGTTCTTTTGAGTGTAAAGCTTTTGCTTCTTTAATTTCATTTTTAATCAACATTCCGTTAATAGTCGGAAAATTCAGGTATCCGCCGAAATTATAACCATAGTTAGAAGCAGGAGTTCTACCACCGACTTGGAATTGTCCTTCAACACTCAATTGTGGAAAATATGATTTTTTAACCAATTTAACGTTTTGTCGAGCTTCTTCTACCTTAACTTCCGCCAATTGAAATTCAGGACGCGATTCTTGCGCAATCTTGATTGCAGATTCTAAAGTTACATCACAAGGTTCGTATCTTAAACTCTCATTAATTTTATATTTGTTAAAATACGGTAAACCCATCGCATTATTTAATTTTGCCATAGCAATATCAACAGCATTTTCAGCCTGAATTAATGTCAATTTAGCGTTTGACAAATTAACTTCAGCTATCGTTACATCAACCTTTGGTTTTGTACCGACAGTATAAAACGCTTTTGCTTGGTCGTAAAATGCAGAATATTTAGCAACCATATCCTCCGCAACCTTCTTGGCTTCAATTGAGTATTGAAGGCTGTAATAAGACTTTTTAACTTCGCAAATTACATCATTTACAGTGCCTGTCAAAGTGATTTTGTAGCCTTGATTATCTAACTTTCTGATAGTAACTTGATTTTGAGTTACACCAAAGTCATAAAGCATTTGAGAAGCACTGATTTGCCCCAATACAAAGTAGTTGAACACCAAGTTTTGTCTGAATACATCTGACAATTGAAGTTGTCTTATTCTGGTGTAACCTGTTTGCCAACCAAATTGAGGGAAATAAGATGCCCATGCCTGCCTTATTCTATAATCAGACGCAAACACATCCTGCATAGCTGCTTGTATTCGAGGATTGTTACCCAAAGCAAATTTTAAACATTCTTCCAGCGAAATATCAATTGAGTTTTCGACTCCGCCTTTTATAACAGCTACTTCATCAGCTTTTGGCTCAACATCTTTACTGTCAGGATATTCCTCTTGTTTGATTTTATTACCCAAATCGTCTTTGTGCCAAAAAGCAGCATAAGAAGGTACTTGAGCTAAAAATTGAACAATTAAAAATGTAGCTATTAATTTCTTCATTTTGCTCTACCTTCCTTCTTTGCTTCTAAATAAGCGGCTGATTTTTCTTTCATTCTATTTATCATAACAAAAAATGCCGGAACTAATATACTACCCAAGAAGGCAACAGCCATCATGCCACCAAACACGGAAACACCAATTGAGTGACGGCTACCTGCACCTGCGCCTTTTGCAAACACAAGAGGCAATAAACCTAAGATAAACGCAATATTTGTCATCATAACCGCTCTGAAACGAAGTTTTGCAGCTTGCATTGCAGCTTCAATATAATTTAATCCATCCTTTTCCATCGCATCTTTTGCAAACTCTACAATCAAGATTGCTTGTTTTGTACTCAAACCGATTAACATAACCAAACCAACCTGAGCGTAGATATCAAGCGATAGACCTGATATATATTGGAAGAACAATGCGCCTAAAAGAGCAACCGGCGAAATTAAAAGTACGGCAATCGGTAATGTCCAGCTTTCGTATAACGCTACAAGGAACAAATAAACGAAAGTTAATGCCATTGCTAATATTGGCCCGATTTGACCTGCGGATTTTTGTTCTTGTAAAGAAGTACCGGACCAAGCGTAGTCCATATCTTTAGGTAAAACTTTATCAGAAATTTCTGACATAGCTTTCATAGCGTCACCTGAACTTACACCGCTTGCAGGGTTCCCGTTAATAGTTATAGCAGGATACATGTTAAAACGAGAGAGCATATAAGGTCCAACGATGTTTTCTGTTGTTATTACAGAAGATATCGGAAGCATTTTACCCGAATTGTTTTTAACATAAATCTTGCTTATATCACCCAATGTAGCACGATATGGCGCATCAGCCTGCATGTATACACGATAAACTCTACCAAACTTGTTAAAGTCGTTTACATAAGTTGCACCGAATTGAGCCGCTAAAGTGCTATATATTTCAGTTATTGAAACTCCTTGAGCTAAAGCTTTTTCTTCATTAATTTTTACTACAACTTGCGGTAGCGAAGAAGTAAATGATGTATATAAGCTGGAGAAAGCAGAATCTTGTCTTGCAACTTGTAATAAATTTTGAACCTGTGCAAACAATTCGTCTGCGGTTCTATCACCCTTATCCAGAAGTTGATATTCAAAACCGCCATACATGCCCATGCCGGAAATTGCAGGTGGTTGTGAAACAAACGAAGTTGCTTCCGGATATTTGCCGATAATTTTATTTGCTTGTGAAGTTATACTGCTTACGGATAACTTTGAAGATTTTCTCTTAGACCATGGTTCTAATTTCAAAATCATAAACGCCGAATTTTCGCCCTTCATACCGTTAATTTGCATTATTGAAGCAATCCCCGGTATATTTGCAAACTCTTTGCTCATTTTATCAACAACGTTAGCAGTTCTTGTCAAAGTTGCACCATCTTGTAATTGAACCATTACAAACAAAGCGCCTCTGTCTTCATCCGGCAAAAATCCTGTCGGAGTCAACTTAAACATGATAAAGATTGCTAGAACTACTGCAACAAGAACTTGTGAAGTTTTTTTCGGTGAAGCAACAAAATAATGTACGGTTTCTAAATATTTAGTTCTGACCCCGTTAAACCAATCCTCAAATTTTTGAATAAATTCAAAGTCTGTTTTTTCTTCACCAGATTTTAGAATCAGTGAACAAAGAGCTGGAGAAAGAGTTAAAGCAACGACGGTCGATAAACCGATTGAAGTTGCAATACAAACCGCAAACTGTCTGTACATCTGTCCTGTAATACCACTCATAAAGGATACGGGAACGAATACCGCCATTAATACAAGAGAAGTTGCTACTACCGCGCCGAAAACTTCTTGCATAGTTATTTCAGTAGCATCTTTCGGCGATTTACCTTCTTGAATATGTCTTTGTGTGTTTTCTAATACTACAATAGCATCATCAACAACCAAACCTACCGCAAGTACCAAGCCAAACAAGATTAACAAGTTAATTGAGAATCCCATTAATGCCATAAATATAAACACACCAATCAATGAAACAGGAATTGCACAGAATGGAATGAATGCAGCACGCGCAGTTCCCAAGAACAAATAAGTTACTGCACTTACCAGAGCAATCGCAAGTATAATTGCACTAACTACCTCATGAATAGATTCTCTTACGAATTCTGTTGTATCATATTGAGTTGCATACTCCATGTCACTTGGAAATTTTTTACTCAAAGTTTTCATTTTTTTCTGAATTTGATTTACCAAGTCAATTGTATTAGCTTCCGGCAATTGCGAAATAGCAATAACAGCAATATCACTACCATCCGCAGATACAGCAGATGCATAGTTTTCAGCACCCAATTCTACACGCGCAACATCTTTAAGTTTTACGTTTGAACCATCTCGATTTGATTTAACAACAATGTTTTCAAACTCTTCAACATCCTTCAATCTTCCTTTTGTCCTTAATGTAAATTTCATCATTTGAGGACTTTCCATAGGTTCAACACCAATATTTCCCGCAGGAGATTGTGTGTTTTGAGATGTTATCGCACTATTAATTTCGCTTGCAGAAACGCCTAAACTAGCCATTTTGTCAGGCTTCAGCCAAACTCGCATTGAATAATCGCCTGCGCCAAAAACTTGAACCTGGCCACAGCCTTTTGTACGCGCAAGTTCATCTTTTAGATATAAAGTCGCGTAATTGGCTAAAAATAATGAATTATACGTACCGTTTGGAGAAGAAAGTGCTAAGTATAAACATCCTGCACCACCCGTAGATTTTTTAACAGTCAAACCATACCGCTTAACTTCTTCCGGCAACCTCGGCTGAACCAATTGTAATTGGTTCTGAACGTTAACCAGAGCCATGTCAGGGTCTGCACCGACATCAAAATACAAAGTCAATTGGTAAGAACCATTCTTTGATTCTGAAGACATATAAAGCATGTCTTGAATACCATTCAGTTGTAATTCTACCGGTGCTGCAATCGTTGATGCGATTACATCAGAACTCGCACCGCTGTATGTAGCATTTACAATAACCTGCGGTGGCGTAATTGAAGGATATTCCTCCAATGGTAGAGTTGTTAGAGATATCAAACCTGCCAAAATAATCGCTAATGAGATTACAATAGACAGTTTTGGTCGTTTTATAAATAAATTACCTGCCATTATTTTCCTTTAATCATTCTTTTTACTTTATTTGTTGCACGCTGAAATAAGCTTACTTTCTTTTGAGTCGCTTGTTCTTCAATCCTTTCCACAATTCTTACGGGACGTCCTTGTATAACTTTTTGAATACCTCCCGTAATAATTCTGTCACCTACATTAACACCTGAAGAAACAAGCCATTTGCCGTTATCTTCACCCATTGTTTTAATATAAGTCATTTTTGGTAAATTATCCTTATCAAGAATGTACAAATAGCGTCCTTCTTGATTTTCCATAGTTGCCTCTTGAGGAACGACAGCTACCTTATCTTTGTTTTTAGTATAAAGAATTACACGCCCAAAATCCCCTTGTAACAATGAATCATCAGGATTTGGGAATGTTGCTCTCATTGTAATTGTACCGGTTGAATCATCAATTTTGTTATCATGAAAATCTTGAACACCTTTAAATTTATACTTTTCACCGGAACTGAAAATAAAGTCAACATCTCGATTTACGTTTGCTGTTTTATCAATTCTAACAAGCTCTGCGTAATCTTTTGATTCTAAAGGGAAGGTTATATACATTGGATCAGAACTGTTAATGGTTGTTAAAGCCCCGCTATTCATTGAAACATAGTTACCGACAGTTACGGAAATAATACCAACACGTCCGTTCACAGGAGATTTAACTTTTGTGTAACCCAAGTTTCTTTGAGTATCACGATATGCACTTTGAGCATTCGCAACCTGCGCTCTATAAGCATCTCTCTGAGATAAAATGCTATCATAATCAGAACGAGCAATATAATCATTTTGTACAAGTTCTTTATAACGTTTTAACTGCTTGTCATAATAAGCATATTGTGATTGCGCGTTATCTAAATTCGCCTTAGCTTGATTTGCAGCGTATTGATATTGTTGAGGTTCAATCTCAAATAACAATTGACCTGCTTTTACATAATCGCCTTCTTTAAAGTAACTTTTAGTTAAATATCCGCTAATACGTGCTAAAACATCAACTCTGTATTTTGCAACAACTCTTGCAGTAGCCGTAAATTGACGTTGAACTTCTTCTGAGCCGACTGTTGTAACCGTAACGGCCGGAGTACCCATCATAGCACGCTGTTTTGCAGTTTTCATTTTATCCATATTAGATAAAAACATTCTGCCTAAAATTAGCGCAAGTACTACTAGTACAATGATTATAATATTTTTTCTCATTCTCTCTCCATAAATACTGGTTTTACATATCCTTGTATTATTTTACACCAAAAAAACAATAAAATAATATGTTTAATTTTAAACACAATTTTAACAAAATTTTTGGGGAAAATCAAGAAGTCAGTTGGAGAAAGTTTTGCAAATAGGGAATTGTTTTAAGGATGTTTTTATTATGGATTGCCACGAAAAGCATAGCTTTTTTCGCAATGACTGCACACTTAAAAGTCTTACGCCAAGTCTTTGCGAGGAATGAGAGTGACGAAGCAATCCACCGTCTAAGTTAATGGTGCAAAAAATTGCACCCTACCCTTTCTAAATGGAAAATCGGTATAATGCTATTTGCTAAAGGAAATTATTTATGAATCCTCAAATGCCTGCTTTCGCCTTCACCAATAGAGGTACTTTTTAGGTTATATTGGTCAACAAGCTCATGCTGCAATTTTCTAATCTGAGAAGGTTGAGGTGAAAGTTCCACAACTTCCACACCGTCTGATACTTGTTTTATAGCTGCACGCGCTTCATCCAAAGCTTTTTCAGTGTTATCGCTATAACCTTGCAAAGGTTCAACATCTCCCGGTTGAATATCAAGTGCATCTTTCAATACTTTTTGAATTTGAGCCATTGAGTTTGTTTTTACATAAAATATCTGAACTCGATATTCTTTCGCGGTATTCAAAATTTTTGCTCCGCCTTTTGCAAAATTTTTGTGTGCGATTACAATATCCGCATCTTCTACATTACGTGTTAATTCGACGTTCAAATTCAAACGTTCAATTGTTTTTTCAACAATAGTTCTTGAAACAGCGTACAAATACAATTTTTTAAGTGGTTTAGCCTGTTCAACATATTTTTGTCGCGAGAATGAAAAATTCATACTATTATCTTGTGGAGTTTCAGGAACTTCCTGCTTAACAGTTTCAGGAGTTGAAACTGTTTCAACATGCTGTTCTTCAACTTTTCTGATTTCTGGACGAATCGGCCAACCTCTTAAGATATAATCGACCGCTTCTGATGTGTTTTTATAAACTGCAAGCGTATTTCTATCTAAAATTTCAATAACAATATCAAAAGTAGGTTGTTTTTCTCTTTCCAAAACTGTTTTTTGTGATGCTCGACGTTTAGCTTCATCATCACCCAAGGTTACGGATTGAATACCACCGACTAAATCTGATAGAGTAGGGTTTTTGATTAAACTTTCTAAGCAATTACCGTGAGCTGTTGCAATAAGCATTACACCACGCTCTGCAATTGTTCTTGCTGCTTGAGCTTCCGGTTCAGTACCGATTTCATCAACTACAATTACTTCAGGTGTATGATTTTCAACCGCCTCAATCATTATATCTTTTTGGAATTCAGGCTGAGCAACCTGCATTCTCCTTGCTGAACCAACGGCAGGATGCGGAACATCACCATCACCTGCAATTTCGTTTGATGTATCTACAATTACAACACGTTTACCAAGTTCATCTGCTACAAGTCGTGAAATTTCTCTAAGTTTAGTAGTTTTACCAACCCCCGGAGGGCCTAAGAATAAAATACTTTTTCCTTGTGTACAGATATCTTTTATACAAGCAATTGTACCTGTTACAACACGCCCAATACGGCAAGTCAGACCAACAACTTTTCCTTGTCTGTTTCTTATTGCACTGATACGGTGCAAAGTTCCCGGGATACCTGAACGGTTATCGTGTGTAAATTCTTGAAGGTGAGAAGTTATAAACTTAATATCTTCATCATTAACTACATCACACTGTAATTTTTCAATCTTACCTCCTGCGTGTCGAACTTCAGGAACTCGTCCGATATCAAGAACTATTTCGATAACATCATCTAATTTTTCACACGACAAATTAGATACGACTTTTGGGGGCATAATGGCGATTAGCCTTTCGAGGTCATTTTGAAATTGTAAATTGCTCATCATTCTTTTATATAATGCCTTTCTGCTTTCGCATTTGGCTGCAACGGTTCAATTTTGATCTCCTACCAATATTATAACATATCTTTTCAAAAAATCATAGTTTACAAATAAAAAAACGGAGTATAAACTCCGTTTTAATTATCTTTTCTCTATTTCTCGAATTTCTCTAAGCTTTACTTTCGCCTTTATCTTGTACCTTATCGGCGTCTTCTTTCTCTTTTTCAGCATTAACTTCATTCTCTTTATCTTTTTCTTCAACATACATTGTTGCAAATTGTTCGTACAAATCCTTATCATCAAGAATTTCATCAATATCTAAAAAGGTTTTATCATTATCAGTGTTTGCTTCTGTAAATTTATTTCCATCTATGTCATATCTTTGTGCTTGAGCTTGTGTTAATTTTTCAGCACCAATAGTTTTTACTATAAAGTTTTTAAGAACGTTTGCATTAATATTTGTTGACATGATTTAGTCTCCTTATTGTTTATTCATCTTACATATATATAAAGTATTTAAAAATTATTCAATTTCAATAAAGAGATAATTTGTTACAAAACTTAATAATCTTGTACAATTCTTCCAGGCAAATGGTTTTGTTGAACTGTGTACAACAAAGATTCAGCACTTTGTTTGTTCTTGAAAATACCGACTTGCAAAGTGTAATTATTTGAACCAATACATTTAACAATTGGATTTAAACCGTTACCTGATTCTTGGATAATGTCTTTTGCAACTTTTGCTTGCTCAGCAGAAGTATAAGAACCGACAAAAACTTTATAAACAGGGTCGGCTTGAACAGGCTGTGGAGTAACGGTTTCAGCTACATTGTTTTCTTTAATAGTTTTAGGTTGGTCAACCACAACTCCTGTCTGATTATCGGTCTTTTGCGGTACATCATCAGGTTTTGCCATCAAATCTGAAAAACTTCTGCCTTGATCTTCACTCTGAATCATTGACAATCTGTCATCAACATTTTTTGCTGTTTCTTCTTGTTGATTATCCAAATTGTCTTGGTAATCACCGATTGAAGTATCAACCGTAGGTGAAAAAGATTTAATCAAAAATGTAAAAACAATAAGCATACCAAAAAAAGAAAGTACAAAAATTTTCAAAAGAGAATTATCTTTTTGAGCCTCTTTTTTCATGTATTTTTTATAACCAAACTGATTTCCCATTAAACTTATACTCCACGAACTTTAGTACTTGCTAAATTTATATCTTCCAATTCTTCCGAATATCTTTTCATAACTTCCAGTGCAAACTCTTTTATATCAGTTATTCCTAGTTCACTAGTCAAGCCTGACGCCTTTACAGGTGCACCTTCCGATAAGATATTCAAACCCGTATGGATGAGAATTGAAGTTGTTGATTTTGTTGCAATTGAAACAGACAATTTTCTGCCATCAATCATTAAATCATCACCGTTTCTTACAACAAAAATTCCTCTTTCTTCAAGCAATTCTTTTATTATACATATCAATAATCTTTGTCTGAAAACACCTTCAACCAAATTAACATTAAATTGTTCTGTGATAAAACTCAACATTGATTTGCTGTAAATTGGTTCATTGTTGATAACATCTTCTATGTCAACCATTTCAGTTAAAGCAACTTCACATTCACCAATAAAAGCTACAATTGCATCACCTTGCAGTTTAAAATTTTTGTAAATCCAATGTGGCGCAAGTTGTGAACCGATATACTTAATTTCTTTATCAATTAACTTTGTATGCATTATTCCTCAAATAAAATACCTATGTATTTCTCTCCCTTGTTAGCCATCAGCGCTTTTTTTAAGTGTCTGCAAGATTCGCAAACTCCGCAATGTTTTGGCTTTGAACTGTAACAACTCCTTACAAGCTCTAATGGAATCGAATTTTCCATCGCAATCCTTACTATATCATCCTTGCCACAATTTATCAAGGGGGCTACGACCTTTGGCTTTTTAAGCGTTGAACTCTCAAAAACTTTTGAAATCTGCTCTCTAAATTCTTCTGTATTGTCAGGAAAAGTCTGTCCTTCATCTTTATTTGCGCCAAATAGAATATAGTCATATCCGAACGAATCAGCAAAAGACGCAGCAATATTTAAGAATAAACCGTTTCTATTCGGCACCCAAACATTTGATGCACTTTCTTTTGTACCCAAATTATCGGTAGGAATTTCATCATCCGAAACCAAAGATGTATGAGTGATTTCCTTAAGCCAATCCAGTTTAATAACTTTATGTTTAATATTATAAAATTCGGCAATTCTTTTAGATGTTTCGATTTCCTGTTTTGCAGATTTTTGTCCATAATCAAACGTCAAAGCCAACTCAATACCGTATTTTTCCTTTGTATAACCTAATGCCACCAAGGAATCCAAACCGCCTGATAATAAAATAACAGCCTTACTCATCTTCTTCGCCTTCTTCATACTCTTCAATCATACTTTGCGCTTCTTCTTTCAAGAAATTAGAATATCCGGGAAGAGAAATTACTTCATCCAAAATGTCACGCCCGATAAGATTATACATTGCAACAAGCGCGTTTCTCTGAACTTCTTCATCCTCATCTTTTAAAGCCGTTCTGATTAAATCCTGCGCTTCATCATATTCACTATTCATCAAAGCTTCAATAGTGTTTATTCTAACCATCGGCGACGGATCCATCATTGAGTTTTTCAGAACTTTTAAAACTTTTTTGTTATTAATATTAAGTTTACCTAGCGCTTCAATAATTTTTTCTTTAAGAAAAGAAAATTTATCCCACAATCCCTGTTTTGATTCCATAATCGCAACAAGCGGATCAATTGCGCTTGTATCACCTAAAAGTCCGAGAGCGAAAGTCGCAGATTCTTTCACGTAAACAGATTTTTCGTCTTCGTCCTGCACAACATCAATAAGCGGTTCAACAGCAAATCTATCACCAATTCTGCCTAAAGCGTCAGCGCATGCCAAACGTATTTTATAATTCTCTCCCTTGTTATTTAAGCAGTATAAAAGCGCACCGACAGTTGAAGTGTCTTTATAATTAGAAATAGCTTTGGCACACATTACACGTGTATTAATCATGCTATCGATATCATCGCATTCAAAATTCTTAAGCAGTAATAAATCTAATAGAATTGAAAGCGTTGAAGAAGCTTTATGAGCATCAGCAAGCTTTATAATGCCTGTTAGAATTTCAGGATTTTTAATATTTGTCAAAAAATAGTTATAGATTTCTACAAGCTCATTGTCGTCGTAAAATTCTTCTAAATTTGCAATATTAGTAATAACATTTTGCGGGGTATCTTTATCAACTCCGCAACGCTCCGATATTACACTAAAATCCAATACTCTTTTATCCACAAGAGTAAAATACAACAAACAAGGTTGATTGGCAATCTTAGTGTTAAAAATGGTATTAATGAAGGGGGGAATAAGTTAATGGTGCAAAAAATTGCACCCTACAATTTTTTAATAAAAGTATGTTCGATATTGAACGTATTTTTATAAAGAAAACGCAGGGTGCAATTTTTTGCACCATTAACTTATTTTAGCATTTTCTCTTCATATTTCTTAACAATTTTAAACAAAAAAGGCAATTTTTAAAAACTGAAATACTTTATATATACATAAGAAGATTTTATAAGGAAGAAATATGAACGAGAAAGAATTAAATGCAACAATGTCCGTTATCGCAGATCCAATCAAAAATGTTTATAAACTAGAAACAAGAAAAGACATCGAAGAAATTCAGAGAATTTGTAGAATCTTTGCAATATCAGAAAGACAAGCAAACAAACACAAAATGTTATCTATTAAAAATTTAGCAACATTCAGACTTGTTTTGAGTAATAATTAAGCTGAAATATTAAATAGTAAAAGCGCCGTTAGTATAATCTAACGGCGCTTCTTGTGTCTATATTTCCCATTTTTTAGGATCGAATTTGAAATCTGTTACACGCATTTTTAGTGTTTTTAGATACGGTTCAAATTTTTTGAGCAAAATTATTTTATAAAGTGATAATTCTTGTGCGACAACAGGGTTCTCACACGCAATAACCATTATGCCGCCTGGGAGCATTGAAAAAGGCCGAGATTTTGATTTGAATTTTTGTGGCAAGATTTTATCCCAAAAATTGTACAAATTTGTTCTTGTAATAGCTTTTTTCATCGCAGGATTATCCATCATCGCATTGATGACACTATCTACTCCTTCAAAATCTGTGTATAAAACTTCTTTCATTATTACTCGACGATTAGTTGTTACGAGGTTTATTGTAACATAAAATTCAAAAAAATTCTTTATTAAATTCCAAAAAAGAATTATCTTTATGCTATCATTTATTTATGAGTTGTAATTTAGATGAAATAATTAAATCTTCAAAAAAAATATTACTATTATCTCACATGAACCCTGATGGCGATACTTTAGGCTCAATGTGTGCGTTATATAGTATGATTTATAAGCGTTTTAAAATCAAAGCTGATATGAATGTAGTTTCTAATATTCCATACAACTACAAATTTTTGCCAAATGTAAATTTGGCAGAACGCTATTTTGATAAATCGCTTGTATATGATTTGGTTATAACTCTTGATGTTGCGGCGATTGATAGAGTAATGGATTCAAAAATTCTTTTTGATAAAGCAAAATGTACTGTTAATATTGACCACCATAAAACAAATCCTAAGTTCGGTGATTATCAAATTATCGAACCTGATGCAAGTTCTTGCGGAGAAGTTTTATTTAATTATTTTAAAGAAAACAATTGGGAGTTAACAGAAGATGCGGCAATATGTTTGTATACAGCAATTATGACTGATACAGGCAATTTTAGATTTGAAAACACTTCTGCTAATACTTTTAGAGCTGCTGCTGATTTAGTTGAAGCAGGGGCGAATCCTAATTACATCTACAAAAAATGTTACGAAACAAAAACAAAGAACTTTGTAATGTTTCAAAATTATTGCGTAAATAAAGCCGTATTTTTAGATGATAATAAAATTGCTTACACAACAGTTTATAAAAAAGACTTAGAAAAATTCTCTGCCGGAGATGATTTTACTGATGGAATTGCAGAAACTCTTCGCGCTATTGATACAACAGAAGTTTCTTTTGTTGTAAAAGAAGTTGATACAAAATTAACAAAAGTTTCTATGAGAAGTAAAAAAGCTGATGTTGCTAAAGTTTGTATGGCATTCGGTGGTGGAGGTCACACTTTTGCGGCAGGATGTACAATTAAAGCAAATATAAAAGAGAGTATTGCACAATTATTGAAAGAAATTAAACTGTGAAATTTCAATTTAAAACACTACGAAATATAATTAAATCTGTAATCGATAATGACTTTTTTGGGATGGCTGCCGAAATGGGCTTTATGCTTGTCATCGGAATTTTTCCGTTTATGCTGTTTTTAACGGCACTTTTTGGTTGGCTTGGAAAACATTCATTTATGAATCCGCTTATTCTATTTTTACAACAGGTTATGCCGGATGATGTAATTAACCTTATTGAAACGGTGTTGAATGAGGTTTGGTTCTTTTCAAAAGGTGGACTTGTCGCAACATTTGGTTTTTGTGTAACAGTAATGCTTTCAACAAATGCTTTAGCGATTGTATTAAAGGGATTGAATAGAGCTTATAAAGTAGAAGAAACGCGTTCTTTTATTTATACAAGATTACTCGCATTAATTATGGTGTTTGTAAATGCGCTTGTACTGTTTTTAAGTATCAACTTGATTGTATTCGGTAAAGTAATTATTAAATTTTTAATCGCGTATCTTGGTGTTACTGTTCACTTAGGGAATTTGATGTTAGCTTTACGTTGGCCGATTGCATTTGTCGCGCTATATATAATGGCATATTTGCACTATTATATTTTACCTGATTTAGGTGGAAGAGAAAAATTAAGACGAAAAAGCGCACTTCCGGGAACATTGTTTTTCTGTATATCTTGGCTTTTAGGTTCTTGGGGGTTCTCAATTTATATTAATAATTTACATACTTATAACTTTGTTTATGGTACGATTGGCGGCTTTGCAGTGTTGATGGTTTGGCTGTATTATACTTCAATTTTGATTTTGATTGGTGGAGAAATTAACTCTCAACTTTATTCAAAATTAGAACGAAAAGAAGTTATTATGGCAAAAAGAAATAAATGACGTTATAAAATTTTGATATGTGGTATTATAAATATACAGGATGTATGTTAGAGAGGGCTTTTTCATGACAGAACAAAAATTTAGAATTGGTATTGGCTATGATATTCACAGATTAGCAGAAAACAGAGAATTAATCATAGGTGGCATAAAAATTCCGTTTGAAAAAGGTCTTTTGGGGCATTCAGATGCGGACGTTTTAGTTCACGCAATTATTGATGCACTTTTGGGTGCGCTTGCAATGGATGATATAGGAACGCTCTTTCCTGATACGGATGATAGATTTAAGGATGCAAATAGCATAGAATTGTTGAAAAAAGTATATGACAAAGTGCAAATTCAAGGATATTGGATTAACAACATAGATACAAATATTATTGCACAAGCACCTAAAATGATGCCTTATAT
>CAKVGS010000006.1 GCA_934747335.1 uncultured Candidatus Melainabacteria bacterium
CTTTCATCGTCATTTTACCGTTTTTGTAAAGACATACAAGAATATCACCATGACTTGGTACAAGTCCTTCTGCACCATTATTTTTTAATTCTTCAATAATAAAACGGTTTCCTTTTTCATGAATTTTTGATATTAAAGATAAAATTGCACTCATATAATTATTATAGTTAGATATCTAACTTTGTCAAGAAATTTTTTCTGCGCATTTCTTTTTTTATACTCATGGTAATAAAATTTGGCACACATGAAACAATAGTAGAGCCTAAATGCGCTTGCATCTTGGGTTTAGATGTAAAAATTTTATTACAAAGCTATTAGAAATTTCAAAAATCTGTATAATAAAAAACATGAAGAAGCTTATTGTAACAATTTTATTAACATCTGTATTTACTTGTGGTTGTACAAATTCTCATAATAGTGATGCGACATTTCCTCAAAAAGAAACCCAACAAACAACAAATCAAGGAATAAGTAAAGAAGAAACAAGTTTAAATAATGAAGAAGTTATATCTCAAAGTAAAACACAGGAAGATGAGACTGAAAAATTACATCCGATTGAAATAGAAGAACAAAAATGTATGAAAAAAGCTGATTACACAACAACAGGAATGACAGAATGTTCATACAAAGCAATGGATATGTGGTTTAAAGAAATTGATAAATATTTAGGTTTATTAAAAACTGTTACATCAGAAAAAGAATATGCAAATATCCTTAAAGCGCAAGAAAATTGGAAAAAATATCAAGAATCTGAGTTTGTTTCAATAAGCATTATCATTGACAAGCAAGGGACAATTTTTCAAAATATCTTATCCGGAAAAGAATGTGGCTTAGTAAAACAAAGAGCTTTAAATTTAAGAAATTTTTATGAAACATTGGCCTTTGATTAGTGTTTTACATTAGTTTAAAGGAGTAACTCAAACTACATATAATTCTTATCGCCGTTCGAAAGATTTACCGACTAAAGATATATTATGAAATTTATTTCGCATGAACATCAAAGTATATTAATTCATCCGGTTTAAAAAATGAATTAATTTGAAACAAAACAAGATTAAATAAATTGAAAACAATATAAATTAGAGCTAGAAAAGCTCCAACATAGCGGATAATTTTTAAAATCTTATTTTTCAGTAAAAATTTATTTTTGATTTTGAAATTAAAAACTCTTTCAAAAAGAAAAATAATAAATGCTATTACAAATACAAACAAGGCAAGGGCAGATGCACCAATTGTTAACCAGGCAAATCCATCTCCCCAGTCTCCAGGACCACCATATTTTTGTAATTCTTGGCAATAGATTCTATATAAATAAATTTTTACAAACAATGCAATCCAACCTGCAAAAGCAAAAATATGAAAACTAATATATTGATTAAATTTATTTATCTTTTCAAAAAAACTCATACGTAAATTATACTATAAAATTTAAGGAGGTATTATGACAAACTATAAATTACATGAAGATTGTAAACAATTATCCTGGACAGTTTACCAAGATGAAAAACCTAAAAATATTAATGGCTGGAAATATAAAAAATCTATTCAAAACAGCAATGGTTTTTATGCTGAAGTATATGAAAAAGACGGGAAAGCTATTTTTGCAATTAGAGGGACTGATACAGCGCGAGGAAATAAGGAAAAAACAAAAGATTTGTATAGTGATGCACAGATGGGATTAGCTCATCTTCCTTACCAAATAAAATCGGCAGAAAAGGCTTATACAAATCTAATTCAGCAATATGGCAAAGAAAATATTATAACCACAGGCCATTCACTCGGTGGAAGTCAAGGAGTTATTCTAGGTACTAAATATGGAGGGGAAACTGTAACATTTGGAGCTTATGGTGTTAAATATATAACAGGATTAGAAATTAATCATACAGATAACATTACTAATTATGGCAATGCACAAGATGGAGTCTTTGTTATGAATATAGATAGTCAAATTGGCAAAACAATAGTTTTAAATTCTGATGGAGAAGGTAATGCTTTACATAAAGGATACAAGATTCGCACAAATGCAGAACCTCATAAACTTGAAAACTTTGGAGATCTTTCAAAGGGTGTAGAATACAAAAAAGAAGAATTTGATAATACTGACACGCCATTATTCAAAACCGGCGTTGAATACTTAGATTATGATGACAGCGTCTTTGATTTAAAGAATCGGGTATTATATAAAGGTGAAATTAATCCTTTGGATTTAGATAAAGATAGTCCTTTATATGACTTATACATGGAACAATGGATTGACAAGAGTCCTATGCCAACAAAAGCAGAGGTTGATAAACGTACACGAATTGGCGAACTTATTTATGTTGAAGAATATACTCGCTCAGATGGAACGAAAGTTAGCGGTTATTATAGAGCCTGTCCTAGATAAACTATTATACAATAGAAGTATTAAATTGTTCCTAATATTAAATACATTGACTACTATAAAGCTTCCGGAGCTGATAAAATAGAAAATCCAAGACTCGCAATGTATGTTTTTGATACTGCTGTTAACATTGGGGGTTCTGTTGCAAAAGCAATGGAGATATTAGAGAGCATTGAGATAAAAATAAGCAAGTACATGATTAAGTACATAATAAAAGCTGGAACACAGTCCCAGCCTTTAATTGAAGTGGTGTCGGCAGGGGGAGTTGAACCCCCAAGGATTGCTCCACATGAACCTGAATCATGCGTGTCTACCAATTCCACCATGTCGACTTAATAATAGTATTGTAATACAAATAAGGTGGAATTGGTAGATAACTTATATACGGCTCACCGAGCGCAGCTCGGACTCACCTACCTCCAATAAAAACTTGACATTTAGTCAACTTTTTATTCGAGTACTTACCATGTCGACTTAATAATAGTATTGTAATACAAATGGGGTGGAATTGGTAGATATTTACTATACGGCTCTCCGAGCGTAGCTCGAACAATTAATACATCATCATTCTACATAATTCTGAACAATACCCATTCCAAACTGTTGAATATTATCAAGCGTTGTATTTAAAATTCTTTCAACTGCTTCTTTTGTATTATAAGCAATATGCGGAGTCAGAATTACATTATCAAGCTGAAACAATCTGGAATTAATAATTGTTTGTTCTAAGGCTAATTTATCAAGACGATTAATTCCGAGCATATAATCAACATCCGTAATCGTCTGCTCATTTTCCAACACATCCAATCCGGCGCCAAGAATTTTTTTGTTAACAAGCGCATTAAAAAGCGCCGAAGTGTCTATCAATTCACCCCTTCCCGTATTTATTAAAATTGCACTGTTTTTCATTTTTTCAAAACTATCTTCGTCAAACATGTGATAATTTTCTTGAGTTAATGGTGCATGTATAGAAATAAAATCAGATTTTCTCACTAAAGTATCAAAATCTGTATAAACAACATTTAAATCACGTTTCAGAGCTTCATTTTCAACCTTATCATATCCTAAAATTTTCATTCCCAATCCATGAGAAATTTTTGCAAACGTAGAACCGATAGCACCCAAGCCCACAATTCCCATCGTTTTGCCATACAATTCCAATCCCATAAGACAAGATGGATGTACTTTTGCATCCTTATAACCCAAATATGACATTGTAACTTTACGCAATACATCCATCAGAAGCGCTAAAGCAAATTCCGCCACAGATTGATTACCATAGTTTGGCGAATTCTCGACAACAATATGTTTTTCACGACAATATTTCATATCAACATGATTAAAACCAACAGAACGTAAAGCAATTAATTTAAGATTTTTAAATTGTTTCAATACCTTTGCATTAACTCTTGATGTCGTAAAAACGGAAATTACATCAGCATCGGCATACTCAGGATTCAAAGGGGACAAGTCATTTAACGCATCTTTAACCAAAATATACCTTCCGCCGCTTTGCTTATGCAAATATTCTTCCTCGTAATGTTCAACATCAAAAAATACAACTTTCATAAAAACACCTCTTTGCTTTTATAATAAAGTAACAAAAGAGGTTTTTTATTAATCATTCGGACAATTGCGAATGGTAATATAAAATATTTCTCTAATAATCGCAAATAAAAAATCGTCGTTATTTCTTCAACCTTAGGCACTCTTCGCCTAACGCTTTATTACCAATCTCAACAACTTTTTGTGCCAAATCGACATAGACTCTTCTTGAAAAATGGTTGATACAAGTTGTGTAATCTTCATCGCTCTTTATAAAATCAGTGAGCTCAATAAATTCAACTCTGCCTTTGAAAGCCTCTTTTATTGCAGAGTTTAAAATCTTATGACGTTCTGCCATATTTTCATATCCTGCTTGAACTTTATCCGTCGGGATTTCGCTTCCTAAAATCAAAACTAATTTGGCTTTCAAATTATCCAAAATATAATCAATGTTTTTTATAACCAAATCAACAGGCGGATTTCCACCAAATACATAGTGTTTTTTAAACTCTTGCAGCATCAAAATATTTTGCGGACGAGCTTGTGCAGGAATTGGTGCAAGAATTTTTTCCCAATTCGCTTCATTGGTTATATCACAATCCGCAAATCCAAAGAACGCATAAGTGCCATCGTCTTTGTTGATATAAATTCCGCTATGCGTTACGGTTAAAAGACTCAAAAAGACAAGATTATATTTTTCATCAAAAAACTTTGTCTTAAATTCGTCCACATTTGGAAACGGAAAACGCATTGAAAGCTCTGCCAATTTTTCTTTTGAAAGTCGATGTGTTTGTTCAATAAACGCAGTATGTGTATGCGCCAAAATATAAACCAGTTGTTTATTCCAATACGGAAATTCGGTATCAATATTACAATCCGCGTCAATATAACTCAAAGTCGAATACAAATCACAAGGCCCTTTAAAAAGAATATTTTTGTTGTTCAATTTGGGTACAAATGCGGTTTTAACATCCAAATTTTCAACAATTTCTATCCAATCGACTTGACCATCTAATTTTGACGCAACTTCGCTCTTAATCTCTATTTGCGGTTTTTTCAAATAATTATAGACAAACTGTTCAATTCCCATATTCATAATTCTGCAAGAGAACAAGAAATGGACAAGCTTGTTTTCCATTTGATTTAAGGCATAAAACCCACAAATCCCATAATTTCCAAACTTATCTTCTGCAATAATATAAGCACAATCATTATTTTTAATTGTAGCTTCCAAGTTTTCATCTCTAAATTTTGTGAAATTCAGTTGATTAGTTCTTGTGATAAGTTTTTTTATTCTCTCTAAATTATTTAAGCAATCTTTTTTTATACAAATTTTTATTTTACTTGAGCGCAAAAAATCTTCGTTTGAAGACGCTTGTGAAATTTGGTGCGATTTTTCTTCCAAAATCTTGTACTGCTTGAGTCTTGTATGTTCAAAATCGTAATCATTAACTAAGTAAAGCTCTTCTGCTATTTTATTAATAAATTCAGGCGTTGCGCTCATAATGTTTGGCAAATAAAATTTAGCTTCATTAATATTAGAAACATTATCGTCAATGAAAATAACATTTTCATCGCGAAAATTCATTGATTTGATTATGTTTTGAATGCGTTCACCTTTTGGCGTCCAATCAATAGATACAAAAACAAACAAATCCCAAACATCTTTTAAACCTAAGTCAATAAATTTCGTTTTTACATCATCAAAATTATTTTTTGAGCAGATAGAATTCATTATGCCCTTGGTTGTAAGTTCACGCACAAGCGCAATAGTTTCGGGCTTGAGAATAACATCACCTTCCGATAAATTACCACTCCAAAAGGTGTCGTCCAAATCCCAAATAATTAATTTTGTTTTTGTTATATCGTAATTTTTATGCATTATTTTTGGTTTGTTGAGATTGTACAAACAGAACTGTCTTGCAAATATTTGCTCCAAGCTTTAACAACAGGATTGTCTTGAACTGCAGAAACTTTCGACGTATCAACTTTTGAATTTGAATACTGTTGAACAACGGCATAAGCTTGCATAACATTTACAAGCTCATTAACCTGTGCCTTAGACAATTTGCAAGTTATGCAAGAATCAATACCTGCAAAATTAACTTTTTCCTGATAAACACACTTGTCGCCTTGCCAACCCAAAATTTTCTTGCTTGAAGATACGTTCATGCCATCGGTTTGCACAGTTCCACTTTCGGAATACGAAGAACAGTTTTTAAGTGCGTAAGCAAACTTCGCATCATCTGCCAAAACGATTAAGGATGTTAAAACGATTGTCAAAGCGAATATAAAGTATTTTTTCATAAGACCTCGCAAAAGATTGCTGTTTGATAATAAATTTTGTTCACTTTCAGGAAATTAGCCGAAACCCACCCGCATCTGTAAAGCTCAGCAAAGCTCCGCTAACAGTTACGACCTCCCTATCCATGGAGGTTCGAAACTGCAATTATTTATTCAACGCAGCTTTCAATCTTGCCAAAGAACGAGCCAAAGCAGCCTGTGCACGTTCTGCATCAATTTTAGCGTCATTATCAGCCAAACGAGCTTCTGCTCTTTGTTTTGCATTATTAGCACGAGTTACATCAATATCACATCCGTCTTCACAAACATCGGTCAAAATTGTAGCAACATTGTCTTTAAATTGAAAAATTCCACCCATTGTTGCAAAGTATTTGTATTTATCGCCAATTTTTGCTTTTGTAACTCCAATATCAAGCGCAGTTGTAAGTGGAACGTGGTCTTTCAAAATACCGATTTGTCCGCCCGTTGTTTGAAGTACAAGTTCATCAACCTCGCCTTCAAAAACTATTCGTTCGTGAGTAATTATTTTTAAGTTCATACCTATCTCCAAAATAAAATTGAAAAAAGTTGAAGAGTTGAACAGTGGAAATGTTGAAAAGTTCATTAAATTCGCAAATGCTCATATTTTTTATTGATTTTATGACTGAAAGTCATATAAAAGAACTTTTCAACTACTCAACTCTTCAGCTTATCAACTTATTGTAAACTTTTCGCCTTTTCAACAGCTTCTTCAATAGTACCAACCATGTAGAAAGCTTGTTCAGGCAAGTCATCATGTTTACCTTCAATAATTTCTTTGAAGCCTCTGATTGTATCTTCAAGTTTAACGTATTTACCAGGGATACCTGAGAATTGTTCAGCAACAAAGAACGGTTGAGATAAGAATCTTTGAATTTTTCTTGCTCTGTTTACGGTTTCTTTATCTTCATCAGACAATTCATCCATACCCAAGATTGCAATGATATCTTGAAGTTCTTTATATTTTTGTAAAATTTCAAGAACTTTTCTTGTAACTTCATAGTGTTCATCACCAATAATATTAGGGTCTAAAACTCTAGAGTTTGAAGCCAACGGATCAACTGCCGGATAAATACCTAAAGACGCAATTTGTCTTGAAAGTACTGTTGAGGCATCCAAGTGAGAGAATGTTGTAGCCGGTGCCGGGTCAGTCAAGTCATCGGCAGGAACATAAATCGCTTGAACAGATGTAATAGAACCATCTTTAGTTGATGTAATACGTTCTTGCAATTCACCCATTTCAGTAGCCAATGTAGGTTGATAACCAACGGCTGACGGCATACGTCCAAGTAGAGCTGATACTTCTGAACCTGCTTGAGTAAATCTAAAGATGTTATCAATAAATAAAAGTACGTCTTGTTTAGAAAAATCTCTAAAATATTCAGCAGCAGTCAAAGCTGAAAGACCAACTCTCATACGAGCTCCAGGTGGTTCATTCATCTGACCGTAAATCAATGCAACTTTGTCGATAACGCCTGATTCTTTCATTTCGTTCCACAAGTCGTTACCTTCACGAGTTCTTTCACCAACACCGCCGAATACTGAAACGCCTGAGTGTTCAGATGCGATATTGTGAATTAATTCCATAATCAAAACGGTTTTACCAACACCTGCACCGCCGAATAAACCAATCTTACCACCTTTTTGGTATGGTTGAATAAGGTCAATAGCTTTAATACCTGTTTCCAAGATTTCAATATCAGTGTTTTGGTCAACAAGCTTTGGTGATTCTCTGTGAATTGGAAGATAATCATTTGTTTGAATATCACCCATTTTATCAACCGGTTCACCGATTACGTTCAAAATTCTGCCTAAAATAGGTTTACCAACAGGAATTTTAATAGGTTCGCCTGTGTTAACAACCTTCATGCCTCTTTTCAAGCCGTCAGTTGATGACATTGCAACTGTTCTAACGCGGTTTGAGCCAAGCATTTGTTGAACTTCTGCAACTGTGCAATCTCCATTTTCGTTATAAATTTTTAAAGCGGTATAAATCTCAGGAAGTTCGCCCTGCGCAAATTCTACGTCAATTACAGGCCCGATAATCTGAGTAATTAATCCTTCATTTTTGTTTAAAGTTTCCATTAATTTTTCCTCTTCTCTTCGTTGAGTTAATTATATAACATAAAAAGCTTATTTACAACGAATGATTTTTATAAAAACTTTAAATTTATAACAAACAAAAAGACGAGCCATAAACAACTCGTCTTTTTGTCTAAATTTTTCTAACAACTTCCTAGTAAGAACCTGCCGGTTTCTTTTGTTGAGTAGCACCAGGAATTGCTTGCCAGTTTGCTGCCATAATTTTCTTGAATGATTTAAGAGCTGTATCTTCAAGTTCACCCAATTCTTCTGCTTCCATAATCAATTCACGTAATGGCAACAATGCTCTTTGGTCACGAAGCACGCCCAAAGCTGCTGCTGCACCTGCTCTTACTAAATCGTTTTCTGAACGGTTTTTCATAACATCAATCAATGCAGGAACTGCTTTTGTATCATTCAATTTACCTAATGAAGTTACTGCATAAATTCTTACGTTAACCCATTCATCGTATAACATGTTAATAATCTTATCAACGCATTTTTTGTTACCGATTTCGCCCAATGCTCTTGTAGCATCACATCTTACGTTAACTTTTTCATGGTCTAATGATTTCATCAAAGCGTCTGTTGCAACATCACCGATTTCAATCAAAGCATCTGTTGCAGTGATACAAACTTGTGAATTTTCATCGTTTAAAGCTTCTACAAGCGGTTCAACAACAATTTTACCACCCAAACGACCTAACGCACGAGCCGCACGAACTCTAACATCAACGTTACGATCTTCTCTCAAAGATTCAATTAAGTGTTCAGTTGCTTTTGTATCACCCAATTCGCCTAATGCACGAGCGGCATATAAACGAACAGAACCGTTTTTGTCGTTCTTAAGAACATTGATTAACGGTTCAACAGCTTTAGAATCGCCCATTTCTCCTAGGACACGAGCGGCATTATATCTAACTTTTTCAGAACTTGATGACATCAAATCATTAATAAGTTCTTGAAAAGATTTTTTTACTTGTTTCTTTTTGCTGTTTACAGTAATTGCCATACACTTTACCTCCGATATGCAATATATCAATTTAAAATTCTACACAGTAATATAAAGTATTCTTTATTTTTAAAATTGCCTTTATCTTTCGTTTTGTAAAGATTTTGTTACATACCCGATTTAGGGTAAAAATTACACTTAATCTTGGTAGTATTAATATACCATATTTTTACATTTTCATGACTACTCTGCCGGATAATTTTACAAAAGTTAATTAATATTATAATTGTGATGTGTTTACAATTTAGATATACATTGAAAAATTTGTATTTACAAAAGTTCATATTTACTACTTACTAGGGATAGTAATAATAAATTCACTTCCTTCATTTATTTTTGTTTTTACTTCAATTTTTCCTTCATGTTTTTCAATTATTTTTTGCGAAATCGCAAGTCCCAAGCCTGTTCCGACGCCAACACCTTTTGTTGTATATCCTGCAAAGAAAATTTTATCAGGTTCTTTTATTCCACATCCGTTATCTTTAATTTTTACAACTAAATTATTATTTTGAAAATTTGTGTCAATAGTAATTATTCCTTCTTTACCAATAGCATGTGCTGCATTTACAAGAATATTCATGAATACTTGATTTAACATATTAGGATAACATTTTATTGGCGGAAGTTTGCCATAATTTTTTACGATTGTAATTCTATTTTTGGTTTCATGCCTGATTAAATCCAACGTTAAATCAATTTCTTTGTTAATATCCGCTTCTTGCAGTTCTGCTTCGTCAAGCCTTACAAACTTTCTTAATGACACTACAAGTCTGTTAATACGTGCGATTGCTTCTGTATCAATGTCATTAATCTCTCTAAGCAAATCTTTTGTATCTTCATCTTCTACTTGTCCAATCAATTTCTTCATAATTTCATTATTAGATTTGATTGAGGCAACAGGCGTGTTGATTTCGTGTGCAACCCCTGCTACAAGTTGACCTAAAGAAGCCATTTTTTCGGAATTAATAAGCTTTAATTGAGTGTCTTGAAGTTCTGCAAGCGTTTTAGTTAAATCTTTAACCATGCTCGCATTCTTTTTATAAAGTTCAGATTGTATTATAGCGTTTCCAAGCTGTGAAGATACACCATCTAAGACTTCAAGCGTATCGTCGAGTTTAGTTTTTTGTTTTGTAGAAAGTACAATAATCCCCAAAAGCGAATTCAAATGATAAATTGGCAAAATAATTCGCTGAACATTTTCTCTAAACGGTTTTGCCTCTCTAAATTCTTTCATACAGATTTGACATGAAACCTTACCATTGTTGATATGTTGAGTTGCCTCCCTATCAAATGAAATCTTTTGACCAACATCTTTTTTTTCTAATGATTCTTGAATAAAAAACTTATCTTCATCTTCCGCACTCGCATAATACGCACGAAAAGCACCAAACATTTGCGCAAGTTCTTCTAGTGCGGATTTTAAAATCACAGATGTGTCAATTGACTCTCTAATAATATTAGAAATGTTATTAAGCAACAGAAGTTTCATTGCTTGTGATTGCGCTTGGAGTTTAATTTTAGAAAGATTTTTATTTTCATTTTCTAACAGAGCAATCTTTTTCTGATAATTCTGATTTCTGACAAGAACATTTTCCAAGCTTATTTTTGCCGTTACATCCGTAAAAACAATAAGTGTATAATTACCTTTTTTTGTAGCGTTCAAGTCATAGTACGAATAATCATTATTTGAACTCTGATACAGAACATGCGCAGAAAAATCTTCTTTAGAATTTATTGCTTGAGTTATTGGAGAATGCACGCTCACATCATTGCTCACAAGCGCACAAACACTGTAATTCAACTTATGTGAGAATTTTTTAATATTCTCGAAATCTGAAAAAACACGTTTAAAAACATTGTTTCTAAACACAGTTTCTCTGTTCTCATCCAAAACGATTACAGCGCTATTAAATTTGTTAAATAAATCAAACTTCCCCATATTCAATATTATATAATCATTCAGAAAAAAAATCTAATTGTTTCATTATATAATATTCAACTTTAAATTCGGTGGGTACGCAATACTAAATCTAAATTACACCTACAAAATTAGTGAAGCTTTACCCACAGGGATATCAGTTTGACGTCATCATCTTATACCCCAATGTTAAAGCACCCATCACACCTGCTGTTACACCACCATATTTCAATGCTTTTTTCCATTGTCCTTTTGTTTTGGTATTCTTGATTACATCAAATATTTTTTGTTCAACTCCGTCCGGTTTAGTGAAACATTTCTTTTCTTTATCCCAACATTTTTCGGTTAAATTTTTAAAAGTTTGATAGTTTGTCATATTTTCCTTTTCTATTTGTTCTTGTAATACTTTTTTACTTTCTTTTATGTTATCGGGAGTCAAAGAACTCAAATATGTACCTAAAGAGATTCCAGAACCTTCAAAAACTTTTTTATTTGCGTTCAAAAGTTTTTTCATCCCTTCCACATCTTTTACTTTATCAAGTCCTTTTGCAACATTTTTTAACTGTTGGAAAAACTCTTTCCCACCACTTGAAATATTTTTATCCACATGGTTTTCAAATACTTGTTTCGCAAAAGAATCCGATACTACACCGTTTTTATTAATAGGATGTCGATTTTTCAAATAACCGACAGTACCTCCTGCAACTCCACCAAAAGCAGCCATCCCGACAACAGAGCCCAATCCGCTACCGCCATTTTGTTGTGGCTGCATATTTTGATTCAATCCCTGATTGTAATTCATTTGAGGGTAAGAATTCATACCATAAGAATTAACCATACAACACTCCAAGTTTTACTACACATGAATATAAAGTATTTATTCATTCAAAAATTGCGTTTTTGTAACAAAAATTAATATTTGTTTCATGCTATAATAGAAATATAGACTAACAAGGAGAAAAACAATGACTTTAAGAAATGAACGTGTCAGAAAAGAATTAATGCGCGATATCTCTGATATCTTTAGAAAAGAAGTTAGAGGACTTGAAGGTGTTGTGTCCATTGTTGACGTGGAAGTTTCACACGACAACTCTTACGCAAAAGTTTATTACAGCGTTTTAGGTTCTCCTGAACAAGTTGAAAAAGATAAAGCAATTATTGAAAAAAATACGGGCAAAGTTAGATTTGAAATCGGCAAAAGAATTCGCCTTAGAGTTACTCCTGAAATCAAATTTATATATTCTGACGGTTTGGAACAAGGTTCTAGAGTTCTTGACCTTATTGAAAAAATTTCACGTGGTGAGATTAAGTAAATGTTCGGTTTTTTGAATGTATACAAACCAAAAGGCAAGACTTCGCATGATGTTGTTGCAATTTTAAGGCGCGTAACTAAAATCAAGCAAATCGGACACACAGGCACGCTTGACCCTTTTGCAGAAGGTGTTTTGCCAATTTGTATAGGCAAAGCTACTCGCTTGATTGAATACTTGAACGATGACAAGGCTTATATCGGCACGGTGCAATTAGGAAAATCTACAACAACCTATGATTTAGAAGGCGAAACCGTAGAAGTTTCTGATAAAACTCCTGATTTAGAAGAAATAGAAAACGAATTAAAAAATTTTCGCGGTGATATCGAACAATTACCACCGATTTATTCTGCAATAAAAGTCAACGGCAAAAAACTTTACGAATACGCAAGAAAAGGCGAAGAAGTAGAAATTAAACCAAGATGCGTTAATATAAGCGAACTTAAGATATTAAATTATGACCAAGAAAATCGCATTTTAGAACTTTATATAAAATGCTCTAAAGGCACGTATATCCGCTCAATTGCACATGATTTAGGAAAAAATTTGAGATGTTTCGGACATTTGATAAAACTTGTTCGTGTAAAAGCCGGAGATTTTGAAGTTAAAAATTCAGTTAAACTTGAAGATTTGACGAATATCGAAACAGTTCAAAAACATTTAATTTATCCGCTTAAAAAATTGGATTATCAGACTTATGAACTCACTCCTAAAGAATTAGAATTGGTTTCTCATGGTATGCAAATTCTTGCAAAACAAGATTTGCAACCAGGAATTGTAATTTTGACACACAACTCTCAACTGATTGCGGTTGCAGAGTTTTGGGACAACAGAATCAAATGTTCCAAAGTTTTTATATAACGTTTTACCCCGCAAAAACCTTGTTTATCCCATTCCCTATTGCTCTATTAGTACAAATATGATATAATTACCACGTGTTTATTATAAAAAGGAGAATACGAATGGTTCAACAGTATTCAGATTGTGATTTTGAGTCACTTTTAGCAAAGTACGATTACAATTTTAAACGTGGAGATATTGTAAACGGTGTTGTTTGTGATTACGAATCTAATGGTGCAATCGTAGATATCGGTTCAAAAAGTGCAGCATTTGTTCCAAGTTATGAAGTTTCATCTGACAAAAATGCAAAAGTTGAAAATGTTTTAGAAAAAAATACCGAATACGAATTCTTGATTACTCAAGATTGTGACGAAAACGGCAGATTTTTACTTTCTTACAAAAAAGTTCATCTTGCTCATACTTGGGCGGAATTAGAAAAAGTTAAGGAAGCTGATGAAACAATTTCTGTTGTCGTTTCTCAAATTGTTAGAGGCGGCGTAGTTGTTGATGTTTCAGGCGTTCAAGGTTTCATTCCTCAAGGTCAGCTTTGCGCAAGAGAAACTATTGCCAATGTTGGCGATAAAATTGATGTTAAAATTTTGACTTTGGACAAATCTCAAAACAATTTAATTTTATCTAACAGAAAAGTTTTTGAATCAAATATGGCAGAAACTCGTAAAAGCGTGTTTGAACAAGTTGAAGTTGGTCAAATTGTTAAAGGTGAAGTTGTAAGAATTACAGACTTTGGTGCATTTGTAAATGTTGGCGGTGTTGATTGTTTACTTCCACTTTCACAAATTTCTTGGAAATGGGTAGAACATCCGACTGATTTGTTGAAGGTTGGTCAAGAAATCAATGTTGAAATCATTGACGTTGACTACAACAAACAAAGAATCAGCCTGAGTTTGAAAAACACTGAGCCTGATCCTTGGATTAAAGCAGAAGAAGAGCTTAAAGAAAATGATGTTAAAGAAGGTATAATCACAAGAATCAAACCTTTTGGCGCGTTCGTTGAAGTTATGGCAGGCGTAGAAGCTTTACTTCCTCAATCAGCTTTGGCAGAATACCAAAATACAAATAATTGTATTTTGAAAGCTGGCGACAAGATTAATACCAAGATTGTTAAATTCAATCCGAAAGATAAACGAATTTCTTTGGGTTTGCCGGGCGAGGAAAATTAAAACGAGTCGGAACCTCCATGGTTAGGGAGGTCACAGCTGTTGTCGAGGCTTTGCCGAGCCTTACAGATGTGGGTGGGTTTTATATAAAAATAACTTCTACTTAATCTGATTAAGCACAGCCTCAACACTTTCAGGCGCAAGCCCTACAATATTTTCAAAACTTCCTTCAAATTTATCCAAATAGTTTGAAGGAAGTTCTTGTATTCCATAACTTCCGGCTTTATCGAGCGGATTAAATTCATCTATATAATAATGAATCATCTCGTCCGTCCATTGAGTGAACCTAACATAACTTGTAGTCGATAAAAGTGCTGCGCGATTTGTTTTTGTATTAATTGCGCAAATTGAAGTTACAACAGAATGAGTTGCACCTGATAATGATTTTAGCATTTCAAATGCTTCTTCTTTTGAATGCGGTTTACCTAAAATTTTGTTATGCAAAACAACCACCGTATCAGCAGCAAGAACAGTTTCGCCGTCTTTCACACGCCTTACTACATCAAGACATTTTTGCGTCGCTAAGTCTTCAATTTTTTCATAAGAAAAGATATCGTCCGCAAGTTTTTCGTCATAATTTGACGGTATAACTTCAAAATCTAATCCCATATCGGTTAAAATTTGTTTTCTGCGCGGAGAGTTTGATGCAAGTACTAATTTCATTTTGGCCTCAAAAAATCTAAAATATAATCAGAGAACTCATTAAAATATTGACAAAATATTTCAATAAGTCTATAATAATTTTGTATTATTTCTCTATGTATTTTACAATAGAAAGGATGAGTATGCAAGAAGAATTTTTAGAAAATAAAGAAAAAACAATCGATTTAACGGACAAAAGAAAAGAACTTGAAAACCTCATAACCGTTAATTCGTGCCTAATTGACCTTTTGAAAGATGCCTGTGAACACAACATGGAATTAGACTATGTTTCCAGCATCCATTCTGCTCTGTCAGTAATTTCTGAAAAACAAATCGCATCTTTACAACTTGTGAGCGAACTTAAATAATTTAACTGGCAAATTTATTTTTTAGCTGTTTTAATAAAATTATTATGAATATAAATAATCAATCACAAGTCAATTTTAACGCCAAGTTTCTTCACAATGTCAGCATAAAGCGATTGGATAACAAAACAGGCGAATACAAAAAATTTAAAGCTGCGTTCATCGAATTTGAACCGCAAAACAAAAGAGATTTAGAAGTTATTGAACACGCAACTGACAATTGGCATGGCGAGACTTATGCCAGAAATATTGCTAATAAAGCTCTAAAAATGAGTAATTCCGAACTTTCCCCAAAATTAAATCATATTTTCATGGTAACGAGCCAAAAAGACAATTTTGAGAATTTAAAATGGGAAAAATTATTGGGCATAGCGCATCTTGAAGTTGAATCTATTGATGAGAATGAACTTAAATATTTACAAGTGCGACCGGATACAAAACATGGAAAAGACAATCGAAAATATAAAGATATTGGAGCTAAAATAATAGAATCGTTAAAAGCAAAATATAATACATCCATAAGACTCATCGCTTTTTATAAAGCAAGCGGATTTTACAACAAACACGGATTTAAATTGGTTGATCCGGAGCTTTTGGAATATGTTTGGCGACATAAAAAATTTAATAGTTAATGAGTGATGATGCTTTAATTTGTGTTATCTGTGCCACCCTCATCAGAGCTCCGCTCAGCTTCTCCCCTCAAGGGAGAAGCGGTAAAACGCGCTAAATTAACACAAGTAACAGCTTCTCCCTTGAGGGGAGAAGCTGCCCGAAGGGCTGATGAGGGTGACACAGATAAAGTTTAAAAAGAGTATTATCAACTAAAAAAGCCCGACTTTACTTTAATTGCTGTTTATGGTCTAATTAAAATTGATAGGAGAGATTATGAAAACAGAAGAAAGAACATTTGTTGCCATCAAGCCTGATGGTGTTAAAAGAGGATTAATCGGTAAAATTCTTGAAAGATTTGAAAACAAAGGTTTCAAGATTGTTGCAATGAAATTGCTTCAAGTAACACCTGAAATTGCAGCAAAGCACTATGAAGAGCACTACGGAAAACCATTCTACAACAGACTTGTACACTACATTACAAGCGGGCCAATCGTTGCAATGGTTATTGAAGGCTACGAAGCAGTAGAAAGCGTACGCCACATGGTAGGCGCAACAAGCCCTCTAAAAGCAGATATGGGTACAATCAGAGCTGACTTTGCACAAGTTATGGAATACAATGTTGTTCACGCTTCTGATTCACTAGAAAGCGCTCAAAGAGAAATCGGTATCTACTTTAAGCCTGAAGAAATTTTCGACAACTGGCAATCTATGCTTGAAATGATTACTTACGAAGAAGAACGCTTTCAAGGCTAGTGCTATGCACTGTCTTAGTTGAAAATATAGAAAGTAGGTCAGGCATTGCCTGACAAAAATGTTATTGTCAGGCAATGCCTGACCTACTTTTTCAAATAAATTCCCCCTCGCCCCTTGTGGGAGAGGGTTGGGGTGAGGGGTAAAAATGGTATCAGTATTTGACAATTTTAATTACGAACTAATTCATGTTGATAAAAACACCGGCGCTAGAGCGGGCATTTTGCACACTCCGCATGGTGATATCGAAACACCTATATTTATGCCTGTTGGCACAAATTCAACAGTTAAATTAGTTACTAATAATAATTTATATGACACAGGCGCACAAATCATTTTGGCAAACTCTTACCATTTGTATTTAAGAGCAGGCCACAGATTAATCGAAAAATTTGGCGGAATCCATGGCTGGATGAATTGGAATAAACCTGTTCTTACTGATTCAGGCGGTTTCCAAGTTTTTTCTTTGGCACATTTGAGAAAAATCTCGGAAGAAGGCGTTGAATTCCGTGACCCTAAAGACGGTAAAAAACATTTTATAAGCCCTGAAATTTCAATGGAAATTCAACAGGCAATCGGCGCTGATATTATTATGGCATTTGATTGGTGCGCACCTTTCCCTTGTGATTACAAAACCGCAAAAGAGGCAATGGAAAGAACTCACAGATGGCTTGAAAGATGTGTTAAGGCTAAAACCTCTACTAATCAAGCTTTGTTCCCAATTTGTCAGGGCGCTTTTTATGATGACTTGAGAAAAGAAAGTGCTGCGTTTGTTTCTTCAATTGATGCGGTAGGTTACGCAATTGGTGGTTTGAGCGTTGGAGAAGATAAAGAAACAATGAACCATTTCGTAGAATTAACTGCACCGCTTCTTCCACATAACAAACCTCGTTATTTGATGGGCGTTGGAACTCCTGAAGACTTGTTGGATGGAATTAAACGCGGTGTTGATATGTTTGACTGTGTACTTCCTACAAGAAACGCACGTCATGGTTCATTCTTCACTTGGGATGGTAAAAAACAAATTAAAAATGCTCAGTACCAAGAAGACCCAAGACCTTTGGATGAAAATTGTGATTGTTACGCTTGTAGAAATCATTCCAGAGCTTATTTAAGACATTTGTATAAGTGTAATGAAGGCACGGGACAAGCTTTAATGTCTATTCATAATATTAAATTTTTGATTGATTTTGCAAAGAAATCAAGACAAGCGATTTTGGAAGACAGATTTGAAGAATTCTTTGAAGAAAATTATCAAAGATTAATGTGAAAGAACATGCCCTTGCGGGATTGATTTCTATGCCACCCTCATCAGAGCTCCGCTCAGCTTCTCCCCTCAAGGGAGAAGCGGTCACTTGTGTTAATTTAGCGCGTTTTACGGCTTCTCCCTTGAGGGGAGAAGCTGCCCGGAGGGCTGATGAGGGTGGCATAGATATTTAATATCACCTACAACTCGACCCCTCACCCTTACCCTCTCCCTCGGAGAGGGAATGACCACGGTCGCTCAGCGTCCACAACCTCCATGGTTAGGGAGGTCGCAGATGTTGGTGAGGCTTCGCCGAGCCTTACAGATGCGGGTGGGTTTTGACATGGAATTAATAATACCCTCTCCCGCCTTCGGCACCCTCCCCAAGTATAATGAACAAAGGGGAGGGAACTAAAGTCGTTCACGGTTTGCGCAAACCCTCTCTTTGGGAGAGGGTAGAAAATCAAGTTGAGCTGTGCGAAACTTAGATTTTCGGGTGAGGGATCGTGCCGTAGGCGATTTAGTTTATAAAATTTGTTTACTTTACGTATTGCAAAACCCTCACCCTTACCCTCTCCCTCGGAGAGGGAATGACCACGGTCGCTCAATTAACGCATCTTGCTCCCTCCCTCGGGGGAGGGGTAGGGGAGAGGGTGTTATTAACGTATTATTAACATGTTATTAACTTTTCAGAAATTCAACTAAAACAATTAATAAAAAATTACAATCTTTTTATAGAATATTATTGACACTTGACATTAAGTTTGTTAAAATAATTATAGATGTGAATTAGTGAATTTATTCAAATTAATATAAGAAGAGAAAGGAATACAATAATGAAGAAGAATGGTTTTACTCTTGCAGAAGTTCTGATTACATTAGCAATCATTGGTGTAGTTGCAACATTGACACTTCCTGCATTGATGACAAACACTGCGGAGCAACAAGCTAAAACTGCTCTAAAGAAAGGTATCAACACTTTGACAGAAGCTGCTCAAATGAATCAGGCTATCGATGGGTTTGACTATGCTTCATTAACAACAGCATCTACTGACCAACCTGAAAGCCAATCATTATATGGGTTGTTAGCAACAAGAGGTTCTGTTGATTTTCAAAAAAGTGGTTTAAATAGAATCCCATCTCACCAAGGAACTGCAGCTGGTCAATCTCAAACAGATAACTACGCAATCTTCTTTAGAGATGGTTCTGCTTTGATATTTCCAAAAGACATTGTAAGTGAAAAAGGACCGACAGCTAAAGGTAATGCTAATGTAGACAAGGGAACTACTTTAATGCCTGATGGTTTAGTATACGGTATTACAGCTATTTACGATACAAATGGTGCTAAGGGTCCTAATATCGTATCAAATTGTAGCGGCACGGCATTAGGTGAAGAAAAAGATGATTTTGCAAATAGCGAAACAGAGGCACAACTTAGTACAATTTGTAGCAAAGCAAATCGTGTAATCAAAGACCAGTTTGGTGTAAGATTAAGAGGCGGTATTGCAGTTCCAAACGGCGCAGCTGCAAGATGGGCTATGACAAACTAATTAAAGTTTTAGATAACAAAAAAGAGTCGGAAATAAAATCCGACTCTTTTTTTATGTGAAATTATTTATTTAAAAAATTTTTGAAGATATCAATACCATTTTCTGTCAAAATAGCTTCGGGGTGGAATTGAACACCGTAGATTGGTTTGTCTTTAATCTTGAGTGCCATCGGGATTTCATCCTCCGTCCAAGCAGTAATCTCAACCACCGCCCTTAATAGGGAGGTCGCAGATGTTCGCGAGTCTGTGCCGAACGTTACAGATGCGAGTGGGTTTCGGTCAGCGGCGCTCGCTTCCCCTACGGAACATGCCCATCCTTCCCTCTCTGTCACTAGCGTGACATCTCTCCCACTAAATGGATGCTGTGGGAGAGAACAAGGTTTTAAAATAGTCTGTACTTCCCTAACTAGGGAAGGGGTGCATGGTCGTTCGCTATTAGGCTCTGCCACCGCCCTTGATAGGGAGGTCGCAGATGTTCGCGAAGCTGTGCTGAGCGTTACAGATGCGGGTGGGTTACAGTCAAAAGCGCTCGTTTTCCCTACGGGATAATACCCATCCCTACCTTCCCTAATCAGGGAAGGGGTGCATGGTCGTTCGTTATCTGGCATGACCATCAGCGAATGATATCTCGTCGCGCTAAACCCTTGTTTCATCCCACAAAACAATTCAAAACTTTCATCAAAAAATATTCTTGAGTTCTTACCATGACAAGGTTCAGGCGCTTTCACAACCTTTGCGCCAAAATATTTTGCAATACATTGCATACCAAGACAAACACCCAAAATAGGTACTTTATTCTGATACAAATCAATCACATCCATTGTAACACCTGAATTCTCAGGATTTCCCCATCCCGGAGAAAGAATTATCCGCGAAAAATCAAGTTTTTTAATCTCATTCAAACTTAATTCATCATTTTTAATCACGATAGGCTCAACACCTAAAATCCTGATATACTGCACGATATTATACGTAAATGAGTCGTAATTATCTATTATAAGCATAATTGCACCTCAACTATTTTTCGAACAGAATTAAAACAAAAAATCTTATCGGCTGTTTGCAAATCCTCAGGATAAAGAACCTTTTCAATCAGTTTACCTTCTTCCAAAAGTTTTTGTCTGTATGTACCATTTAACAGTCCGCAAGAAACAGGCGGAGTATACAACTTACCGTCTTTTTCAATTGCTACGTTAGTAAAAATACCTTCTGTAATTTCTCCACGTTCGTTTGTGCGTATATGTTCAAACGCATCGGTCGGCATGGCATCACGAATAGTGGTTTTATGATAAAGGAAAGGATTGTGAGAATCAACTTTACCTTGAATGCGCACCCCCGCCCCTTGAGGGAGGGGGTTGGGGGGTGGGGTCAATCGCACTTGGACATTGCCCTGTTTATCCAGTGTAAGTCGCAGTTTTTGAGAAGTTGACGCATCGTCATTGCGAGGAGCGGAAGCGACGCGGCAATCTTGTGCCACCGACAAACAAGCCCCCTCCCTATCCCTCCCCCGAGGAGAGGGTAGTTGCGTTTGCGTTTTGGATGGTGATATTACCCCACCCCGAAATCGAAGATTTCGACCCTCCCTCAAGGAGAGAGTAGGGCGTTCAATTTCTTCGTTCCAAACAAAACCCAAATCTTCAGCCGACTTTTTCATCCTTTTAACATGTCTTGCCCAATCATCAACCGCTGTTTCAATCAACTGAAAATCCGTCTGCAAAAACTTAGTCTTTACCAATGTTTCTTCCCATTCATCTTCTGCGGTCGAATCCCACACAATCGCACCACCTGCATGATAAGTATATTTATTATCTTTGCCATACAAAATTCTTATCGGCACACTGAATTCGCAAACCTCAGGTGACAAAAAACCAATCGCACCGCAATAAATGTTTCTGCTAAACGGCTCCAGTTCATCAATCACGCGCATCGTCGAAACCTTTGGTGCGCCCGTAATAGAACCGCAAGGGAAAATCGCTTTAAATACGTCATACAAACTTGTTCCATCATTTAATTCAGAAGAAATCTCCGACGTCATCTGAAAAACTGTCGGATGTTCTTCTATTTCAAAAAGTTTATCAACCTTAACCGTTCCTGTTTTAGAAATTCTACCCAAATCATTTCTCAACAAATCAACAATCATAATATTTTCGGCGCGGTTTTTAATATCGTTATAGAGAAATTCCCGTCTCGTTAAATCCTCTCCGTCACCCAATCTTGGCGCCGTCCCCTTCATGGGTTTTGTTAAAATCTTATTACCTTCTAATCTAAAAAATAATTCGGGTGAAAAAGAAAGCAACGTCGTATCAGGCGTTTGCAAATACGTATTATAAGGCGTTTTTTGTTTGTCCAAAATCGCTTCATACAAATCAATCCCATTTAGATTTGTCAAAACCTCTGACGGATAAGTATAGTTTACTTCGTAGGTCACGCCATTTGCGATATACTCTTTTATTTTATTAATCGCATTGACATAAGTTTCTTTTGAAACAAGTGGTTTAATAATTGTGCCGAGCTGTTTTGGTTTTTCGGGAATATATTTTTCATATTTATCAAAAACTTCAAAATACAATTTTTTAAAATCATAAGTCACATAACCAAGCAGATAGTATTTTTTTCTCAGCTTATCAATTTTTGCAAAAGCTTCTTTTAAATCTCCTTCTGCTTGAATTATTTCTATTGGATTTAAAAATGATTTGTCTGAATAAATCTGCATAAGAGTATTATATACGTTAAAATTCAAGCAGTAAACCTAAAGTTTTGGAGATATGTTAATAATACCCTCTCCCGCCTTCGGCACCCTCCCCGAGTAAAATGGACAAAGGGGAGGGAACTAAAGTCGTTCACGGTTCGCGCAAACCCTCTCTTTGGGAGAGGGTAGAAAATCAAGTTGAGCTGTGCGAAACTTAGATTTTCGGGTGAGGGGTCGTGCCGTAGGCTGGTTGGATTATAAAATTTGTTTACTTTACGTATTGCAAAACCCTCTCCCTTTCCCTCTCTGTCACTAGCGTGACATCTCTCCCACTAAATGGATGCTGTGGGAGAGAATAAAGTTTTAAAATAGTCTGTACCTCTCCCTCGGAGAGGGAATAACCTAAAGTCGTTCGATAATTGCGCAAAGCAACCTCCATGGATAGGGAGGTCGGAGCTGTTGGCGAAGCTTTGCTGAGCCGTACAGATGCGGGTGGGTTTCTGTCAAGAATAGTTAATTTCACCCTCATCAGAGCTCCGCTCAGCTTCTCCCCTCAAGGGAGAAGCCGTTACTTGCGCTATTTTGACAAATTCTACCGCTTCTCCCTTGAGGGGAGAAGCTGCCCGGAGGGCTGATGAGGGTGATATAGACAATAAAAATACAAACCCTCACCCTAGCCCTCTCTGTCACTAGCGTGACATCTCTCCCACTAAATGGATGCTGTGGGAGAGAACAAAGTTTTAAAATAGTCTGTACTTCCCTAACTAGGGAAGGAGCGGCGCACAGTCGTTCGCTTTCATGTTTATCAAATATGATACTTCGTAATAATCTTTTTAATCTGATTAGAAAACTCAATTTGGTTGAAATCGTCTTTTTGCATATAATATTCGATTTTATTCGGATACAATTTTTGCATTGCAGTTTTTTCAGGTAAAGAACTCATAACAATAACAGGAATATCCGCATACATCTCATCACTCTTAAGTCGTGAAACAAACTCATAACCATCAATCTTTGGCATGTTCAAATCAGTGATAATCAAATCGTAGTGATTAATTTTCAACTTAACAAGCGCTTCTTCCACATCCAAAACCGTATCAACCGTATAGCCAATATTCAGCAGAATATTCTTTATCATAGTTCTTGTCGTAACAGAATCATCAACAATAAGAATTCGCTTGTAAGACATTAAGTCACTCGGAATTAATTTAGGCTCTTGAGAAGAACTGATTGCCTTATTAAAATCGTAGTGTAAAATATCTTGCATGTTTAAAATCAAACACAACTCGCCTGACGCAAGATTTGTAATACCTGAAATATTTTTAACCTTGTATAAAGGCGGTGACAATTTTTTCTGCAAAATGTCCTGATCGCCCAAAAGTTTGTCAACAACAAGTCCAATAGTTTTTTCATCCGATTCGATAATAAGAATGGTTTCTTTTTCACCTCTAGGAATTGCCTTAAGCTTGAGAATATCAGACAAATAATAAAGCGGAATAATTTTGTTATTATAAATAATCGAGCGAGCGCCGTTATTAGTTTTGATTTCGTTTTGATTTTTCAAAATAAAAGTCGTAATAACCTGAATTGGAATTGCAAAAGTTTGTTCAGAAATCTTAACCAAGAACACCCTAAGAGTTGTAAGTGTTACAGGTATTTCGATACGAACGCAGCTGCCTTTTCCGAATTCAGAAATAACTTTAACTTTACCGTTAAGCTGCGAAATCTTTGTTTTAACAACGTCAAGCCCGATTCCGCGTCCTGAAATGCTTGTAATAGAATCACCCGTTGTAAATCCGGGCCAGAAGATTATGTTCATGATTGATTCGTCGGTCATTGAATCAATGTCTTCTTGCGTTAAAAATCCTCTTGAAACCGCTCTATCCTTTATTTTTTGTAGATTAAAACCTTGACCGTCATCTGCGACTTCAATAATAACCTTGTTATCGTCTTGTCTTGCAGACAAAAGAATTCTGCCGACAGGATTTTTGCCATTTGCAATTCTTTCTTCTCTTGTTTCAATACCGTGGTCAATCGCGTTTCTCAAGATATGAATAAGCGGAGTTTTGATTTCTTCAATGATTTTCTTATCGGCACAAGTATCTTTGCCTTCGATTTCAAAATCAATATCCTTGCCTTTTTCGTTTGCAATATCACGAACCATTCTTGAAAATGAATTAAATACGGTTGAAATCGGCAATACACGGATGTTTTTAACCATTGACTCCATCTCATCAATGATTAAACGCATTTTCATATCATCTTCTTTTGAAGTTCGATACAAAGAATTCAAATCATAAATTGTACGCGAAACATTCTGCGTGATATCAGAAAGAAGCGAGAAAACCTGTTTTACAAACGCACTTGTATACTGTTCAGAAGAGCCTGATTGCAAGTATTTGCGGTTATAGTATCTCAAATAATTTGAAGTTTTCAACAAATCTTTTTGGCAATTTTCGTTCACGTTTTTTATGTTGTCGATTTTTTCAAGATTTTTTTCTGTTTTAATTTTTGTAATAATTAATTCACCAAGCTGATTAACAAGTGTATCAAGCTTTTGAGCGTTTACGTGAAGTGTTTTGATTTCTGTTGAAGAAGCAGAATTGTTACCGCCGGTTGATGTTTGAGTCGAAAGACTTTTTATTTCAACAACATCGGTATCTTTTTTATAATTTAATTCTAGCAGTTGTTTCATAATTTCCAACTGCTGTACAATCAAATCACTGTCAATACTTTCATTTGGTGAAGCGCAATATTCAACAGCACTTTTCAAAGTCAACATCATCTGTTCTTCAAGTTGAACAGAATTGTCCATGATAAAATCCAAAATCTCAATTATCATGTTAATAACTTCTAAAACGTTGTTATCGTCAATTCTTTCTTTAAGTTTCAGAATGTCTTCTTTGATTTCTTTTGTATAAACACTGCTGCCTTGAAGCATTGTAATTTTTTCTGCAACATCAAAGAACGTAAGACCTGTATTTTCGGTTTCTATGCAAGAAGTTGAAAATTTAGCGACCGCAGAACTTAATTCATTACGAAGTTCTAAAATTTCGCTAATCGTAAGCGTGTTTGTTGCGTTCATTACAAAATCAATTTTTGTAATAATATTTTCTAAAGAACTTTTAACTTCATATAAATCAGTGTCTTTAAAAAACGCATAAATCTTCTGAACTTCTTCTTCCAAAAGAACTATGTCTTGTGACTCTTCTTCCGGTACAATACTGTCAATGATTTCAAAGCAATTGTTAAACGCATGATTAATAACTTCTTGGTTTTTAATGAGTTCTTGGTTGTTTGAATTGTTGCTTTCTTGAGCGGGTTCTTGAACATCTGCTATCGAAATATTTTGCTCTTCCGTATTATCTTCACCTGACAATTCTTCCAACGCCGAAATCGTTGTTGTATAAGTATCATCAATAATTTCACGATTGTTTTTAACAGATTCCTGTAAAAACTTTGCAACAACTTCTAAAGAACTGATAAGCATTTTTAGAATATCAGCAGTAAGATGAAGCTTATTGCTGTTTACATTATCAAAAATATCTTCCATTTTGTGCAGAATCATTTGGATATTATTATATCCAATCATTCTCACTGCACCTTTAAGGCTATGCAAATCCCTATAAACACAGCCCGTCAGTTCCTTATTAGCAGGAGTGCCTTCAAGAGAAAAAAGGTTGTTGAAAAGCCTTTCCAAAATCTCATCAGACTCTGAACGAAAGATTTCCATAACCTCTTTGCTATTTTGATTGTTGTTTTCGTTATCCAAAAAATCCAATTTCTATTCCCTAGCCTTCTATTGCAGAATTTTTGATATTATTAGATAAACTGTTAAGTTTAGACACCTTATCAGAACTAAAACTTATTGTTTGACCAAGAGTTTCTGCAAGACCTGCATTTTCTTCATCAATCAAATTAAGACGTTCAATAATATCATTTTGCTTTTTAGCGTTTTGATTCAAAGTGTCTAATGAATCTAAAATTTCTTTTATTTGCTTCAATAAATTTTCTGAGCCTGAAGACAAAACGTTAATATCTTTAACAACAGATTCAATTTCTTTTGAACCTTCTTCTGTCGCCATTACGGTTGAATTAGTTGTATATTGAATATTGCTTGTAAGCGAAGTAATCTTTGTGATTGCTTGTTTAGATTCGTCCGCAAGCTTACGGATTTCACCTGCAACAACCGCAAAACCTTTGCCGTGTTCACCTGCTCTAGCGGCTTCTACTGCTGCGTTAAGCGCAAGCATGTTTGTTTGTTCAGCGATATCGTCAACAACACTGATTGTATTACCGATTTGTTGAGAGTGTTCGGAAAGTTCCAATATCAATTCGGCAATCATTTGGATTTTTTGTCTTAGGACAAGCATTTTGTCTGCATTAGAAGAAATTGCGTCATGTTCTTTTTCAGAAAAACTGATTGATTGGCTCACTTGTTTTTCAGTGTTTTTAGAAGTTGTAACTGAATCTTCCGAAAGCGTTTTCAGTTTTTCTACAAGAGAAGAAATGCTTTTTGAATTTGCTGTCAAAGCGTCAAAATTTCGTTTTTGCTCATTTAATGTTTCCAAAATATCAGCTGTTGTTTCGGATAAATAGCTTGATTGATTTGTTAATGAAGCTTTAATAGCTCTTGAAATCCATTGTTTTGTAATTAAATGCACAACAGTTTTTATAACAATAATTATTGCCAAGAATGAAAAAGTATCGTAAGGTGCGATATTTTTAAACTTTGCAAAGAATAAAAATATAATACAAATTGCTGTAAAAATGAATACGTCAATCATACATTTGATATTGAATTTTTGTTTTAATTCAAAATTTTGAACTTCAGCCACTTTATCTCTCCTATATAGTTTTTTTTTAAAATTTATTATATAATCATTTTATACTAAAATCGTTAAAATTGGAATATTTTATGGCAGTAAAAGTTTTATTGGTAGAAGATAGCGAAACACAATTAAAGTTTTTAAGAGATGGGCTTGTTCAAAATGGTTTTGAAGTTGAAACCGCCATGAACGGTGCTGAAGCTTACAAAAAACTGTTTGATTATATTCCCGATATTGTTGTGTCGGATATCATGATGCCTGTAATCGATGGCTATCAATTATGCAGAATGATTAAGAATATTGACGAAACAAAAAAAATTCCCGTAATTCTACTAACGGTTTTAGACAAAAAAATTGACAGTTTTTGGGGTAAAAAAGCCGGTGCACAATTGTTTTTATCTAAAACAATAGATATGAATGAACTTGTTAGAAATATTAATGCAACTCTTAGAAGATATCCGCTTACCGATGAATATAAAGCCAATATTGCTTTAAAGGCAAGTGCTGATAATTCTGCCCAAACAAGATTAAATACGATTTTAAACGATTTACTACTTAAATCTGTTTTTGCAAACGAGTTCAGAAATTTAAGCGACTTTTTAAATTATGAACGAATTTTAGTAGAAAAATTATTTTCTCTTATGAGTTCTTTCGTTGAATACAGCGTTGCAGGTGTGTTTTTCGCCTCTCCTGATGATTACGCGGAAAACATTTTGTACATAGACACACTGGGTAGAAACATCAATAAAAGCGTACTTTCGGATGTTCAATACGATTTCTTCAAAAAAATGGAAGAATTCAGAACTCTTAAGAATACTAAGTTTGAAGTCGTTAGAATTTTGCTTGGCAAAGAATTAAGCTACGAATTTTCTGATTTAAAATCAAAAATCATAATTCCATTGATGTTCGATAAAAAACTTATCGGCGGAATTTGTTTCTACACGCGTCAAAATATGGATTATGCATCATTCAGGTATTTTGATATTATGATTAGCGAGCTTCTTGCTATATTCAAAATGAAATATCAATATACGGAAAAAGAATTTATGTCCGTCTTGGACGGGCTTACCGGCTTGTATAACAGACGCCAGTTTGAAATTGGTTTGGAGCAAGAATACAACCGTACGAAACGCCACCCGTCAGATTTTAGCCTTGCAATTTTGGATATTGATTTCTTTAAAAAGGTTAATGACACTTACGGTCATCAATACGGTGATTATGTTCTAAAAACAGTCGCAAGCCTTATGAAACAGGCTTTTCGTAAAACCGATTTACTGTACAGATATGGCGGTGAAGAATTAATCATGATTATGCCTGAAACCAACATTGAAGGTGCAATTATTCCTGTACAGCGCTTAAGACGTATGATTGAAGAATATGATTTTGACTATAACGGAGTCAAAGCAAAGGTTACGGCAAGTATCGGCTTAACGATGAATTATCAAGAATTTAATTCTCCTGCGGATATTTTAAAATCTGCGGATGAAGCTTTATATAAGGCTAAAGAGAGCGGAAGAAACAGAGTAGTGTTACATGAACAGTAATTTGATTGAACAAAAAAAGAATACACATTTGTATTTTCAAGTTGGTGACAACAAGTACGCCGTGAATTCGGAAAATGTGCTTGAAATCATGAAACTGCCAGCTTTAGATTATCCGCAAAAACTACCGAACAACATTGTTGGGCTTTTAAAATACAATAATTTTGTTATCAATGTTGTTGATGTGAGATTTTATTTAAATATCGATGTAAAACCTTATACCTCGCAGAATGAGCTTTTGATAGTAAAAACCGATGAATTGATTTTCGGAATTATTACGGATAAAGTTATCGGAATTGTACCGTTTGATAGTGCGCTTGTTGACGCAATACCTTACGCTGACTCGTCAACCGTTGTTGATTCTTTGTACAAAATCAATCAGGAAACAATTTTTATAATTAATATTTATTCAATTGAAACACTTTTGAAACAACATAAAGACTGGAAAGAAGTTGATATTCCGTCGCTTTTCCCGCAAGATGAAGCTTCAAAAGCACTGATGGCAAAGCGCACACATGCAATTGTTGATAAGTCTAATATGCGCTTAGCATCAGGGGAATTGCATGTAAAAAACAAATACATTTCATTCAACCTGAATAATGATTCTTATTGCATTGCACTTGATTACGTAAAAGAAGTTTTGAAAGACACTTCAATTACCAATGTCCCTGGAACTCCAGATTTTATTGAAGGAATTATGAACCTTAGAGGGGATTATATTACGGTTATTAATTTAAAGAACTTTTTGGATTTAGGTTCAACCGTAAATTATGATAAAAAACCCGTTATTATTGTAAAATACAACGAACTTAAACTCGCATTGCTGATTGATAAAATTAACGAACTGTTTGAGTTTCAAGATGATGGAGTTGATAACTCGGGTGACGGATATTTTTCAAAAGAATTTATTTATAACGAAACTTTATATACCATTTTGAATGTTGAAAAAATTACGGAAGATAAAAGAATTGTTATCACAGATATGTAAAATCGACTAATTTCAGCTAAAAACTAATATTAATAGAGTATTTTTTGTAAATTTTTATAAAAATCGTATATACTTTGCTTGCCAAATTTAAAACGCATGATAGTATTATACTTAAGATATGAATATTAGTATTAATAGTACAAGCTTCAACGCAAAAATACAATTTGACAATCCCAAGCCGAAATTTCAAAAAAAAGCTCACCCAACGAGCAACAAGACTTGTTTTGTTCAAAGTAAAAAGTGTTTTTCGTGGAAAATACTAAAACAATTTATATCCGACGCAGGTGTGTTTATAGAAAAAATAAAAACAATAAAATCTAGTGTGAAATTACCCTCTTAGAGAGGAAACAGAAAGGAAAAAAGATGAGAATTAATCCTATTAGCGCAACAATGTTTGCAGGAAAACAAACTATTGCAAAAAAAGCTGCTGCAGCTACATTTGCAACAGCAGGTTCAGCTTTAGCAGCTGATACATTTGTAAAAGGTCTTTCAAAACCGGTTAAAGAAGCTGATGATATCATTAGAGCAAATGATTCAGACCAAGATAACCCAAGTGATTACTTATCAGACAATTGCTGTGACTAATAATGATAACAAAAGTCGGATCAAATACAAATTTCAATTATTACAAAAGAGGGCAGAGCTTTAGAGCTTCTGCCTCTTTTGCAAATAAAAGCGTCAATACGGCTTACAAAAGTATCGACGTGAATTCTGCTGATTTTATCAAGTATGTATATAAAAAAACAAGAAACATGTGTGTCCGTCCGTTTGAAATCAATGTTGAATCAGGAAAAATTATGGATATTGTGAATTCAAATGAACCGCATATCTTTATTATGAACCATACTCGACAACAACCAAAAGACATTAATGGAGCGATGTTTTTTAACTCACTTCTGTATAGAGAATATATTTATCAAAACAAAGCAGAAGCTTGCCCAAGGAGTAAAGTATTTGCAGGTGAAGGGTTTTTAAGACGTTCCAAAATGCCTGATGAACTAGAATTTATGGGCGTTGTGCCGATTAACGCTAAAGCAGGAAACCAAAGCGCAAAAGAAAAAAATAGAGAAACTATTCAAAATATTGTAGATAATCTTGCAGAAGGTAAAATAAATTTCTTTATATATCCTGAAGGTGCAATGGCAATTGTACCGTTTTTACCGACCAAATATAAATTTCAACCCGGAGTTTCTGCAATTATCAAAAGAGTTTTAGAAAAGCGCAACAGCATAAATGTTATTCCTTTAGCTTTTGCTCACGATAAAAAAGGAAGCGCAATTCATATCGGAGAAACCGTAAAGTTTTCTAAAAAAGACGGACAATATTATACAAATAAAGGAAATTCCGAATCGAAATTTTTTGATAAAGAATTTGAGAATTTTTACCAAGGCAAAGACGAAATTTTGCTGACAGATAACGGACAACCAGTCGCAACCGAAGAAGTCGTTCCTTTTATCTCGGGAATATTGAGTGAAAATCTTGATTGTTGTGTGAAAGAAGCAAACAATGACCTTAAAAACAGTGGTGGAAAGGTATTTTTAATATGACGCTTCGCACACAATTAAAAGCTTTTCGTTATAAAACAGAATATAATTCATTACTTTGGTTAAATAAAAACAACAAAAGAACTCAAGAATACCAAGAAAAGGGGTTGAATTTATTGCGCCAAAAAGTTGACAATCTGCCTGATAAAATAGCATTTCGTCCAAAGTTTTTGAAAGAATCTTATTGTGCAAAGGTTTTTAATGAATTATATCTTTTTATATCAAAAAGCAATTTAAAAAAGCCGGTTGCTAAGCGTTTCGACTCTTTGTTTCATGAAGTAGGACATTGGCTGCATTTTCAAAACCTTCCGCCAAAAGAAGAAAGAAAGATTGTTTGGGCAGAAATTGACAAAGAAAAAGTTAAAAAAATTGTTTCAAAACGCGCATCAGAAAATAACGAAGGTTTAGAATTCGTGGCGGAAGTATTTAAAGGGCTTGTAAAAGGTGAAAAATACGATAATTATATTATGGGATTTTATAATCGCCTTAAAGGTCCTAAAGTAAAACAATAATCTCTATTCTTTATCGACTCCGTTAATTACAATGATTTCAGGCACAGCGCCAAATCGTAAAGGCAAAATGCTTGTTCCTAAACCTTTCGTAACAATCATTTTGTTATCCGTTTCTGCAATTAAACCTCTTACAAACTTATTACCATATTTAGAAGGTACTATTAATGCCCCGATTAACGGTAAATAAACTTGACCACCATGTAAATGTCCGGCAAGAATCAATTCAACTTTTTCATGCACATCATAATAAATATCAGGGCTGTGCGAAAGCAAAATTGTCGGGTGTTCCGTTCCAATAAGCGCCATTTCTACATCGGGAAAGCCTGTTTGAATATCTTCAACACCTGCAATAGATAATCCTTCAAGTTTAGTATTTGAATTTTCCAGGACTATTATGCCACTTGTTTGAAGAACATTACGCACTCTTGCTTTGTCGAACTTACAATCATGATTCCCAAGAACTGTAATCATCGGTGCTTTTAACTTTTTGAATTCTTTAACCTGCTCTTCAATTGGCAAAGTATATTTTCCATCATGACCTTTTATAAAATCACCGCCCGATAAAACCAAATCAGGCTCAATTTCATTAATTGTATTAACAATTTTTTGAAGTCTTTTTCTTTCGTTTTTTGCAATATGAAAATCACTTACAAAAACGATTTTTTTATTACCAAGTTCTTTAAATGTGTAGTTTTTGATTACAAGTAAATTCGGTTCGATAAAAAATGACCAAATAAAAAGTAAAGTAATTAGAATTAAAAAATATTTCATAGAAACAGTTTAACATAATTTGTGCTAAAATAAATACGCATAGAATAGGGAGTGAAAATATGATTAACGAAAAATTACAAGAAGCGTTTAACGACCAAATTAATAAAGAATTTTATTCTGAATATTTGTATTTAGCAATGAAAGTTTATTTTCAAGAACTAAATTTGCAAGGTTTTGTAAATTGGTTTGATGTTCAAGTTCAAGAAGAACACGCACATGCAATGGGTATGTTAAATTATTTGAACGAAAGAGGCGGAAAAATTGACCTTAGAGCAATTGAAAAACCTGAGATTGAAGGAACTTGTCCTCTTACAATGTTTGAGCAAGTTTTAAGACATGAAGAATATGTAACTTCAAGAATTAATCACGTAATGGATGTGGCAGAAGAAGTTAAAGACAGAGCTGCGATGCATCTTCTTGATTGGTATATAAAAGAACAAGTTGAAGAAGAAGCAAATGTTGGTGGTGTTTTAGCGACTTTAAGATTAATTGGTGATGATAAAAAAGCTTTACTAATCTTAGATAAAGATTTAGCCACTAGAACATTTGTTGCACCTATTATAGGATAAAGCTGATGAGTTCAGAACTTTTATTTCAATTTGATAAAGATTTTAATACGACAATAATCGGAACAGATGAAGCCGGAAGAGGCCCTGCTGCTGGCGGTGTGTTTGCCGCAGCAGTTTGTTTCGAAAAAGTAACTGATGCTTTGATTAAAGATTTAGCAATACTTAACGATTCAAAAAAACTTACGGCTAAAAAACGTGATTCAATTTATGACGTTATTAAAAACAGTACATTAAATGAAATTGTTTGCGTTGAAGTTAATGAAATCGAAAAAATAAACATTTTGAATGCATCACTTAAAGCAATGAACTTAGCTTGCTCCGCAATAATCAGCAATTCTGATGTTATGGTTTTAGTTGACGGTAATAAATTAATCAAAAATTTTAATTATCCGCAGCAATTTATTATAAAAGGTGATTCAAAATCAGCTTCAATTGCAGCTGCAAGTGTTCTCGCAAAGGTTACGCGTGACAGGTACATGGAAAAACTGCATGAGGAATTTCCTATGTACAACTGGGCGAAAAATGCCGGATATTTAACAAAAGAACATCTCGATGCTATTGATAAACATGGTTTATGCAAATATCATAGACCTTCTTTTTTGAGAAAGCATTTCGAAAAGCAACTAAGCTTGCTATCTAACTAGCCTTCGCTGGCTTCCTTTTTCTGATACCTTGCGGCTTTTGCATTAATTGCATAACAGGTTGAACAAAGCTTTTGTGACAGCATAAACATGTTACGCTGAATATTTGCAACATCGTTCATTGCTTCAAGCATTTTTTCCGGATTAACCATTGATTCCATTGCTTCATGATTATCAACTTTTTCATCTGCATACTTTTTAACTAATAATTTGTCAATGTAGTCTCTTGCGCCAACTGCCATAATTTAAACTCCTAATTCCCTAATTATTCCCTATACATAAATAAAGTATTTTAACGTAAAAAAATTGACTGATTTTTAATAAATGTTAAAATTTTGTAACATTATCATAAAAAACTTGAAGGTATAAATACATCTTCGTAAACATTACCAATAATAGTTTCTATATCTTTATCAGAAGCATCTGATATTCCTAATTTTTCAAATTCTTTATTTGCAATAAAAACCTTATCTCCAATAATTGCAATATCGTCATTGGTTTTAATTCCACGATATTTACCAAGAATTGAAGCAAATTTTTCATCAGGAATATTACATTTTGTACTCAAAACATCACACATTGTCGAATAAACTTCATTGCTTGTTACACTTGAATGTGGGTCAACAAAAGAACTTTCTCTGCCACCTAATACTAAAGCTTTCACTTCACCAAACTTATCTTGAAAATCTTTTACCAAACACTCAAATGCCTCAGCAAAATTTCTTGGATTAAAACCTTCAGGCTTAATATGACCTGCCAAGTTCATTTTATCTGCGTTCAGCTCAAAGCCTGAACAAGTATGAAACCCCGTCGAAAATAAATTTTGAGCTATTTTAGCGTCTTTTATTGTATAACGCATATTTTCGCCAACTTCAATTGCCTTTGGTTGACACTGTCTTAACATAGGTTCAATAGATTGCACAAAATTTAATTTCATAGTTTTCCTTTTACTAACAGAAAACCTAAAAAATAAAATTTTGCTTTTTTATTAATATAATTTTACAAACTTTAAATTATTATATTAACAATCTATGATCCTGTTACAATATTCTGTGCTGCGATTGCCTTATAAAAGCTGATATAATCTACCATGCAATCAAATTCTGTTGAATAAACCAATTTGTTTACAGTTAGTAAATTCTCTTCCATTTGGTTCAAATCCAATTTTGCAATTACGCCTTGTTCAAATTTGTTTTGAGAAAGTTTAAAATCCTTTTGTTCAAGTTCTTGGATTTTCTTTTGCTTAGCAAGTTTTTCTTTATCCATATTAACTGAAACCAAAGAATCGTTAACTTCTTGCATAGAAGTCAAATTAATTTTTTCGTAATTTTTCAAACTTCTTTCATAAGCAATCTTCTTGGCTTTTAAATTTGCTTTGATTTTTCCACCGGCAAATAAAGGTTGCATAATTGAACCGCCTAAGCCCCAAATCATTTGAGAAGTTGTAAACAAACTTTCAAAGTGTTTTGCATTGAATAAAACACCACCGCCAAGACTTAAAGTCGGAAGCATTTCTTTTCTTGCAACTTTAACATCAATTCCTGCTTTTTCAAGCATTTTTTCTGCTTTTCTATAATCAGGTCTTTGCATGATAACATCAGAGCTTACATATTCCGGAATTGAGCCTGAAAATGCCAATTTTCTATAATCAGTTCTTTTGTATTCTTCAATGTTATTAGGACTGTCACCAATCAAAACTGCTAATTGATGAAGAAGTTTTGTTCTTTCTTTTTTCAAATCAGTTAAATCAGCAACACCTGAAATGTACGCTTTATTTGCTTTTACAAGGTCAGAAGTTGAAACAATACCTTCTACATTACTTACAGACATAATTTCAAAAATTTCTTTTCTTAGTTTTACGATATCTTCTTGTAAATCAATCATAGCGTCCATTTTAACTATGTTTACATAAACACTGCCGACTGCTGATACAATTGAAATGTAAGCGGATTGTTCGTCCAAAATAGAAGCCTCATAAAGCTTTCTTACGGCGGTTGTTTTGTTGTGATTTTTACCAAACAAATCAAGTTCATAGTTAGCAACAAGAGGAAGTGCAAATCCGCCTGAAGATGGGCCTATAAACTTGCCATATCCGGGGAAAAATCCTGCTTGAATACTTGGAAGTTCACTCGCTCTTTGCATTGCAATATTTTGATAATATTCATCAATCGTTAATGTTGCCATTTTTAAATCTTTATTATTTTCAACAGCTTTAACAATATAATCATTTAGATATTCATCATTAAATTGCGCCCACCAGCCAAGATTAACGTATTCATACTTGTTTTTGGTCGGTTTAACTTTGTCAACTTTCTTCTTTTTGTTTTTATCAACAGATTGTTCTGCGCCTGCTTTCAAAACTGTTTTTTGTGCAGCCAAAACAGGCACTGCATTTCCAACCGTTAGTGACATTAATATAGCTAGTGATAATAACTTTTTCATATCTTATTCTCTTTCTAAAATTAAAATATTTATTTTATTACTAAAAATAATATCACAAGTGTGTTGCATTTGCAACATGTTGTAAAAATAACATACTTTAAATAGAGGATTGATTTTATTTTTGAAATTTTCCACATCTTCCGTTGCTTAAAAAAACTTTACATGATATAATTTCGGTATGGAAAGCGGTGCGGAAATCAAAACAAAGAAGAAGGGAATGACTGCTCAAACTCGCCTTATACTAGCAGGTTTGGGGGTTAGTACTGCTTTCATTTTAGCTTCGGCAGGCTTTGCGACTTATAGTATCAACCAAAATATGAACCACGCATACAGAAATTTCGGTCAGGTTCTTTCTAAAACTCTTGCTATTGAAGGCGTTGAAGTTACAAAAGAAGTTCCTGAACTTGCCAAATATGATGCGCTTAGATCAAACTCGCTTTCTGTTTTAAAAAGTAATAATGATATCGCTTATATTATTTTCAAAGATAATAAATCAAAAGTGATTTATTCAAGCAAAGATGATTATCCTGATCAAGCTGAAAAGGCTCGTATTACGGTAAGTTCGCCAATGATAGTTAAGAATATGAGTAATTCTGCTAACGTTGGATCGGTTGAAGTCGGACTTTCAGGAACTATTATGGATAAAGTTTCTGCGACTTCTAATACATCTTTAGCAATCGTGTTCTTGCTTGCTTGGCTTGTGATAGTCGGCATTATTTACATGAACACTTCGATTGTAACTAGAGAGCTTCGCAAGCTTCATCAAGGTGTTAAAAAGATTTCATCCGGAGAATTCGGTTACAAATTGGATGATAAAGATGTAGATAAAGAAATTAAAGAACTTTATTCTGCGTTTAACGATATGTCTGAGCGTTTGAGCCGTTATAACGAACAAACAATTGAAAGTTTAACTTTTGAACGTAACAAGTTAGAATCAGTATTGATGAGTATTGTAAACGGCGTTGTTGTTTGTGATAACCACGATAAAGTTATTATGGTGAACAATTACGCTAAAAGACTTTTGGAAGTTGAAGAAGAAGACATTCTTAACAGCCAAATCCAACAATTCTGTGACTCAAGCGGAGAATTTTGTTTTGCAAATAAAATTACGGAATTTAAAGACACACCGCTAGATGATGATGGTGCACCTGTTCCGTTTAACATCACAATTGACCAAAGAATTTTGAAATGTTTGATTTCGCCAATGTTTACCCGCTCAAATTCTTATGTTGGCTACATTATTGTACTTATTGACGTTACAAAAGATGTTGAAATGGATCAGTTGCGTTCAAACTTTATTTCTAATGTTTCGCACGAACTTAGGACACCTGTAACAGTTTTGAGAAGCTATATTGATACGCTTTATAATTTCGGTAACGATTTTGATTTTAATACTCAAAGAGAATTTATTGGGGTTATGAACCAAGAAATAATCAGACTCAACCGAATGGTGAATGATATTCTTGATTTCTCAAGATACGAAGCACAAAACGTTCACATGGAAAAAACTAAACAGGATATTATTGAAATTGTTGAGGATGCAGTTAACCAAGTTCAAGTTTTGGCTAAGGAACACGATTTGACGATTTCTATAATGAAAGAACCAGATTTACCGCAAATATACTTGAATGTGGACAGTATTTCACGCGCGTTTATGAATATTTTATCAAATGCTATTAAATATTCGCCTGACGGAAAACGTATCAAAGTTCGCGTAGAACGCTCTCGCGACGGCGAGTATGTAGAAGTTAGCGTAGAAGACCAAGGCCCGGGCATTTCTGAAAAAGATCAAAAGAAAGTATTCGACCGTTTTTACAGATGCGAAAATGCTACTCACACTGTTAAAGGAACAGGTTTGGGATTGCATTTGGTTAAAGTTACGGTTGAAAAACACCACCACGGACAAGTATTTGTTAATTCAAAAGAAGGCGAAGGCTCAACATTCGGTTTCAGACTTCCAATTAATCCGCCACCTGAAGAAATAGAAGAATATATTCCTAAAAATCAGTTGCCTGCGGAAAGCGAAGCCTGATTAATATTGGGCGAAGTCAAAGGGTTGTTCTGATTTAATTGACAATGGAAAATGGAAAATTGTTTTAAATATTTTTAAATGTAGGGTGCAATTTTTTGCACCATAAACATTTTATAAATCAGAAAACACAATTAGAAATTTTATAATAATTTTCCATTTTCCACTTTCCATTGTCAATTCGACATTCCCCTTCGCCCCTAAATAACAAGCATGGAGCAAAAATGTACGAAGATTCAATAAAACTACTTACAAGCAAAGGTAAATTTTACGTAGATTTAGGATTAGATAGAATTAGAGCTGCTTTAGAAAAATTCGGGAATCCGCAAAAAGATTTAAAATGTATTCATGTTGCGGGTACGAACGGCAAAGGCTCAGTTTGCACAATTCTTGATTCAGTGTTAAGAGAAGCGGGATACAAAACCGGCTTGTATACAAGCCCGCATATTTGGGATTATACCGAAAGGATAAAAGTTAGTGGTGTTGAAATTTCTAAAGAAGATTTTGCAAACTATGTTACAGAAATCTGTGCTTGCGGAATTCATTTGACTGAATTTGAAATTTTAACGGTAATGATGTTTTTGTATTTCAAACGCCAAAATGTGGATGTTGCAATTCTTGAAACAGGTTTGGGCGGAAGATTAGATGCGACAAACGTTATAGACAAAAATCTTTGTGCAATTATTACTCAAATTGATTTAGACCATACTGAAAGATTAGGTGACACAAAAGAAAAAATCGCTTATGAAAAAGCCGGTATAATCAAACAAAATTGCCCGATTATAACTTCTATGGGTTATGAAGCTATAAAAGACAAAGCTGATGAAATGAATTCTATGTTTATTTTAGCAACGCCGTTTGTGAAACCTGAATTTATTGATGCGCTTAGTTTAAAAGGCAATCATCAGGTTGAAAACCTCGCGCTTGCTGTAAATGCAATAAATTATTTATTTAAAGATATTAGTGATGAAACGATTATTGATGGGTTAAAAAAAGTTAAAAATCCTTGCAGATTTCAATATTTTCCGATTGAAAATCTAATTGTTGATGCATCGCATAATCCAAACGGCGTTCAGGCTTTGAGAGAGAATTTAGATGATTATTTTTCTTCTGAAAAAAGAAGATTTGTTTTCGGGTGTCTTAAAAATAAAGATTATTCAAAAATGATGAATATTTTATTTAGAGAAGATGATGAAATTTATTTGAATGAATTTGATTATCCGAATGCATGCAGTTTTGAAGAATTAAAATCCGCTTGTCCTTACGAAGCTCAAAAATACACAGGAGAAGAATTAAAAGACGATAAACTTAATATCATTTGCGGGTCGTTTTATATGATTGGGCAAATGGGATGGATTAAAGAGCTTAAAGTATAATATATTATCCGCAAGTTTCTTTTTTTGAATTATGTTGACTCTTTAATGTATTTTTAATACCAAGCAAAGTTAAAACAGAGCCTGCAACTCCTGCAATCACCGCAGGCACAGACATTTTTGAATCACCGGTCATCACACTTATTGCACCACAAGCAGAAATTCCAAGCAGTGTTCCTGTTAGCATTGAATAACTTTTAACAAATGCATCTTCTTTTAGGAATTTGCCTTTATTTAAAGAATCTTTCATCATGCTTAGCCTTTGAACTCTGCGGCTTACACCATTAAAACTTGTATTACTTTGTACAGCTTGGATTTTCATATTGTTCCTCTTAAACTATTTGATTACTTATTTTCATTCTTTAGCTTCGCGAAATTCTTCGTCTGCTTCAGCCTCTATACGTTTAATTTCAAGCTCTTTCTCTTCTAAATCTTCTTCATTTTCTTCATCTTTAATATCTTCTGGAGTTTTTTTATGTTTCTTTGAATTTAAAACGGACGCTACATTGGACATTGCAAGTGAATTCAGAGTCGCACGAAGCAGTGCGCTTCTATCAACATACGGTTCGTTGTTATAATACTCACCGTCTTCTTCCCCTTCTGCAGGCGGAAGATACATGGCTTCCGAACCATATTTTTCTTGACTCATTTTTGCCGCAGTACCCGAGGGGTCACCACTTTTGAAGTTGAACGCCCCGCCGATTCCATAAAAACCTGCTGACCTGTTATCTACCACTCTAAGACCTCATGTAAAGATAATTATCCTACTCTATTATAATTATCCTCATAGTGTAATATAACCTCTAAAAAGATTATTTGCTAGTTTGTAACAGAATTGTTACAAAGTTGAAAAGAAATAACAAATCAGCACCCATATCCGAGCAAAGAAGGCAAAATAGCAATCTATTCTTCTACAACTTCATTTATTTCAACGCCTTCTTCAACAGGCGCTTTATTGTCTTTATATTTCCAATACAGAAACATGTCGATTAATAAAAATATGGTGTTTAAAATATACAGCCAAAATACCCAATCCATGTCATCCAAAACTTTGTGAGTTATTCCGCAAATATAACCCAGTAATATTAACATAGAAAAATGAATACTTTTTCCATGTACACATTTACATCTATATGTTTTTAAGGCAGCAACAGGCCAACTTATTCCGAAGCAAACCATCATTCCGGCTTCAAATACGCTCATAGTCTTTCTCCTCTATTAAATAATTCTCAAAAACATAGTACTTCTTTAATTCCAAAAGTAAATACAAGAAGTTAAAACTTGATAAATTCTTAATATCGGAGCAAAATATTATTTACCTAAAGCATGCGCTTTTTCAGTCGTACTCTTGATTACATCATAGAAAAGTTTTTCTGTATTATTTTCATCCATGCAATCAACACCAACTCTTGTGCAGCCGCCTTTTGTTGCAACGTTAGCAATCAACTCTTCCATAGGGATTTCTCTATGCAAAGCCATTTTTGCAGACCCGATTGCAGTTTGAATACTCAAAAGCAAAGACTTTTCATAATCCAAACCTAATTTTTCACCTGCTCTGGCAATTTCGTTAATAACTTTGTAGAAAAATGCAGGGCCTGAACCTGAAATTGCAGTAACTATATCAATTTGAGCCTCGTTACCTACAACAATACATTTGCCTATTGTAGAAAGAAGTTCTTTAATATATTCCAAGTCTTCTTTATTAGCATTTTTTCCGCCAACCATGCCGCTCATACCTTCTCCAACAAGGGCAGGAGTGTTTGGCATAACTCTAATAACTCTTGTACCGCTTGGAAGTCCAGTTTCCAATTTTTCTGTTGTAACTCCCGCTGCAATTGAAACAACAAGTTTTTCTGAATTGATATAAGGCGAAATTTCGGCTAAAACATCTGCAACCTGATTTGGCTTTGTTGCTATAAAAACAGTTTCTGCACATTGTGCCAACTCTTTGTTATCAGAAATCACTTTAATGCCTAAAATTTTTGATTTTTCTTCCAACAAATCTTTTTCAGCCTGAGTCGCAATCAATTCTTCAGGTTTAGCAAAGCCTGTTTTGATAAGACCTTTTATAATTGCGCTCGCCATTTTTCCCGCGCCAATAAAACCTATTTTATAATTAGCCATTTTTATTCACCTCTCTTAAGATTATTTATTCTTCTTGTCAGCCAATTCGCTATCCATTCTCAAGAAAACAGGTTTGATGTTTTCTTTGTCAATCAAATGTCCTGCTTTTAAACTTTCACAAGTAATGTCATCCAATTTAACACTTAAATCATAAGACAATTGTTCTGACATAGCTTTTGCAATATTTGGACAATAAGGATAAATTAATGATGCAATAACAGTCATTACTTGTAATACATTAGTTAAAACAACGCCGCATTTTTCCATATTGCCTTCTTTTGCCAAAGTCCAAGGCGCATTGTCTGTAACATATTTGTTTGTAACATCAACTAATTCAATAATTTTTTGAGCAGCTTCCTGAACTTCAAAATAATCAAAATGATGTTTTACTTCTTTAACAGTTTCTAAAGCTTTTTCAGCTAATTCGTTTTTACCCAAAAATTCAGGTTTAATGTCACCTTCAAAATATTTAACAAGCATTGAAAGAGTTCTATTTAACAAGTTGCCCATTGAATTAGCAAGATGTGCGTTAACTTTTTCTTTAAAATCCAAGTCCGAATAATTGCCATCTTTTCCGCAAGGTGCAGCAGATGCCATATAGTATCTGAATGGGTCTGGAATATCAAGATTGAAAGCTTCCAAAACGCTTGTCGGAGAAATTACATTACCTAATGATTTTGACATTTTTGTCTGGTCAATAGTAATCCAACCATGTGCCAAAATATGTTTAGGAAGTGGTAAATCCAAAGCCATAAGAATTGCTAACCAATAAATACTGTGGAATTTCAAGATATCTTTTCCGATAACCTGAACATCAGCCGGCCAAAGTTTTTCAAATTTTTCATCGCTTCCATCAGGGTCGTAGCCGATTGCAGTAATATAATTTGAAAGCGCATCAATCCAAACATAAATAACTTGTGATGGGTCGTCTAATACAGGAATACCCCAACTTACGTTTGTATTTACACGAGAAACAGAAATATCTTCAATGTTTTCTAACTGATTCAAAACTTCATTTGCACGGAATGAAGGAATAATAAAATCAGGATTTGTCTTGATATGTTTGATAATTGCATCTTTGTATTTTGTTAATTTAAAAAAGTAATTTTCTTCTTCAACAACTTCAGGTTTCTTTTGGTGGTCAGGACAAAGTCCGTCTTCTGTTAAATCTTTTTCACTCAAAAATGCTTCACAGCCTGAACAATAAAGACCTGTATAAGAGTGTTTATAAATATCACCTTTATCTACAAGCTTTTTGAAAATCTTTTGAACAATTTTCTCATGCTGTTCATCTGTTGTTCTTATAAATTGAGAATAATCAATATCCAAAGCCTTCCAAGCTTCTTGGAATTTTTGTGCATTCATATCGCAAAATTCTTTTGGCGAAACACCTTTTTCTGCTGATGTTTTTTGAATTTTAATACCGTGTTCATCAGTACCTGTTAGAAAATATGTATCTTCACATCTTTGAGTATAGTGTCTGTAAATAACATCAGTTAGTATTTTTTCATAAGCGTGTCCGACGTGCGGTGCGCCGTTTACGTAGTCAATTGCTGTTGTTGTATAAAATTTTGCCATATCTTAAATCCCCTTATGTATTCAAATAATAAAATAATTATAACATAAAAGATATGACGCATTTATTTATATTGACGAATCCGTTAATTTAAGTTGTTTCTTTTTTGTTTTCGCAAGTTTTTGGTTCTTCCACCCAAACAATTACAATCGGCAGAGGTGGGGCTTCAAACGGATTTGAAGTTGCTTTGTCATATTTGTTGATTTTTCGATTTAATAATTTAAAGAAACTTTTTACTTTCATATTTATATAGTTACATCTTGAAGTTTATGTTTAATCAGTAAAAAGGATTAATTTGTTTTTTAAGCATTAGCAATTTGGCATAGGTAAAATAGTGACTGAAAAATATAAAATAGAATAAGCCACTCACCCTAACCCTCCCCCAAGGAGATTGCCAAAGTAGAGGCTTTTCCGCTAAAAACAAAAATTAATTTTCTGCATAAGACTCAACACAAAGTTTTTCTTTACAAATCCGAGTTTTTCATCTAGTATAAACTAAAGAGAGGTAACTAATGGGTACAAAATATAAACGTGTGTTATTAAAGATTAGCGGAGAAGCACTGCTTGGAAAACAACAATTCGGTATTGACTACGAGCCTGTTGAAATGATTGCTAACGAAATTAAATCAATTTATGACAAAGGCGTGGAAGTAGCTGTTGTTGTCGGTGGCGGTAATATCTTTAGAGGCATGAAAAACAGTGCAAAACTTGGTATGGATCAGGCGTCCGGTGACTATGTAGGAATGCTTGCAACTGTTATGAACGCTGTTGCTTTGCAATGTGCATTGAAAAAAATCGGCGTTGAATGTCGTGTTCAGACTGCAATTGCAATGAACCAAATCGCAGAACCTTATGTTCGTCATAGAGCAATAAGGCACTTAGAAAAAGGCAGAGTTGTTATTTTTGCGGCAGGAACTGGAAATCCATTCTTTACAACTGATACAGCATCAGCATTAAGAGCATCTGAAATTGATGCAGAGGTTATGTTGATGGCTAAAAATGGTGTTGACGGTATTTATAACGATGACCCTAAAACAAATCCAAACGCTAAAAAGATTGATGAGATGTCTTACAATGACATTCTTAAAAATGAATTAAAAGTCATGGATTCTTCTGCTTGTGCTTTATGTAAACAAAATCATATTCCAATAATTGTTTTTGATTTTAAAGCTCAAGGAAGTTTAGTAAAAATTATGGACGGCGAAGCCGTTGGAACGTACGTAAGTTAGTTAATTTTATATAATAAAGGAGAAAATTATGTCAGAAGCTCTTGAAGAAATGTTTTTGTTCGGAGAGGAAAAAATGGAAAAAGCACTTGGACAGATGAAAAGAGAATTCTCAACTGTTCGTACAGGTCGTGCAAATCCTGCAATCTTAGACAGAGTTGTAGTTGATTATTATGGAGCACCAACTCCAATCAGACAAATGGCGCAAGTTAGCGTTAGCGAAGGTACAACTTTGGTAATTACTCCTTTTGATAAAAGCATTTTGAAAGATGTTGAAAAAGCTGTTATTAAAGCTGAATTAGGCGTTGCACCAAACAATGACGGTGTTTGCATTCGTTTAAACTTCCCACCTCTTACTGAAGAAAGAAGAAGAGAAACTGCAAAAGAAGTTAAGAAATTCGGTGAAGATGCAAAAATTGCAATCAGAAACGTAAGACGTGATATGGTTGATTCATTGAAAAAAATCGAAAAAGAAGAAAATCTTCCTGAAGATGCTGTTAAAGATAATCAAGATAAAATTCAAAAATTAACAGATAAATATGTTGGCATTATTGATGCTCAGGTTGTAGAAAAAGAAAAAGAGGTTATGACGGTATAATGGCTTTAACAAAAAGCGTAACAAGATTGTTAACGGGACTGGTATTTGGGTTTACAGCTCTTTTTGCCATCATGGCAGGCGGGCTATGGTTAGTAGGGCTTGTTCTTATAATTGTAGCACTCGCGTCGAAAGAGTATGTAAAAATTCTTGAGCATAAAGGTTTTCGCCCAAGCTCGAGAATTATAATTATATCAAGCTTTTTGTTCGCAGCCCTTGCTTACTTTAATCGCTTCGATTTGGTAGCTTTAGCTTTTACCGCGTGTTCTGCAATGGCGTTTTTGTCAGTGTTGTTTAAAGGAAAACAGCCATATATTGCAAATGTTGCTACAACAATTCTAGGTTTTGTTTATTGCGGTTGGTTTCCATTGCATTTGCTATTCTTGAGAGATTTAGGAAGCAATCCGACTTATGATGGAATATTTAAACAAAATGTAACAACAGAAGGGGCAGGATACGCTTTGTTATTGTTTTTTGCCGTGGTTTTAACTGATAGTTTTTGCTATTACATCGGCTGTCGTTTTGGAAAGCATAAACTTTCTCACGTAATCAGCCCAAATAAGACAATCGAAGGTGCTATCGGCGGAACGACAATGTGTATTATTTTCTGCTTAATCTTCGGCATCAAGGTAATGGGATTCCCTTGGTATCACGCATTAATTCTTGGTTTTATTATTGCATTTTGCGCTCAAATCGGTGATTTATGCGAATCAATGATTAAAAGAGATGCAGGCGTAAAAGATTCAAGTAATGTTCTTCCGGGACACGGCGGATTTTTAGACAGAACTGATAGCTACATATTTACAATTCCAATTGTTCATTACTATATGTATTTCTTTGTAGTAAACAATTTTTGGGATTTGTTTAGAGGCATGATGTAATGCTTGTTGAAGAAATTTTTAAAATTAATAGAGATGATGAGTTAGTGAAAATTGCACTGACTCATCCTTCTTTTACAAAAGAAAACGGGTATAGTGATTTAGAAAATTATGAACGCTTGGAATTCTTCGGTGATTCTGTTTTGAAACTTTATACTTCAAAACTTTTGTATAATACGTATCCTGAAGCGCCGGAAGGTGAACTTTCAAAAATACGTTCAATACTTGTGTCTGATGCAATTTTAGCGCAAATAGCAAAAAAAATAGATTTGGATAAGCTTATGATTTTAGGCCCCGCAGAAGAAAAACAGGGTGGGCGAAAACGTGAATCTAATATTGCTTGTACACTTGAAGCTATCTTAGGTGCAAGTTATTTTAGCGGCAAACAAGCAGAAATAGAAGCTTTTATTGAAGAATATGTTATGGCATACGCTGAAGATGTTGATAAACATTTTGAAAAATACAATGCTAAAGACATTCTTCAACAGTACACACAAGGTATAAACAAGGCTTTACCTGTATATAAAACGTTAGCGGTAAAAGGCCCTGCTCATGAGCCTGTGTTTGAGGTTCAGGTTGAATGGAAGGGCGAAGTTATTGCAACAGGAAAAGGAAAGTCTAAAAAAGAAGCACAACAAAATTGTGCTTTAGAGGCGTGTAAAAAATTGGGAGTAATTTAACTTTTGATTTTTAATTATCCATCTCCTTTATGATGGGCAAAAATTAATAATTTTGCTATAATAGAGATGAAGTTATATGAATTTCGGCAAAATAATACATCAAATAATGGTGGTAAATATTGTTTTGAAGCTGATATAATAATACTATGTAGTATAAGTGGAGAATAGTATGGCTGATAACGAAAGAGCTGAAGGCGGACAACAAAAGGATTTAACAAAATTTTTAATAATGACTCTTGCTTCAATCGTAATAATGTTTATTGTTTTTGCAGGTGTTAATTATGTTATTATGGAAAATTTAATTAGCCAAAAAATGAGTACTCTTCCGACTGCTCAAGAAGAACTTGATGAGAGCGCTGATGAAGATGAAGTTCAAAAAGGCATTATTGTTGATTTAGGTGACTTTATCTTAAACCTTTGCGATGAAAGCCAAAAGAAATATTTGAAAGTTAATGTAGCATTAGAAGTTACAAAGAAAGATACGGATTTTCCTGAGCAAACTGAAACAAAAGGTGGCGGACACGGTGGACATGGAGAAGCTGCAGCGCCTGTTGACCCGATGGAAGCTATTCAAAAAGAAATGAATCAGTATAAACCTGCAATCAGAGATGCAGTAATTACAAATCTTTCAAGCAAAACATCTTCCGAACTTGCAACAGCAGCAGGAAAAGAACTTGCTAAAGAACAGATTACAAATGATATTAACTCTATTTTAGGCGGTGAAAGAGAAGTTATCAGAGTAAGTTTCGGACAATTTATTATTCAGTAGGACAAAATGACAGAAGGAAACAAAAACGACTTAATAGATACGCATGAGTTTGAAGACGATTTTTCAGACGCAGAACACAAAAGCTATAAGCTTTATAATTTCCGCAGACCTGATAAATTTTCTAAAGACAACTTGAGAGCCTTAAGAGATATTCATAGAGAATTCTCTAAGGCAATTTCTCTTGTTTTAAGCGGTTATTTACGTATGAGAGTTGAAATTGAAATCGTTTCTGTTGACCAATTAACTTATGAAGAATTTGTTCGTTCTATGCCATCTCCTATAAGCGTTGGTGTATTTGAGTTTGAACCGTTATCAGGTCAAATTTTACTTGGTATCAGCTTTGAAGTTATTTCTTGTATAGTAAACCGTATGCTTGGCGGCGTCGGTTCAATTGATGCACAAACAAGAGAGCTTACGGACATTGAAAAAGCTTTAGCGAAAAAAGTTATCAATATCATTATTAAATCGCTTGAAGATTCTTGGAATGCGATTATTCCTGTTTCAGGAAAATTTATCAGTCTTGATGATAACTATCAATCAATTCAGGTTGCAACAGCAGGAGAAATCGTTGCGCTTTTGACTTTTGAAGTTCAAGTTCAGGGCAAACATTTTGGTTTGTTTAGCTTATGTTTCCCATATCCTGTATTAGAAACAGTTTTGGGTCACTTGAGTACTCAACACATTTTCCAAACAAAAGGTTTGGTTGCATCAAACGACGAAAGATTGAAGATGATTTCTAAAATCAATACTTCAAATGTTGATTTGAGAGTTCAGTTTGGACAATGCAATATAACATTGGACGACTTTTTACAACTTTCAGAAGGTGATATCATTAAGCTTGATAACAAAGTTCAGGATGATTTGATTGTCAAAGTAAACGGTGAAAAGAAATTTTTTGCCCGTCCGGGTACAATGAAAGACAAGATTTGTGTTAAAATAACAGATGTCTATGACGAAATGCACGAATTATTAAGAAATTATTTTTAGAGAGGTTTTGTAAATGCTAGATGACGATAAAGATGTTAATAACGAAGAAATGCAAGATTTGACATCATCAATTCCCGAAGGAAACACTGAAGATAATGAAAATAACGAAAGTACGGAAGATAAAACCGTAACGGTTCAGCCTGTGCAATTTGCGTCATTTGAAGATTTGGATCAAGTTCAAGGTCCTGTTAACCAAAACCTTAATATCCTTTTGGATGTTAAATTGCAGTTAACAGTTGAACTTGGTAAAACCGAATTGCCAATCAAAAAAGTTTTAGAATTAACAAAAGGTTCTATCGTAACTCTTAATAAAGCCGCCGGTGAGCCTGTTGAACTATACGCTAACGGCAAATTAATTGCTTACGGCGAAGTTGTAGTTATTGAAGATAATTTTGGTTTAAGAATTACACACATTACAGATCCTGCAAGAAGATTGAACTCTTTGAGCAATATTAATAAAGAAGAAGGTTAGAATGTGTTTGGGCAAATTTCAATCAATTTTGCAGATTTTTAGCCAAATCTGTAAGTTTGGTATGCCCCAAAATTTAGAGGTATAAATAATGTTTAGATTAATAAAAATTATTTTTAACGCATTTTTACTTGTTCTTGCGATAATGGGCTTTAACGCTATCGGCGGACAAAAATATGTAGAAGCCGTAAAAGTAAGCGTTGGAAATTTTATTCAGGAACACGCATTTGAAAGTGCTAAGAAAATTGGGAATTTCTCAAACCTGAATGAAGAGTTTCAAATTGACAATGCAGTAAATTTAGTAGGATATAAAGCCGTGCTTGCCGAACACAAGGCGTCAGGTCAAAAAATGGTAATCGTTGATTCCGGCAAAAAACCGCTTCTGACTCAAGATGACATAAAAAGCTCAAATGTGGAAACAAAATTAAAAGATTTGTCCGAAAAATTTAAGTATCAGGCAATAACCGTACAAGATATTAAAGTAACATCAAGAGGAACAATGAAAGTATACGGCAAACAAGTTCCTTATGCCAAGTTTGATGCACATGTCACAAAATTGCCATTCTCAGATGTTTCAGGCGTAGTTGCAAGCGTTACTACATCTGACGGTTCTGAAAAATTAGCATTATCAATAAGTGAAAAGAAAAAATATTCACAACTTATCACTAACGAATTTTACCGCGGAGTCGAAGAAACTAAAAATTAATCACACTATGGTTAAAATTCAGATTTAATGGTAATATAAAATAAAGCGAGGACGAAAAAAGTGAAAGCAGCTGAATATTTTAATCAAGGTTATTCTTGTTCTGAAAGTATAGTTATGGAAGCTATTGAAAAAGGTTTAGTTCCAAAAGAACTCTTACCTGTTGCAACTTCTTTCTCAGGCGGAATGGGTTCAGGCTGTTTGTGTGGCGCAATTGCAGGCTCACAAATAGTTTTAGGTTACTTATTCGGTCGAGAAAATCAAGCAGGCAACGATGTTCAAGCAAGAGCAACCGCTAGAGAATTTATTTCAGAATTTACAAAAACTCACAAAGCTACTTGTTGCAGAGTTTTGACAAGAGGAATGGATATGGCATCTCCTGAAAGAAAAGCTCACTGCACAAATATGGTTAATGACTGTTCAAAAATTCTTGAAGATATGATTAAGGCAAAGGTTAGTGCTTAATGTTCAATAGAACGATGTTTAAAAAACGAATACTTTTTGTTGGAATTCCTGATATGGCTTATATCGGGCTTGATGGTCTGTTGATGGCAGGCGTTAATATCGTTGGAGTTTTAGGCCCTAAAAAAGACCACAACATGTATTACGATTTCAAAAACTTTGTTTATTCAAGAAGATTAAATTATATTGATTATGACGAATTGGACGAGCCTCGATTAATCGAAAAAATCCGTGCATTGAATGTTGATGCCGCGGTTGTTTGTTCGTTTAACTACAAAATTCCTCGTATTCTTTTAGAAGCCACAAAGGATGGATTTATCAACGTTCACCCTTCAATGCTTCCAAAATACAGAGGCGGAAACCCTTATTCCAGAGTAATTATGAATGGTGAAACCGAAACAGGTGTCACGATTCATTTTATGGATGACAAATTTGATACCGGCGATATTATTGCACAAAAACCTTATCATATACATTCAAAAGCAACGATGGGTACGATTTTTAATGAGCTTAACGTTATTGGTATTGAACTGCTTTTACAAGTCTTGAGAGCTTATGAAAACCAACCGTTGCCAAGAATAAAACAGCCAAACGGAGATTTTATTTCAGGAAAAGGCTTGAGCGAGCAGGAATTATTCATAAATTACAATAAAACCGCAGAAGAAATCGAACGCTTTGTAAGAGCATTAAACCCATTTATACTTGCAAGCACGACATTTCGCGGTAATATGATGAAAATTATGAAGGTGGAAGTAGCTTCTGACGCGTTTTGCGTTCCGCATCCTGCCGGAACGGTTGCAAAAATCGAAGACGATAGATTTTTCATTGCAACATCAAAAGGATTGATTGCGCCAACCGTAATGCAATTTGGAAGCTTCTTTATGGGTGATAGCAAAGATTTTATCAGAATTGTTAATCCTAAAATTGGGGAAGAGTTTAAGTAATAAGGCAAGATTATGGATAAATTAAATTTTTTAACGGCAGGTGTACCGCTTAGGGCAGAAGGCAAAGGATATGAAGTCGGTTTTAAAGTTCTTGATGATATGAATTTAGACGGACTTGAATTGGAATTTGTACGCGGAGTTAGAATAAGCGATAAAAGTCGTGAAGCTGTTGGTAATTCTAAAAAAGTCATCACAGCGCATGCGCCATTTTACGTTAATTTGAACGCAAGAGAAGAAGAAAAAGTTGAAGCAAGCACACAAAGAATTATAGAAACTGCAGATGTCGCAAATGAGCTTGGCGGTTACAGTATAACTTACCATGCGGCTTATTATTTGGGAATGGATGCTGAGCTTGTATATAAACAAGTTGCAAAACAAACTCAAATTATTGTAGACGCGCTTGCAAAAACAAACAACAAAATTTGGATTAGACCTGAAACAACGGGTAAAGCTACTCAATGGGGCGATTTGGAGGAAATTGTAAGACTTTCTAAAGAGTTTGAACAAGTTTTGCCTTGTGTGGATTTTTCACACCTCCATGCCAGATATAACGGCATAATGAATACTTACGACGAGTTTTCAAAAATCTTTGAAACAATCGGAAATGAGTTGGGTCAAGTTGCGCTGGATAACTTTCATGCTCATATTGCTGGTATCGAATACGGCGCAAAAGGTGAAAAGAAACATTTAAACTTGGAAGAGTCTGATTTTAATTACAAAGACTTATTAAAGGCATTCAAAGCTTTTGACGTAAAAGGTGCTGTTGTTTGTGAAAGCCCTAATATTGAAGATAATGCAAAGCTCTTAAAAGAATACTATTTGAGCTTATAACTTTTGAAGAAAGAAAATTATGATTATAAAAACATTTGTTGAACCACCAATTGATAACAACAATTATTTGATTATTGATGAAAAAACAAAAGAAGCGGCATTGATTGATTGTTCTGCTATTGACGATAGAATTAATGAAGAACTTAAAAAACAAGGTGCTGTTTTAAAATACATTTTGCTAACCCACGGACATTTTGATCATATTGCAGGTATAAGACCACACAGATTTTCTGATGAACCGCAATTGGTTATGCATAAAGCTGATTTAGGATGGCTTAATAATTCCAACAAATACTTGCCAATGTTTGGCATGCTCGAAATCACAATCCCTAAAATTGATAAATTTGTTGATGATGGTGATGTTCTTAAACTCGGTGAATTGGAAATTAAAGTTTTGCATACTCCCGGACACACGCAAGGCGGGGTTTGTTATTTAGTTGAAAATAATTTATTTTCAGGAGATACAATTTTTAAAGAAGCAGTTGGGCGTTGCGATTTAGAAGGCGGAAATTTTGCCCAAATCGTAGAAAGTATTGAAGACAAGATTTTTACCCTGCCAAAAGATACTACAATTTATCCGGGGCATGGAAAAATTACCTCCGTAGAATGGGAAAAAGAACACAACAGATTTATGTAGAATTAAATCTTTTCTAAAATTTTTTCTAAAATAAAAACGAGCGATTAAAAAATCGCCCGTTTTTAAGTTTATTCTAAACTTTAAAATTAAACACTAACTTTCATTGTGTTAGCAATAATTTCATTGAAGCTGTCAGCTTTCAAGCTTGCACCACCAACCAAAGCACCGTCGATGTCTGATTGTGACATTTGTTCTTCGATTGTGTTAGGTTTTACAGAACCACCGTAAAGAATTCTGATAGCGTCACCTGCAGAAGCTGAAGAAACTTCTTTAACAACGTTTCTAATCATAGCGATAACTCTGTTAGCTTCTTTGCTGTCGCAAGTTTTGCCTGTACCAATTGCCCAAATTGGTTCGTAAGCGATAACTGATTTAGCAACTTCTTCTTCAGACAAGCCGTTCAATGCAGCTCTGATTTGAGATGCGATGTGTTCATCTGTTACACCTGCTTCTCTTTGTTCAAGAGTTTCACCACAGCAGATAATAGGAATCAAACCGCCTGCTAAGATAGCTTTAGCTTTTTTGTTAATCATTTCATCTGTTTCAGAGAAGTATTGTCTTCTTTCTGAGTGACCAATGATAACGTGTGAGCAACCTGCATCAGCTAACATTTCAACAGAAACTTCACCTGTGAATGCACCAGATTTTTCCCAGTGGCAGTTTTGACCTGCAACTGCGATTTTATCACAACCGCAACCACATGTACATTTTTCAGCATTTACTACACTTAAAGATGTAAATACAGGTGCAACAATGATTTCAGGCAATTGAGGTGCTGTGAAATCTTTTGTAAAATTCTTTATTCCTTCAAATAATGCTTTTGCATCAGCTTGAAGTAAGTTCATTTTCCAGTTTCCTGCAATAATTGGTTTTCTTGACATAATTTTCTCCTTTTTTTGAAGGGAAATTCCCCTCTTTTCTTATGTACTATTACACTCTGATATTAGAATAAACAAGGAGTAAAATCAATGAAAATTAGTGAATAAGTTTAAACAGAAACTGAAGCGGTTATTCCTTCCATAATATTATAAAAATCTTCTCTTGGAAGTGTTGACATGGTTTTTAGTGCATAAGATAAAATGCTAACTTTGTCATACCAACGTCTTGAATTTGAAATCTTGTAAAGCCCTAGAACTCTGTCGATACCGATACTTACATCTTGTTCTTCATCTTCTTCATGCATTTCTTTAATCTGTTTAACAACATTTGTTAAATCGCGTGACAAAGCTCTTCTCTTAACCTCATCCATATCTTTAAGCAAAGACAAAGCTCTTTGCGTATGTTCATTTGAATCGTACCAACGTCTGTTCATCAAACCCTCTCCCAATACACATTCCAATTATATTTCATGACTTTTAAATTGCAATCATACATTCAGATGAACTACTAAATTCAATAATGATGATTCTAAACAAGTTTTGATGTATAATTTTGGTATGAAAGCCGATTTACATATACATAGCAATAATTCAGACGGAAGCGATAATACTAATGAGCTTTTAAATAATCTTCAAAAAAGTGGTGTTGAAATTTTTGCTTTAACAGACCACGATACAGTTGAAGGTTGTAGAGAAATGGAAAAACTTTCGCCGGATATAACTTTTATAAAAGGCGTAGAATTAACTTGCCTTTGTGATGACATTAAATGTCATATTCTTGGCTATGGTATTGATATAAACAATCCTGATTTGTTTGGTTTGATAGAAAAAGGAAAACAATTAAGACGGCAGAAGCTTGAAACAAGAATTAAGTATTTGAAAGATATTTTTTCAATTGAACTCACCCAAGATGAAAAAGATTGGCTTTATTCAAGAAAAAGCGTAGTAAAAACCCATTTAGCAAACATTCTTGTAAATAGAGGTTTGGCAGATGATAATGTTTCTGCAATGAAAAAATATTTAGATGGTATTAAAACAGGTAACACAAGATTTGATGGTCAAGAAGCCATAGAAACAATTAAAAAAGCTGGTGGGATTGTAGTTTGGGCACACCCTATCGGCGGTGAAGGTGAAAAACATTTAACCCTGAATGAATTTTTACCAAGATTAGAAAAAATGAAATCTTTTGGCATTCAAGGTTTAGAATGTTATTACTCAAGATACAACTTTGATGAAATCGACTTTTTGGTAAAATGCGCTGATGATAATAATTTATATATTACGGGTGGAAGTGATTACCACGGAACAAATAAAAATATTCCAATACTAAGATTAAATACTGCCGAAATCCCGATTGACTCATCTAAACTAACTTTGCTCACTGCCATTTAATGGCATTAGAAGACACTAACCTTCCCTAACAAGGGAAGGAGCAATATTAAAGTCGCTCGATTGATGTAAAATAATTAAATTTTCATATTTTTTGTAAACAATTGTTAACATAAACGCAATTTTTTAACTTATAAAGACTTCATGATTATATGAATGTGATTTTTAAAGCAGGTTGTATAAACGATATCTTTAATGAAAGTTACCGTAACTTTAGCCAAAGATGTTTAGAAGGCACATCATCAATTGGCGCGGTTCGTGATGACTTTTATATGGTTAAAGATTTGTTCGTAAAAAGCGGACAAGTCCAAGATTTCTTTGACAAAACATCACAGCTTTGCGAAAAAGTCGAAGCAAAAGGACATCAAAACATAAGCGATTTATTGATAAACGAACTTAGCAAGCTCTGTCGCGGTTTTGTATTAAAAGGCAATAATGAAAAAATCATCTATAAAGCAATAGAAAATTGCCAAAGAAATCATGACGGCTTACATGAACTGGCGCGTATCAATGATTTAGAAGAAATTTATAGAAATGCAAATCGTAGATATGATCTATTAAAAATATTAGCTAAAAAGAAAAGCTGCTGTAAAAAAATTTTAAAAGACTATGACGAAAACGTTAAAAACTTTAAAACAATCATAAAACCTCCCGCATCACGAGAAAAAGTGAAAATTCAGCTGGGTACGACTTATTCACAAATGGCAGATTTGTTATCTTATAGCCGTCCAAGAGATGCAATTGCTTTGTACCAAAAGGCAATTGAGGTTCACCGCGAACTTAAATTTTATAGAGCCGCAGGTTATGCAGCGCACCGAATAAATGAAATTAAAAAGGGCAGAAATTACGGCAAATTTTAGTTTCATTACCTTGTAAAATCTCCTATTATCTTGAAATTATAGTATAATTTTCTTATGGAGAATCTTGAGCAAATAAAAAAAGCCGTAGAAATCGAAGTTAAGTATAAATATATTAACATTAACGGCAAAACAAGAAGTTTTGCTGCTTTTATTTGCTCAGAATTAAGAAAAGAAATCAAGGTTTCTAAAAATCCGAAATGGAAAGTTTTGCTTGAACATTTTGAACGCTACTCCATGGACACACTTCCTCAGCGCAAACGCTCTTTAGAAAGACTTGTGAGTGTAATAAAAGCTGATATGTTGCCAAAAACGGAAGAACAAAAAGACAACATTCTTACTCTAAAATCAGATGTAATGTACCTGAAAGGCGTTGGACCGAAAATCGCTTATATTCTGAATAAACTCGGAATTTATACGGTCGGAGATTTGCTGTATTATTTCCCGCGCAAACACGTTGATTATTCAACAAGAACACGAATTCGAGATTTGAAAGTCGGAGAAACCACTACGATTTTTGGAACGATAAAAGCCGTTGAATCTTTTACTACAAAAAATAATTTGGGTGTTGTAAAAGTCAGAATTGGCGATGGTTCAGGTTATTTAAGTTTAAGCTTTTTCGCCTCAAAATCTAACAAATATACTCAAGAGAGGATGAAAACACAATTCCCGAAAGGCTCTGGCATAATGGTTTCGGGGCTTGTTAAATACAACAATTACGACAGGAATTTGACGCTTGATAAACCTACATATTCGATTATGGATGATGATATTCTTAATCCTTCAAACATAAATCTTGCAAGAATTGTACCGATTTATCCATTGAGCGATAAATTGAATATCAAAACTTTAAGACGTGCTATTTTTAGTACAATTCAACTTTTCAAAAACGATATTGAAACGGTTTTACCCGATAAGATTATTGAAAAATATCATTTGCTTCCTAAAAACGAAGCGATTGAAAACATTCATTTCCCAAAAGACAATGAAACATTGCAAAAAGCACGATATTCTCTTGTCTTTGAGGAATTATTTTTAATTCAATTAAAACTCGCACTTTTAAGAGAAGAAAACAATAAAAATCTTTCTGCTGTGCCTTTAGAAATTAAAAAAGATGGGCTTGTAATGCGTTTTATTGAAAGCTTGCCGTTTAAATTGACTTCTGCTCAACAAAGAGCGGTGAATGAAATTTTAAATGACTTGAATTCAACAAAACCTATGCAAAGGCTACTTCAAGGTGATGTCGGTAGTGGAAAAACCGTTGTTGCTACAATTATGTTGCTTGCAGGAATCGAGAATGGTTATCAGGCTGCAATTATGGCACCGACTGAAATTTTAGCGCAACAACATTATAATAATTTGGTCAAATGGCTTACGCCACTTGGCTTAAAAGTCGAGCTTTTAATCGGAAGTATTGGTAAAAAATTAAGACGCGAATCTGAAACTAATTTGAGAAATGGGCAAGCAAACATTGCGGTCGGAACGCACGCTCTAATTCAGGATGGTGTTGAGTTTGCGAACTTAGGCGCGGTTGTAATTGATGAGCAGCACAGATTTGGCGTAAAACAGAGATTAGCTTTGAGAAAGAAATCTCAAAATCCGCAAATTTTAACTATGACAGCGACTCCTATCCCGAGAACGCTTGCAATCACAATGAACGGTGATTTGGATTTGACGATCATTGACGAACTTCCAAAAGGCAGAAAACCGATTATAACCACACTTACGAATTCCAGAAAACAGATTGCGGATTTAATCAGACATGAAGTTGATTCTGGACGTCAAGCGTATATCGTTTATCCACTGATAGAGGAGAGTGAAACGCTTTCTGCTAAGGCAGCTACCATTGAAAAAGAACGCTGGCAAAAAGAAGTTTTTCCAAACTACAAAATCGGACTTTTGCACGGTAAATTGAAAAATGATGAAAAAGACGAAGTCATGGAAAAATTTAAAAACAAAGAATACGATATTTTGGTTTCTACGACGGTTGTTGAAGTCGGTGTGGATGTTCCGAATGCGACCGTAATTGTAATTGAAAATGCCGAACGCTTTGGACTTTCACAGTTGCACCAGTTAAGAGGGCGTGTCGGCAGAAGCGATTTACAGTCTTATTGTGTTTTATCATCTTCAACTAAATCTCAAGAAACGCGTGCAAGATTGGATATTATGACACAAACAAACGACGGCTTTGTAATAGCAGAAAAAGATTTGCAAATTAGAGGTCCTGGGGAATTTTTGGGAACTCGTCAGAGCGGATTGCCGGATATGATTATTGCTGATATTGTAAATGATGCTAAAATCTTGGAACTAGCCCGAAGTGAAGCCATTGATTTTGTAAGAAACAATAATATTGATGATTATCCTTTGCTAAAAGAAGCTAAAGGTTTGAATTTTGATGGAGATTTGTTTGGCGCAGGATAAAAACGTTAATTTTTGTAAAATTTTTATAATCAACTAGCAAAAAAATTTATTTACACGTTTTAGAACAAATGGATGGTTGATAAATTCAAAAATATGATATAATTGAATAAATAAAGCGAGGTATAAAACATGAGTGAAATTAATGGTCCTAAATTTAGTGTTAATCAAATGAATTTTAGTGGAATTCAAAAAACTCAAGTTGATGTTCCACAACAAGCGCCCGTTGAAGCAGATGCTCCTAAAATCAACGATTTTTCTGACCCTAAAGCTGAAGCATTAGGTCGTTCAATGTTATTCAAAGGTGCTGATGATACTCAACACGATTTAAAAGTTTTATTAGACAATCCTCAAATCGCTGAAAATTCTGATGAAACATTTGAAACGGCTTTAAAGGCAGCTCAAGATGCAGGCGTAGCTAACCCTTATGAAGAAGCTGCAAGCTTTGCTACAACTTCTTTGAGCTAGCTAAAAAAAGTTAATGGTGCAATTTTTTGCACCATTAACTTTTATTATCACTTTTGCTCAAAACTAAATTATATGTTATTATAATTTAAAAAACTTAGGAAGAGGGGATTATGGAAAATAATAATAAACCGGTTGTTAATTTGATTTCTAAACCGGCAAATATGTTAAAAACAATTTATACAGCGGCAAGAACTTGTTATAGTGCAGATACGCCGTTTAATATTTATAACAGCACTGATGATGAAGAAAAAATGCTAAAATTGATTGAGCGCGTTATTTCTTCAGGTCATTATTCCGTAATCGAACATATTCAAGTAACTTTTGCAATTTCTAACGTATCAAGAGCTTGTACTCACCAGCTTGTACGTCATCGTCACATGTCTTTTTCTCAAAAATCTCAAAGATATGTTAAAGAAAAGGGGCAGTTTGACTATTTGATTCCACCTACAATTGCTAGAGATGAAAATTTGAAAGCGAAATTTGTAGAATTTATGGATGAAATTTCTAAAAAATATTTAGAATTTACAGAAGCCGGAATTCCGGCAGAAGACGCACGAGCGGTTCTTCCAAACGCGGCTTCAACTTCTATTGTCGCAAGTTTAAATTTAAGAGAAATGATTCACTTGGCTAATCTAAGACTTTGCACACGCGCACAATATGAAATTCGTTCAATGGTTAAAATGATGTGCGATGAATTAATAAAAGAAGAACCTTGGCTTAAGCCATATTTAGTTCCTAAATGCGAACGTCTTGGCTTTTGCGATGAGGATAAATCTTGTGGAAGGATGCCTAAATTAGCTTTATGAAAAAATTAGCAATTATACTGACTTTAATATTTTTAGCATTAGTTGCTATCTATTTCTTTATTTTTTTACCGGAAAAATATGAAGAAAACGATTTGTATGATGAAATTTTACACCGCGGAAAGCTTAGAGTTGGTATAAATACAGATTCTAAACCTTTTGGGTTTATGGATAAAGATTGGAAAATTATTGGTTATGACGCTGATTTAGCTCATTATGTGGCACAATATATTCTTAAAAATCCTGACGCAGTCGAGTTTTTTCCGGTTACACCTGCAAATAGAATGCTAAAGGTTTCAACAGGTGAGTTGGATATGGTAATTGCAACGGTGACAATTACTCCGCAAAGAGAAGAAATTATCAGTTTTTCTGTTCCTTATGATTACGCAGGTCAGGCACTTTTAGTACGTTCTAACAGCAAAATTAAATCTTTGGCGGATTTATCGGGACAAAATGTCGGTGTAGTTTTTGGAACGACTGCTGAAAAAAACATGCTTGCCTTAGCGCCTGATGCAACAGTTATAGGTTTTAGAAATTATAGAGTTGCTTACGAAGCACTAAAAGCAGGCAAAATTGATGCTTTGACTTCTGATGATACAATTTTGAGCACTTTTGCATTTGAAGATAAATCCGTAAAACTTTTGCCTAAAAGATATACAAGAGAACCTTATGGGATTGCAATAAGAAAAGGTAAAGGGACTCAAAGATTAAAAGAAAACATTGATTTTGCAATCGGCGATATGAAACAAAAAAACGTAATCAATCGTATGCGTCGCAAATGGGGATTATAAATGAAAAGAAAAATAATAATTTGTTTGTTAATGTTATTATGTGGTTCTTCAGTTTTTGCAAGTGAAGCAACTGACTTTTTGACACATTTATATGCGAACGAATATAACATGAATGTTAAAATTCATTCAAAGAAAGAATTTTGTAATCCTTGTAAACAAAAAATCGGTGACAATTATATTTCTGAAATTGTATACGGACAAGCTGATTTCAAAATAAAAAAATGTCGTAAACAGAAAGTTTCTTATATTTGTCTTTTTGATAATGATTGCAAACCATTTTGGGGATTTGTTATACCTCGATAGTCTTACGCGTTTGACTTTTAGGTACAAGCGGTCTGTTGTAATGGAAAATCGAAAATGGAAAGTGGAAAATTGTTTTCAATATTTTTTATTTATTAATTGATACCAACCCGCATTTGTAACTCATTATGGTTCGAATAACTGCGATTTCCCTAATAAGGGCGGTTGAGTTCCTTCCCTTGTTAGGGAAGGTTAGGATGGGCATTAGCTTGGTGAATTATACAAATGTTCTTACCCTTGTCTATCCAAGCCCAATACTTGATGCATGGCGTCACGTCTTGCATTCTCTTTGTAAAATTCTTTTAATTCCCTCTCTGCAGGTGTATCTTTTCTAAATTTATCTAAAAAATGATTTTTCGCCATATTTCGTCCAAGTTTAGAAAAAATAGGAATAGGTTGGTTGGATTTTATCGGTTGTTTCACATATTTTAAAAGTTCTTTATTCTTAACAGCCTCTTCCGCATATTTTATTCGAGCATTTTTGTAATCCTTATATGAACCATAAATGAAACTATGCTGCATATCAAATTTTAGTTTCCAAAGTTCAGAAACTTTTGGTGAATTCGGGTTGTCATAAGCAAGTTTAGAAACCTTATCGTATGTAAGTTCAAGTGCTTGGCAGTCGTTTTTAAGCATATTGCAATTATTTTTCAATTCTCTTTCTTGAAGCTTCAATCTTTTCAATTGCTTTCTTCTTAAATGCAATTTAGGATTTTTACGCCCGTCAAAATTTACACTCGATACCTCTAAATTCATGTAACACCCCTTATTTTGAAAATATAAGGTACAATAATTGCACCTTATAATAAAATCTACTTTTTACAACTTATTATACACTTCATCCGTCACTGGTTCAAGCCATTCATTAGAAGTTTCAGCATCGTCAACTTCAACCGCAATATGAAAGAACCAGCTCTCAAGCAAGTAGGAATCAATATTATTTACAAACAGCTATAAAATCAGAAAAGGTAAATTGTTAATTTTTGGTTAAAAAAATAAGCTTTTAGGAATAACAGAGTAATAATATAAGTGTTGAAAGTAATAGGTCATAGATATGAAAGGAGAATGATTATGAAATTCTTAATTAAAAAATCACCTGATGGATTTATTAAATCAGTTAATGACGAAATTAGTTCAATATTAAACAGAAATTTTGATAGTTTCTTCCCTGAGTATATTTATAATGAAGCAGAAGAAGCAGAAAAGTTTGCAATGCCTGTTGAATTGCATGAAAAGGAAAAAGAATATAGCGTAAGAGCAGAGCTTCCCGGTGTTAAGAAAGAAGACTTGGATATAGACATTGATAAAAACCATATTACAATCAATGCAAAGAAAGAAGAAGAAAAGAAAGAGGATACAAAAGGTTTTAGAAAATCCGAATTCAGGTATGGTGAATTTTCAAGAACTGTATACTTCCCTCAAGAAATTGATGTTGAAAAAACTTCTGCAAAATTGGAACACGGTATTTTGGAAATTGAAGCACCTAAGCTTGCAGCAGAAAAAGGTAATATTAAAAAACTTACCGTTCACTAATTTTAAATTAATGGGAATACGGACTGACTCAAAGAGTCAGCCCGTATTTTTTCGTTCATGTTCAATTCTTACATTATTTAAAAATAATTTACCCAAAATTCATTTTTTAATGGCAAAACTAAGTAGGTTGGGCTTTCAGCCCAACAATAATTTAAAAACAGTAGGTCGGGTTCAACGTTTTCATTGAACCCGACATTAACTTTTAAACTTCACACGGGGTTTTGCCCTTTTTTAGCAACTCCATAATCGGTTCTAAGAATTTTTCCTCATCTTCTAGTTGAGTTTTTAATGAATAATAAGATATTTCAACAAGCTCTTTACAAATAGAAGAAATAGAAGTTTTTCTAAGTTTTGCAGAGGTTGCATACCTTGCGACGTTATATCTGAGTTCATTAATTTCATTAAACGAATATTTGCAAAGCAAGTTTTCCACTTCTTCTAATGCTGTCGGCGAGTACATTATACCTTTATACAGAGCAGGAATAGAGTATTCTAAACCACCGCCTACGCAATCATGATTTCTTATTTCAATAAAATTTCTCAAACGAACTTCAGGAAAATAAAGGTTTGAGTGCAATTGCCAATCTTCAATCGTAGCATTAAAACCTTCAAATCCTTTTTCCATAAATTGCTTGAACGTCAAGCGTCCGTTTACGTTTAAAGGTGCATTTTCACGATTAATAAATATCATCGGAGTATCCAAAAGTAAATTAACATAATCTTTAAACGACATGCCGTCTTTGAATTTTGTAGCAAATCCACAGCGTTCATTATCCGTATTTAACCAAGCTAAGGCTCTAAAAGATTTGTAACCTGTATCGACTCCGCCTCTGATTTTGGAATTAGCATACATAGCAGTTGCAAACGGCATCATAAGATTTGCGACACGGAATTTGCGCATGGCATCTTCTTCAGAAGAATAATCCACTCCAACTTGAATACCTGCGGTTTCTCTCATCATTACGTCAGATAAAATTCCCCATAAATAATTCGCCATAATATGATATCTGCGTTTGGGTAAAATTTTAATATTTTTATAAGTCGTAGTAGGAGAAACGCCTTTGTTGATTAATTCAATGCCAAACCTATCTAAAATCGGCGCAAGGTTTGAATCAATTTCTTCGATTTTCTTTTTTAAATCTCTAATAAATTCTTGCGGTTCAATGCTTAATTCTATTTGACATCCCGGTTCTAAAGTTATTGTATCGTGAAGTTTTTTAAGCCCAATAATATTTGTATCATCTAAAATGTAATCCCAATTATCCGATTTTGCAAATTCTCTTAATAATTCACAAACACCATAATCGCCACCATAGGAAACAACTTCTTTAGTAATTTTATTAAGCGGAATGCGCTCATATTCCATGCCGATTTTACGGGAAGTTTTACAGCCCAAAATAAATTCGTCCAATAACTGGCTGTACTCTAATTTTTCTTCGGTTTTTGTTTTACATTGATTCACGATACTCTCCTTTTTTATTATATATGAAAGATTATTTGAGGGGAATAAGGTATTAAGGTAATAAGGGAATAAGAGGTTTTAGAGATTTTTTAATAAAAATGCGATAATTTAATGCAATATATAAATGGTAAATTTTAAATCACTTATTCCCCTATTACCTTATTACCTTATTCCCTTTAAACATTTTGATTTGTGATAGTTGAATTTCTTTCAACAATTCTATTCTAAATTAAGATTAATATTTTAACATTTCCCTGTTTGTACTATTATAAATACCATGGTGGATTATTTACAAAGAGCAAAGTTCTTTAGAACTAAAAAAAGATTGGGTCAAAATTTTTTAATCAATCCCGATGTAATCGGCGACATTATTGATTTTGCGAATATTACACAAGATGATACTGTTTTGGAAATCGGACCCGGTGTCGGATTCGTTACAGAACAATTAGTAAAGCATGCTAAAAAAGTTATCGCAGTTGAATTGGATGAAGAAGCAATAAAAGAGCTTGAAAAGCTAGATTGCGACAATTTAGAAATTATACATAATGATATTCTTAAAACAGATATTTCTGCACTAAGCGAAGATAACGTAAAAGTTGTAGCAAATATTCCTTATTATATTACTTCTCCAATCATTGCACATCTTTTAGGCGAAATCGACGATTTGAATAACAAAAACCGCAACAAGATTAAAGATATTATTCTTATGGTTCAAGAAGAAGTTGCCAGAAGAATTGTAGCGACTGAAAAAAGCCAATCAAAACAATACGGTCTTTTAACTATTCTTTCTCAATTTTGGGCTGATTGTGAAATTATAAGGCTTGTTGGACGCAAATCTTTTTATCCTGCGCCAAAAGTTAATTCTGCACTTGTTTCTTTGAAAGTCAGACAAGAACCACTTTTGGATTTAAATGATTATTCATTTTTTAGACGCGTAATTAAAGCAGCGTTCTCTCAACGACGCAAAACTCTTAAAAATTGCCTTGTAGGTGCGGGTTTTGACAAAGAAAAAGTTACAAAAGCGATTTCAGATTTGGGATTGGATGAAAATATTCGCGGCGAAAAACTTTCTATTCAAGAATTTGGAAAATTAGCAGGAGAATTGCAAGCATAATGAAGATTTTGTTTATAAATTTTGGCGGCTTAGGTGATGAAATCTTGTTTCTACCTACAATTATATCTGTAAAAAAACAGTTCCCTGATGCTGAAATTACGCTTGCGCTAGAGCCTCGAAGCAAAGGAGTAATGTCGCTTACAAACATTATTGATAAAACTTTGTTTGCGGATATTAAAGGCAAAAACAAATACAAAGAGCTTTTGAAACTTTTGTTAAAAATTTGGACAAATAGGTTTGATATGGTAATTTCGTCAGGCTCAAACAAGTTTATTTCAATGTTTTTGGCTGCAACTTTTATTCCGAAACGTTATGGTTATAATTCAGGTAAATTGAGTGAAATTCTTTTGACTAAAGCTGTAAGACTTAATAAAAATCAATATGCAGCTAAAATGTACCATGACCTTGTAAGAAGCGTTACGGATATTAATACAGAGTTGCCGCAAATTGATGTTCCAACAAAAACCGCTGAAGAAAATACTGTATTAATCCACCCAGGAGTTAGTCTTTTGAGTGTAAAAAAGGGAATGATTAAAACCATTCCGCCTGAAAAATGGGCAGAAGTTGTAAACAAACTGGCTGATTGCGGAAAAAAAGTTATTTTGGCAGGCGGTCCTGACGATAAAGAAACGATTGAAACAATTCAAAGACTTGTACCTGCTGAAAAGTACGTTAATATGTTTGGCAAAACCAAAAATTTAAAAGAACTTGCAGAATTGATTTCAAGCGCAGAAAAATTCTTATGCTCAGATTCTGCACCATTACATGTTGCAGTGGCTTTGGGCGTAAAAACGTATGTTATTTTTGGTTCAACCGATGATAAAAAATTAATACCGCAAAACGGTAAAGTCGTTCCAATTAAAGCTAATTGTAATTGTGATTTACAACCATGCTTGTGGGAAAGACGTCAAACAACTTGCGAAAGTTTAGATTGTTTAAAGATTTCTGCGGATGAAATCGTAAATACTGTTATTAACAAATAAAGGTGAAAATATGACTATTGCAATATATCCGGGAAGTTTTGACCCGATAACAAACGGACACATTGATATTTTAAAAAGCGGTGCAGAAATTTTTGATAAAGTAATTATCGCAGTTTCTTATAATATCAATAAACAAGGATTTTTGCCTATTGATGAGCGCGTCGCTTTGATTAAAGAATGCGTTAAAGATTTTCCAAATGTAGAAGTTGATTCTTTCCAAGGTTTGACGGTAGAATATGCTAAAAAACGCGGCGCAGAAGTGCTTTTGAGAGGGTTAAGAACTTCTTTTGATTTTGAATATGAAATGCAGCTTTCACAAACAAATAATGCACTTTACAGTAATATTAAAACAGTATTCTTGATTACAAAACCTGAATACAACTTTATTTCTTCGTCTTCTGTGAGAGAAATTCTGTTAAATAAAGGGGATATCAAAAAATTTGTGCCGAATGCAGTTTATGAATATCTGAGTAAAAAACAATTACATAATTAATACAACTTTTCATGCTTAAAGAATGTGAAAAGTAGGTTGCAATGCTTTCTTTATTCTTTTAAAATAAACGTATAAAAGGTGGTTTTATGGTTGAGAAGAAAAGAATTTTGATTGTCGATGATGACACAGAGATTAGGGATTTGTTAGAATTTGACATTTCATCAAGCGGGTATTTTGTAGACACGGCTTGTGACGGAATGGAAGGCTTGAATAAGGCTTTGAATAACAAATATGACTTAATTTTACTTGATGTTATGATGCCAAAAATGAACGGTTTTGATGTCTGCAAAAACATCCGCCAAGCCAAGATTAATGTACCGATTTTGATGCTGACGGCTAAGGGGACGATTGGTGACAAAACTAGTGGTTTTGATAGCGGTGCGGATGATTATTTGGTTAAACCGTTTGATGTTCAAGAGGTTTTACTAAGAATTCGTGTTTTGTTACGCAGAAATCAACCACCGGTTGAAACAATTATGTCAAATGAAATTTTAGAAGCTGGCGAAATTGAGATTTTGCCTGATACATTAGAAACAATTATTCTCAATAAGAAAATCAAACTTACACCGACGGAGTTTGAAATTTTGTATTGCTTAATGCAACATTTCAATAAGCCTGTAACTCTTGCAACACTACTTGAAGAAGTATGGGGTTATAGCAGTGACGAAGATGTAAGGATGTTGAGGGTTCATGTTGGCGCGTTGAGAAACAAAATCGAACCTGATACAAAGAAGCCTAAATACTTGCATACGGTGACAAATGTCGGGTATAAATTGACACCGTTTGGGGAAGCTTCGTAAATTGAAAATGAAAAATTGAAAATGGAAAATTGTTTTAAAATTTATCCATAATATATAGTTCAATATTGGACGTATTTTATTAAAAAATATGTAGGGTGCAATTTTTTGCACCAATAAATAATTTTCCACTTTCCATTTTCAATTTTCAATTCAACTTACAACCTATAAAATAAAAGCGTGGAAAAAAATGGTTCAATTTTTTAGCAAAAGAAAATTAAAGATTGCAGAACAGATAATTATTGTTATCTTTTTTGCGGTGCTGATTCCGATGACTGTTAGCGGTGTTATTATCAGTAATATTAACCAACAGTCGAATCGTGCGCAGCTTCGCTCGGCAGCCGTTATGATTGCAAATATTGTTTCCGAGGAAATTGATGTCTTCGAACACTCAATTAATAACGAACTTACACAAATTATTGCAAGCCTTGAATACTTGAATAATCCAAGCCAAGAACAAAGTTATCTTGACAGTATCATTGGCAACTTACCTTTTTACAAAGAACTCGCAATTGTCGAAAAAAGTCAGCTTGAAAAATACAAAATGTACAGCATCCAAGACGATTACGCAGTTTTTAGTCGTCCTATGAAAAATGGACACTATTTGGTTGCTGTTTTAGATATAAATAATCTGCAAAAAAATCTTTTCAAAACACTAACAGAAGATAAGCGACAAATATTTGTTTTGGCAGGAAAAGACATCGTTGCAACAAGTAATTATTCGCAAGAAGGGTATGATAAAAGTATTTCGCAACTCCCTGAAAAGCTTCGTGAAGACGAGCCTGTAATCTACGGTGACACTAAAAACCAACCACTTGTTTATCTTAAGAAAACAGATCCTGACGTGACGATTATTGTAAATACTTCTAAGACGGTTACTAAACATACAATTGACTACAACCGTGATAAAATCATACTTTCAATTCTTTTGACTGTGCTTACGGTATTCTTTGTTGTCGGATTATACACATCTTATCTATATATCAATATCCGTCAACTTTTCAAGGCGATTATTGCGATATCAAAAGGAAACTATGAAAGACGAATCAGGCTGTTAACCAATATTTTCACGCCTTTTGAGATTGTTTTCCTTGGAAATGAGTTCAACAGAATGGTTAACCAAATCCATAAGTCTTATATTCAGCTTAAGAAGAAGAATAAAGAGCTTAAGCAGATGAACGAATTCCGCTCAAACATGATTGATACGGTTAGCCACGAATTCAGAACACCGCTTACAAGCATTCAAGGTTATACTTCAAGACTTTTAAGACAGGATATCAAGATTGATGAAGAAACAAGAGTTAAATCGTTAAAGATTATCAAAAAACAATCTGAACGCTTAAAACGTATGATTGAAGATTTGCTTGTAATTCCTGACATTGAAGGTGCAAGATTGAATGTTAATTTGATTAATATTCCGATTAATTCAGTTGTTGAAAGTTCAATCATGCTTGTGAGAAATGACACAAATAAGGAAATCATAAACAAGGTTAAAGATTGTGAAATCGAGATTTTGGCTGATACAGACAGAATTGAACAGGTTTTTGTGAACCTTATTGAAAACGCGATTAAGTATTCTAAAGACGATAGCCCGATTACTTTGGATTACGAAATCAGAGATGAAAAACTCGTTGTGAGCGTTCAAAACGCTTATGATGTTATTCCGAGAGAAAAACTTAAGACTTTGTTCGACAAATTCACTCGAGTTGATGACAAAACTACAAGAACCACTCGCGGCACTGGTTTGGGCTTGTTTATCGTAAAAGGTCTTGTTGAAGCAATGAATGGAGAAATCAGACTTTATTCAAATGAAGATTGCGGTTTTTGCGTAAAAGTGTTTATGCCAATCGCCTAATTTTAACGTATATTTTATTGATATATTTTCAGTGTATGATATAATAATTTCATACATTGAAATATGAATATAGGCTAAAGATTTTAACAAACAAAACTGATTTTCACTAACAGAAAGGAGGTCTTTTGCTTCACTTCCGGTTGGTTATGTCAATTAAGGCGGACTTGGGATTTCAAAATAAATTTAGAATTCCAAATTTAACGCCGTCCTTAAATCTACGTGCGTAGCACTGATAGTTGAAATCAATGAAAAAGAATTAGCATTATTAATAATACTAATTCTCATACTAAAAACCCTTTAATTAAGGTGGCGGGGTGTTAACGGCACCCTTGCCTATATTCTTATTTTAGCGTATCTTAAAAATTTTTCAAGCCTGAGGAACTATAATGCCAAGATTACCTGAATATTTAAAACGACCTATAATTGATACAGAAAAAACGAAAACTGTAAGAAGAATTTTAAAAACAAAATGCCTAAACACGGTTTGTGAAGGCGCGCGTTGTCCGAATAAAAGCGAATGTTATTCACATAACACTGCGACATTTTTAATTATGGGTAATATTTGCACCAGAAACTGTCGTTATTGCAATATTTCGAGTGCAAAACCCGAACCGTTGGATTTAGATGAACCTAAACATATTGCAGAAGCTGTAAAAGAATTAGGTTTAAAATATGCCGTAATAACTTCCGTAACACGTGATGATGTGAAAGATGGCGGAGCTGAACATTTCAAAAACTGTATTGATGAAATCAGAAAAATTTGTAATGCGAAAATCGAAATTTTGACTCCTGATTTTAAACCAAGAGATTTAGCACCACAAGAAAAAGTGCAGGCACTCAACAGTTATACACCACTTGATACAATAATTAGAGCTAATTATGATTGCTTCAATCATAATATTGAAACCGTAAAAGCTTTATTTTCGACTGCTCGACCTCAAGGGAACTATGATTGGTCGTTGGAAGTTTTAAAATACATCAAAAACAATTCTTCAATCGTTACGAAATCAGGTTTGATGGTAGGCTTAGGCGAAACTTTTGCGCAACTCGAAGAAACTTTATGCGATTTAAAAAATGCGGGTGTTGATATTGTGACAATCGGTCAATATATTCAACCATCTAAAGCACATTTGGAAGTTGCTAAATTTTATACGTTAGAAGAGTTTGAAGAATTGAAAACACTTGCACGCAAAGTCGGGTTTAAAAATTATCAAATCGGCCCGCTTGTAAGAAGCTCTTACCATGCAATGAATAGTTTTAATGAAATGAATCCGTAATTGCGTTTTTGAATTAATTTGTTATTAAAAATAAAAGTTAATAAAAAGCTGGATTGCTTCAGTCTAACCGCCTTCGCAATTATACATGTCAAATAATTAAATATTCTAACTTGCAATAAGCCTTATTACAAGTTAGAATATTTATAAAGAGAGAGAAATTTATGCCTGCAACTGAAGATTTGATACAAGTAGGGTTTTCGCTTCATCAAGAAGGTAAACTTGAAGAAGCTGAAAATGCTTATAAAGAAGCGTTGGCGCAAGATAGCGACAATGCAGAAATTTATAATCTTTTGGGAGTTTTAAAACTTCAGCAAAAAGATGTAATTTCTGCTGTAAGCCTTGTTGAAAAAGCCGTTGAAAAACAGCCGAATGCTTATTTTTATGAAACTCTTTTTCAAACTTATATCAGAGCAAAACTTTACAAAGAAATTGTAAAAAAAGCATCGGAAGTTTTAAAAAAATTCCCCGACGATTTTTCTTTAATGTTTAATATTGCCCTTGCATATAAAAATTTAAAAAAAAATAAAGAGGCAATAAGTTTCTATGAAAGAGCTTTGAAAATTGACCCTTCATCTTATGACGCTTGGTTTAATCTCTCACACCTTTATAGCGTTGAAGCTCAAACAAATAACGCGCTTTCAGCACTCAAAATTTGTCAAAAAATCAGACCAAACGACCCTGATACAGACTATTTTTTGAGCCTTGCTCTTATGCGAGTTAAGGATTACGACAAAGGCTTGAAACTGTTTGAAAACAGAGTTTGTCGTGATACTGCCGTTGCACTTCAATTCAAAAGCTATCCTAACAAAGCAAGAATTGATAACTTGTGGAAAGGCGAAAACATAAAAGACAAAACACTTTTGGTATACTATGAAGCAGGTTTTGGCGATGTGATAATGTTTGCAAGATATTTACCTTTAGTCGCTCAAAAATGCAAAAAACTGATTTTGATGTGCCAAAAACCTTTGTCAAAATTATTTAAAGAAAACAGCTTGGGCATTGATGAAATTATTGACACTTATGTTCACGAAAAAGACTTAGAGTTTGATGTGCACGCACCGCTTTTGAGTTTGCCGTATTTGTTAAAACTTAAAGGCGACAAAGTTTTTGCTTATTCAAGCGGATATTTAAAACCTAATATGCAGTTGGTTGAAGAATATAAACAAAAATATTTTAATAATGACAAAATCAAAGTTGGTATAAAATGGCAAGGAAATACTTATTATGATTTTGATAGAGTAATTCCGGCAGAATCATTTATACCTTTGATGCAGGTTGAAAATACACAATATTACTCCTTCCAAACATTTGAAGGTTCGGAAGATGCGAAGATTTTGAACGGTATTATTGATATCGGCAAAGATTTAATAGATTTTTCTCAAACCGCAGCTGCTATGGCAAACTTGGATTTAGTAATCTGCAATGACACTTCTCTTGCGCATTTAGCAGGCGCAATGGGCATTCCTTGTTGGGTGCTTTTACCTTACGAAGTTAATTGGAGATGGCACACCGATTTAAGCGTTTGCGATTGGTATGATAGCGTTAAATTATTCCGTCAACACAAACAAAACGACTGGAGTGGAGTGTTTGAAGACGTTTTAGAAGAGATGCATGAATAATAATTTTAATTTTCTAAAAGTGCTATAATATTTTTATGGAAAGAAAATTTGAACTTGTATCTAAATATAAACCGTCAGGCGACCAGCCGAAGGCAATTGAAGAACTTGTAGAAGGACTTAAAGAAGGAGATGACGCGCAAACGCTTCTTGGTATTACAGGTTCAGGTAAAACTTTCACAATTGCCAACGTTATTGAAAAAATACAAAAACCAACGTTAATTATTGCACATAACAAAACTTTGGCGGCGCAGCTTTATAACGAATTTAAAGAACTTTTTCCAAATAACGCGGTTGAATATTTTATTTCATATTACGATTATTATCAACCTGAAGCCTACATTCCGCGAACAGATACTTATATAGAAAAATCCGCAAGCATAAATGAAGAAATAGATAGACTTCGTCACAACACAACAAGAAGTCTTTATGAAAGAAACGACGTAATAATCGTAGCTTCTGTAAGTTGTATTTACGGCTTGGGCTTACCTGAAAGCTATTTTAAAGGCACAATTCAGATTAAAGTCGGTGATACTTTAGATAGAGGTGATTTAATTAAACACCTTGTAATGACTCAATATACAAGAAATGACCTTGTTTTAGAGCGTTCAACGTTTAGAGCGAGAGGCGATATTTTAGAAATCATGCCGGCTTATGAAAAAATTATTACAAGAATTTATTTCTTCGGCGACGAAATTGAAAAAATAGTTAAAATTGACAATTTAACGGGTGAAATAATTGAAGTACCTGAATCTGTAATGATTTATCCCGCTGTGCATTACATCGCTTATGATGAAAACGAAGACGAAACTATTTCTATGATTAAAACCGAACTCAAAAATCGCGTAATAGAATTAGAAAGTGAAAATAAGATTTTAGAATCTCAACGACTCCAACAGAGAGTTAAATACGATATTGAGATGATTAAAGAAATGGGTTATTGTTCAGGAATTGAAAATTATTCACGTATTATTGAACGCCGTCCTGTGGGTTCCGCGCCTGCAACTCTTTTAGACTATTTTCAAACCGACTTTTTAACAGTAATTGATGAATCTCACGTAACACTTCCACAGCTTAACGGAATGTACCACGGTGATGCGGCGCGCAAGAAAACACTTGTTGATTTTGGGTTTAGATTGCCTTGCGCTAAAGATAACAGACCGCTTAAGAGCGAAGAATTCTTCGCAAAAGTCGGACAAAAAATTTATATTTCAGCCACCCCAGGAGAATTCGAAAAGAAAACTTCCGAACAAATGGTTGAACAAATTATTCGTCCGACAGGACTTGTTGACCCTAAAATCAGCGTTCGTCCGATTGAAACACAAATCGGAGATTTGAAAATTGAAATTGAAAAACGCGCTAAAAAAGAAGAAAGAGTTCTCATTACAACGCTTACAAAGCGCATGGCAGAAGATTTATGCGACTTTTTCTTGCAAGAAGGAATTCGAGTAAGATATTTACATAGCGGAATTAAATCAATCGAACGTGTAGAAATTTTAAGGGACTTAAGACTCGGGGAATTTGATGTTTTGATTGGTGTAAACTTATTGAGAGAAGGTTTGGATATTCCTGAAGTTTCTCTTGTAGCAATTATGGATGCGGATAAAGAAGGATTTTTGCGCTCAGAAACAAGCTTAATTCAGACAATCGGTCGTGCTGCCCGTAACGCTTGCGGTGAAGTTATTATGTATGCAGATAAAATAACAGATTCTATGCAAAAAGCAATTGACGAAACAAACCGCAGAAGAGAAATTCAACTTGCGCATAACAAAAAATTCGGTATTATTCCACAAACAATTAAAAAACCGATTGAAAATAATTTGCTTTCTCTTGTTGCAAGTTATAGAGATTTTGAAGATATTGTTGCAGAAGAAATGGTTGATTTAGGTATTGATAAAAAAGACTTACCTAAACTTATTAACAAATTGGAAAAAGATATGCACAAAGCCGCTAAAATTCTTGATTTTGAACGCGCTGCCGAAATCCGTGATAAACTAAAAAAACTTAGAGAAATGGTCTAGAAGTTATCTGGATTACTAACCATAATAATATTCATCGAATGAACGACAATCGTGCCCATAGAAGAGGGTTAGGGTGGGAGATTATCCTCTCTCCTCAAATTAACCCAATCAGAATTCTTATAATAAAAACCATTCTATACGAATTTTGATTATTTTATGCTAATCTTTAATTATGAAGAAGTTAGCTTTATTACTCATTTTATTTATTCAAACAGCTGTGTTTGCAAATCCTGTTGTATTCGGCGACAACGGCAAATTCGGCTTGCAGGATGAAAATGGAACGGTTATTGTTGAAGCTAAATACAAAAAATTAATTCGTTTGGGAGAATCAGGATGGATTATCCAAAAAGGTTCAAAATTTGGTGTAATTAACTCTAACGGTACTATTTTAGTAGAACCTGTTTACTCTAATGCAGATAGAGTTTTAGGCAAATTTGTCAAATTTAAAAAAGGCGATAAATACGGGATTTTTGACGAACAGGGTTTCACAATTTTACCTGTTGAATATTCTTCGATAGATTTATTATATGGCGGTATGTTTTTGACTTGCAAAAATTACAAGTATGGCGTCACTGATTTTAACGGACAACCTATTTTAGATAATATTTTTGATGATATTTATATGCCAAAACCAAACTCTATGATAATTGTTTACAATGGCGAAAAGTACGAAATCACAAGAACTAAAGGTGAAGAGTTAACACTTCCTAACAATGTTCGCGCAATCAAAGATGATTCAGAATTCACAATTACGGAACTTATCACAAAACCTGTCGCAACAACAGGATATTATAGCGTAAGCGCCACAAACTATTTGCTGAAAGTCTTTTCTTCAATTTCGCCTGCTTACGAACAAACTATTGATGAATTAATGTTTTCACAAGGTGCAGACGCTGCTTCGATAATTATGAAATGCGCTTGGATACCGATGTTCCCAATTGTGTATGTCAAAAAATATTATCAAAATCTAAAAGCACCAAACAACGGCCCGCTTAGCGGTGTTAAGTCAAATTTGAAAAAATATATGACCGAATAAATTAATTGAAATAACTTTGTAAATATTTGTAACAAAAAAGGCAAATTTTCCGAACAAAATGTTTTACATGATATAGAAGGTAAAACTCTATGGAGGTTTTTATGAACAATGTTTCTTTTCATGGCGAATCAGCAGGAAGTATCGGCTACTTAAATCAAGCTTCAGCACGTGGTGGTGAATCCGCAGGAAGCATTGGGAAAGTTGCCAATTCTCAAGGCGAAGCAACTCTTGTTCAAGCTCCTGAGTGTGATACCGTTAATTTTAAAGGCAGAGAAGAAAAGAAAAAATCTTCTATCTTAGGAACAATTTTAGGCTTAGCTGCAACAGCAGGCGTTGCAATCGGCGGTTTGGCTTATGCACATAAATCAGGCTCTATTGCAAAATTAAAAGATGGCAATATTAAAAAACATTTGGCAAAAGCAGGTGAAACTTGCTACGAATGGTGCAACAAAACCAAAGATTTTGGCGAAAAATACTACAACAAAATCAAAAATTATATCAATAAAAAATCTTAAGCATTTCCTATTCTGAACCAATTTACAAACTTGTTAAATAAAGTGTTTTCAGGAATATCTTCTTCTTTGATTGACGGTTCTTCCGAGTCAAATAGAATCTCATTTGGTTCATTTTCTTCCTTACGCTCAAACATATCTTCATCCGGCTCATCCTTGCGTTTTTTGTTTTGGCGCATATACATTCCGCCGCCACCTAAACCGCCACCGTCTTTGTAGGTTGCTTGAGCTTTGTTAATTGGGTTAACATTACTGTTAAAATCAAAAGACATGGTTTTTAGTCCCGATTGTACGTTGCATGTATATTATAAACTATTTTTCAACTTTTTCCAGTGTTTTTATGCTAAAATCATTCTCGTGAGGTAGTTAATGAAAAAATTTTTGAGTATTTGTTTTTTGTTTCTAATGTCTGCAATGGCTTCTCAAGCTAATGATATGCGTTTTGTACAGGTTACGGACGTACGCTACAATTCTGCAGAAGATAACGGTACTTTTGCTAAAACTATTCAAGATATTAATAAGCAAAAAGACGTTAAGTTTGTTGTGTTTACAGGCGATAATATTAACAAGCCCGACAAAGAAGATTTGTCCGCATTTTTAAAGGAAGCTAAAAAGCTCAATTGCCCTTTCTATATGGTGATTGGCGACAAAGATGTCAACAAGCATAAAGAAATGAGCAAAAAACAATACATCAAAGAAATTCAACACCACATGAGAAAATACAAATTTGAACACCCAAGTTATGCTTTCGAGCGTGATGGCGTTGTATTCTTGGTTGTTGACGGTTCAAAAGATGTTATTCCCGGAACAAACGGATATTTTAAAGAAGAAGTGTTAACTTGGTTAGAAAATGAACTTGCAATACACAGCACGCAAAACGTAATCATTTTGCAGCATTTTCCTCTAATTCCCCCTTCAAACAAAGAAACTTATTATACATTCAAACCTGAAAATTATTTAAAAATTTTGCATAACAACAAAAACGTGAAAGCCGTAATTTCAGGACATTTTGGCGTAAACAACGAACAACATGTCGATGGCGTTGCGCATATTTCGACTTCACCGATTCCTTATTACAGAATTATTGACATAATGGATTGCGACACTCCAAATCCTACGATTTGGGCAGAATTGAAAGAAGTTAAATAAGTTAAATCAAGACTTTTATTAACTGTTTTTATTTTATCAAAATTATCATGGACAGTAGTGCCTTTATATGGGAAGGGTTAGGGTGGAGAATTATCCACAAATTAACCCAAAAATCCTTCAATTCCGCTTTTCATAACTAACGCCAAAGTTTTTGCCGTTGCAACCGCAATTCCAACAAATCCGCTATACTTAACGTTCTTTTTCGCACTAATTTCTGCAAAATTCAAATTTTCACCATAATTAAAATTTTCCAAAAGCTCACCAAAGCCTTGCACGCTTTGTAGTTCTTTCGAAGAGTTGTAATGTTCTCTTAAAGACTTTTTCTTTTCAGGCTTAAACTCAGGCGATGATGCGATATTATCACAAATCATACTTCTCAAATTTGCTTTTTTACCGCTTTCCGCATGATGTACAGAATGCGCTCTGTGCCATTTTGTGACAAATGATTTCGGAAAACCGAGTGTATAAAGAATTAATTTATCGGCATCGTGTGTCAAACTGTCAATTGAATTCTTACCAAACAATTCCTTTTCTATCATTGCAAAAACAATTTTGTGTTCATAAGTATGTTCAATGTTTTTAACATAGTTTTGAGCATGTTGCTTAACTTTGTTCATAAGACCACGAAGACCGGTCGCACTTTTCTCTGCAACCGGCCTTCTAATAAACATATCTGCACTTTCGCACGCTCTGCTAACATACGCAGTCCCGCGGAAGTTATTGCCCTTCTGTATTGGGGGTTGGGCATAATTACTAAGATAATAAGGGTTAGTATTACACTTTAATTCCATAACCTATTCTCACATATAAAAAATAAAATGCAAGTAGTAACATTTCTAAGAAAGATTGATAAACCTTAAAAACTCTTTTAAAAAACCCCTGAACCCGTCTTGCCACTTATGTGAAATCCCGTGATAAAATTCTTCATAATCCGCAACTATGTTTTTAGGTAAATTTTTGCCATTCACAAGAGTTTGAGCTATAAATTCCAAATAGTCGTCTTGTTCTTCTCTGTATTCAAAATCTTTGTAACGAATATCCTCGTCAGCTGCATAATGCACAAGTGCGTGGTATGCGCACTCAATGTCCTTATCTTTTGTGTCAGGAAAAAGTGAAATTGCTTCTCTCACACTCTTTTGTTCTGTCAAAACTGCATAAATAAGTCTGCCGACAAATCTTCTATTATTAAATGTATTATTATCCATATTATATTAATAAGGGTTTACTATCTTAATGTCAAAATTTGGAGTTTTCGGTCCAAAATCTGCGTCATATCTTAATCGAGGTCCTTCTGACAAATCTACTCTTCCAACATCTTTATTTTTTTGCGGTTCAACGTATTTTGCAAATCTTCTTTTTGCCTGTACCATTGTAGATTTTTGTTCTTTAATCGTGCAAGCTGAAAAGAACAACATTGAAACCATTGATAAAATCAGAAGAGAACAAATTTTTTTAATCATATAGATCCTCGAAAATTAATGTTTGGCAAGTATACCCAACCGACTTTCTTTATTACCTACATTATTACATATGTTAAGCGGTATTTTATCCTGCTAAAGAATGAAATTCCGCCGATAAAAACCTTGTCTAACCCTCATGAATACATGGTTTCGTCATGTAAATTTATATTAAACTTTGCTCATTAAAACTTTACATTTGATTCTATTTAAAATAGTATGTTAGTATAGTGGTATAGTATAGAAAAAATAAAAGAGGAATAATTGTGGACAATTTAGGACCAGATATTTTTGGAAGAAAAGATATTGAAAACATTCAATCATCAGATAATATGACTCAACAACCTGCACCAGGTATCAGCCCTGCTAAGATTAAAGTTATCGGTGTTGGCGGTGGCGGAGGAAACGCTGTAAACAGAATGATTAAGTCAGGCTTGACAGGCGTAGAATTCTGGTTGATGAATACAGACTTGCAAGTTTTGCAATACTCAACTTGCAAAAACAAAATTCAATTGGGTGCTAAGTTGACAAACGGTCTTGGTGCAGGCGGTGAACCTCAAGTTGGTGAAAAGGCTGCTGAAGAAGCACAACAAGAAATTACAAGCGCAATTGAAGGCGCAGATATGGTATTCGTAACTGCCGGCATGGGCGGTGGTACAGGTACAGGTGCTGCTCCAGTTGTTGCTAAAATTGCTAAAGATTTAGGCATTTTAACAATTGGTGTTGTTACAAAACCTTTCTCTTTTGAAGGTAAGAGAAGACAAAACCAAGCACAACAAGGTCTTGAAAAATTAAGAGAATCAGTAGATGCTCTTATCGTTATTCCTAATGATAAATTGTTAGACGTTGTTGATAGACGTGTATCGCTTCAAGAGTCATTCATCGTTGTAGATGAAGTTCTTTTAAGAGGTGTTCAAGGTATATCAGACATCATCACAATTCCTGGTTTAATTAACGTTGACTTTGCAGACGTTAAGAGTGTAATGGCTGCATCAGGCTCAGCTCTAATGGGTATTGGACGTGGTACTGGCGAAGGTAGAGCAATTGAAGCTGCTAAAATTGCTATCAATTCTCAACTTCTTGAAACATCAATCAATGGTGCTTCAGGTGTTATCGTTAACATCACAGGTGGCCCTGATATGACACTACATGAAGTAACTGATGCTACAAACATCATTAACGATGCAGTTCTTGACGACGCTAGAGTAATCATTGGTGCAGTAGTTGACGATAATATTCAAGGCGAAATTCAAATTACCGTAATTGCAACCGGTTTTGAATTAAAATCTCAATTGCCAATTGAAGAAAAAGTTGAAAACCGTTCAATCAGCGCAGCAGAATTCTTCTCAGGTGCATTTAATAATACACAACAACCAAAAGCACCTACAATGTCTAATTTCTCAGACATTCAAATTCCTGACTTCTTGCGCAAGTAGTTTGGTTTAAAAAATTTGCATACTAAAAAGCGACCTCTTTTAAGGTCGCTTTTTTGTATGTAGAATTGTAACAAATTCGCAAAACACTAGCAAAATATATTTTTATGGGATTTAATATAATTGTAGAAGATAGATATAAAAGGAGATATTAATGAGAATTCAAAAAGTAGAAAACACTTCAATAATTAATAAAAATCATAATGCAAAATCCTTTAAAGGTACTGCTAACGGCAATTATTATGAAGACTGGATTATAAAGGAAGCTAAAGAGGCTATGCATAATCCTAATTGGAAAGATAAATTTTTACAAAAGAAAAAGACTGTTAGTGATTCCCTAAAAACTTGGCAAGATACACTTGATACAGGTGGAGAAGAAGAAAATATTGCAACTAGAGTTATATTAGGAGTTTGTTCTTTAGGAATATCTGAAATAGGCTTTGGTGCACTAGGAATCTTAGAAGATAGAGATGAAAACAAAAGAATTGATAAAACTATAAATAAAATTCGTGATTGTATAGAAGATTTATGGAGAGAAAAAAATAGATAAGAAATGAATATGAAGGTATTGCCAATAAATCAAAGTGTTACATTTTGTAATAATTCAAAGAGTGTGATTGAAACAAATAATCAGACAAATCAAAAATTAACTAAAGAAAAAGTTGCATTAGCAACTGTGCTAGGTTTGCTTGGTTTAAATACATTGGTAATGCTTGATAGAACATCAAGAACTCGAATTGAAAAGTTGTTAATAAAAGAAGAAAAGGCTTCTAAGTCTTTTAAAAATAACTTTACAGAGCTTTCTTTTGATAATTTTAAAAATAATAACTCAGTTATGTCATTAGACGAAATATCTGGTCTGAATAAACTTAAGGATTTGATAAGCAAAATGGATATTTTGTTAAAAAATAAAGATGTTATTAAAGAACATAAAATTGAAAGCTCTTCTTCAATTCTTCTGTGGGGGCTTCCAGGTACTGGAAAAACGACAGTCGCAAAAAGTATTGCAAAAAAACTTGATGCAGATTTTGTTATATTAAATAAAGAATTTTTTGATTCTTGTTTTGTAGGAGAAGGTCCACAAAAACTTAGTTCCCATTTTGAAACAATAAAAAATTATTCAAAAAACAATCCAAACAAAAAAGTAGTTGTATTTATGGATGAAATCGACGGTACAATTTCAATTGATAATGGTAATAATGCAAGACATTCGGATGATTTAGTAAATGTAATGAAACGCTATTTAACTGATTTACAAACAGAATGTGACAATGTCATTTTTATAGGCGCAACTAATAAAGATCCGAGTGGATTTAAAAGTGATAATAAAACTGTAAAATTGAACAATGCAATTCTGAGTCGTTTTAATTATCAATTTGAAATTAGTTTGCCCGAAAAAAGCGCAATAAAAGATGCTTGGTCGAAATTGGTTAAAACACAAAGCGGAAAAGAAAAATTTACAGAAAAAGAAAATGAACTAATTTCTGAAACTTTTCATGAACTTGGAATGTCTTATAGAGACATAAAAAACATTTCAAATAAGCTTAATATTGATGATGCAGTAGAATTTTGTAAAAAAAGAAGTTATAATTCTAAAGCTAATTTGATACAAGCGCTTAAAGATGATGAAAAAGTCGGTTACGATCATATTAAAAAAGTTAATATGGATACAAAAATAAAAGATAAAATAATTAGCGATTTAGAAAAGAAACTTTCCTAAAATAAATTTTTATTACAGAGCAAAAAATATTCCCATATTCAAATATGTTGCAAAGAGTATCCACAAGAAATATGGATATAAAATTTGTGCAGAAATTTTTGAAACTTCATAAAATTTTTTTATGGTCAAATAAACAAAAATATCTTGCAAAATTATGACCAAAAGAGCAATGCCAATATTTTTTATCAAAAAGAATATTGGCAATCAAATAATATTTAAAATCATCTGAATGATAAAATACATATATTCGATAATTTTATTATGGTGATTTTCCGAAAAATTTTTATTAGATTTTTGGACAATAGACAATAATATATTAATAATATTACTTAGTTACTACAAAACTTATCCATTGATTTTGTGAGATTGTATCTATAATTTTTAAGTTTTCTCGTTCAATTGCTTCCAAAACAATTGGCTTTTTTTCATCCAGAATTCCGCTCAATGACATTTTGGCATCATCTTTCATAATATTCTTCAAATCACCCATAATTTCTGCCAAAACATTATGCAAGATATTCGCGCAAACAAAATCAAATTTTTCGGTTATTTTGTCCGCAGTGTTAAGTTCGAATTTGACTTGGGCAGAGCCTCCCTCAAGGTGAGGGTAATCCACGCTAATTCCATTAATCTTAGCATTTTCTCTGCAAACATCAATTACCGTATCATCAATATCACAACCATAAGCAGAAGATGCGCCAAATTTTATTGCACAAATCGACAAAATTCCTGAACCTGTACCAATATCAGCAACCTTGTCACCCTTTTTTAAATATTTTTCAATCGCTTTCATGCAAAGCTGCGTTGTTTGGTGCGTTCCTGTACCAAATGCACATCCGGGGTCAAGCGTAATAGTAATTTCATCGTCTTTTGGTTCATAGTTTAACCAACTTGGAACAACCGCAATCTTATCAGTAACGTGAGTTACAGTCCATTTTTCTTTCCATTTTTTAGACCAATCTTGATTTTCTTTTTCATCAACTTTTATTTCCCAACTACCAAGCTCTTCGTCAGAAAATCCACGTTCTTTAAGTAATTCACGTTCTGTTTTTAATATTTCAACGGGGTTGCAATTTAAATCTGTTAAAAACACTCTCAAAGTTCCTTGTGTTGTAGCTGTCATAACAAGATCTTTGTATGTTTCTTCTGCCAAAACTACTCCTTCACAGTCAAAATTTGAGAAGCATATATCAGAAACGATTTCTTCAATTTCCGGATTTATAGATATTCTTAATTCATAATAATTGTTCATGCGGTTTTCCTTTGCAATGTTTGAATAATATTATTCTATCAGAATACATGAAAATAATCAATGTATATTCAAAATTGTAGTTGAAATGAAGTTTTGTGAAAATTGGTTAAATTTTGTTACAATTAGTGGAAATAAAATTTTGTATTGATTAAAATATCTATTGGGTATAGAAAGAGGGGAATTTTTTAAGATGAACGCTAATCCGAATAAAGTACTTTTACCTAATGACGTAAGAAAATTATTAAATATTGATAATAAAGAAATAGTTGAGCTTTGCAAAAAGACTTCAGTTAGCCCTAAGAAAGATAGCAGAGGACAAATCTATTTTTCAGTAGACGAAGTTAAAAAGCTAAGAAACGCAAAAACATCAGTTGTTGCAGAAATGAATGAAAAAAAGAAAGTGACATTACCCGTTATGACAAAACCTGATTCACAAGTAGTAGTTAATGGACTATTAGATACCCTAAACAAAATGGAAAATAACATTACAACTTCTATGACCAAGCTTATTGACGAAAAGTTGGAAGGCATGGACGATGTTGTTTTGGAACTTGTTAGATGCAAAACTGAAAACGAAAATTTAAAAAACAAAGTTAATGAATTGAATAAAGAAAACTTTAAGCTTAAGAATGCTTTGAACAGCTTCAAACCATTGCTTTGCGGATTCTTTATTAAGAAGGAAGAAGATAATATATTATTGTAAAGAGGAGAAGTTTAGAAGTTTAGAAGTTGAATAGAGAATATTATTAAAACTTCTTCTAAACTACTCAACTCCTAAACTTCTAAACTAGAGGATTTAATCATGGCAAAACCGGCAGAAGAAACAACAAACGTATCGGATGAAAGAAGCAAGGCGCTTAAGCTTGCAATAGAAAAGATTGAAAAAGATTTTGGTAAAGGTGCTATTATGAAGCTTGGTGACAAGCCTGCCGTTAGCGTTGAAACTATACCAACAGGCGCTTTAGCGTTAGACGTTGCTCTTGGCGTTGGTGGAATTCCTCGTGGACGTATTATCGAAGTTTACGGGCCTGAATCATCAGGTAAAACAACTTTGGCACAACATATTGTTGCAGAATGCCAAAAGAAAGGCGGAATTGCAGCGTTTGTTGACGCAGAACACGCACTTGATCCTGAATATGCAAGAAACCTTGGTGTAAATGTTGATGAACTTTTGATTTCGCAACCTGATACAGGCGAACAAGCACTTGATATTACAGAAGAATTGGTTCGTTCAGGTGCAGTTGATATTATTGTTGTTGACTCTGTTGCAGCACTTGTTCCTAAAGCCGAAATCGAAGGTTCTATGGAAGACCAACAAATGGGCTTGCAAGCAAGATTAATGTCTAAAGCATTGAGAAAATTAACAGGTATTATTGGAAAAACTAATACAACCGTTATCTTTATTAACCAATTAAGACAAAAAATCGGCGTTATGTACGGCAACCCTGAAACAACAACAGGTGGTAACGCACTTAAGTATTACGCTTCTGTTCGTCTTGAAATCAAACGTGTTGAAGGTATTAAAGGTGATGGTGAAGATGTTGGTAACCACGTAAGAGTTAGAATTTTGAAAAACAAAGTTGCTCCTCCGTTTAGAACAGCTGAGTTTGATATTATATTCGGTAAAGGTATTTGCAAAATCGGCAATATCCTTGACGTTGCTGTTGATTTGGATATTGTGAAAAAAGCAGGTTCTTGGTTCAGCTTCAATGATGATAAATTAGGACAAGGCAGAGATAAGGCTAAAGAATTCTTGGCTAATAATCCTGAAATCCTAAATCAAGTTGAAACACTGGTTCGAGAAAAGTTAGCCAATAGTTAATCGGTGGAGAATCGCTATTTCATTGGGTTTAAGAAAATAGTTGACAATCATGTTTAACTATGGTATAAAGTTATTGGGGTAAATGTATATTTTTGAGTCTTGCACACATTGCAAGACTTTCTTTTTATATTAATTGTAAAAGTTAATGGTGCAAAAAATTGCACCCTACATATTTATAAGTAAAATACGTTCAATATTAAACATATAATACATGAACATAGTAGGGTGCAATTTTTTGCACCATTAACTTAAAAAAGAAAGAAGCCGTATATCCTACGACTTCTTCCCCCTATTTAGCGAACGATTAACTTACTATTCGCCACTGCAACCGAAAGCAATAGTTACGTGTTCTTTCGGGTTAATTGCAGAGATTTTGTATCCCTTAGCGTCAACCAAGTAACCAACTTCGTCGCCTGTTGCTTGAACTAAGCCCATTGTTCCTGATAAAGCAGTTCTTGTAATATCAATAGGCGCTTTTACTGTATCAACGGCTACATCACCCAAGCTTCTTGCTGATGCCATGAATTGACCTTGGAAAGCTTCACCTAATGCGATACCTGTGCCTGAAGCTACGTCTTCTAATGCGTTACCTAAGTTAGACAACATACCGCCTGTTGTTCTACCAACAATACCTAACATTTGACCACCCCAAGTAAGAGGAGCTGTAACAACTCTTGATACAATGTTTGGTGTATTAGACTTGTTGATTTCTGCGTTAAGAATTTGTCTTGGTAAAACATCCTTGTGACCGCAGTTTTCAATTTCTGTGAACGCAAGTTTCAATGCACCCTTTTGGCAACCGGAAGGTCTTACGACTTCAACAACTTTACCATGAACGTCAGAACCGCATGGATACAAGTGTCCGTTGATTGTTACGTCTTCTAATGTTTTAGCTGCAAATCTTTGACCAACGTGTGATGATTTAGCACTTACTTGGTCTTTGAATTTTAACTGTAAAGTTGGAATCTTAACGATTTCTTCGTTTTCAATGAATGCTTTTTTGTCAGTAGGACAAATTGGGCAATCGTTGTTTGCTGTTACAGGGTTCTTATCTATACCTGCTGCAACACGAATGTTTTGTAACATTGCTGCTATATCAGCACGTGATGCGTCTTTAAATGGTGCAATTGTGTTTGGTGAAGGTGAATTGTTCAAAGCACCTTTTTCTAAAGCTTTTGCGATAGGAATAATTGCCCATTCAGGAACGGTGTTACCGTCGCAGTATTTAGACAAGATTTCTTGAGCCTTGCATTTATCCATTTCTGCACATTTGATACCTTTTGATAAAGCACAAAGAGCTTCAACTCTTGTTACGTTATGGTTAGGCATAAATTTGCCGTTCGGATAACCTTTAAGCAAGTCATTATGTACAGCAACCGTAATTGCTGAATTTGCCCAGTGATTTGTAGGTACATCTGAGAATAATTTTTCAGGTGCGCAAGAGTACATGTCTTTGTCAAAACCTTTTACTAACATAGTTGCAAATTCTGCACGCGAAATGTTTCTTGAAGGTTTGAATAATCTGTCAGGATAGCCGACAACAATATCATTTGTTGCCAGTTTATCAATTTCGCAAGATGCCCAATATCCGTCAGGAACATCAGGGAACATTTGCAAATTAGCGGCTGCACCTGTCATGTTTGCAAACGGTGACAAATCAAAAGGGGTTAAAGTTTTTTTAATTGCCTGAATTGAATTTGCCGTACTCATTTGAATTGGGCAAGAATTTCCGTCCATTTTTGCTTCATCTCTAATGATTGGCGCACCTCTATGGCTTGTCAAATCATTTAGACAAGGAATGTTTGAAGCAGCACCTGTAATGTTACCGTCAGTTGCAACGGTTGTACCCATTGTGCCTGCTGTAAGTTTGTTAATTTCTCTGTTTACGGAAAATCCTTCTGCTTTGTAGATTGAATCCTTTTCAGTACCTACAAAGTTATTGTAGCCGTAAACCGCGTTAGGATATGAGTAAACTTGCTTCATATCTTCGCGTTGTAAATCTTTTGTTCCCGGGCATAAAGCGCAAGATGGAACAGGGTCGGGCTCACATTGTGGAGCAACAGGGCATCCGCAATCTGTTTTTGGAGCCGGAGTTTGGCATGGACAAGCTTGACCTGTAACTTGAGGCATTTCCTCAATAGGACATGCGCCTTCTGAAACAATAGGTCGCTGGTCGCATGGGCAGGCTGCCATTACCGTATTGAACGAACACGTTGCTATACCAACGGCAATTGCAGCTGCCACAGTAAGTTTTCTAATCGTCATTTTGACCTCCTTTGTAAATAACCTTTTCAATAGGTTGGCTTATAAGCTGGGCTTCCGTTTGAATACAGCTTAAAGAAGTACAGCTTCTAAACTTTGTTAACTCCTAAATTATGTTATTTTTCAGAGATTAAAACATTGCCGAAAAAGGGAGTCCGACTGGGTAGTTTATGATAAAGCTGTCATTGGCTAATTCAGCAACTCATCTCTCTTAAATATAAAATATGTGTGTTAAAATAGAATCATGGAAAAAACAATAATTTCACCTTCAATATTATCAGCAGATTTTGCAAAACTTGGCGAAGAAGCAGACGCTGTCAAGCAAGCTGGGGCTGAATGGCTTCATATTGATGTTATGGATGGACATTTTGTTCCTAATATAACAATTGGTGTGCCTGTTGTTAAGTCATTAAGGAAAGCTACGGATTTAATTCTTGATACACATTTGATGATTGAAAACCCTGAAAAATACATTGAACCGTTCGCAAAAGCAGGTTCTGATATTTTAACTTTTCACTACGAGGCTTGCAAAAATACTGAACACATAAGAGAAGTTATTAATTTAATAAAAAGTTTTGGTGTAAAAGTCGGTTTATCAATAAAACCTAAAACCGAAGCAAAAGAAATTTTCGAATTCTTAAATGATATAGATTTGCTTCTGGTAATGACTGTTGAACCTGGGTTTGGCGGACAAGAATTTATGCACGATTGTGCAATGAAAATTCCCGCAATAAAAGAAAACGCTCCTGATAATTTAATTATTCAGGTAGATGGCGGGATAAATAATTTAACTTCAAAAATTTGCACCTCACTGGGCGCAACATCCCTTGTAGCAGGAAGTTTTATTTATGGAAGCAAGGATTATAGGAAGGCAATTGAAAGCCTGTAAAAGTTGAAAGTGGAAAGTTGTATTAAAAATTCTTAACATTTATATGTTCAATATTTAATGAATTATATTTTAAATGTTTTTTAAATAACTTTCAACTTTCCACTTTCAACTGTCAACTCACCAAACATTCTCTGCAAATTGCAACTATAAAAATCTTTAAACCAATCCTTCCTTAAGCGCCTTAACAGCTGCTTGTGTTCTATCATCCACGACAAGTTTTTGGATAATATTACAAACATGAGCTTTTGCAGTATGTTCGCTAATCGTAAGAGTTTTGGCGATTTGACTGTTAGATTGTCCGTCAACCACGAGTTTCAGAACTTCATATTCTCTTTGAGTCAAATTTGAATGATTTTCTTTAAACGCACTTCTCGAAACTTGGCGAGAAGGAATAACTCCGCAATTTTTATCTCTAATAAACGGCACAACATGCGGGTCAATCCACATTGCGCCTTCTTTTATCATTCTTATTACACTCATCAGAAAATCAGTGCTAATATCCTTGATTACATAAGCGCTTGCGCCTGCGCTCAGAGAATTGTTTAACTCGGTTTCCGAAATATGCGAAGTCAGCATAATAACTTTGATGTTGTTATTATGCTCCAAAATTTGCTTTGTTGCCTCAATTCCCGATATATCAGGAAGTCCTATGTCCATTAAAACAATATCAGGTTTTATCAGACGCGCTTTTTCAACTGCTTCTTTCCCATTAACGGCTTCGCCAATTATTTCCAGTTCGGGATAATCGCAAAACAGTGATTTTATACCTATTCGCATTAATTTTTGGTCTTCGACAAGTAATATTTTTATTTGCATAAAACCTCACTTTCATTTGGAATATACTTTACTCCAAAATAATATTAGAATGTTTTATGTATATATATAATGGTTGAGTTAAGTGCTAAATGCCCTATTTTATCTTTGTTTAAATTTAGAAATATTTTTTTAACGACTCTTGTAAATCAATAATCTTCAAATGATTTTCAAGCATTGCCTGATTTCTGCCTTCGTAAGCCTTATCGTAATTATCATTTGCATCAATTGCAAGATTAAAATACTCGACTGCTTCATCAAGTTTTTCTTGCAAATAATAAGCCATGCCAATTAAGCAATATTCAACTTCTTTAGCAGTTGAATACTCTAAAGCTTTTTTAAAAAATTCAATTGCCTCACTATAATTACCTTCCGCTTGTTTAAAACAGCCAAAACCTCTTAATACGGTCGGATTGTTTTTGTTGAGTTTGTAAGCTTCTTCCAAACTTTTATAACCGGATTTTAAATCGTATTTATCGTACTCGTGTTTAGCCTGAGTAATAAGTTTAACGAGTTTAATTTTATTACTCATTCTCTTGAAAAAGTCGGATAGTTCGTTTAGTTTTTGTTTTTCTTCGGACATGTGAAACCTTTTGATATTTGAAATGGATTGCTTCGTCACCAATTTAAATCGCTGTTCCTCGCAATGACAGCACGCTTAAAAGTCTGACACCAAGTCATTGCGAGGGCGATTAGCCCGTGGCAATCCATTTTATTATATTGAAAATATTTCTAAACCGTATGCATCTTTTCAAAAATGCCCTTCTTTTGAACCCAAACTTCCACTTCAAGTTTGTTTCCTTCTTCTATAAGAACATTTTTTAATTCTTTAAAATTCAAATCCGCGTGTTCAATATCACACAACATAAACATCACAAAATGACCTTGCATTAGAGTTTGTTTAATGTCTTCAATATTGACTTTGTATTTAGCTAAAACAGTCGAAATGCTTGATACAATACCAACTTTATCAGAACCTGATACAGTGATAATAATCTTAAAATCGTCCATGAAACTCTCCTTTTGGTATTCATTATAACGAAGATTTGTTGTTTTGTAAATTTTTGTTTACAAAACAAGGTTAATTTTTCAAAACCTGTATAATGAAAAAATAATCGCTTTGAAACAAAGTTTAGTTGTAAAACTTTAGAAACTGCGTAGGAGAAGTTCAATAACAAATAAACAACATTAATATTAATGTTGTTTTGAATGCTGAATGGAGGTAAAAAATGAATTCAAGTTAAAAAGCAACATATAAAGCAGTCATTAATACCAAAAACAAAACACCGAATATTAAACCAAAAATAAAAATTATATTATAAAACCTATTTGGACATATTTTTTCTAAAAAAATATTTTTTATATTAAAAATTTTATAAAGTATTAGTTCAAATATAAAGCAAAGGTTAAGTAAAATAATTAATAGGTAAATAATAGAACAAATAGTAGCTGCATTTCTAAGAGTAATACCGAATGGAATAAGGGTACAGAAAAATAAACACCAAAGAAAAAGTCCACAGACAGAAATGATATTCAAAGAAAAATACTTATGTAATTTATTCATAATATCAGGTTAAAACAAAAAGGAGGATTAGTAAATATGACATAGTTAATCATATCTCAGTTGTTCAAGTTCTTCAGGCGAATAAGGTATCATGGTATGAATCCAACCGCCCAAAGATACTAAATAAGCAAAAATTGCAATAATTAATATGATAAATAATACTATTGTTTTCTTTTTAGAAAATTCAACTTTTTCTTTTTGTGAAATTTTTCCAAATTTTAATAGAAGATTTTCAGCTACCAATAATATTGAGCATATTGGTATTAAATAAATTACCAAAAAATTTGATATAAAAAAAGGTAAATCCAGATAAGGGTTATTTAAAAGTTCTATGAATGAACATTGTTGCAGATGATAAATAATGTTACTTATCGGGACTTTGAAAAAATATAATAAACCAATGTGAATCGGACAACAGATTACTACAATCAAATTGACAATTAACAAAGAAATTAAGATATTTGAGAAACTAAAACCTTCATAAAATCTAATTTTCATTGTTAAAGTTTATTATAAATTGATGTATTAGTCAAATTAAAGAAAGGATAAATTAAAAATGATTAATAGAGATGAATTCAATAATTATATTGTTAAGCAAACAAATAAATATCAAAAAAAATATGGTTTTGAAATTGGAACAGGGGAGCATGCAAGTTGGAATAATGAAGCAGATGCATTCAAGCATGCATATTTATCTGCATGGCTAACAATTAGACATGGAAGTGTCTTCTCGAAAGCTGCAGGTAATTTTCATGAAAATGAAACTTTAAATGCTCCAACAATTGAAACAAATATGGATAAATGGAATAGGAAGAGAAATTGGACAAGAGATAAAAAGTAAGATAAATGGTAAGGGTTTTAAACAAAAAGAAATTGAAGATATGATTGCTGACAAAATAATGCAAAAAATGAATAAAGGCGAACTTATTACTAATCCATTTAAAGATCAACGTAAATATACTGATAAAATTTTCAAAGACAGAATTTACAATTTAAGAAATCGCATTTATCACAAAGATGAAGTTTCAATGAAGGATTTAGACAATTCTATAATTATGGATACATATTTAGACCAAGCTTTAGAATATGGTAATATGCCGACAAAAGAGGATTTAGACAAAAGAGTTCGAACAGGCGAACTTGTTTATGTTGATGAATACACAAGAGGTGACGGCACAAAAGTTAGCGGGTATTATCGTTCTTATCCCAATAGTTAATTATATTTGAGTTGCAAAACGTAGGGTGGGTAAAGCTTCGCTAAGTTGGTAAATTTAATTTAATTTTGGTGTCGCGTACCCACCGAATGCAACAGGTATGAGCATTTGTTTTTCGAACAAGTTTTTGTTGGGCTGAAAGCCCAACCTACATTTTCTAATTAGACAATAGACAATTGAAAATTATTTAAAACAATTTTCCACTTTCAATTTTCCATTTAAGAATTTTGTGGATTTTCCAACTCTCTTCTGATATCTTCAACAGAAACATGCAAAATCGGCGCATTGTCGTCTTTTTTGAGGTAAACATCAACAATGCCTGACTGCACAATAAATCTTTTACATAAAATGCAAATAAAATTGTGACCGTAAATGTACATTGAAGCACCTGTGCAACGGTCTTGTCCTGCTTGAATTATAGCATTTTGTTCAGCGTGAATTGAGCGGCAAGTTTCGTAACAAGTTCCTGACGGAATATTGTTTTTAATTCTGTAACATTCACCACGTTCATAGCAGGATTCAACTCCTGAAGGCGTTCCATTATAACCTGTTGCTTTAATTTTTTTATCCTGTCCGACAATAACAGCCCCAACTTGCGCTCTCAAACAATTAGAACGTGATGAGCAAGTTTTTGCTAAATCTAAAAAATAATCTGTCCAACTTTTTATTCCCATAGCCTTATTATACAATAAAAAACCGCAAGTAAACTCGCGGTTAATAATTTTGTGGAATAAATGTGTATGATTGAGTCTCACTTAATATTAAACAGTGACTTCTTCTTTGAAATAGTCGACTACTGTGTCCATTACATTATCAAAGAAGAAGTCCAATTCTTGTGACAATGACATGTTAATTGAATTTTGTTCTAACTCTTGTGTTTTGTTAAATCTTGCTAACATTTCATTTTCGATACGCATATTTGTTAATCCTTTCCTAAATCTTCGGGGGTGTACTTTCTGTTTTATTTATCCTTTGTTTTTGCTTACAATTTTTATATCGGCATTTTTTTTGAAAACTTTAGGATTTTTAAGTGAAGATTTACAATTTGTTACATAGTGTTATTAAATTGTCTTTTTAATTGCACTTCACACTTACCCTGTTTTTTACAAAACAAGATTGGAGTGGGGTAAGTATCTTTCGCTAATAAGTTTTTAATGATTAACAATAAAAAGTCAAAATTAACCTTCGAAAAACGGTTTCAAATATCTTCCTGTATGTGAATTTGGATTTTTTGAAACTTCTTTAGGAGTTCCGCAAGCAACAATTTCTCCGCCCGCATTTCCACCTTCAGGTCCGAGGTCGATAATATAATCTGCAACTTTAATTAAGTCTAAATTGTGTTCAATAATCAAAATGGTATTACCGTTATCAGCGAGCTGTTGGATAATCTTAATCAACTTATCCAAATCATGCCAGTGCAAACCAACAGACGGTTCATCAAGCAAATACAAAGTCTTGCCTGTTGCGCGTTTATTAAGTTCAGCTGCAAGTTTAATTCTTTGTGCTTCACCGCCTGATAGTGTTGTCGCGCTTTGACCAAGTTTAATATAGTCCAAACCGACATCATTAAGTGTTTTTAGCTTATTTGCAATTTGCGGAATGTTTTCAAAGAATTCATACGCTTCTTTAACGCTCATTTCCAAAACATCGGCAATCGTTTTGCCTTTGTATTTAACTTCCAATGTTTCGTTGTTATAGCGTTTTCCTTTGCAGACATCACATTTTACGTAAACATCAGATAAAAAGTTCATTTCGATTTTCAAAACGCCATCACCCGAGCAAGCTTCACATCTTCCGCCTTTAACGTTAAAACTGAATCTTCCCGGTTTGTAACCGCGCATTTTTGCTTCGTTAGTTTTCGCGTAAAGCTCTCTAATCGGTGTAAATACATCTGTATAAGTGGCAGGATTTGAACGCGGAGTTCTGCCGATTGGCGATTGGTCAATATCAATAATCTTATCAAGGTTTTCAAAACCTAGAATTTCGTCCACGCCTTGAGGTTTTGGTTTGTTTTTTCTGAGTTTATGTACTGCATATTCATAAATCAATTCTTGCATCAAAGTTGATTTTCCAGAGCCTGAAACACCTGTCAAAACAACAATTTTACCGAGAGGAATATCTAAATCAATATTCTTCAAATTGTTTTTGAACGCATTTCTGATTTGCAAATACTGACCGTTACCTTCTCTGATTTTTTCAGGAATAGGAATTTTGTATTCACCGCTCAAATATTTACCCGTAATAGACTCGGGCGCTTTAATGATATCTTCTACGCTGCCTTGTGCAATAACATTTCCGCCAAAAACGCCTGCTTTCGGCCCAATATCAACGATATAGTCCGCATTTCGGATTGTGTCTTCGTCGTGTTCTACAACAATAAGCGAATTACCCATATTTCTAAGCTTAATCAGGGTTTTAATGAGTCTATCGTTATCGCGTTGGTGTAAACCGATTGAAGGTTCATCCAAAACATATAATACGCCTGAAAGTCCGCTTCCGATTTGGGTCGCAAGTCTGATTCTTTGTGCTTCACCGCCTGATAGTGTACCTGAGGTGCGTGCAAGGTTCAAATAGTTCAAACCAACGTCGCACAAGAATTTTAATCTTGCACGCACCTCATCCAAAATTTGTTTACCGATTTTCATCTGAAAATCGCTGAGTGTCAAATAAAGCTCGCTCACAAATTCATACGCCTTATCAATCGGCATTAAACAGAATTCGTAAATATTAACTCCGTTTATTCTAACAGCAAGCGGGAATGGTTTAAGCCTTGAGCCACCGCATTTTTCGCAAGGAGTTGTAATCATATATTTTTCAATTTCAGCTTTCCAATATTCGCTCTCAAGATTGTAATGTTTCATCAGAAACGGAATTACACCGATAAATTTCTGCAAAGTTGTGCGGTATCGCTTAGTTCCAAACTCCCTTATGCGCATTGGAATTCGCTCTTCTGAACCATATAAAATAATTGTTTGATGTTCAGGAGGCAAATCCTTAAACGGGATATTCAAATCAATTTTATATTCAGCTGAAACTGCATTTATTACGTCGTCATAATATCCTGTTGAAGATTTGCTCCAAGGATAAATCGCGCCTTCTTTTATGGATTTGTTTTTGTCAGGCACAACTAAATCGGGGTCAATTTTAAAATCAACACCAAGTCCGCCACATTTATCGCAAGCGCCGTAAGGTGCGTTAAAAGAGAATATGCGCGGAGTTAATTCTTCAAAACTCAAATTGCAATCAGGGCAAGCGAGTTTTTCGCTGTAAATTATTTCTTCTCCGCCGATTACATCAATTGTTGCAACGCCATCCGCTTTTTTTAATGCAATCTGAACGCTGTCTGCAATTCTTGATTTTGCTTCAGGTTTAACTACAACTCGGTCTACTACAACATAAATCGTATGGGTTTTAGTCTTAGCAAGCTTAATTTCATCTTCGTCAAGATTATAAATTTCGCCATCTACTTTTACACGAACAAAACCTTCTTGTCTTAATTCTTCAAACAGAGATTGGAATTCGCCTTTTTTGCCTTTAATGATTGGCGCAAGGATTTGAATTTTTGTTCCTGTTTCGAGTTTCAAAATGCTATTTACGATTTCATCAATCGTTTGCGGTTTAATCGGTTTTCCGCATTTTGGGCAAAAAGGTGTACCAACTCGAGCGTACAAAAGACGTAAATAATCATAGATTTCGGTAACAGTTCCGACGGTTGAGCGCGGATTATTGCTTGTTGATTTTTGGTCAATAGAAATTGCAGGAGTAAGTCCGTCGATATAATCCACATCAGGTTTATCCATCTGTCCCAAAAATTGACGTGCATAAGTAGAAAGGCTTTCTATATAACGTCTTTGACCTTCCGCGAAAATCGTATCAAAAGCTAACGAGCTTTTGCCTGAACCTGAAACACCCGTAAAAACGACTAATTCGTTTTTGGGAATTTCTAACGATACATTTTTTAAATTATGCTCTCTCGCACCCTTAATTGTAATTTTATCTGCCATAACAAAATTATAGCACAGGGACATTTGGCAGGGTAATTTTCAAAAAACTACTTGCACCACTACTCAATATTATGTACAATTATTGTTATGACAAAGCCTGAAATTAATCTAGTTAATACATCTGATGTTTGTGTAGAAGACGCTACTCCTGCAATGCAGAGGTACTTAGAAATAAAAAAAGAACACCCTGATTGTTTGCTTTTGTATAGAATGGGTGATTTTTACGAAACTTTTTTTGAAGACGCTGTAACAATGTCGCGTGAACTGGAATTAACTTTAACAGGGCGGGATTGTGGTGCAAAATTGGGTAGAATTCCACTTGCAGGAATACCAATGAAAGCTCTTGACGGTTATTTGGAAAAACTTGTGGCTAAAGATATCAAGGTTGCGATTTGCGAACAGTTAGAAGACCCAAAACAAGCTAAAGGTATTGTTAAGCGTGGCGTTGTAAGAATTATTACGGCGGGAACGCTTTTAGAAAGCAACTTTTTGAATCAAAACAGTAATAATTATATGTGCGCAGTGTTCAAAAATGGTGAGAAATGGGGTTTTGCATACACTGATATTTCAACAGGAGAATTTAAAGCTTCTGAATTAACCTTAGAAACTCTTATTACGGAGCTTGCTCGTATTCAGCCTGCAGAAATCGTTGCACCGGCAAAAAAGATGAAGCTTCAACCGTTCCAAATCGTACCGGAAGAAACTGTTGATTTGCCTGAAGAAATTACAAAAATCTATAATTGTTCAAAAGTTCCTGCAAAGGTTTTTGAAGAAGATTTTGCAAAAAACAATTTGCAACAAGTGTTTAAAATCAGCTCACTTGATGCAATCGGCTACAATTCTTGCCCAATAGGCTTTAGAGCTGCAGCAGGATTGCTTGCGTATATTTGGGAAAACCTAAAAGAAGGATTTCCGAAGTTTGAAAGAATAGAAACTTATGAACTATCGGAATACATGGCAATTGACGCTAATACGCGAAAAAATCTTGAGTTAACCGAAACATTGAGAGAAAAAAATAAATATGGTTCTCTGCTTTGGGCAATAGATAAAACGAATACAAATATGGGCGCAAGACTTCTAAAATCTTGGATTTGTCAGCCTCTAAAGGATTTAAGAAAGATTTTAAAACGTCAAGAAGTTGTAAAACAGTTAGTAGCAAATTCAAACGAACGTTATGAAATTGAGCGTCAACTAAAAAATATTTATGATATTCAAAGACTATCAACACGTTTGAGTAACGGTACAGCTAATCCGAGAGATTTTTTGAGCATAAAAACTTCACTTCAAGCGTTGCCTGATTTGGTGAGTGTTGCAAAAACAATAGGACTTTCTGTTTTTAATCTGATAGAAGATGAATTAGGAAGTTTGAATGATTATGCGGATTTGATTGAACGCACAATCAGCGAAGATGCACCAATCACAATAAAAGAAGGCGGTTTAATCAAACAAGGCGTAAGCTCTGATTTGGATTACTTGCGCGATTTGATGTGCAACGGCGAAAATTGGCTTAAAGAATTTGAACAAAGAGAAAAAGACAGAACAGGTATTAATATTCTAAAAGTCGGTTATAATAGAGTTTTTGGCTACTTTATAGAAGTTACAAATTCTAATTTGAGCAAAGTTCCGCCTGATTATATTAGAAAACAAACGCTTTCCGGTGCTGAAAGATTTATTACGGACGAACTTAAAAAGCATGAAGATGAAGTTTTGACCGCACAAGTTAAAGCGTTTGAACTTGAATATAAAATGTTCAGTGATTTTAGAAATTATTCTAAAGAATTTGTTACTCTTATTAGACAAACAGCAGAATGTATTTCTGAACTTGATGTATTTACTTCTTTTGCAGAAATAGCGGTTGAACAAAATTATGTTTGTCCTGAACTTGATGAAAGCGGTGATTTCTTTATCAAGAATGGTCGTCATCCTGTTTTAGAAAAAATTCTTCCGCTCGGAACTTATGTTGCGAACGATATTGAGCTTTCAAGTTCTGATAAGTCAAAAACAGAATTTATGATTTTAACAGGGCCTAATATGGCAGGTAAATCTACATATATGCGTCAAAATGCACTTATTGCAATACTTGCGCAGATTGGTTCTTTTATACCTGCTGATTGCGGTAAAATCGGGATTATTGATAAAATCTTTACCCGCGTTGGCGCAAGTGATGATTTAACCTTAGGAAAATCAACATTTATGGTTGAAATGACCGAAACGGCTTATATTTTGAATAGTGCAACAGACAAGAGCCTTATTCTTATTGATGAGATTGGGCGTGGAACAAGCACTTATGACGGAGTTGCGATTGCTTGGTCTGTTGCTGAATATATTGCAGGCAAAATTGGCGCAAGATGTATATTTGCGACGCATTATCATGAATTAAACGTTATGACAAATTCATATCCGCAAATTAAGAATTATAGAATTACTGTTAGCGAAGAGAATGGTGAAATAGAGTTTTTGCGTAAGATTGTGCAAGGTGGCGCAAGTAAAAGTTACGGTATTCAAGTAGCTAAAATGGCAGGTCTGCCAAGCTCTGTTGTTAAACGTTCTGAAGAACTTATGAGCAGAATGCAGAGAGATTTTTCTAAGAATTTAGCAAAAGGAAAATCTAAAGCAAAAACTGAAGCTGAAATCGAAGTTCAAGCACCACAATTGAATTTATTCTAATTTTCGGTTTTAAAAAGTTTGCATTCGAGTTCTTGAGCCGTTTTGGTTTTAGCCAAACCGCCTTGAGAAGTTTCTTTTAAAACAGGCGACATAAGTTGACCTGTGATTTTTAACGTATCAACAACTTCATCCATAGGAATTTTGCTTTCAACTCCACACAAAGCCAATTCTGCGGCTGTTACTGCGTGAACCGCAAGGAAAGCATTTCTTTTTATGCAAGGAACTTCTACCAAACCGCAAACAGGGTCACAAGTTAATCCTAAAATATTTTTTAGAGCTAAAGCGCTTGCATTAATTATTTCATCAACATTTCCACCAAGCATTTGTGTCAAAG
>CAKVGS010000007.1 GCA_934747335.1 uncultured Candidatus Melainabacteria bacterium
TTCATATAGTAATCACCCTTTGATGGTCGCATAGGTTTCATATCAGGGGTTTGTTCTTTTTCCGGTTTTACACAACCACCACCAACATAATCATATCCTGGAGGGCAAGGGTTTGTAGGTATAGCATAAGCTTTCAGAGCTATACATGTAAAATTTGAATTATTAGCAACAAGATTGCTTTTAGACAAAACATTATTAACGTGATTCATAATTTCAAGATTATCTTCAATGTTTTTAGCCTTAGCATCAGCTATTGCGTTATACAAATTTTCATAAGCACCGTAATAATACAAATTATACGCCCTATCGGTTCCGATTTTAGCAACAGTCATTCCCATTGCTGAAACAATACCTATTACGCCGATACAAAGCAATAGTTCTGCCAAAGTAAATCCTCTAAAAAGTTTTTTCATACTTATAATATCTCCGTTAATTCATCGTATGTATTTATTATATCACATGTGTTTAGAAAATTCATCGGAGTGACATCTAAAACTGTTACATTTTCTCTTATTGCATAAATTTTTATCCTTCTTTTTGACGCTTCCAAAACAGGAATTCCACCAATAGAATTATAAGGTACTACTACAAAATCTAAATCATTAATACTAATTCCGGATTTTGTTAATTTTGGTGCTTGATTTAAGCCTATTAAAATGCAAGGTAAAAAAGTCGGTGTTATATATTCTGCCGAGCATCTTTTATCTACGATATCCGTAGAAATTGCAATATCATCAAATGCCGGTGCATGCGCACAAGGAATTGAAAATTCTTTAGATATATAATGAGAAATTATAGCTTCAACACCGCCTACGGGGTCTACGCCAACACCATTAGCGTAATCATCGCCTTGTTCATCAGGAAATCGGCACACAATTGCAATAGCTTCAGCACCTTTGTCAATAAGTTTTTTGGCTGCGATTTTCAACGTCAAAAGATTTTTGACATTTCCCATTGAAACACCTGATTTATCAACAAAAAAATCGACTCCGACATCTTCTTCCGTTATTTCATAGCCGATAATATTCAACCCGTAGACTACTTCAACAGCGTTCATAGTATTAATATGAACATTAAGAACTTCTGGTTTTATTGCCTTATCAAAGATTATCCCAATTTTGTTATTTCTTGAACGCTCCAAGCAAATTTCACCCTTAAAAAATCTATCCAAAGAGTACCCTTCAACGTAAAGCATGTTGTCGGTTATCCCAGAAAAACACGCTGCGTTAACGACATTGGGGTTTACTATTAATTCACATTTTTGTGAAATTTTTCTTGCGGCACGAGATGCATCACCCGCAAATCCGCCTATTGATGCTCCAACTCCTGTCGGAACTATAAATGCTCCAAGTTTTTTCATAATTAGATTTTATCACGGTTTGCGAAAATTAGCTAAAAATGTTACAATCAAAGTTACTTAAAATCGGTCTGCAAATATATGGATTGCCACGAAAATCTTACGATTTTCTCGCAATGACCGAGCGTAAGACTTTCAAGCAAGTAGTCATTGCGAGGAGCAACTGCTTAGATTGGCGACAAAGCAAACCATTATATTCTATAAAACCGATACATAAAAAGTTAAATTTTTGAAACCCACCCGCATCTGTAAGGCTCAACAAGGTTTCGCCAACAGCTGCGACCTCCCTATTCATGGAGGAAATCAAAAGAGGACACATGATAGAACGTTATTCAAGAGAAGAAATCAAAAAAATATGGGAACTTCAAGCAAAGTTTGAGTATTACCTGAAAGTAGAAATCGCAGTTTGCGAAGCTTATGCTAAATTAGGCAAAATTCCTGCGGAAAATTTAGACGAAATAAAATCTAAAGCATCTTTTACATTAGATAGAATTGATGAAGTTGAGCGCGAAGTAAAACACGATGTAATAGCGTTTTTGACCGCTGTAAATGAATCTGTCGGTGCAGAAAATGCTAAATATATTCACATGGGACTAACAAGTTCCGATGTAATTGATACTGCTTTTGCTCTTCAAATAGCAGACAGTGCAAAATATATCAACACTGAATTGGACAATCTGATTGATACAATAAAGAAACTGGCTTTTAAACATAAAAACACAGTTTGTATGGGACGTTCTCACGGTGTGCATGCTGAAGTTATGACATTCGGTTTTAAACTCTTGAATTGGCTTGATGCTTTAATTAGAGCAAAAGAAAGCTTTAATTACGCATTAAATGAAATAGAAGTCGGACAAATTTCAGGCCCTGTTGGGACTTACAGCAATATTCCACCTGAAATTGAAGAAATTACTTGTGCTGAATTAGGACTAAAGCCTGCAAAGATTTCAACACAAATTATTTCTAGAGACAGGCATGCAAAATTCTTTTCACAATTGGCCTTGATAGCATCTTTAATCGAACAGTTTGCGACTGAAATCAGACATTTACAAAAAACAGAAGTTAGAGAAGTTGAAGAAGGTTTTGGTAAAAATCAAAAAGGTTCTTCTGCAATGCCACATAAAAAGAATCCAGTGTTATGCGAAAATCTTTGCGGATTGGCAAGAGTTGTTCGTTCCAATATGCTGACAGCTTACGAAAATATTAATCTTTGGCACGAGCGCGATATTTCGCATAGTTCGGCTGAACGTATAATTTTTCCTGACTCATTAATATTAATAGATTTTATGTTACACCGATTTAATGGAGTTATGGAAAATCTTGTTGTACATGAAGATAATATGCTTAAAAATACTCAATTATATGGCGGTATTGTTTATTCTCAAAAAGTGTTATTAAAGCTTGTGGATAAAGGTTTAACAAGAGAGGATGCATACAGAATTGTACAAAAGCATGCTCTTGATGCACTGAATGGTGGACATTTTAAAGAAGCTCTTTGTCAAGATAAAAAAGTTACAAGTCTACTTTCTATAACAGAAATAGAATCGTGTTTTGATAAGAGTGATTATTTAAAAAATATAAATAATGTCTTTGAACGATTTGAATAACAAAATTCTACTTGCTAATTTTTTATATTGTTGATATAGTATAGATGTTGGAAATCTTTCCGACAAGTTTTGCGCTTGTAGCCCAGTTGGATAGAGCGTTTGGCTACGAACCAAAAGGTCGGGGGTTCGAATCCCTCCAAGCGCAATTTAATTTAAAACTCTCTTTTGAGAGTTTTTTTATATAAAAAAAGTCGTTGGGAGTTTTTATGGCAAATGCTGTTCACAAATCAAAAGTGAGTTTTTGGCAAGATTTAAAAAGTAATTTGTCTTTTTTGTTTTCATATCAGGATATTGACGAACATTTTGTTATAAAATTTTTTGGAATTAAATTCTGCAAAAAGCATAAACTTGATTATAAATTTATGCCTGTAACAGAATGCGGTGTAACACAAGAAAAAAGAAATCCTAAGCTTATTGTGTCTTTGACAACTTTTCCCGCTAGAATTAACGTAGTGCATAAAACAATTTCTACACTTTTGGAACAAACTCTAAAGCCTGACGTTGTCGTTTTGTGGCTTGCAGAAAGTCAATTTCCGAATAAAGAGCTTCCTAAATCTTTAACGGATTTAGAGCAATTTGGCTTAACGATTAAGTGGTGTGAAGATATTAAATCATTTAAAAAACTTATTCCAAGTCTTATTGAATATCCTGAAGACATTATTATAACAGTAGACGATGATAATTATTATGATAAAAGATTAGTTGAGAATTTGTATAAAGAATACTTAAATCGCCCTGATTGCATCCATGCAAGACAAGCTTTTGTTATTAAAAAAGATAAAAAAAATAATGAGATATATTTGCAGGCTAGAAATTATACCTATAACTCAACTTATCTTCCGAGCTTTTGGAATGAGCCTGTTGGCTGCGGCGGTGTTCTTTATCCTCCACATAGTTTGCATGAAAATGTTTTGAATAAAGAACAATTTAGTAAGGAAATCCCAACACATGATGATTTATGGTTTTGGGGGCATGCAATTAGAAATAACACAAAGATTAGTGTAATAAAAGATAATTATAAGCTTAAAAATTTAGTAATTGATGGTTCGCAAGAAGATTCTTTATGGCAAAAAAATATGATAAACTCTGCTTCCAATGAAGGTATGACAGGAAGACAAGCATTAAATAAAGTTTGCAGTTTATTTCCTGAAATTAAAGAAAAATTAGAAGGAGAGAAACGTGGCTGTTAAGGTTTCAGTGATTGTACCTGTTTATAATGTGGAAAAATATTTGAGACAATGTCTGGATTCTTTAGTTAATCAAACGCTCAAAGAAATTGAGATTATTTGTGTAAACGATGGTTCATCAGATAATTCTTTACAAATTTTACAGGAATATTCTTATAACTATCCAAATATTATTGTTATAAATCAAAAAAATCAAGGTGCAGGGCTTGCCAGAAATGTCGGCATTAACCAAGCTCAGGGAGATTATATCGGTTTTGTTGATCCGGATGATTGGATAGAGCCGGATATGTTTTCAATTCTTTATGAAAAAGCTGTTAATACAGGGGTTGACATTGTAGAATGCGATTATAGAATGGTATTTGAAAATTCTACTAAAATAAAAAATAGAACTCTTTTCGGTTCTTTGCATACATGGAAAAAATTCCCGATTGCTTGCGGTAAAATTTTTGATTGGAAATATGTAAAAACGCAAGTATTTAGTGGTTTGCGTTGCATGGTTTGGAACAGATTGTACAAAAGAAGTTTGATTTTTGATAACAATTTAACTTTTCCAAAAGGAAAAGGAGAAGATTATCCGTTTTCTTTGGACGCTGTTTTATCAGCAAAAAGTATTGTTCATTGTAGGAAAATTCTTTATAATTATAGAATTAGAGAAGCAAGTATCTCTAACGGAGGAGAAATAACGACAAAGTTAGATATACAATTTATTGATTTGATTGCACAAATAGTAGAAAAACATGGTTTGACTAAAGAATTATCAAAAGAATATAACGTATTTAAACGGAATTATCCGAAAGAAAATGTAAACAGTTTTTGGGAAACAATTTTTTCTTGCAAAACAAGCATAATCAACGCGAAAAGAATAAAACGAATTACGCTTTTTGGCATTACTTTCCATTTAGGAAAAGCTGAGTAAGGAGGATTAATATGCCATTTGAATTTGAACCACAAAATATAAAAGATGTAATTTTGGTTAAACCAAAAGTTTTTGGTGATAACCGCGGCTTTTTTATGGAAACTTATAAAAAATCTGATTTTGCTGCAAATGGCATAGATGTTGAATTCAATCAGGATAACCATTCAAAGTCGTCTGCACATGTTTTAAGAGGCTTACATTTTCAAAGAGCACCTTATGCTCAGGCTAAACTTGTGCGCTGCACACGTGGCAGAATTTATGATGTAGCAGTAGATATAAGAAAAGACTCTCCGACTTGCGGACAGTATGTAAAAGTAGAATTATCAGAAGATAATAAGCACATGTTATTTATTCCTGAAGGTTTTGCACATGGTTTTGTTGTTTTGTCAGATGAAGCAGAATTAATTTATAAGGCAAGTGGGGAATATGCACCTAATGCTGATTGTGGTATAATTTGGAATGATAAAGATATAAATATTGACTGGAATATTGATTTTGAGCCAATTTTGTCTGAAAAAGATATGGCGCAAAAAACATTTAAAGAAATTATAGGAGTTTAAGATATGACAACTGTTTTAGTTACCGGTGGTGCAGGATTTATAGGAAGCTGTTTTGTGCGTCATGAGTTAAAAAAGCATCCGGATTATAAGATTATCAATATTGATGCATTAACTTATTGTGGTAATTTAGAAAATCTTAAAGATGTAGAAAATAATCCAAACTACACATTCGTACATGGAAATATTTGTGATAGAAATTTAGTAAGAGATTTGGTTAAAGAAGCTGATTTGGTTGTAAATTTTGCAGCAGAATCTCACGTTGATAATTCTATTAAACATCCTGAAATATTTGTTGAAACAAATGTACAGGGGACTTTAAACTTGCTTCAGGCATCAAAAGAACTTGGTGTTGAAAGATATTTGCAGGTTTCAACAGATGAAGTTTATGGCACATTGGGTAAAACAGGATATTTTTATGAAACAACACCGCTTGCACCAAACAGCCCATACTCAGCAAGTAAAGCAAGCGCTGATATGCTTGTAAGAGCGTATAGAGAAACTTACGGTTTACCAACTCTAAATACACGTTGTTCAAACAACTACGGCCCTTATCAATATCCTGAAAAACTTATACCGTTCTTTATTTCGCAATTATTAAAAGGTGAAAAAGTTCCTGTGTACGGTGATGGTCTGAATGTTCGTGATTGGTTATATGTTTATGATCACTGTGAGGCTATTGATGTTGTCTTACATAAAGGTAAAGTTGGTGAAGTTTATAATATTGGCGGACATAACGAAAAAACAAATATGGAAATTACTCGCCTGATTTTAGATGCTATGGGTAAAGATGAAAGCTCAATAAAATATGTAGAAGACAGACTCGGTCATGATAGAAGATATGCAATTTCTAATGATAAAATTACATCTGAACTTGGTTGGAAACCGTCTTTAACGTTTGAAGAAGGCATTAAAATTACTATTGACTGGTATTTAAATAATCAAGATTGGATGAAAAGTATAGAAAATAAGAAAGCGAGTTTGGTATAATGAAAGGAATTGTTTTAGCCGGTGGAAGCGGCACAAGGCTTTATCCTAGTACAATGACTGTTTCTAAGCAGTTGTTGCCCGTTTATGATAAACCAATGATTTATTATCCTATTTCAGTATTAATGTTAGCAGGAATTCGTGAAATACTTATTATCTCGACTCCGCACGATTTACCAAACTTTAAAACGCTTTTAGGAGACGGTTCTCAGTTTGGCGTGACGTTTTCTTATAAAGAACAACCAAGTCCTGATGGATTGGCACAGGCTTTCATTTTGGGAGAAGAATTTATTGGAAATGACAATGTCGCTTTAATTTTGGGCGATAATATCTTTTATGGTGCAGGATTCTCTGCTCAGCTAAAGAATGCAGTTAAAAATGCAAAAGATAAAAAAGAAGCAACTGTTTTCGGGTACTTGGTAAAAGACCCCGAAAGATTTGGTGTTGTTGAGTTTGACAAAAACGGAAAAGCTGTTTCTATTGAAGAAAAACCAACAGAACCTAAATCAAATTACGCAGTAACAGGTTTATATTTCTATGATAACAGTGTTATAGAAAAAGCAAAATCCTTAAAACCTTCTAAACGTGGCGAACTGGAAATAACGGACTTGAACAGAATTTACTTGGAAGAAAGCAAATTAAATGTTGAAAAATTCGGCAGAGGATTTGCGTGGTTAGATACAGGAACTCACAATTCTTTATTAAAAGCTGGTCAATATGTTCAAACTATTGAAGAAAATCAAGGGATTAAGATTGCTTGCTTAGAAGAAGTTGCAATAAGAATGGGCTATTTGAAGAAATCAGATGTGCTAAATAACATTTCTAACTTCAAAAATAACGAGTATTACAACTACGTGACGATGTTGCAGGTGTAAGAATTAATCACCAAAGACAATAAATGGTAAATCACGTTCTTTTGCGTATTCTTTTAAGAAATGCGTTCTATTATCTACATTATTTAAGAAATCAATAGGTTGTCCTACTTCGCTTTCCCAACTATAAGCAAAGACGCCCATTACTTGAGGGTTAGAACCGTACATTTCATTATAAGCTCGCTCACCTTTTCTTGTGTTAGAGTTTATTGTTGCAAATTTTTGTATGATTTTTTCTCTGATATCTGCAGGTTCAATTTCTAACATAGATTTATTTTCATTATCTTTTACGAATTGAACATATTCAGCATCGCTCATGCCGGTTGCTTCTTTTACCAAGTTTGAAATATACAATCTGTCGGATTCTCTTTCTCCGCCAAAGATATAACGGTCTTTGAATTCTTGAATATTTTTACCGCAGCCTGAACCTGAATCTGTATTACCACCGCCATATACATATTTCGTAGGAATATCCAACAATACGCCTTGAGATCTAAAGAATCTGTATTTGCTTTCAGGACGTTCTGCGTAGCTCACTGATAACAATGCGTCAGAATCTACAAGTGAAAACGCATCAAATTTTGCTAATTGGTTAGAATAATCTAAACCATGAACAAAGAAGTGGATGTTACCTGTTTCAACATCTGTTTCTGTGCCATTATTATTAAGACCTTTGGCTTTTACACCTTTAGCTGATGTGCCTTTTGGGAAACCAATTGCTTCCCAGCTTTCGTCTGTCATTTCGTTGAATTTAATTACAACAACACCGTCTTTGTCCTGATAAACACCTTTTAAGTTAGTACTGCCATCAGTGTTTACTGTTGTAATAGCTTGTTTCATTCTGCTTGCTTGTGGAAATTTTGTAACAGGCAAAATCGGTTGTGATTTCTGCAATTCTTTTTGATATTCTTTAATTTTTGCAACATAAACATCCGCAGACTCTCCAAAACTGCGAACATTACCGTTAAAATCAACTCTTGATTTGCCAACTTTTGTATCGTGGAAAGAATCATCAGTTTTTACTGCTCTCAAATCTGCATGAGTAAATATTTCTGTCATATCTACAAGATTGTCTTGTTGCAAATCAAAAGCAACTGATTGCAAACGCTTTGTTAATTCGCCTTCTGATTTAGAAGTATTAACAAAATTTAACCATTCATGGTATTTGCAAATTTTATATAGTTTTGTTTGTTCTTCTGGGGTTAAATTAAATTTCTTAGAAATAAAGAATACATCAAATGCTCCGTTTTCAGAATGATAACCGTCAGGATGACCTTCTGATTTAGTTATATCATGCATTAAAGATGCTAGTAGCATAACCTTTTTATCAGATTCATTTAGTTTTGCAAATTTAGGGTCTTGTGAAATTTTTTGCATAACTTTTAGAGAATGTTTCATTACATCATAAGCATGAGCACCACGAGTGCCGTTATTACCATGTTGGGCTTTGCCAATCATAGTTCGGATTTCAGGCAAAACTTCAACAATTTCATTTAAGAATTGTTCAACTTGTGGATTTTCACATTTGATTCTATTGTTTTTAGAAAATTTAACAACGTCATTTCTCAAGCTTTCTACAACTGCTTTTGTTTTAACGTCTCTGATTTCAGCCAACTTATGACCATTATTTAGGTTTACTGGATAACCATATAATGTGTAACCTGTTTTGTTTGTATCGTTTTTAAGAAGTTCAAAGCCATAATAATCAAAAACTTTTTGTCTTTCAGTTTCCGACAAATCTTTAGTTTTTTCAAGAACAGTATTGATAAAATCTTCTCTTGAGTATTCTTGAGAAATATTCAATTTAGCAAAATCTTTATCAGAAATTTGTGCAAGAGAATTCGCCAAATTCTTGGTTGAAGCATTGGTGTTTTTAATTTGTTCTGTACTCAATTTATTAGTTTCAACACCTAACGAACGAACAAGAGATGGTAAAAGTTCACAATATTCTTCTTTGTTTCTAGGAATAAGTGGTGCTTTTTCTTTTAATTTATCGCTAATTCCAAATAAGTCAGTATTACAAGATACAAGAGTTTTTAAAATAGAACGTTTCTGAGAAAGCGGAATTTCGTTAATATTTTCGTTGCCAATTAGTCCTGATAATTGAGAAGCAATGACAATGTCATTAGCATCCCAATTGGCAAATTCTGCTTTCCCTACTTTTTGTTCTAATGATTTATATTGCTCAACTGTGATTTCATTATACTTATCTATTAAAATAGAAAGATGTTGAGGGGCAATACAGTATTTTTTATTGTTTAAGCATAAATCGATAGCATATTGAGAATTATCAGCATTTATGGCTTTAAGAATTTCAATAATATCTTTTTTCTCAATACCATTCTTTAAACTTTTATAGACATCGCATCTCGCATCAAAAGTCTCTTTAGGCATGCGATAAAAAGGAACTCTTAGCAAGTCATCAATGTCATCTAATTTAACATCTTTATCATTTAACAGCAATCTTGCAAATTTGATGTTTTTATCATTTATACATTCTACGGTTGTTTTAATTTCATAAATTTCTTCTGATTTATTTTTAATTAATTTTAATGTTTCGATATCAACATCTGAACATAAAATTGGAGATAAAGAATTTTTGTCCCAACCATCTTTTATTTCTAAACTTTTAATAAAATCAATTTTTTCATTAGAAAAGCCGGATAATAATAAGTCAGCTAAATCTTTATCACCCATATATAATCTATCTGGTTTAACTATTTCTGAAATATATTTAAAATCACTTTTTTCAATCTTTTTCAAATTATTTAAAATAGTTGTTAGCACTTCTTTTGAATTTATATTTTTGTAGAAACTTCTATTACCATTTTGAGGTTCAATAGCTTCAAAATGTTCTTTAAATTCCGGATGTTTTTCAAGGAAAGCTTCTACTTCTTCTAAGAATTTTGCTTGAAATTCATTTTCTGTATATTCAATAAAACGTTTATAATAATCATTATTTATATTAGATTTTAATTTACCTGTTTTATTCATAAGTTCATACTTTAAAGCAAATGTGTTACCATCACAAGTTTCAGCCAATTTTTTCAAGAACTTAGCTTCGTTTGTTGTATAATCATTTCTTTCAAATATTTTTTCAAAAGCTTCTACGCTTTCTTTTGTAGTCAAATGGTTGTAAATATTTTGATCCCACCTTACAATTTCACTATCTTTTGTAGGAAATTTGTAATCATATTTTAAAGCAAGCTTGACTAAAGGAAGTTGTTCAGGTATCTTCGCTTGTTGTATATTCCAACAAAGATTTCTAACATCAAGTTCTCTCATGTCTTTAGCTAGATTTTCATTTACAAAATTTAACTTCCAATCCTGTTCAATATAAGAAACAGCCTCAGCTTCTTCCATAGAAAGCATTCTACCTAATTTTTCTTTAAAACTAGGATTGTTTAATATATCTATTATTTTATTTAGTACTTCTGTACTATATAAATATTCGGCTTTACCGTCTCTAATATCTCTATGTGCTAAACGATCATAGTTACTTTGATCATATTCAACACCGGTCTTATCTAGTGCAGTAAATCTTCGCAATGTTTCAGGTATTAATGTACGTACTCCATTAATATTCTCGAAACATTTATCCCATTCATACTGTTTATTTTCACTAGGATTTGTTTTCAAAAATTCTCTGATATCATTTTTCGTTGCTTCATCAAGTTTCGGGTCTAAAAGAGTTTTTATAATATCTGTGTATGTATCATAACCTCTTTTACCATAGTAATTAGCGTTATCAAATTGTTCTTTTGTGAATAAGGCTCTATCTTCTGCCGATAGTGACATATATAATTTATTAAATTCGTAAGAGCAAGTGTAATTCTGAAGTTTAAGCATATCTTTAACATCATTTACAGTTGTAATTTTTGTAAAATCAGGAATATAATCTCGGCTTAAATTCATTTTGTTTAATGGTGCATGTTCAAAGTAGTATTTTAGTGCTTCTACCTGTTCAGGAGTGTTAATGTCATTTAATATTTTTAGCATTGCTCTAGTTTCATCAAATAAATTATTTATATAATTATATCTTGAAACATTTTTCTTATATTCAGCAATATTTTTGAATAGCATTGAAACAACTTCACGCTTAGCAACATTATCACCAGCTGCATCTAAAAATAATTTCACTGTCTTATCGCCATATTCGCAAGCACCTGCTTCAATTCCTTGTTGAATCAATTTTATATCTTCTGGTTTTGCATTTTTATAATTTTTGATTATAAAACTTAAATTGTCATAATTTAAATTTTTCAAAGCATCTTCAGAAGCTAAAATTTGTGAAATAGTTTTAGTTTCCTCTTTTGAAAGTTTTGAAATTTCTTCAAAAGTATATGACGGAACATTCTTTACAAATTTCAACTGTTTAGCCAACTCTTTCGGGCTATCTGTAACTTTAAAGCCATTAGAAGTTCTTTTAGCAGGAATGCCACGCTCAATTCTTTCTGATTCTGTATTGATATAATTATTAAAATCTTCTTCTTTAGATTCTAATAAATTAATCAAATCAAAACCTTGCTCTTTAGCAGTTTTAATATGAGAATCAATATTCTTTAAATCTTCAATTGAAATTTTTTCAGATTTGAGAATTTCAACCATTTGTTTTTCAGAAACATCAGGATTTTGAAGCATTTTTTCAAAGGCTTCTTGTTTTTCAGGATGATTTACAATTTCTTCTTTAATTACTGCACGTTCAGTTGGTGAAAATTTCTTTTCACACTCAACCATAGATTGTTCTAAAATATCTTTAACAAAATTTTGAACATCATAAGATACTAATCTTCTATCACGAGCTTTTAAATTTTGTACTACTTTTTCAATATTATTTGAAGTTACTAATTTTGTTAAATTAGTAAGTCCTGAAAGTTCAACGGTTATATCTTCATTGCCATTTGGATATTTAGTACGAATATCTGATAATACTTTTAAAATCGTTTCAGCATTTGGATTTTCTTTGATTAATGTATTGATTTCTTCTTTATAATATTTTAAATTTTCTTCACCGTAAGTGTCTTTTAAGGCATTATATAAATCAACACCTTTTGAATCAGTAAACCATTCAACATCTTGAGCATTAAAAATGTAGTTACCATCTTTGTCTTTAATACTTAATAAAGAATTTGCCAATTCTGAATTGTTATTAAGAGCTTTATCAACGAGCTTTTTGTCAAAAGAATTAGAATTTTCTAAACGGCTATTGGCTTCACTTTTACGCACTTCGCTTTGTTCCCTCGCCCCTTGTGGGAGAGGGTTATGGTGAGGGGTGTTATCGGCATTTGAATGTTCAGCCTTTACGCCCACCTTTTGTGCTTCTTTATCCAAAATAAACATGAACAATTCTTCAGGAGTCGCCAAAACTGTTTCTTTACCTTTTGCATCCTTTACAGAATATACTTTTTTACCTTCGTATATTGCGATATTTACTTTGTAGCCGGCCAGGTCGGTTTTGATTTGTTGAACTTTTTTAGGTGTCAAGAATTCAAGATTTTTACCGCCAAGCATTGCAATTACCATCTTTGAAACACCATCCATTTGCGCCAAATTTTTCATGGCGTCTGTATAGCTTGTGCCTTCGTCATAAGCCATATAGCCGGCGTTTATTCCAAATTCTGTTCCAAATTTCAACACTTCGCCAATAGCTTCTGAATGTTCCGAAATATCTTTCAAAACGCTCGTCAAAGCTGTCGGTTTGTTTGTAATACCTTTTGTCAAAATCTGATTGATAATCGGTTTGCTGTTTAAAAGTTTTGTCGTCAAACCTTTAACCTGCATTCCCAAAGGGCCTGAAATTGCGCCACCAACATAGCCAAACTTAAACAAGCCTTCTGCGCTTTCAGCTATAACATCCGCTTTATCCATATCAACATGACCTGTTGCAGCAGCTTCACCTGCCAATTCGGCAGCCTTTGTTACTTGGAAAGCAACTGCGTTCGCGCCTGCGCTTGTTGTTTGTGCTGAAACGATTCCTACACCTTGTGAAACGGTTTTTCCGATTGTTGATTGAGCAGCTTTTGCTCCCGCAACCTTCGTAATCACATTTTCTGCAAGTTCAGCGCCGCCTTTAGCTGTTGTTTGAGCATACTTTGCAATCGCGCTTGAGCCGCCTGACAAATACATTAATGCCACATTGAACGCTAAATCTAAAAGACCACCGGTGTTTTCTGCATTTCCCATATAGTCATCAACAGCCTTAAAGCTATTCTTTGTCAATTTGTCGAAGGTTTTTGAAAAAATTTTACCTGAAGTTTTTGAGATTTGCAATTTGTCTTTCATTTCTGAATTTTTAAAATCAAGACAACTGTTTAAATATTCATATGTTGAATTGTAATCAAAGTCTGAATGAAAATATTGTTTAAACAAATCATTAAATGTAGCTTCGTTATCAACATTATCTTCCAATACTTCAATCTCAGCTAATTTATCTATTAACTTATCTTTTATTTCCCAACGAGTATCGTTTCTGTCAATTACAACGCCCATCTCTGTTAATTTATCGGCTGCCATTGAACCCCAATCATGTAATTGCATTGCCAAACCTTTAAAAAAGTTTGGTTTACTTTGGATAAGATAATTATTAAATTCTGCATTCTTTTCGGAATAAGCTTTCTTTAAAAGTTCAAGCAAAAATTGACGCACTTCTTTTCTTACGGAAGGCATTGAAAGTGGTAAATGGTTTTGTTTTTCTATACTATTATTTAACTGAAATTTTACCGGGATTCCATCAGCATTTACAATTGTTTTGCCTGACTTATCAACCAAGCTGAATTCACCGTCTTTCAAAAGACCATGATCAGCATTTTTATATTCATCCTTAACCTTGTCACCAATTTCGATATCACCAGTATTACCTCTGCCGTAATAAAGTTCCAAAGATTTGTCTTGGAATGAGTATTCGGCGCTTATTAATACTGTATCTCCTAATATTGACGGATTTCCATTCAAAGCTTCCGTTAATTTCTTTTGATCTTCTGGCGACAAACTATTGTACTCATCAACCGTAATCTTGTTGTCTTTTACTATTTCTGAGTACTTTGATTTAAATTCTTTGATATATTGGTTATAATCAAATCCTGACATTATTATGCCTTTTTCCTTCATCTTACATTATTGTTATCGGCTGTTTTTGTAAAAACTTTAGGGTTTTTGAAAGAATTGTTACAAAAATTTACAAATTTTGTAAAAAAATGGATTAGATTACCAATCATTAGAACCATACATTTTGTATTTGTCAATATAGGCTTGATGACGATCTATTATTCGTTGAACAGATTTGTCAACAGACAGAATAGAGTTATAATAAATAATTTCTTCTTTAAGCTTGCGAATTTTTTGTTTTTCTTTTTCTAGCTTTATAAAAACATCTCCTTCATAACCACAATTTTCCGGCAAAAATGCAAACGGTGAAGACGGAAAATCTGTGCATTCTTTAGGTTTATTCGGATTTGAACAAAGATTATTTTTCAAAAAACTACAAGAACATATTGTTGTAGAGTCTTTATTTTCGCCTTTTATAAGCATCTTTGCAAATTCATCAGTCAAAGTTTGTACACCATCTCTAAATAGGATTTTTCTTTTAAAATCAACAACAATATTTTTACAGCAAGCACCGCATTTGTTACAATAATCTTTTTCCATAATTAATATTATACATTTAATATAGGATAGTCAAAAGAAAAAAAATATAATATTATATAAATATAGTTAATAGGAGAATATTAAAATGAAGAGAATAGTTTTAACAATGGCTATGTTTGCAACAATGACAGGGCTTGCAATGGCTGATGGAAATGCTTTTACACCATTAAACTTTAATGACACGCAATATGGAAATCCGGCACCAACATCAACTACGGCTGCAACTTCAACTGCAAAAAAAGCTGTTACTCAAGCAGCTTCATCAGTAGATGGTGACGCAGTAGGCAATGGTAATATTCAAAATGCTATTTTGCAATTGGATAATGCGCAAGTTGATATAAGAAATGATTTGTTAAATTGCAAAACAAAATTTGCAGATGTTGATGCTCAATATAAGTTGATTAAAACTGAAAGACAAGCTTTGAAAAAGCAAGTAAGAACTGTTGAAAAAAGAATTAAAGAAATCGACAAAGCTAAAGAAAAAATCAGAAAAAATATGTTGTAAGAGGATTTGAAAATAATTAGTAAAAGAAGGCAATTCTATTCTAGAATTGCCTTCTTTGTTAATGAGCTAATTTTAATTTTTTAAGATTTTTTCTATTAGTTCCGGTTTTAAAAGATTTGAATAACATAGATAAAAAACTGTATTTTTTTACTAAAAATTTCAACGATAAATCTAATTTTAAAGGAAAACGATGTTTAGCTGTTAATATAGAATCTAGTTGAGAACTTTTTTTGCTAGATAATATAATTGTATTAAAATTATCTATTGCAGTAGTATCCATGAAACTCTTTAGGAATGGAATTAATGGTGAATTTTTTCGTTTTAAAAATTTATCAATGTTTGTTATCAAAGTAAATGAATGTTTATTGGTCACAGCATGTTCTTGTCTTGATTTTTCTGAAATAGCACTTAATGCTTCAAAAAAGGCTTCTTCTGTTTTATATTTTTTTGCATTTAGTTTTGCATAATTTGAATTTGAATTTTTTGTAATCCACCTTAAAATCAATTTTGAAAAACTTTTTAATGGGGTGTTGATTAAAATTCCATTTGGAGCTGTAAAATCTTTACCTTTTTGCAACATTTTTATTGGCATTACCACATTTTGTTTCAAATACAATAATGGAGAATTGATTAAATTATCAATTCTCTTATTATGCTCTAGCATTGCATTTTCTTTTAATTCCGCAACTTTTGTTCTGATTTTCGTTTCATTTTCTCTTTTTAATGTGTTTAGATTTCTTTCTATTCTACGAGTTTCTCTGTTTAGTTCAGAACTTTTATCTCGTTTTTTATCTGTTTTCTTTTCTAAATTATCTACAGATTTATCACTTATATTTGCACGAATCCCTAATGCAAATGCTTTTGCTTGCAATGCCTTTATTTTTAGGGATTGAAATGGGTGTAGTGAACGATGTTCTTTCATTTCTGCATCAACTTCTTTTACTCTATTACTGATTCGTTCAGTTTCTCGGCTATAATAAGATTGATATGAATCATAATCGCGATTTTGGGAACGAGTTCTTTCCCAATTAGAATCTATTTCTTGTCGAATCTCCCATTCAGCATCTTCTTCAGCCTCAGTTGTCGCTCCACCAAAATTACGGTCAAGCCAATCAGTTCCTTCTAATTTTTCTTTTACTCTTTCATGATATAATTTCGCTTTAAAATCTATGTTTTGAGTGATAGTCGTATTTATATTCATTTTACACCTAAATCCTTCTTACTATTCTCATTTGTTCTTCAAATAATTTTAGTGCATCTTGTGTGATTGATGGTACATTTTCACTAAAAGCTTGAATAATATGTTTACCTTCAAGTTTTGTTTTTGTATAAAGAGATTTTTTTATACAGTTGATAATAATATCTTTTATTTGAGAATTACTGTATTTCCCATCCCTATGATTTAAAACTGTATAGATAATGTTATTAAAATCAGCATTACTGATAGATGCTCCATTTAAATAGTATTTTATTATTAAACCAACATCAGTTGCAGTTGCAGGTGCTATTGCCATTTTATGGAATTTACCATCCCTCAATAAAGTTTTATCAATATTTTCAGGATAATTAGTTGTTGCTAAAATAGAACAATGATATTCATTGGCAATTTTATCTGTTAAGTTCTTTAATTGACGACTTTTTTCAGATTCTTTTGGAGCAAATGCATCAAACTCGTCAATCAAAATAAATGTATGCACATTATTTTTTTTAAATTGACGTTCTGCTTTTTCTATAATATCAATCAACTGGTTGTAAACTTTATCAACATTCATAGTAGGTTTAAAATATTCAACATTACAGCCGGTGCTTTCTGCGAAAGCTCTTGCTAATGTTGTCTTACCACAACCTTGAGGACCGTATAATAATATCCCATTCGGTATATCAGCAGAAATACCGTTTTTAGAATATTCAATAGGTCTGGCAAATAATCTATCTAATTCTCTTTTTTCAGTATCATAACCTTTTATTTTGGATAAACCTGCAACTTTTTTACGACTCACATCTTGTAGCAATTTATCGATAATTTGATCTGCATTTTGTAAGTTCTGCTCGGTTTCCGTCAAATTTATTTTTTGTTCTTTATCAATAGTTTTTTTGGCTTTTTTTAATTCTGCATCTACTAAGTTATTTGAATTTTTCTGAGTAGAGCTATATTGCGAATTTAATTGATCAAACTTTTTACGATTTTGTTTATTTTGCTGATCTAAATTACTACTTTCTTCTTTTAAATTACGTTTTTGTCTTTTATTATACTGCACAGAATAAATATGACTATCAATTTCTGAAGTTAAAGCATCAATTGTTTCGTTATTTTCATCTGTAATACTAGACAATTTATATAAAGCATCTTCTTTTTTATCCAAAATGGTTTGTTCTGTATTGTGTTTTGCTTCCCATTTTCTTTTTGCGCTACTCGTTCTTGCGGTAGCTGTTTTTGCGGCACTTTCAGATTTATTCAATTCATTATTTAAATCACTGATGGCTTTGTATCTTGCAGCTTCTTTGCCACCACCACAATTCCATTTCCACCAACCACAATCATCACGATAACTTTGCATTCTTTCTTCAATACTTTTTGCTTTAAATGCTGGGCGTATTGAATAACCGTATAATTTTACTCCAACAGAATTTACTTGCATAATTTAAAGTCCTTTTTATAAAAATTGATTTCTTCTTTACTTATATCAGGCTCTCTATTTGCTATTTCTTCTTCCAGTAATTTTTGGTTCAATACTCCATGTCGGGAAATAACAGTTTTTACAATGTCTTCTAAACGGGCATTTGTAAATGCACTTCCATCTTTAGTTTTAGCAACTAATAATGATACTAATTTCTTATAATTAATATTTTCTTTATTTCTGTTATTAACATGAAACTTAAGAATTTCTGCCATATCTTCTTCATTTGCTATCGGAACATATAAGAATTTCATCTTTGATTTAATAGAGTCATCAATCTTATTTGGTTCATTTGTAGTGACAATTAATGTGCAACCATATTTATCAGAACATACAGATAAAAATTCTTCAAAGTTTTCAGGTTTTCCTCTTAATCGTTTCCAGATAGAAGGTGTTTGTTTTGTACCAAAAAATTCTACTTCATCAATTTGGATTATTGTACGTTTTCCTGTTTTCTTAAAATTCGTTTTGGCTTCTTCGGCAATTTTCATTAATCGTGAGAAATTTATATCATCTCCTACTTTTAATAATAAACTGCCTCCATTTATGCAATCAAATTGTTTCACTAAAGAAGCACCAAATATAGTTTTACCTGTTCCTTTTGGTCCGTACAAAGCTATTACATTAGGTACTTTTACATTTGGGTTCTTTTTGTTTTGGATTAATGGAACGCCAAACATCGCTGCAAGTTGATTCTTTGTTTCTTTATACCCCGCAACACTTGCAAATCCTTGTGCATCATTTTTTTTGTAGATTTGCTCATATTGTTTTGCTATTTCTAAAATGTAATTTATGCTTCCAAGAGCCTCCTTTGCTTGAGCTTTGAATATTTTTTCTAAATCAGCTTTTTGTTTTTCTAATTCTGTTGCTAGTTTTTTATTGCAATCACTTTCTGCACTCTTTATGTCGGCAGAAAGTTTTGCTATCATTTGTTGTTGATATCTAAAATTCTGTTCTTTTTCAGCTATTAATTCTCTTAAATACTCTTTTGAAGCTTGACGATGTTCTTCCCCTTGCCTGGTTCTTGCATAAGCTTTATCACGAATTTTTACCGTTGATTTATGCTTTATTTCATAATCCTTTTGAGCTGCTAATCTCTCAATTTCATTTTGTTTTATTTCTTCTGCACTACTATTGTTAATATTACGAATTTCATCATCTGCATCATTATTAACACGACGCACATAGTCGTTAGTAGCATTTACATACGCGTCACGTATATAAACATGTTGAGCATTAGGATCGGGTTCTTCTCGTTCAATAATTGTATTTTCTAATTTGTTACGTCCATTTGCCCACATATGGGAAGCTTTTTTAAACCCACCAACTAACCCAACTCCTTCTCCTCGGTTTCCTGCTAACCAAGAAATGCCTCCGGCTAAAGCACCAAAACCTGCCCAACCTAATTTCACAGGAGCAATCGCAAATTCTCCCAATCTTGTAAGCGTTCCTACTGTAGCTTTTTCATAATCTCCATCAATCAAATCTTTTCCAGGTTTTAAGAATTTAGTACCCGGAAGCAATTCAGCAGCAACTCCTTCTAAAATAGGATTATCTAACATATCAGCAACATGTCCTAATTGTTCTGTTATTTCAGCACCTTCAGGGAATTGTAATTCCCCAAATCCAGCACTAATTTGTCCAAATCCCATATCATGATGGTCAGGTTCTATTGTTGCAAAACCACTATCCGAAGAATAAAAATTATCCAGATGTTCTTGCGGAACATGTCCGAAAGTCCTATAATTTGCAATTTTGAGTTGTTTCAAATATTGCTCTTTCTCTATTTCTGAAAGATTTGAATTTTTAATTTGTGTGGTTACATCTTCATAACCAGTTTTTGTAAGTACACCATCATTAAATCTTGGTGCTTGCCACGGTTTTTGTACTTCTATAATTTTCTTTTCTTCAAGTTCAGAAATAACTTTCATATTAGTTTTTTCACGGGGAAGAATATATCTATTATTTAAAGCATCATTTAAAATTGATTTTTTAGCATCATTTTCATTTCTTAAAACATATGCAACAAGTGGCATTGCAACAAATGGTATAATTGCTTTGTTGTCTGAAGCTTTTTTTAAAGTATTATTAGTTTTTGTTTTATTGTTAAAAATTTTTAAAGAGTTATTTAATCTATTTACACTAGTAATTTTCATTATAATCCTTTCCCATATCCGATTCGTATTGCATTAGAATCATTCGTATATTTTGCTTTACATCATTTTGATTAATAGAATCAATCAGATTTTCTATTTGTGAAAAATTATTGCCATAATGTGCTAATGTAATATTTTTTAATAATGGAATTTCTTGTTTTGTTAATTGCCCAATTATTTCTTTTTTATAAGATAATTTCCCCATTTTTATAATCTTATCCAAGTCCTCATTTAATAATTTATTAAGTAACTGAATAAATAAGTTATTGTCATATTGATTCTTGCAAATAACTTTATAATTTGAATAATCATTCATACTATTAATAATTTTAAAATTTCTATTAAAATCTGTATAAGAATTTATTATGCCAAGTGTAAATTCATCAAGTAATTGTTTTTTTAGTAAATTATTGTCAGAATTATTCTTTTGTAATCTGATATCAATATTCCTATTTAGTTCAGAAAAAATCCTCTTATGATTTTTTTCAAAATAATCTTTTGATACGGTTACAAATGCTTTTGAAGAAAAATTATTTTTTAATCCATTATAATACTCTTGTAAACTTTTCGCTGTTATTGCATCTAAATTTTCATTTGTGTATTTTTTTGAAAGTTCATATTTAGCAGATATCAGATCTTGCTCATTAATTCTTAAATCATAAACGGTTTGATTTAGATTTTGCAAGTTATCAATTACATTTTTTCCTCCCCACTCGGTATAAGAATAAAAAATATTTTCGGAATAACCTTCATTATTCAATATGAATGGTGCTTTTTTATCCAAATTTATTTCTATAATTTTTTTTATTAACTCATTTTTGACATTTTCTTTTTTTGCATCATTAGAATTCTTCAATATTTGTACTAAAATTTGTGGTTGCTCTAGAAAATTCTTATCATTTGTAGATATATGATCATCAATATTCATAATTACTTGCAAATTTGTATCAGGATATTCATATACATGAATATTCGGCAAATCCAAATGGTCTTTGCCTTCTGTTTTTTTGTTGTATTTGTCAGTAACATCGATTGGCGTCGCCAAATTGCGGAATGAAATATTATTGCGATTAAGAATCGCCTGTCCTACCTCATAATTTGATAATTCTGTATTGTGGGTGTCGGCAAATGAAGGCTTCGAGACACCATTTTGCAAATTCTGCTTATCAATATACTGATTATTTACAACGTTTAAGTTTACTGCTTTTATCATTTACAACCTTTTTACTAGTACTTTACACTTAATTAAAAAAGCATAAAAATATTTTTTGCTACCATATTGTACAAATTTTTGCATATGTTTACATTATTTATGCTGCTTTTTCATAATCTCCATCAATCAAATCTTTTCCAGGTTTTAAGAATTTAGTACCCGGAAGCAATTCTGCCGCAACACCCTCTAAAACAGGATTGTCTAACATATCAGCAACATGTCCTAATTGTTCTGTTATTTCAGCACCTTCAGGGAATTGTAATTCCCCAAATCCAGCACTAATTTGTCCAAATCCCATATCATGATGGTCAGGTTCTATTGTTGCAAAACCACCACCTGATGAGTGAATATCTGAATGTATGTCATTGTTGTAATCATACATATCATGTTCATAAGGTTGTGCATCATCAGGAAGCCCTCTATGCGATATAGAATGTTTTTGTTTATATTTGTCTAAATCATGTTGTTTTATAGTTCCTTTTTCAGTAATAAACCTATCTTGTTCACTCTTTTGAGTAATGCCAAGCGATTTTAATTCTTTTCTACTTTGTTGTTCATTCCAAGTTACATTATTCGGTTTGTAATTGTTAGCTTGCTCAATAGCTTTATTATTTTCTAAATCATTCATTGTTTTCTTTACTGTTGCCATATATGCAACCAAAGGAACTGTAACCACTGGCAATATCTCGGTATTTGCATTTTTTATCTTACCTGAAAACTTTTTTCTAGCAGAAGTTAAAATACTCTCATTATAATTGTGATTTAACTTATTAATATTTATTTTTTGTATATTCATATTTTATCCTTGTATATTCATTTTCATTATTGGCAGCTGTTCTATTAAATATTTTTGAATATGTTTTTTTATATCATCAACATCAATGGCATCTATTATTTCATAAATTTGGAAAATATTATAACCATAATCATACAAATCAAAATTTGTATCATTTTCTTTATATTGTAAATTTGTATCTCTATTCAAACTTTCTTTAAAGTATTTTTTTATATTCTTTAAATTTAATTCAATATCTGTATCATTTATCGTTTTAAATAAGTTTTTTTGTATTTCTAATGCTTTTCGGGGAGTTGAATTAATAAATTCAGCCTCTGATAAATTAAAAGATAAATTATGATATACGTATTTTTTATCGTTTTTGTTTAATGAAATTGGAGGGTGTAGAGCTTCCGTTCCTGATTCTTCTTGAATACAAGGTTGAAATAAAAATACTAATATTAAATCAGTAAAAAAGGCGGTTAAATTATCTTTAAAAACTTTTTCTTCATATGGATACATTGCAATAATATTACCATTTGAAATTTCTATATTATTATTTTTGATAATTTTTAGTTTATCATTATAAAAATATTTTTGTATCGGTTCTTTGTCCGAATGTTTTATATATTTATTGTTAATGTTGCTATTAATATCTTTTAATAGTTCTTTTTTGTTAATATCTTTAGCATTTACTGTTAAAAAATATTGTGCTTCTGTATTTGCAATACTATTCTTATAGTATTGCTTTAATTCAGGAAGTGTAATGTTATCAATATCTTTTATTAGTTCATTAGTATTTTTCAGTTTTGCGTTAGTATCAATTATTAAAAAATCCTGTGCAAAACTTTTAAACTTGTTTGATTCAATTTCTTTAATTAGGCTTTTTTTTTGCATTTATCAATTCTTCATTACTTAATTCTAGATTGTTAATTATTTGATTTATATTAGAAATATTATTGATTTCATTTGTTTTTGTATGCACTGTAAACATACTACTATTGTTTTCTTGTAGTTGCACATCATCTAGTTTTTTGTTTAATTGTTCTTGTAGTATGTTATAAATTATCTTATCTTTTAATGGAGAATTATTTGTTTGAGATTTACTAAAAAATAAACGGGCTTCTAATAAATTTACCCCCTTAGGAATATTTTGATTTTCATCAAAAATCACCTGCAAATTTGTGTCAGGATATTCATATACATGAATATTCGGCAAATCCAAATGGTCTTTGCCTTCGATTTTTTTGTTGTATTTATCTGTGACATCGATTGGCGTCGCCAAATTGCGGAATGAAATATTATTGCGATTAAGAATCGCCTGTCCTACCTCATAATTTGATAATTCTGTATTGTGGGTGTCTGCAAATGAAGGTTTCAAGACCCCATTTTGCAAATTCTGCTTATTAATATACTGATTATTTACAACGTTTAAGTTTACTGTTTTTATCATTTACAACCTTTTTTACTAATACCTTACACTAGATTAAAAACCATAAAAATATTTTTTGTTATCATATTGTGCAAATTTTACAAATATTTACATTAAATTAGCAAATTATTTCTTTACTGTATTTTATTCAAATATCATGCAAAAAATTAACAATTTTAACTACAATAAACAAACTTTTAAAGCAGGATTAACCAAGCAAATAAAAAATGAAATTAATAGTTGTAACACTCAAAAAATTTCAAACGAATTGCTAAAGCTCAATATTAAAAGTGACTTTAAAGAAAATAAGGTTATTGCATGGTGTGCACTTCAATGTACAAAACTTATTATGGAAATCAATAACAGATACGGTTTAAATTTGGCACTACCGAATGGAATTTTTGTTGAAGATTTTAATCTTCTTAACGTGAATAACCGAGATGCGTTTGGTTTTATGAATTTCGCACCGACATTTTTGCATTCTGACAAAAAAATCATTACCCCAGAAAAAACTATATTTTTTAATGAGTTTAAAGATATGAATTATAAAAGTGGAAATAAAATTTGGGAGCAAGCAGATGAAATTGCTGACATGAATTTTGAAAATAGAAGCGCTACAACAGATTTTTTCCTTGAAACATTCTTGCACGAATTTGCTCATGTTATACATGAAGGAAATATGCAAACAAAAATTCATAATGGTTCAAATTTAGTCAATATTATCATTTCAATGCTAAAAAATCAAAATCCAGCTTTTCAAAAACTACGACCTAAAATTTCTGAAAATATTTGCCGATATGCGACAACAAATCAGTTAGAAATGACCGCTTGCGATTTGACTAAACTGATTTTAGATAACACTTCAAAAGAGAAGCTACTACCAATAAAAAATTTTACAAATAATAGCCCTTATGAAAAACAAAGTTTCTTCAATAATTTTTTTAATAAAAAAGATAAATTAGATAAATTGCTTAAAAAGACTTGGAATGGAACACAAAATTTAAAATAAGAGTAGCCGAAACTACTCTTATTTATAAAATATTCTTCGGTAAATCTCCCGGAGATGGATTCGAACCACCGTTAAAAGAGCCAGAATCTTTCGTCCTGCCACTAGACGATCCGGGAATAATTATTACCAATTATCCCAAAAATGTTTTTTCTTAGTCTTAGCTGAATCAGAAGTTTGTTCTGTTGATTCTGATTTGTTGCTTATGCTCTTAATGTTTGTTTCACCGTAAGTGTATGGGTTAGAAGCGTCCATAGCACCTTTATCATAAGTAAATGAGCCTTTTGCCTTGTTCATTCTTTCTTGAACTTCATTTGCACTAAGATTTCTGTATTTATATCTTTGTTCGTAACCTGCATTTGGAGGTGTGTTGATTACATCTTGTGAAGCGCCTTTTACGATTTCACCATTGTTTATAAACATTTCAGACGGATTTTTGTAATCAGATACTTTTTGAAGAGTTTTTTCGCCTTGGTCTTTACCCAAGAAATGCATTCTTCCTAAATCGTCTGTGTATACTGTTGAATGAGCCATTGCACATGTAACGGAAGCACACATAGCTAAAAACAAACTTAATGAAATAATACTTTTTCTTGCCATATCTGTTTCTCCTTTGTTATTTGTACCAATATTATATTACAAAATACTAAAAAGAAACATTTGCTTTGTTACATTATTGTTACATTATTTAACGTTAATTTCGCTCGTAATGTCTTTTCCGCCGTAAAGCACAACACTTTTTGCAAATACGTAATCGTATTTATCTTTTTGCGCCTTCTTTTCAATTTCAGACTGAATAGATTTTTCTATATTGCTTAATCTTGTATTGTAATCCTTTTCTAACGCTTGTTTTTTAGTGTTGAACTCTCTTGTGTATTTTTCTTCTAACTGAACGATTTTTGCGCTGTCGGTTTCATTTGCAATTGCACCACGAGCGTTAACAATAATTTTATTTAGTTCTTCCATTTTTTTAGAATGTTCTTGCTTAAGCTGTTTAACTTGCGCAGAATTACTTACGAGTTTTTGTAAATCAACGACAGCGATTGAATTTCCTTCTGCAAATGCGTAATTGCTTGCTAAACCTAAAAATAATAAAAATGCTATAAAACTTTTTTTCATATTTAACTCCTTTTTTTTTATTAATTAACAGAATATACATTTCTTCTATTCTCCAATTTGGTACTAATTTTTTTTCTGATATAATAAAATTATTGGACAGGAGTAAAACAATATGGCAAAGGGAAAGAAAATTAAAGTAGCGTTTCCTCACATGGGAACAATATCAATAGCGTGGGCAGCAGGACTTAAGAAAATCGGAGTAGAACCTTATGTTCCGCCATATACAAGCAAAAAAACTTTGTCATACGGAACTAAGAATTCACCTGAAGCAATCTGTCTTCCTTATAAACTGATATTAGGAAATTTTATTGAAGCAATTGAAGGCGGTGCTGATTATGTTGCAATGATTACATCACCCGGAATTTGTAGGCTTGGCGAGTACGGAAACAATATCCAAAATACTTTAAAAGATTTAGGCTACAAAGCTAATTATATTGAATTATCTTTGTATGATGGAATCAAAGGGTTGTATAATTTCTTGAAAGAAATTTCCGGAAAGAATGACCCAATTCTTATCATGCGTGCTATCAATATCACCATCAGAAAAATTTTCGCAATTGATGATTTAGATAGAGCCTTAGCTTATTATAGAGCAAGAGAGGTTAAATTTGGTGAAGCTGAAAAACATTACAAAAAAGCTTTGAAAATGATTGATAAAGTTGATTCAACTCTTGATTTAAAACATGTTTACCACGAAGCTTTAAAGGAAATTGAAAAAACTGAAATTGACCCGAATAGAGAAGTTCTTCACGTTGATTTGACAGGTGAAATATTCTTAGTAAATGACGAATTTTCTAACCAAAATATTGAAAGAGAATTGGGCCGAATGGGCGTAGAAACAAGAAGAAGTTTAACTGTTGGCAGTTTCTTAAAAGACGCGATTATTCCAAAAGCATTCAGACCGCCTGAAACTCACTTACAAAGAGCAGAAAGAATGGCAAAACCATATTTAATGAGAGATATTGGGGGTGACGCTTTAGAATGTGTTTCAGATGTTGTTTTTGCTGATGTTCACGGAAAAGACGGTATTATCCACATTTCTCCGTTCACTTGCATGCCGGAAATCATGTCACAAAATATCTTCCCAACAATGAGAAGTGAACACGAAATACCAATTTTAACTCTGATTATGGATGAACAAACAGGGAAAGCAGGTTACATAACAAGACTGGAAGCGTTTGTTGATTTAATGAGAAGAAAAAAACGCGCAAAGCTTGCAAAAAACAAAACAAGAATATAAATTTAAAAGGCGTCGAATTTTTAATCGACGCCTTTAATTTTATAAATTATTTTTTATAAGCAAGTTTTAATATCTTCCACTATCAATTCAGGTGTTAAATGATAACGAGTATAAAGTTCTTCAACAGAAGCTCTATCAGTAAATTCTTTTTTTGCACCAAAGTTCAAAACTTTCATTTCTGAATTACCGAAGTATCTTGCGATTTTTTCACCGAAGCCACCGTCTAAAACACCATCTTCAAGCGTAATTACAACTTTGTGTTCAGCCTTTAAGCTTTCCATAAGATCTTCATCAACGCCTGTTATGAATTTAGGATTAATTAAAGTTGCTTTTATACCGAGTTTTTCATTTAACAATGCTTGAACTTTTTTGCCTAAGTGGAAGAAATTGCCCAAGCCTAAAATTGCTACTTCTGAACCTTTTTCAACAACTTGATATTTATTCAAAATTGAATAATCAGTTTTATCTTCTATGCCTGTTGTGTGAACTTCACCAAAAGGAACTCTAATTGCAACAGGTTTGTTTTGTTGTTCAACTGACCAATCAAGCATTCTTAGATATTCTTCTTTGCAAGTTGGCGCAAGATAAACAATATTTGGGATGTTGCTGATAAGCGGAATATCAAAAACAGTTAAATGAGTTGCGTCCATGCCTGAGATTGAACCCCAAAATACAAGAATCGTAGCAGGATTATTGTTTAGAGCTAAATCTTGAGATAATTGGTCATAAGTTCTTTGTACAAATGAACTCATAACCCCTAAAATAGGCTTTGCACCATTTTTAGCAATGCCTGACGCGAATGCAATTGCGTGTTCTTCTGCAATTCCTACGTCTGTATAATGTATTCCCGCTTTATCTCTAAATGCCGGAGTAAATCCTGTCACTGCAGGTGTAGCAGGAGAGATTGCAATAACAGTATTATCTTCATTATATTTGTTTTCAATATAATTTGCAGTTATTGAACCGTAATCTTCAGATTTTGCGCTTATAATTGAATCGTCTTTTTTGTCTAAAACTCCCGGTAAAACCCAGTGATAGCTTTCTTTATCAAGTTCTGCAACTTCTAAGCCTTTTCCTTTAATCGTGTGTAAATGAATTAAAACAGGGTGGTTTGTGTCTTTAACTTTATTAAATAAATCTATCATTGCTTTAATATCATGACCGTTATCAAGATAATGATATTCAAAGCCTAATGCTTTAAAGAAATTGCATTCAGCTTGACCGTTTGTATCTCTTAAAAGTTTCAAGTTGCCATACAAACCGCCCTCGTTTTTAGCAATTGACATATCGTTATCGTTTACGATAACAATAATATTGCTTCCTAAAACGGCTGCATTATCCAAGCCTTCGAAAGCTTCACCACCGCTCAAAGAACCATCGCCGATAATAGCTACGATATTTTCTTTACCGCCTCTTAAATCTCTACCTTTTGCAAGACCTGTAGCCAAGCTTACTGAAGTTGAGGTGTGACCGACTTTGAATAAATCATGTGCGCTTTCTTCCGGTGCTGTGTAGCCTGTATATTTTAAATAATTTTCAGGATTTGTGTATCCGTCTTTTCTACCGGTTAAAATTTTATGGGCATAACATTGGTGAGAAACATCAAATACAAATTTATCAACAGGTGAATTAAATACGTAATGCAAAGCAATTGTAGCCTCTACAAAACCAAGGTTTGGCGCTAAGTGTCCGCCAATTGTATTAACTTTTTTTATTATTAATTCACGCATTTCTTGAGACAATGCGTTCATCTCATCTATGCTTAAACTTCTTAAATCAGCAGGGCTGTTTACTTTGTCTAAAACAGTCAGTGTTGTTTCCATGTTCACTCCTTCCTATTGTTGGGCTGAAAGCCCAATCTACTCGTGTTAAAAATTTCTCTATAATATTATATTACAACTTGAGAGTAGCTATCAGTCAAGAAAAATTTTATTTTTACCACATCGACGGATGTAATGCATTAATATTCAAGTTTAAATATCCAAGAAAGGAGAACATATTATGTTTTATGATGTAGTTAAAGCAAAAGATATTATTAATCTTGATGGCGGTAAATTTGAAAGAAAAATGTTGATGGAAAATGGTGACAGCAGTTTGAATATTATTGCGCTTAAAAAAGATGAAATTATTGACACACACACCTCAATTGCTGATACAGCGTTGTATTTGATTGAAGGTGAAGTTGAATTGCATTTTGATGCAGAAAAATTTAAGGTAGATAAAGGTGAAATGCTCATGTTTAAAAAAGATAAAGAACATAAAGTATTTGCTCTAAAAGACAGTAAATTTTTCTTGATAAAGATTTAACGGATGTTTAGCCCTTTCTTTTTGAGAGGGCTAAATTTTTGAGATAAAATACGTATTTTTGCCCCCCTCATCAGAGCTCCGCTCAGATGAGGGGGGGTATTAATTAATAATAAAATCAACCTTTCAGAAAAATACCCCACCTTGATAATTCTTTTTTGAGTTTGCTCGTCCTAACATGTTTTAGTCGAGTTTAAAGGAGGATTCATGAGTAATAGTATTTACACTGCGCCGATTTATAAGTTAAAAGAATTAAATAATCTTTTTATAGAATTGACCGAAAAAAATTGCAATCAAAGATGTGCAAAATGTTATATTGATTTTCCGATTAGCAGAAATACAAGAGATTTTATTTCTTTAGAAAAAATAAAGGAAGCTTTGAATGATACGAAACACGAAAACATTTATTGTATTTATCTTACAGGCGCTGAACCTATGACTCATCCTGATTTTAATTCTATTCTAAGATTGTGTTTAAAAAGATGTAATGTTTGTATTTGTACAAACGGAAGTTTTCTTAACGAAAAGAAAATAAGATTTTTAAAAAAAGTTGAGGATGAGGGTTTGGTGAATAAAACAGAAAATCAAATCTTTTTTAAACTTTCATTAGCGCATTTTAATGAGCTTGAAAGTGACAAAGTACGTTATAGAGGGAATTTTAGGCAAACAATATTCGCTCTTAAAACTTTAAGCAGATATAATTTTAATTCTGTTTTATCAATTCAAAATTTTTATAATTTAGATAAAAAAGAAATTCTGAATGAGTTTAGCAGAATTTTTGCAGAACAAGAAATTCAAAATACGGATATACAAATTAATTTATCCTATCCGAATTTTGATGATGAAAATTTTGCAAAACCTTCTCATAAAACCGATTGCATGACCGGTAGAATTCTTACACAAAAAGGAGTCTACGCATGTCCTTTCTTGTCAAACGATTACAGAGGACGAGTCGGCAGCTCTTTTGCAGATTATTCAAAATCATTCACCGCTGAAACAGATTTTTGTGCGACATGCTCGAAAAATGACGGATGCATGTTTTCGATTGGATAATCGACATTCGCGCCGCGAGCGTGTGTGCATATAGCACACGATAGCGAGCGAAAAAGTGCAAGCTTTGCTTGCTACATCCATTTGATTAACAACCGTAAGGTTGTAGAAAACATCAAATGTTTCTTCTTTTTTGTTACTTTTTTCTTCTTGCATTTACAAAGAAGAAAAAAGTAAGAAAGTCTTTATATAAACCTTATATAATCACCCTTTCAAAACTTTACAATTAAAAGAGGTCAAAAGTTGGTTAACATTTGTAACATTATTCCACTGAATTAATACTAAAGAGTTATTTTTCTGTTAAGATTATGTTATAAATAATAATGTAAAAATATATATTCAAACACGAGAAATGAACGGAGGCAAAAATGTCAGTAGGACAATTCGTATTTATGTTGCACAGCCACCTGCCTTATTATAGAAAAGCAGGAATGTGGCCATTCGGTGAAGAAAATCTTTACGAATGTATGGCAGAAACTTATGTACCTCTATTGAACGCTATTTCAGAATTATATGATGAAGGTATAAAAGCAAAATTAACAGTTGGTATCACGCCAATTCTTGCAGAGCAGTTAAATGACGAACATTTACAGAATGGTTTTGTTGAGTACATTGATTCTAGAATTAAAGCGGTATCTAAAGACTTGGATAGATATCCTGATCCTAAGGTTGCTCATTCTCAACATTTGAAATACTTGGCAAAATATTATTTCGATTTGTGGAACAAATTGAGAGATGATTTTGTTAATAAATATGAAAAGAACTTGATTAAATACTTCAAGAAATATCAAGACCTTGGATGTATTGAAATTACAACATCAGGTGCTACTCACGGTTTCTCTCCGCTTCTTGCAACTGATAGTAACTTGAATGCTCAATTCAAAGTTGGTCAAGATACAACAAAAAGATTGTTTGGTAAAAAAGCAATGGGCGCTTGGTTGCCTGAATGTGCTTACCGTCAAGGTTATGAATACGTTGGAAAAGACGGCAAAAAACATTGGCGTCCTGCTATTGAAGTTACACTTCAAAACAATGATATTCACTATTTCTTCACTGAATCTCACGTAATTGAAGGTGGTAATTCAATCGGTAACAGACGTGTAATCGGTATGTACGGTAATATTGAATACATTCCGCTTCCTGAAAGACCTGCAACAGGTTATGACACATATTCAGCATATTGGTTACCTGATGCACAAGTTGCTGTTATGGGACGTAACGACAGAGCAGGATATCAAGTTTGGTCAGCTGCTGACGGCTACCCTGGTGATGGTTGCTTTAGAGAATTCCACAAGAAGGATGATAAATCAGGCATGCACTATTGGAGAATTACTTCTCCAACAACTGATTTGGGTGACAAGATGTTGTATGACCCTGTTCTTGCTATGAATAAAATTAACGAAAACTCTGACCACTATACTACAATGATTTATCACTTATTGAATGATTACAAACTTGCTCACGACGGCAAAGAAGGTTTGGTAATGGTATCATTCGATACAGAATTGTTCGGCCACTGGTGGTTCGAAGGTGTTGAATTTATTAAACAAGTAGTTAAAAAATTCAATGACTATCTTCCAGAAGTTGAAAGACTTACAGCCGGTGAATATGTGACTAAGTATCCGCCAAAAGAAGCAATCCAAATCCCTGAAAGTTCTTGGGGACAAGGCGGTCACTTCTATGTATGGATGAACCACTTAACAGAATGGATGTGGCCAATTATTCACTCTTGCGAAAAGAGAATTAATGCAATCGTTGATGCTCATTCTGAAATTCCTGAAGACAAGTTGATGTTAAGAGCGTTAAATCAATTAGCAAGAGAAAACTTGTTGCTTCAAAGTTCAGATTGGCCGTTCTTAATTACAACATGGCAGGCTAAAGATTATGCAACAGACAGATTCAATGAACACGTTGACAGATTTAGCTTGATAGCTGATATGATTGAAAGCGGAAATATTGATGAAGCTAAATTGAAAGAAATTGAAGATATTGATAACTGCTTCCCTGAAATTGATTACAGAGTTTATCAATCAATTACGGAAGGCACAATTCCTCAACAAGAAAAGAAATTGGCTCCGTTATATAAATAATTTGAGAGTTGTTTTTAAAAGGGTTCGGTTTATCCGAACCCTTTTTTGTTTTATTGCTTTTTTGAAAAGTTAAGAATCATTTCTGGTTAAACCTCGCAAAACTTAAAAATTCTCGTAGAAACTGATTAAGTTAAAACGCAACCTTATTGTAAATTTATATTAAGCTACTAGCAAATTCTATTTTTAGGATTTTTAAAACAATATGTATTAAGGAGAAAAATAGTGTTAAAAATAAGTCCAATCAATAGTTTAAACCATTTTAGCGTAAAATCAAACAAGAACAACAATTCAACAAATCCGATAAAAGATGATAATCAACAGAATGAAATTTTCACATCAGGAGTTCCAAGAGGATATATAACATTTAGAAGTAAGACAGAAAATAATTATAATTTTTCAGAAGATGCTGAATCTCTAATAAAAAGAGCTAAACAAATCGCTATTGAAATGGGACACGACGAACTTACACCTTATCATATAATTGCAGCTTCTATACAGGAAACAAAAGATAACATTAAAGAAATTGGACCTGAAGTATTGACTTCAGGTATAATCGCATCCGTTTCCACATTAAACACACTTGCTAATAAATATGCAGAACAAGATATGCAAACTTCTCCTCAAAATATAGACTACTTTTTAACAACTGTTGGAGATTTTGAAAAACAAAACCAAGCTTACTTGGAGGCACTACCTGCCAATGAGAATATAAAAGGCAAAAAGCATGAGATTAAGTATTCCGATTCCCTAAACAAAGAACTCAATAAAATTGCTTCCCAATTGCAAAATGTTGATGCATACGCACTTTTAGCAACTGCTTTCAATATGAACAGCAATAATGGTATCGGATATACAACAGACTTTTTAAAAGATTTTAAGAGCCTAACATTTTATAAAAGCAGCGAAGAAGTCATGGATGAATATTTGAAACATTATGATTCGAAAGCAATTGAAGCTTGGAATAAACTGGCACTTGGTTCAAATTTATTCGTAACTTATTCTGACCCAAAAGAAGGTGAAAGACTTCAAGCAAGTTTGATAAACACTATTGATGCAAAGAAACATGGAAATTTCAACGCTTCTAACACTTTACCTTACGCTATTTCGGATGCAATTTCTCCTCAAGAATTAATCGAAGAAGTCCAAACGATTGAAGATAGTGAAGAAGACAAGCAAAAAGTGTTTATGATTGATATGGACGCATTAATTCAAAAATCGCCTGTTAATGATAAAAATGAGGTTTCTTATCCAATAGAAATTTTAGCTTTACCAAAAACCGTTAAAGACAATGTACACTTTATTTTCTTTCAAAACAAAGATTCTTATTACCAATCTATAAAATCACCTGCTCTTAAAAAACTGTATTCAGGATTTATAAACTACTCAATTCCGCCTATGCACACTTTTGAAGCTCAAAAAGTTTTGGCCAAAGAAAAGCATTTGACAGAAGATGTTAAAACTCCATTTACGAAAGAAGCTCGAGACAAAGCAGTACTTTATGCCGATAAAATCGACGGAATATTTCCTGATAAAGCAGTTGATTTAATGAAAAGGATTTCATCATATTATGGCGATTCTAAAAAGAGAATAAACCTTAAAAATGTAGACGAGTTTGCAAATATCGCAAAAGAACTTTTTAACAAAGAAGATGAAAACAGCAGTGTAATTTATGATACAGGTAAAGATTTCCAATCACTTTACGGCAAAGAAACCGTAAAAAAAGATTTGGAAGCAATTGTAAGACAAATTAAAACAGGAAAAATTGGCACGCGCGGCTATATTATGTATTCACAAGATGAAGAAGCCGGTTCAGGTCGAAGATTCACGGCTCAAGCTCTTGCAGGAGAAGCTAAAGTGCCTTATATGGAAATAGCTTCCGCAGATTTTGCAACAAGCTATGAAGATGAAGATGGAATTAAAAACCTACCGGGCATGGAAATGCACAGAATTTTCACCGAAATTAAAAAAGCTGCGGAACAAAATCCTGATAAAACAGCAATTCTATTTGTAAATAATTTTGAAGAATTTGCATTCTCAGGCTACTATCATGCCGGCTATAAACAAGCAATGGCTCAAATGGAAAAAGAAATGGCAAAAGCTGAAGCCGATAAACTTAACATCTTGGTTATCGGCTCAACCGATCAAGCTTATGCTGATGACATTCCATCTTTCGTAAGAGGTTTTAATCAACATATTTCAATAGACTCTCCTGCTTTTAACAAAGCTGCAAGAAAAGAAATTATTATAAACAGATTAAAAAGTAATGAAATACCTTTGGAAGTAAAAGGTCAGGATGAAAAAGCCAGATTAGTACAAAAGCTTGTTAAACTAACCGAACATATGTCTTTTGTTGAAATTAAAACAATGTTGGAAAAAACTAAACAAATCATGGCAGAAAGAGGCAAAACGAAAGCCACGATGGGCGATTTTATTGAAGCATATTTGCAAATTGCAACAGGTAGAACTTCACGTCCAGAAATGCCTGAATTCAACAAACGTGCAACAACATCGCATGAATGTGGTCACGCAGTAAACCTTGAAGTTATGAGTGATATTCTGAAAGAAAAAGGACAACCTTGGCATCAATCAAGAGATGTAAGCTTTATAACGCTTGATAGACGAGGAAGTTTTTTAGGTGCAGTTTTCCAAAATAAAAAAGATAATACAGACTATCCGTTTGAAGCTATGTTTACCGATTTAGTATGTACGTATGGCGGTTATTCTTGTGAAAAAATGTTTTATGACATGGATGGTTCTATCGGCATCGGTCAAGATTTGGCACAAGCTACGTCAGCTGCTAAATATGGAATTGAATATTGCGGTTTTGGACACAATACAGGAAAAATGTCTAACGCTGCTAATATAAAATCAGGTAAATACTATGAAAATGTATACCAAGATATGGAAGTTATCTTGAAAAATGCTCAAACTGTATCTGATTTGATTACTGATACATATAAAGGTTTCAACGAATGGTTCACAGATAAGTATTCAAAACTAATCGGTACTGACGATTGCATGATTGATGGCGACGATTTCAGAGCTGCGCTTGCATTGTGGAAATCTTCTCAATCGCAAGATAAAAAAGAAGAGTTTAATATCTTAAGCGATATGGTTATGGATATAATTAAAGCAACTAAAGAAGGTAAAATATACGGTAAATTGAAGGCTAAGATATAGACTTGATTATTTGATATACCGCTTCTATAAAGGGATAGGCCTAAAATCGTTCGCGAATTGCGTCAGCAACCTCCATGGATAAGGAGGTCGCAGTTGTGCGAACGTAAGTGAGCTACAAATGCGGGTGGATTACGATTTTTAAAACACCCTCATCAGCACTTCGGTCAGCATCTCCCCTCAAGGGAGAAGCGCTAGAATGCGCTAAATTGGCACAAGTGACAGCTTCGCCATCCGGGACTTCACCTCATCCTTTCCTGAAGTAGAGGGAATAACCTAAATTCGTTCGCAAATTGTATCACCCCCTCTCTTTGGGAGAGGGTAGAAAATCAAGTTGAGCTCCGCGAAACTTAGATTTTCGGGTGAGGGTTCGAGCCGTAGGCAATTTAGATTTTAAATACTACTTAGGGGAAAAGCCCCCTCCCTAACCCTCCCCCATGGAGAGGGAATACGCACAATCGTTCAATTTGCGCAAATTTATATCGGCTCAACTATCTTACATCCGATTGAACGCAAATATTATTAAAATATTTATTAGCAACGCTAATAATATCAGACGCTGTCACTTCATCAATCATTTTCGTATAATCATCCAAAAAGTCGTAACCAAATCCATAAGCTTCAAACAATCCGATATTGGAAGCTTTTTCGGAATTAGTTTCCATTGCGATTACAAAACTGCCTTTCAAACGATCTTTAGCGTCCTGTAATTCACTATCAGATACAAATTCCATTTTTAATTTGTTCATTTCTTTTAGAATTTGTTTTCTTGAATAATCTAAAGTATCAGGATTTGTGCCGATATAAGCCATAAATACACCACCTAACATTTTAGGTGAGTAGCTTGTGCCAAGCTGATAAGCAAGTCCGTCTTTTTCGCGCAAGTTTTTAAATAAACGAGAGCTCATACCTGAACCCATAATTGTGTTTATGACTTTTAGAGTTACAAAATCTTTTTTATTACTTACTCCTGCTGTTTGCCAACCGATAAACAACCAAGAAGTTTGCAAGTCTTTAATCGTTTGAGAAAGTGTTTTTGGCGCAGTTAATTTTGTTACATTAAATTTTGAAAACTCAACTTTGCTCAAATTCTTATTAGGTAACATTGAACCAAACGCGTCAATCATTTTATCTGAATCAACATTACCGTTAATTGATACAATCACGTTTTTAGCGTCTAAAATATTGTTATAATATCTTACTACATCTTCTCTTTGAACGCTTGGTAAAGTTTTTTCTAATATTTTATTTGAATGTGAATAAACACTGTTTTCAAAAATTGCTGTTTTGAAATTTTCTAACGCAATATTCATTGGAACATCGCGTCTTTGTTTGATTTTTGCTAATATTTCAGAACGTTTTTTCTCTAATTCATAATCATCAAAAATCGCATTATTTAAAACTTCATCCAAAATATCAAGAGTTTTATCAATTTGCGCGGTTGTTGTTTGAACATTAATTACAAAATAATCTTCGCTACAATTTGCATCAATTTCTATTCCGTTTTCATCAAGAATTTGTGCAAGTTCTTGCGCTGAATATTTTTTTGTACCTTTTAGAAGAGTGTTCGCGGTTAGGGTACCTTCCCCAGCGACTTTTTCTAAAAATTCTCCACCACGTGCAATAATACTTATTGCGATGATGTCATTATTTTTATTTTCATTAATCAAAAGAGTTGAACCATTGTCAACCGTATATTTTATAGTTCCATTGTGTTCGGAAACTTTTGTCGCGCTGTGTTTTACTTCAGCTTTCACATTACTGACTTTTTTCAAATTTTCAGGCAAAACTATTGAAACAGCGCTTCTATTGATGCCCAAATATTTATTAGCAGCTGCTTTAACTTCTTCTGCTGTAACTTTTTTTACACATTCGACATAATTGTCATACAAAGCAGAACTGTTTGTTAAAGCCATAATATAACCGAGTTCTGAAGTTATATTAGAAGTTGATTCTCTTGAATAATACGTATCTTGAATAATCATATTTTTTGCACGATTGAGTTCTTCATCAGTAATTCCGTATTTCTGAATATTTTTCACTTCTTCAAAAATAGCTTTTTCCAATTTGTCTAAACATATTGGCGTAAAATTGGCAGTAATATAAAATATGCCATCATCTCTAAAACTTCCGTTTGATGCTGAAATTGAATAAGCAAGACCTCTTTGTTCTTTTATGTCACGATAAAGTCTTGAAGATTTTCCACCACCTAGGACTTCTGATAAAACATCTAGAGCAAAAGTATCTTTATCAGAAATATTAACACCGCGAAAACCAATCATCATGTAGCCTGATTGAGTATCGGCGTAATCGGTTTTACGTTTTTGTGTTTGAAGTTGACCTTCTTTTCTAAAAGATTTTTTTATAGGTTTTCTGTATTCTTGATTGAAACATTGTTGAATTTTTGAAACTGCTTTTTGCGTATCAACGTCACCAACAACAAGAGTTACCATATTTGAAGGTGCATAGTATTTATTAAAATAGTCTAAAATTTCTTCTCTGCGGATAGTGCCAATTATATCAGATGTACCAATAACTTTTCTTTTGTACGGGTGAGTTGTGTACATCATATCGTTTAAATTATCATAAACTTTTTTAGAAGGTGTGTTTCCGTCTTTTGCAATTTCTTCTAACACGACTTTGCGTTCTTTTTCAAGCTCTTTGCGCGGAATCTGCGGATTTAATAGCATATCAGAATGCAATTCCATAGCTTTATCAAAATATTCTGAAGGTATTGTTATGTAATAATGCGTAAAATCCTTACTTGTAGCAGCGTTTACGATTGCACCTTTAGATTCCAAGATTTTATCAAATTCTCCTGTCGGATGCGCTTTTGTTCCTTTAAAAAACAAGTGTTCTAAAAAGTGCGCTACGCCGTTATTCGTGTCTGTTTCGTTTATTGAGCCGGTTTTAATCCAAGTATCAATTGTAACAATCGGGTTATTTTTAATTTCATATACAACTACGGTTTGTCCGTTTGGAAGTTTCTGCACAGTGTAATTTGCCGCCCAAACACTTGCTGTAAAAATTAACATTATAACAACAGTAAGAATTTTCTTCATTTACCTTCTCCTCAATATCCGACTTTGATAAGAATATAATAATATAGTTATAAAATAATTGCTACTAATCGGAAGAATAAAAAATTAATAAAAAGTTGATGGTGCAAAAAATTGCACCCTACAATTTTTAAATAAAATTATGCTCTATTTTGAATATATTTAAATTAAAGAAATGTAGGGTGCAATTTTTTGCACCATTAACCTATTAAAATCATTCATTTAGCAAAAGAATTCGTCAACAAAAAAGGTCGAGTGGTAAACCACTCGACCTTTTTCAACAAATAATGTCAAACTACTTGATTTCAACAGTAGCGCCAGCAGCTTCAAGTTGTTTCTTGATAGCTTCAGCTTCTTCTTTCTTAACGCCTTCTTTAACAGCTTTAGGAGCGCCATCAACTAAATCTTTAGCTTCTTTCAAGCCAAGACCAGTGATACCTCTAACTTCTTTAAGAACAGCGATTTTCTTATCAGCTGGAACAGAAGCCAAGATTACGTTTACTTCAGCATCAGCATCATCAGCAGGTGCAGCAGCGGCAGCAGGAGCAGCAGCAACAGCAACAGGTGCAGCAGCAGATACGCCGAATTTTTCTTCCATAGCTTTTACTAATTCAGCAGCTTCTAATAAAGTTAATTTTTCAATTGATTCTAAAATTGCTTCAATACTCATTTTGTTTCTCCTTTTATTTTATTTTTGAGTTGTTGTACGTTTTAAAGTTTTAGGTAAATATTACCCGATTCTGCCTAAGCAGATTTTTGATCTCTAACAGCTGCAACGGCTCTAACAAGAGATGACATAACAGCGTTGACAGAGTTTGCGATACCAGATGCCGGTGAATTGATGCAGCCAAGCATTTTTGCATAAAGTTCTTCTCTTGATGGAAGATTTGCAAGTGCTTTTGCTTCTTCAGCAGACATAAGTTGTCCGTCCATTGCAGCAGCAATGATTTCACCTTTCTTAGTATCTTTGATAAATTTAGATAAAGCCTTAGCAGGTGCTACCTGATCTGTAAAACCAAATGCAATAGCGATTGGTCCTTTTAGAGTTTCAGCTAACACTTCGTAAGGAGTGCCCTTGATAGCGATTTTTGCAAGAGTGTTTTTAGTAACCATGTAGTCGCCGCCGTCTTTTTGAAGTGCGCGTCTAAGGTTAGTAATTTCTTCTACGCTTAAACCCTTGTATTCGGTAACAATTGCAACTTGTGCTTTATCAATTTTTTCTTTGATAAGAGCTACCTTATCATTTTTGAAAGCTTTTGTTGACATTTTTTGCTCCTTTGTTATATTTTTTCGGATTAATTTCCGTTCGACCTGTTAAACTAAAAAAGATTTCGCAATCCTTTTTTAATCGCAAAATCCAATACAAATCTTTTAAATAAATGCTATTTACTTTTGTTTTCGGATAATCTAGGCTAGCCTTTTATGTTTAAATCCTAACAGGATACTAACTGTCTGCGATTACAATACTCTTATACCATGTGCAAAATACCATGTCAAGCATGATATAAAGTTTTATTAAGAATTGAAAGATTCTTTTTATATTGGGCAAGTATGCCCAACCAACATTTGTTTTTTACCCACATCTGTAACGCTCTACCTCTCCCACCAAAGAGCACAGTCGTTCGGTTAGCGCATTTCACACCCTCCCCTTTTTGCTCATTTTACATGGGGAGGGTGCCGAAGGCGGGAGAGGTATTATTAACTTCTAACTGCAACCCACCCGCATTTGTAGCTCACTCCCGTTCGCACAACTGCGACCTCCCTATCCGGGGAAGTTGGGATGAGTATCGGCCAGCCCTCTCCGAAGGAGAGGGCAGAAAATCAAGTTGAGCTGTGCGAAACTTAGATTTTCGGGTGAGGGTTCATGCCGTAGGCTGTATATTGTTACGATTTCTTAATAATATTTTTAATATATATCCAATTGTTAAGAAATTCCAAAAATCTTTACAATTAGCGCAAACGTAGTAGTAGTAGTAGTAGTAGTAGTAGTAGTAGTAGTAGTAGTACGCGTTATTTTTTCGTAAAGCCCTAAAGTTTTAAAAAATTGTGCCGATATAAATAGAGTAACCGGTACAGAGATATAGAAAAAAAAGAAATACAAAATAAGGAGTAAAACGATGATCAATTTTAACAACAACGGCGTACAAAACAGAATGATGGTAAGAATTCAACCTGCAGAAGTAAAAGAACCTGAACCTGAAGTAGACACAAAACCTGCCGAAACAACTGGGGCAGAAGAAAACAAAGAAACAGAACAACCAAAAGCAGCTGCAAATTATGGTGATGCTTCTACTCCACAATATTTGGCTAATATGGGCATCAGAGTTGTATCTCACACACCGGCTACTCAAGCAGTAGAAGAAACTCCTGCCACAGAAGAAGTAGAACAAGCAGAAGAAGTTAAAGAAGAAGACGAAGAAGAACCTAAAAAGGATGAAGCAGAAAATAATGAATCTGAAAACACAGAAAATCTATATAGCCCAAAAGGTTTTTGGAACAAAGTTGGCGGTTTCTTTAGCAAAGTCGGTAAATTCTTTAAAAAAGTAGGAAATTTGCTTCAAAAAGTACCATTTATGGGTAATATTGCTAGCACCATATTATATGCATCAAGCGCATTCGATTATATTGGAAACGCTTTAAATCCTCCCCAAAAACCCTAAAAAATAACTTTCATATTAATTAGTAACAGGTCGTGCACGATTTATCAACAGCACGACCTATTATTTTTATATTCCTTCATACCAAATCGTAAATTCGGGCGTTTCATCAGGATATCTTACATCAATTTCTTTTCCTCTAAAAACAACCCCGATATAATTAAAAAATTGTGCAAACCGTTTTTGCTTTATCTTTAACAATTCAAACCCGTTAATTTTCACTTGCGAATTTATTGTAACAACTTCTTGTTTAGTGTTTTTTAATTTGAATTTTTCCAACAGAATTTCTGCGTTATCGTGCGCCCAACCGTTATCTTCGATTTTATCTACAATACCAAAAACAGGTGTGTCTTTAGCAAAAATCAACTTGTTATTATAATAAACATCATCTTTCGTTTTAAACATTATATTATCGCCAAGCTGTATTTCGTCATGCACGGTAGAAATCCTTTCAGCAGGTACAATCCTTACGGGAATTTGTTCTGAAGCAAAAACAGAACATCCTACCAATAACAACATCAACAATAAAATCTTTTTAAGCATTTTTATTCTCTCACATATAGTATAAATTCTTTTTCATTTGGTTTAAGGTTGATTTCTCCGCCGCGCACCCAAAACGGAAAATCAGAAGAAAAACCGTTGGCAAATTCATTTGCAGTTTTGTGTAAACTTCCTTGCAAATAAATCTCACCTACAATTGTATAGCCATCACATTTAAAGTTTTGTATAACGGCTTGTGCTTCCTTGCCGCAAAAGCCATTATCTTCTATTGTCCTAACTATACCTTGAATAATGGTATTATTAGGAATTGCGCCTTTACCATCTACAACTTTAAACTTTACAGAATCCCCTTCAAGTAAAGATTTTTTTTTTGCAGGTAGAAACTGTTTGCGCAGGAGTTACAAGAATTGTTTGGTCTTGAGCATAACAACACAAAATAGAACATAAAAACAAGACTGAATATAATATTCTGAATATTGGCTTGTTCATTATAGAGCAATTCTTTCTTGCTTAAGTTTGCGACTATTATATTCTTGATTTATTACTTTAATTTCTTTTTCTAAAGTTTTTTCAAAATTCTTGTAATAAGCGTTTTGTGTCATAGAACTTGTCAGGTATTGAGGATATTTAACTAAAATGTACTTATACATTGTTAAAAGTCGTTTACTTCCTTTAGGATGTGTATAAGAAATTCCCCAGTCAAAAATCGGTTCTTCAAATATTTTGTTACCCATTGTTATTGCAGCTATCGGATTGTATCCGGCAGCAACCATTAAATCAATCGCATCTGTATCAGCTTTTAATTCATATTTTTTAGGGTTAAAATTCATTGCTACATATTTAAAATAACCACCGTACGATTCTAAATCATGAGCAATTTCGTGTGCGAGAACAAAAGCTAATTCATCATCACAATCGACACTTGATAAAATACCCGTATAAATTGTAATTTGTCTTGAATAAATATTTGTTGTTGCATTAATAGTATTTGGTTTTCTTATAATTGCAATCGGTGTTCGCTTAGTAATTTTGTTTGACGCATATAATTTTTGTGCAACAAGCATAACTTTTTGATTCATCTTATTTGTTTTTTCCCAATAGTTATTCATAGAAACATTTGTTTCTACAAACAAAGTATCAGAAACCGCAAATGCTTGAGTGCTAAGTAACATCAATGCACTCATAAGAATAATTAATTTTTTCATACAACTCCTTTTAAACTCTACATGGGATAATATATAGAATTTTTAAACAGATGTCAATATATGACACAGGAAAAATAAAAATTTGTTACATTGTTACAATAAAAAAACACTTCCAAAGAAGTGTTTTAAATGGCGGGGTTGACGCTTCCAAGTTCAAACTATTAGTAATCAGATTTATAAAACATTTATTTACTTCAAATGTAGCTAATATCTGCTCTATGATTGAAAAACTTGGTGTAACTGCATAGATAAATTGTAACAAATTCGTAATATTTGAGAAAAATTAGGCAATTTTTAAGATTCATATTTCTTATACAGTTAGAAGGTAATTAAAGGAATTAGATTCCTAGAAAGGGATAAATATGATAAGTCCAATAGCTAGAACTCAAGAGGTAAACTTGTTTAATCATTTAGTAAGAAACACACAAACAATAAGAGAAGGTGTCCAAAACTTGAAAAATATAGGAATTACACAAAAAGACATTTTGTTAAGAACTATTGCTAAACAGTCACAGAGCGGAAATAAAGAATTTATAGAAGCAAGCGGAAGAATGTATGACAAGTTGTTATCAGGCGCCAATTTTTCAGAAGCAGTTGCAGAGGTTAAAGCATTTTTACCAAATACTGCAGCTATAAAAGAAACATCATTAGGAACGGCTGTAATGGCAGAAGGTTGGTCGAAACCGGTCGTTTTTCCGAAAGCAGAAACATTCAAATTTTTAGGTTGGGCAGATAAGCCTCAAGAAATAACTACAAAAGAATTGTGGACAGGGGCTTATGGCAAACAACCATCTCTTGTTTTAGGCGCTGTTGGCAATAGTAATATCAAACCGGAACAAGTTAAAGGCGGTTGTTCATTAACTAAAAAAGAACTTTCTGCTCAATACGAAGGGGCTATTCAAGATTTCTACAATCCAATTATAGATTATTTAAAGGAACAAGGAGCTAAAGCAGAAGACATCGGATTTGCATTTGCTCATAGTGATTGCGGAGTTGATAAAGCTGCAAGAAATATTGTAGAAAAACATAATTTAAAAGGTTTTGGTGTAACGCCGACAGAATATACTCAATATTTACGTGGAAAAGAAATGCCAGCAAATAAAGAGTTCCCTGACGGATTTATATTAGCGGATTTTCCATTCCCAACTATATTAACAAGAAATATTAGTCAAATTGAAGACTATGCAAATGTGTATGGGAAAATGGTAGGAAAAGGAAATCCTCTTGGGGTATTTGGCGGTGGTGAGCATGCATTTACTCGTGATGCAAAAGAAGCTCTCATTGGGCAAGGCTGTGCAAATAGTATTCCGGTAGATATTATGCGAGATAAATTTGGTGTAGTAATTCCTGCAACAAATGACAAAGGGGTTGTTACAAATGCTGCACGTGATATGCTTGAAAGGGTAAATGGTAATCCTTATGAACAATATAGATTCGCATTTAATAACTTTTTGCCAAATAGTAGATTAAAAGAAGATATTGCACAGTACGATCCTCAAGCAGCAGTTGCAACGGCAGCATATGCAAAACTCGCTCAAGCCGGAAAACTTGGAAAATAACTAATCGCGTAAATTTATAAACAAAAAAAAAGAGTCCTTACGGACTCTTTTTAGTAAGTAGGGTGCGCAAACTTGCGCACCTTTTAAATTCTGTGAGTTCTTCACTCTTTGTTCCACATCTTTTTACAAAAAAATAAGCCCAACAAGTGGACTTATTTTTTTTGTAAATGGCGGGCTTAACACTTCCAAGTTCAAACTATTAGTAATCAGATTTATAAAACATTTATTTACTTCAAATGTAGCTAATATCTGTTCTATGATTGAAAAACTTGGTGTAACAGCATAGATAAATTGTAACAAATTCGTAATATTTGAGAAAAATTAGGCAATTTCAAAAGTTCTGTAAACTTATATAAGGTAACAATGTGTGTAGTAAAAACGAAAGGTTGAAAAATGAATGCAATTCAAAGTTATGGAATGACAAATTATCTGTCTAAAAATTATGCAGTATCATTTGGTAATAAAGAAAGATTAATTAAAATTGCCAGTGATTATGCAGCAAGAGAAGCAAACGGTCTTGATAGTGCAACTAATAAATACGTTGCTGCACATCGAGTAACTTGTAACCCTTTTGATTGTTTAAAAGATAATATCTGTGCAATAGTCGGAAAACTCATGCAACCATTTAGAAAAACCATGGACAAACCTAATATAGTCAAACTTACTCAGGTTAAAGGATTAAAAACATCATTAGAAACACAACAACTCACTGATTTTCAAGTAAGATTAATTGAAAAAGCAAGAATAGCTTTGAAAGATAATAAAAACGTAAATCTTTATACAAATAATATTGGTTGGGGTTCTTATATTAATCCTACTTCAAATCCCAATATGTTTTTACATGTAGGAATGGAAGATTTTCAAAAAATGACCGATGTTATGGAAACTATGCAAAGAAAGGGCGGTCGCGAAGGAGTCTTTGAACTTAGCATTCTTGGTTCTGACAAAAAAGCAATTATTAAAATACCTGCAGAGGAATTGACTAGAAACATGAAAACTATTGATACATCAATGCAAGCAGGAGTACATCCATTCTTAATTGATATGGCTAAGTATCTCGATAAACATCCAGAAGCAATAAAAGAAGTTGAAGCAAATGTTGGTAAACTCGATTTGACAAGTGTTGATTCATCAATTATGGAAAAAATTAAAGCTTGTAAGTAGAAAAATCGAATTTTAACCCAGCAAAATCTATAAAATAAAAAACAGACCCAACGGTCTGCTTTTTATTTTAAATGGCGGGAACGACGAGGCTCGAACTCGCGACCTCATGCGTGACAGGCATGCGCTCTAACCAAACTGAGCTACGCTCCCATATTCTTTTGTCACTGTGACCAGTCCGCTGACCACATTTATAATATACCTTGCTGAATTTTTTTTTGCAAGCACTTTTTTATTATAAATGATTTTTACTTATAAAAACAGGCTCTTACCTCATATTTAATAAGTAAATTAAATCTATTTTAGATTAAACCATGCTATAATATTTATATGAAAAGACTTATTGCTATAATTTTTACATGTTTTTTTTCAATAGCTTTTGCAACGGAAATTAATCTTCGTGACTATGACGAATACAATATTCCTGAAGGTACGCATATTCCTGTCATTTCTTTGCAGGAATTTTCAACCGCATATTGTGAGGAAGGCGATTCGGTAAGTTTTGTAACAACTTCTGACATATATTTATATAACAAAAATATCATACCCGAAGGTACACGTTTAAACGGTTATATAGAAAAGAAAAACGAACCGATAATCGGGACAAATGCGGCTATGAAAGTCTTTGTCAATAAGATGTACCTGACTGACGGATACGAAGTTCCTATAAAAGCTTATATTTATACGGCTAACAACAACACGATTGGCGGTGGTTTGACTCCGCCCGCAAAATATATCAGAATGCCACATTATCAACGTTGGACGATGTTTAGAGCAATGGGGACTTTGCAATGTGTTCCTGGGGCGGAACGCAAGATGGGTGAACATGTTACTATTTCTTCCGGTGCGGATTTAATAGTTGTGCTTGTTGCACCGATTCACATGACGCATACGGTGATTAATTAATTCTTTACTTTTCTTTTTCTTATTTAAGAAATCTTTATAAAGTTAATTATGTTACAAATATTGAGCCAAAACTAAAATGAACGACATTCGCGCCGCGAGCGTTTTTTAGCGAGCGTAAGAGTGCGGGTTCACCCGCTACATCCATTTGATTTAACGCTCGTAAGAGCGTAGGAAGCGGTAGCGTGTTTTCTCTTTCTTTTCGTTCTTTTCTGGGGTAAATACTTTCAGCTTGTAGGAACACTTACTAGCTTGGAAGTGAAGTGAAAAATCTTTTTATTCGCAACAAAAGAGAAAGAAAAGGACATTAAAAACTTTTTTATTTCAAAATAGTTCTTACTTTTTCTTCTTTATTGCGATAAAAGAAGAAAAAGTAAGCAAAAAGAAGAAAAAACGCATCGTTTCCTGCGACCTTGCGGTTGTGGTCTAAATGGATGTAGCGGATTTTCGGTAGGGCGATGTCGAGCGTTAGCGAGCAAGCCCGTAAGAGCTAATAACATGGAAATAACTACTAAAATCCGTGAGGATTTGTTGTTATTGAAATGTTATGCTCGCCCGAATAATCCAAGACAGCGGGTGAACCCGCACTTTCACGCTCGCTAAAAAAGGCTCGCGGCGCGAATGTCGTTCATTTTATCAAAATTGAGAGGAATGCGTTTTACTCCCCTCGCCCCTTGTAGGAGAGGGGGTGGGGGTGAGGGGTATTTCAAAAAAGCACATTCGCTCCTCTCCTTCTTTACAATTGACAAAATTACAATTAATAATAAAATATTATAAGGGAGGGATTGTAATTATGAATAAAAAATTTGTTTCAGCTTTGATGTTAGTATCATTATGTTCTTTTAATACAGCTTTTGCAGCGTCAAATTTTTCTTTTGAACAACCTCAACCACAACCAAGCGGGCAATATTATCAACAACCTATGCAATATTCTGCAAAGCAACCGTTAAAAGGTAATGTTGTAATGGTTCCGGCAGGTACTTGTGTTCCTGCAACTTTAACATCTCCATTGTCATCTGCTAATGCAACAGCAGGACAGAGTGTAAGTATGTTACTTGGTTCAGATTATTATTATAATAATAAACTTATCGCTCCTGCCGGAAGTACAATTTATGGTACTATAATTGAAGCTTCTAAAGCCAAAAGAGGAAGCATGAACGGTAAACTTTGTGTGAGATTTACACAAATATACACACCATACGGAACTCAAATTCCTATCTCTGCTGTAATTAAAACAGACGATTCTTCCGGAGTTCTTGTTGGTGGTACAAAGCTTGATGTAACAAAAGATTACGCAAAAGACATGGGAGTTGGTGCCGCAACAGGTGCTTTGTCAGGTCTTGTATTTGGGGCACTAGCTGGCGGTAGCGTAGGTAAAGGTGCTGCTCTTGGTACAGCTGTTGGTGCCGGCGGAGGTTTGGTTAAATCAGCGTTTGATAAGGGAAATGATGTTGAAATTCCTGCAAATGCAACCATAGACTTGTTGTTGACTCAACCGATTACAACTTCAGCATCAAGTTATAGTTACGAAAATTAGTAAGTAGGTTAATTTAAATCACCTTCAAACTATTTATTCTAAAAAGGTAATATTAGAGAGAAAAGTAAAGTGTCAATTATTAGTAAAAGAAGTTTTATACTAGACGAGGACGAGGATAACAATGTAGAGCCATATACTCTACCATCCATTGTAACGAGCAAACCTGAGGTAATTCCATTTAAGAAGTCATTGGCGATTTCTACGGCATTACATCCCGCGGTTGTTCTTTTAATTTGGTTAATTACAATTGCTTTAGCTTTGATGGGTATTAATTTAAGCCTGTTCAAAAAGCCTGATGCTCAATTAAAAAAGGATATCGAGTTTGTTTTGGTTGATAAAGAAGCAACACCGAGAAACCCTAATACAAAAAATCGTTCTGACATGAATTCAAGAAGCGGTGGTATAAACGATCCTAAGCGTAAAGTTTCTATGCCTTCTCCAGCTCCTAAAAAAGCTTCTAAGCCTTCAGCTGCGGCACAAAGCGCAAATAAACTTATAAAGAAACAACAACAGCAAGCGCAAAAGCAAGCTGTTCAGCATAAAACACAGCCGGCTAAACAACAGCATAAGGCGCAAACACCAAGTAAAAATCAAACAACAGTGAATAAGCCTTCGACTGCAAAACCGGCACCACCTACCGCAAGACCAAGTGCAAGACCTGTTTCAGCTCCACATCCGGTGGCAAAACCATCTTCACCATTTACTGTTGCTGCGCCAAAAGGTGCACCTGTTGGTAAAACACTTTCAACAGGGCCTGTTGGCGGAACGGGTGCAAGTTCTGGTGCCAAATCAGGCGGAAGTACAGGTTCAGGCTCACACGGTAGTGCTTATGCTCCAAGACCATCATTGTCACCATCAGCAGGTGGCGGTAGCGGTCAATTAGCCAGAGGTACAGGCTCTGGTGGCGGAAGCGGCAATTACGGCAACCCAGGAGGCGGCGGTGGTGCTCCGGGTATTGACGCTCTAAGAGAACCTGATTTTGGTCCATACATGAGAGAATTACAACGTAGAATTAAGTTGAATTGGGATCCTCCAAAAGGCAATGAAAGCAAACGTGTAGTTCTTTTATTCAAGATTGCAAAAGACGGCAGATTGTTATCATGCAGAATTCATAAATCTTCCGGCATGCCATCAGCAGACCAAGCGGCATTAAAAGCGGTAGAATTAACGGCACCGTTTAGACCGTTACCTGCGGACTTTAAAGGACAAAGCATTGATATTCAGTTTACATTTGATTACAACGTATTCAATGCGTCAAGGTATTAAGGGGAAAAGGTAAACCCCTCACCCTAACCCTCCCCCGAGGAGAGGGAACAAAAAAAGAAAACAAAGTAGGTTGGGCATTCTTGCCCAACATCAAAACAAAAACAGAGTAAAAGAGGATATAAAAATGGAACTATTATTACATTCAATTCAATTAGACTGGCCGGTATTGTTGCCAATTCTTGTGTGCGCTATTTTAACAGTTGCAGTAGCTATCGATAGAGCAGCTTTTTACAACGCCAACAAAAGAAACGTTATTGAGTTTATTCCAAAATTACAAAAGGAATTGACTAAAAACAACTTGATGGGTGCGCAAAACTTAGCGGTTCAATACGGCGGCATTATTGGTGAAGTTACAGAAGAAGCTGTAAGAATTTTATCTGAACAAAAGAAAGGTTTTTCACGTTCATTCGATATCGCAGCTGCTCTTGCAACAAGAAAACTTGAACACAGATTAACAATTCTTGGTACAATCGGCGGTGTAGCTCCTTTCTTAGGTTTGTTCGGTACAGTTGTTAGAATTTTGTACACATTCCAAGACTTGGCATCACAAGGTAACCAATCAGCAGCGGTTGCTATGGGTATCGGTTCAGCATTGATCGCTACTGCCTTCGGTTTGGGCGTTGCGATTATTGCGGTTGTTTGCTACAACACTTTCCAATCTACTGTTAGAAGATTTGAAGACGATTTCCAATTAATCAAGTTATTGTTCTTAAGCTTCGTAGATTCAGAAGAAGAAAATCAGTTGAAGTCACAATCTAATAGTGTGGCATTGTAGGAAAGTCGTTAAGTTGCACAATTCGGGAGAGATGGTTGACACCTCACCCCTACCCTCTCCTCAAGGAGAGGGAGAAAGAGTTAGTATGGCTATAAAATCAGGAAAAAAAGCATTATTTACAGAAATCAACATTACACCGCTAACGGATATTTTCTTGGTGTTATTGATTATCATGATGGTTGTTGCGCCTACGTTTCAATCAGTTGATAATTCAATAAATGTACCGGAAGTTAATAGCGGGACATCAATTGAGCAGGGTAAAATCACTGTTTCTGTTACAAAGGACGGTACAATTTATGTTGATTCAAAACGTTCTTCTATTGGTATGTTGACCACGGATTTAGAAAACGCAAAAGGTGATAATGAAAATCCTGAAGTGGTTGTTAAAGCTGACGAAAAGGCTAAGAGTTCAATTATTATGGATATTATGGATGCGGCACAAGATGCACATTATAAAAAACTTATTGTAGCCGGTGAACCTTTGAATAAAAAAGAACAACAAAAGTTGGAAGAAAGCACTTCAAATTACACTTCCAATAATGTAATGAATGAAGCAACAACACCTTTACCTACTGATAATCAGTATGAGAATTGGAGTGAATAATGCGTGATAGTTTTAATGAAATAAATATTACACCGCTAACGGATATTTTCTTGGTGCTTTTAATAATTATGATGGTTATAGCACCGCTTCTTGACCAGCAAGGTTTAAATCTTGCCGTGCCCGAAGTTGTTAATCAAGAACAGATTGCAAAAGATGCTAAAATTATGAATTTTAGTGTAACTGATGATAACAAATATTTGTTTGACGGACAAGAAATTGCGGCAGCGGATTTAGAGTCTACTGTTTCTGCTCATGCTAAAGATTATCCTGACGGACTTTTGATACAGGTTGATGATAATGCAGACCACGGGACTGTGGTTAAGTTGATGGATAGCGCAAGAAATGTGGGTGTGACAAGCATTTCGCTTGCGAGGTAAACTCAAGGGAATGAGGTAATAGGGTAATAAGAGATTTTAGGGATATTTTAATTAAATACGCCAATTTAGCGCAATATATAAATTGCATATTTAAAACCACTTATTCCCCTATTCCCGTAAAATAGAAAGAAAAATTCATGTTCAAACCATTTAGCTTTAAAAAGAGATTTTGGCAGCTATTCATTACTTTTATTTGTTTTTATACGTTATCGATAGTTGTATATTACGGAAAAGACTTCTTTGCCGTAGATTTAGCTGATAAACAATTTGCAAATATTGTATCTATTATACTATACCTAACAGCATTTCTTATTCCACAAGGATATTTTTGGGAACTAACTTCAAATATAATTTCAAGAAAAGTTGATATTGTAGCGAGCAATGTTTATTCAGGGAAAATAAAGCAGTGCGACATAATAGAACTACCCGAATTTAAAATTAAAAATTTGTTTTGGAGAGGAATCGCATCAATAGTGGCATCTTTTATAACTTTTGCACCATTTATGCTGCTAATGCATTCTATTTCTTTCACAGAAGTTTTTGAATTGCCTATATTAAATATAGAAATATTGAAAAATATTTATTTTGCTTGTTTGTTGTTTCTTATTATAGTATTTTTAATTTGTCTTCCCGGATTACTTTGGAATTATAGTTACAGAAATTCTATTGTTGCAGGATTAAATATTTTTAAAGCAATCTATTTACTTGAAACATACCCTTTAAAATACATCACAAATACGTTAACTTTTATTGTATTTTATATTGTAAATTGCTCTATTTTAATAAAATTAGATTATCTTATATTATCAAATAACTTATTACAAGAAACTTATATTGTGTTTTTAGGATTAAACATAGTTATACAACTACTTTACATTTATAGCTTGCATGTTTACGCTTACCTTTTAGGCACAATTGCTCCACCAAGTGAGGGGTAAAATGTTTTTGTTGGGCAGGTATGCCCAACCGACATTTACTTGATAAGCTTTAAACATAAATCATCAAAAATATTAATTGGGCGCATGCCAAGCTTAGCTTGTTTTTTAGCTTCTTCTACAAATTCAATATGCTTAATCAATTCAGTTTCTTTCGGATTAGATTTTAAAAGCTGTAACATGTAATTCTGAATCCCATCTAAAATCGTTTGAATTGGAGTTTCTTTTGTCATATCCTGTAATTTTTGCGAAATATCAAATACATCTTTTCTTTCAAAACTCAAATAATCGGTAAAAATTCCATCTATAATTGAATAATCGTAATCAACACCTTTTTTAGAAGGTACGAAGAAACATTGAGAACGAGAAATAATTGTTGATAGGACATCATCAATATAACGTGTTAAAAATATGAAAGTTACACCCGGTTGCGGTTCTTCTATGATTTTCAATAAAGAATTCGCTGTTTCTGCCTGAAAATTCAACGGATTTAATCCTGAAATATTACCTTCATCATCTCTATCACAAAAAATGTACACTCTATGAAACTCGGACGCGGACATCAAACTCTCTTTAATCATTTGTGATTGCTTAATAGAAATAACTGTTTTCGAGTCATCATCATCAGGTTTATTATCTAATCTTGAAATCGTTAAAACCGCAGGATGAGAATTTTCTCTTATCCATTTGCAATTAAGACATTCACAATCGTCAGTTTTATTCTCTTTACAATTCAAAAGTCTTGCTATTTCGTTTGCCAAAGTATATTGAGCATCAAAATCGCTTCCGTAAAACAAAATGCTCTGCGGTAAAGCTCGATTTGTCGCCGTCAGTGCTTGTGTAAAATAATTTGTTAAAAACGGATATTTATCTGATAATTGCACACTCAACCTCCGAAACTATATCTAAAGCTTCTGCGGACTTAATTTTATATTCAACATTAAACAAATTTTCTTTTAATTCAACTAAATCAGCAAGCTTTGTATTTTTAAGCTTTTGTAAAGTTTGCTTAACCACAAATTCGTGTTGACCTGTCATTTTTGAAAGTTCAGCCGGCGAACAACTTGAAGATTTATATTTTAGAATAATCCACTTCCTAATCATTGTTTGGATTGCAGATAAAAGCTCAAGCGGATGTTTTTTGTCCAAAAGTTTTTTGAATTCCAGTAAAGCTTTGTCTTTTTCGTTACGCATAATAAGCTCAGTAAAATTAAACAAATCTTGATTTGAGATACAAATATCTTCTACCATCTTTTTAGTAACAGTTTTTTCAGGATATGCAATAAGTTTAAGCTTGTCTAATTCTGTGTTAAACTCTCTTAAATTGTTTCCGATTTGTTCAATTAGCATCATTACAGCATCATCTTTTAAACTAATATCTTTTGATTTAGCATGAGTTTTTATCCAGCCCGCTATTTCTGCTGTTTTATATGTTTTAAACGTTGGAAATTCTTTTGAATTAAATTTTGATAAAATTTTGTATAATTTACGTCTTGAATCGAGTTTTTTATTTTCATCACGCGGAAGTCTTACGACAAAAACAATATTCAAAGTTTCAGGATTATTTTTTAATGCGTCTTCTATATCTGCTAATTCTGAGTCATCAAAAAAATTTTTATTGGAGAGAAAATAATCTTCACTGTTAATCACAATTAACATATCGCCAAACATCATTGGTGGTGTGCGTAAAGCCGTAATAAGAGTTGAGTATATCGGATTATCCAAAATCTGAAAATTCATGGATTTAAAATCAGGATTGAGCTTGGATATCATTTTTTCAAGCTCTAATTCTATATTGTAATCTTCATCCCCGTAGAAAAAATATACTGACATAAATTAATTATACAATAAATAGTTTTAGGGATTCAATTTTTACTGCATTTGAAAATTTTATAGGACGGGTTGCTCTTTTTTCTTCAAAATTTTTAAATTCATCTTCTTTAATATTTTTATCTTTTACAAAATATTTTAGCATTTCATTTCTCCTTAAGCAGCTTCTGTTTGAACATACTTGGCTGACTTGGCCACTACACCGTAGCAAACCATTGTAAGTCGATTATTCAATGCCAACATTGTCCTGAAGTTGTTTGCAGAAACATCCATTGCGCTCATAACATCATCTGCGGAAATTCTTGATGTTAAGGCATCATCATTGTGATTATCCACCTTTTCTTGTGCATATTTTTCTACTAATAATTTGTCAATAAAATCTCTTGCGCCAATTGCCATAATGTTTCTCTCCTATATTCTTTCTTGTGTATCTATTATGTATATATAAAGTATTTATCTTTTCAAAAATTGCTTTTTTTGATGGACTTTGTTAAGTTTTGTGAAGTTAGTTAAAAAATGGGAATAAGGGAATAGGGTAATGAGGGAATAAGAGGTTTTAAAAATTTTTAACGTGATTTGCGTTAGCAACCGCCCTAAATAGGGAGGTCGCAGCTGTTAGCGAGGCTGTGCCGAGCGTTACAGATGCGGGTGGGTTTCGGTTTTATCCATTTCCCAAACTACTACCCATGATAAATTTATCTAAAAACTTCTAAACTTATCATCAGAACAAGAGATGTAATTTAATTTTTATTGCACAGACAAAAAAATAATAGTTAATAATAAGCTGGATTGCTTCAGGCTAATCGCCTTCGCAATGACGGCACGCTTAAAAGTCTAACGCCCGGTCACTACAAGGAACTGCGAAATTGTAACAATATGTTACAATTTCGTAAAAAACTCTAAAGTTTTTGTAAAACTTGTCGATATATAAAATGTAGGACATACAAGGATAAGCTATGAGAAACTTAAAAGGTATTACAATTAACGGTGAGTGGTTAGGTGATAACATCATAATCAACGCTAACTTTAGAGCAATCTGCAACCTTGCCCCATTTGTTATACAAGAGTTTGCCAAACTTGTGAATTCTATTGACAAGTTAGATAATGCCGTTGCTATAAATAATTTTTATTTTCCTGACAATAACACAGTTGATATTGAATTTTCTAATAGCAATTTTTCAGGTTTAGCAAATCTTTGTTTTCACCTGCAACACGGATTGCCAGAACTCGTAAACAGAAGTTTGACTATTTATACAGATGAGCAAAAAAACACTGAAGAAACTGAAAATAAAACAGCAGAAGAAATTTTAGATGAGATTTCTGAAAACCAAAAAGTCGAAACGATTAATGAATGCACTGAAGCCTGGCAAGAAGCAAATGAGATTTGTGAAACAGCTTCTGAAGAAACAATCAGAAATTCAGATGAAATATTACCTGAATTGGAAACAACAGAAGAGCCTTTAGATACAATTGAAAAAGAAGTAACTTCTTCTGAAGAAAATAAAACAATTCTTGAGTCTAAAATTGATACGCAAGACGCAATTTCTATGATGGTTGAAGATTTAGCCACAAAAGCACCGGCACTTTCGCCTATTCAGATTCAAGTTATTCAAGCTACACAAGAACCTTTAGAAACACCACAAACGGAGAATGTTGCACAAGAAGCAGACAATGAATTTGTAGAGCAGGAAGAATTTTCAGCAGCAGCAGAAGAAGAAACTTCTGACAATATAGTTGATATCGATGAGATTAAAAACGAAGATGTAGAACTTCAAAAATCAGACAACATTGATAATTCTATAAATGAAAAAACTGAAAATAATTCAATCGAATACGCAAAAGATGAAACTCCAAGTGAGATAGAACTCAATTTTGAACCTGAAAATAGCAGTGAAAATGTGATAATTGAAGATGAAAACAAGATTATCGAACAGAATGAAAATACAGATATTTCTTACAATGTAGATGAAACAGAAGTTGAAGAAGATAAAAATATTATTGAAAACAAAAAAGAAACTAAAGAACCCGAAATAAGTGAAGAACAAAAAGAAGAAATTCAAGATTGTTTATCTGATTTTTATGAATCAACTCCAAGCCCGACTATTGAACAAATAGAATTGAAAGGTGCGGATAATCTTGCAATGCAGGCTATGTTAAACGAAATGTTTGTTTTGCGTGATGAATTAAATAAACTGAAAAACGAAAAAGTAACTTATGAAGATATATTCGGCAAAAAAGAAAAAATGAAAAACAATATTGAAGACGAAGACGCTGATTTCAGAATTATGGGTAGCGAAGAACGCATTAATGCAAGCATTTTAGATGAAGAATTATTCGTAGCCGGTGACAAGCTCTACAAATGGGGTGACACACTTTATCTTGATGAATAAAGTGCACTAATAGGTACTGTGCTGACAAGTGTTTTATATTTTTCATCCTTATACAAATAAATATCTATAACATATTCATTTAATTCTTTTTTAGTAAAAATCTTTTTGCCAAGTTTTATTTGTTCTGTATTTGTTTCAGCACCTGCTCTTAAAGGTCGTTCTTTATTTGCAAAATTTTTAACAGCAATATCACGAACTTTGTCTTTTTTTCTTAAAACGAAATCAGCGGATAAACTTTTAATATTAGAAGAAGAATTATTTCTTATTTTATATTTAGCTTTCAGTTGATATCTGAACAAAATTTTTCTTACTTTGAATGAATCCAAAATAACGTCAACATCATTTTTATAGACAACTTTTCTATCAACAAACAAATCAACAGAATGAATTTTGTATCTTAGATATTTTGCTGTTGTTTTATCTCCTTGAAGCTCTGCAATTGTAGAAGCTTTCATTAAAGCCTTTGTATAAACGCCATAATCAATATTCTGCGGTTGTTCTACAAGCAACTTTTCAAAATAATCAACAGATTTAATAGGATCTAAATCTGAGTAAACTATTGCTAATTTGTATCTTATTTCAAAATTTTTAGGTGCATATTTTTCTGCTTTCTTCAAAAATCTTACGGCATCAGAATTTTGTCCGCTTTTCACCATAACGTTAGCGGTTTCTACATAAGCGTTTACAATTCTTGTTTTAATAGATTCATCAACAACTTTATCTTTTTTGGCAAATTTATCATAATAATACTTTGCTTGTTCATAACTCTTTGCAGAACTTAAAAATTTGCCTTGAGAATAGTATTTATCGCCCATTTCAATATAAGCTCTTGACTTAAATTTTACCAAACTCTTGTTTTGAATATCTCTAACGGAGTTAATAATGTCTTTTGCTTCGTCTAATTTATTTTGGGCTATTAAAGCGGACGCAAGTTTATAATAAGCGTGATAATTACCGCTTGGTGCTTTTTCTACTGCAAATTCATAAGCAATTTGTGCATTATAAAAATCATGCGCAGTTTCATACAATTTTCCTACATGCATGCAAACAGCATATTTTTTACTTCTCAAATCTCTAGTTAAATCCGATTGCGTAACGACTTGTCTTGCAATAGTTTCATCTATCGTTTGCTGTTCTTCAGCATCTACATAGAGATTCTTTATCATTTCGCTTCTGGCATGGAATGAAAGCAAAATTGTCACGAAAAGAGCGAACGCAAATGATACTGCAATCGTTCTTAAGTATTCAACAATGATTTGTTGTTTTGATTTTTTGAATTTATTTTTTTTCTTTCCACTTCTTCTAATCATTCAATTCCTGCAATGTTATAGAATCCAAATCCGCTAAAATATTTAATTTATCGTAAAGCTCTTTTGTTACTTTTTTATGGCTTACTTCAAAAGTAGAAGAAATTTTTGATTTTGTAGGATTTTCTGCCAATTTTTTTGATGTAAAATCAAACATGCCATCAACTTTTGAAGATAGATAATCATGAATCTTTTTAACATCTTCTCCCGCGCAATAAATAATCAATCTGCAACGTTTTGATTGCTTTGAGCTTGATGGTAAAAATTGTTTTTCAAATATTCTGATAAGAGTTAAAACAGCAACACTTAAAACTGTCGCAAATATTGCAATACCGTACATGCCGGCACCGCAAGCCATGCCAATTCCTGCTGCAATCCACAAAGTAGCAGCAGTTGTTAACCCAAAAACCATCGGTCCGTTACGAAGCACAGTTCCTGCACCGATAAAACCAATCCCGGTTACAATTTGCGCTGCAACACGCGAAGTATCTCTAATCCCTGTTGCTTGAGTCAAAATTACGTTATCACCGCTCGCAAAAGTCGGAAAACCATAAATTGATATAATTGTAAAAATACAAGCACCTAAAGCAACCAAAATGTGTGTTCTTAAACCTGCATATTTATTTGTAAGTTCACGTTCTAAGCCTAAACTGAAACCTAAAACAAGTGCTATTAATAATCTTATAATAAATTCTAAATTAAATAACGATTCCATCTACCCTCTCCCTATAAAATATATGATACACTAGACGACTGAAAAATACAATTTGTTAAGCAATATACTTTCTTGCGGAGTATTATTTGTAGGTTTTTCTTTGCGTAAACGTTCTGCCCACTCTATAATACGTTTTTCTTGGCGTGTTAATTGAAACTTGGATAAATCAAACAAACCTAAATACACCATCCAAACATGCTTACAAGGATTTTCATTGATTAAATTTTCGATTGAAATCCTTATATCAGGAATTTGCTGATTTTCACCCAAAAGTTTATAAATACCTTGTTCTAAAAATAAATCAAACGTCTTTTGTTTATTCAGGCTAAAAGTTTCAACAAGCTCTTTTTTTAATCTATGATAACTTACATCATAATTTATATTGCTCAAATATTCTTCTTGCAAATTTTGAGTTAAATTATCCAATTTAAAACCAAATCTGACACTAAATTTTAGTCCTCTTATGATTCTAGAAGGGTCATCAATAAAGCTGTTTTCATGTAAAATTCTAAGCAATTTTTTTTCTATATCGCCTTGCCCGTCAAAGAAATCAATAATTTTATCAGTATCATTTGTACAACGAGAGAGCGTGTTCACGGTAAAATCACGTCTTTTCAAATCATCCTCTAATGAGCAGCCAATATTAAAAACCTCGGGCAAGTGTCCTTTTCTCGGATATCGTTCTTCACGCGTAGACGCAATATCTACTTCACCCACACTTTCAACAAGAGCTTTTACGGTTCCAAAAGAGGGATTTTCTTTAATCACTTGAAAATTATTTTTCGCAAATTCAATAGCGTTACCTTGATAGCAATAATCTATATCAAAGTTCTTGATGCCTAAAATTTCATCCCTTATATATCCGCCAACACAGTATAAATTCTTATCTTTAAGCATTCTATTTTTCAGCCTTCTTGTTATGAATAATTGATGAAATAAATGCTGATAAAATAAATATCAGACCCAAAAGTCCGGTTACAACTTCAGGAACTTCGTGGAAAGTTGATACAAACATTAATATAGCAAGCGTTCCAATTGCCCAATGCGCACCGTGTTCAAGATATAAATATTGGTCCAGAGTTTTCTTTTCGACAAGCATTATAGTTAACGAACGTACAAACATAGCACCGATGAACAAGCCTATTGTAATAATTAAAATGTCCTGACTTAATGCAAATGCTCCTAAAACACCATCAAGAGAGAACGATGCGTCTATAAGTTCCAAATATAAAAAACCTATAAGTCCTGAACATTTAATTGTATCAGCACACAATTTAGCACGTTCTTCCTGCCTTTTTTCCAACCATTCTGCAACCCCGTCAATTACAAGATACGTAATTATACCTGAAATGCCTGAGGTTAAAACACTTTGTCTGATATCAGCAGGGATTTTAAACATTAATAAACCAAGTGCTATTAATGTCACCGTAGTACAAATTCCTCTGATTTTTGAAAGTTTTTGGAGTTTATCTTCAAATGGCTTAATCCAATGTACTTCTTTGTTTTTTTCTGTAAAATAGTCCATAAACAGCATAAGTAAAAACGCACCACCAAATGTAACAATTGGCGCATGAGTTAATTCTAAATAATGTGCATATTTATGAACATCATTCAACGCCATATTTAAAACTGATAATATATTTAGTTTTGCAAATATTGCAACAACCAAAAGCGGGAATAAAAAACGCATTCCAAAAACAGCAATCAAGATACCCCAAGTGATAAATCTATGACGCCATTTTTCTGACATTTTTTCAAGCTTCATAGCGTTTACAACTGCATTATCGAAAGACAAACTGATTTCAAGAATAGCAAGAACCAATGCTATAAACACACACATTAAACCTGTTCCGTTATGAACATGCTCTCCCCATAAGTAAGCACAAATCAAACCAAATACTGTTACTATATAAGAACCTAAAAAATAGTGAAGCATAGAACCACCTTTTCAACGTTATATAAAAACATTATATAAAAAAAACAAAATAAAATATTATTTTCATTCTTTTTTATGCTAAAATTAAATTTATAGAAAATCAAGGAGTATAAATGGAAAGATTTATTGGACTAATCGGGATAGTAGTTATATTTTTAATTGTTTTTATGATGTCTAACAATAGAAAAGCAATTAATTATAAAACTATCGGAACAGGCTTTTTATTACAAATTTTGTTAGCCGTGTTTATATTTAAAGTTCCAATAGGTCAAAAAATGTTTTTGATGATAGGACTTTTTATCCAAAAAATCCTTGAATTTGCAACAGAAGGCGGATTGTTTGTTTTTGGTGCTCTTTTGCAAAATGACCGTTTAATTGAATTATTCGGTAAAAGTGGCACAATTTTTGCTGTTCAATTAATATGTACAAACATCTTTATGATGGTTTTGGTTAACATTCTTTATTACTACGGAATTATGCAAAGAGTTGTTGCTGTTTTAGGTAAAGCAATGAATAAAATCATGCACATTTCAGGTGCAGAAGCTCTTTCTAACGTGGCAAGTTCTTTTGTGGGGCAAATCACTGCACAAATCATGATTAAACCATATTTAGAAAAATTAACACGTTCAGAGCTTTTAGCTTCTATGGCAGGTAGCATGGCTTGTATTTCAGGTGCAATTATGCCGATTTATATTGGCATGGGAATTCCTGCGCATTATATTTTAGCATCATCTGTTATGGCAGCTCCGGGTGCAATGATTTTGGCAAAAATCATATATCCTGAAACTGGCGAACCTGAAACAAGAGATAATATCAGAATTTCTAAAAGAAGAACTTTTGCAAATGTTTTTGAAGCGATCTCAAATGGCGCTTCAGACGGTATGAAGGTAGCAATCAATGTTACGGCAATGATTTTAGCACTAGTAGCTCTTGTTGCGTTTATTGACTGGATTTTAGGATTAGGCGGAATGTTATGTTACAAATATATTCCGGGATGTTCACATTTAGCGTTTTTAACTCATTTATCATTAAAATTAATCTTGGGTAAAATATTTGCGATATTCGCAATTATAATTGGTGTTCCACTACACGATGCGTCAACTGTCGGTGCTTTAATGGGAACAAAACTTGTTCTTAATGAAATGGTAGCTTATGTGGGATTGACCCATGTCGCTCAATCACTTGATCCAAAGAGTTTCATGATTGCCAGCTTTGCATTATGTAGCTTCGGCAACTTCGGTTCTATTGCAATTCAAATTGGTGGAATTGGAGAACTTGCGCCAAACCAAAAGAAAAATTTAGCAAGACTAGGTTTAAGAGCTCTTATATGCGGTACTTTGAGCTGCTATCTGTCAGCTGCAATCGTTGGTGTTCTATTGTAGTCAAAATTTCGTCTTCCATAAGAAGCCCGATATTTTTAATATTGGAAATTTGATCTGATAATATTTCCAACATGTTAATAAGATTATTTCTTTCTGCACTAAGCAAGGCAATCATTTCTTTTGGAATACCGTAATATTGACCGCTAAATTCTATGCTTTCACAATTTCTTCTTGTAATTTGAACCAATGAATCCATTTTGTATAATTCGTTAAATGTTTCTTGATGAAATGATAGCAATTTGTTACCATATTTTTTACTCATTACAGACCTCTATACTACCTTTAAGACTTCTTAATTCCTTTATATTACAAGTATAAAACGACAATAAATTTTGTCGTTAATGTATTTTCCAATTAGCAAATTTCGTCAAAAAATTTATTATGTTATAATAAACCTATGATTGAGCTGTTAATTTTATTCGAATTAAATAGACGAGTTTTGACGATGTATGGAATTTCAAAAGAAATCCGTGCAACATTTGCAGTGTTGACTACACCAAGTTATGGAACAATAAAACCTGCTCTTACGCGTCTTGAAAATAGTGGTTTTGTAAAAAAACAAAAAACTATGTCAGAAGGCGGACGTCCGTCTTGCTATTATTCAATTACAAAAGAAGGTGTTGAAGAATTGAAACACTTGATTATGGCACCGCCACCGGAAAACCCTATTCAATTTTTTACAACGGCTCGCGTGAAACTCGCTTGTTCTGATTGTTTAAATAACGAAGAGCAATTAACAATGCTAAGACAATTGAAATTGAAAGCTGAAAATATTTTGCTTGATACACAAAATATGATGCGAGAAAAAGAACTTTCTTTTTATCCAAAAATGGTTTTTGATAATCTAACTTGCGAATACAAAAATTTTATATCATTACTGGAGGGTTTTGAACATGCCTGCACTCATTAGCGGCGTAGTAGAAGATTCTATCGCTCAAGAGCTTGAAATAGAAGAAGGCGACATTTTTCTATCTATTGATGGCGAAAAACTCCAAGACATGATAGATTATCGTTTTATGTGTAAAAGTGAATTTTTAACAATTGAAATCCAAAAGAAAAATGGAGAGATTGAAGAAATTGAACTTGAAAAAGATTACGACGATGATTTAGGTATAATTTTTGAGAGTGCTGTTTTTGATAGAGTAAAACCTTGTTTAAATAATTGTATATTCTGTTTTGTAGCTCAACAGCCAAAAGGTTTGAGAGATACTTTATACATAAAAGATGATGATTATAGACTTTCTTATTTACAAGGTACTTATATTACGACTACAAATCTTACGGATGCGGACAAAGAAAGAATTTCTTCTCTTCATTTGGGGCCGTTTTATATTTCTGTACATACAACAAATCCTGAATTAAGGGTAAAAATGCTGCGAAACCCTAATGCAGGAAAAATTATGGAAAATTTAAAATGGTTTAAAGAAAATGAAATTCCATTCCATGCTCAAATTGTCCTATGCCCCGGATATAATGATAGTGCGGAGTTAGATAGAACATTGAACGATTTGACTTCATTGGGTTCAGCTTTGCTTTCTGTTGCAATCGTTCCTGTTGGTGTAACACAATTTAGGTCTAGTGAATTAAAAACAGTTGATAAAAAAGTTGCGGAAGAAACAATTAATATTTCATCAAAATACAAAAAAGTTTGTTGTTCTGATGAATTCTTTTTGCTGGCTGAAAAAGAAATTCCAAAAGCACGATATTATGGCAATTTTTCACAGCTTGATGATGGTGTCGGTTCTCTCAGAACAATTATGGATGATTTTGATACCTTTGAACTTCCAAAAAGACTTTCGAAGAAATTGAAAATAAGTTTTGCCTGCTCTGTTGCTGCAAAATCAGCGTTTGAATATATTGCATCAAAATTAAATAAAATTGTAAATTTAAAATGCACTGTTAACCCTGTTAAATCTACTTATTGGGGGAAAAATATTACGGTTGCGGGACTTATTACGTCAGAAGATTTAATAAATACAGTGAAGAATATTGATGCAGATTATATAGTCATACCGTCAATTATGTTGAAACCGTTTACAAATTTATTTTTAGACGGGAATTCTCTAGATTATGTAATTGAAAATACAGGCAAAAATTTCTTTGTTACACAAGATAATTATTCGGTGTGTGAAGTTATTGATTTGATAGAATCGTATGTTTAACCTCCATGGATAGGAAGGTCGCAGTTGTGCGAACGGGAGTGAGCTACAAATGCGGGTGGGTTACAGCAAGGAAAAAATAACCAATACCCATCCCAACCTTCCCTAACCAGGGAAGGAGCTTTGCTAAAGTCGTTCGGTGCTTGCGCATACCCTCTCTTTGGGAGAGGGAATGACCTAAAGTCGTTCGATAGACACTAATGCCAACTAACTCTTTAGAATAACCCTGTTCAATAAATATTAGTAGCTTGGGTAATGTACTCTCAATCATGCTTATTATTTAATTAAAATGTAGAAAGCAATAGAAGGCTAGCCGATAGGAGGATTAAATATTATGACAGCAGTTGTGGATACCGAAAAACAAACTATTAGCGTAATTATAATTGAAGATTTTAAATTAACTCGTGTCGGGCTAAGATGTGCATTAAATGCAAACGAAGATATTCAGGTTGTCGCTGAAAGTGAAACTGCGACAGAAGGTTTGGAGCTTATCAAAAAATATAATCCTGATGTTGTTCTTATGGACCTAGGGCTTGCCGGCATGAATGGTATTGAAGCAACTTTAAAAGTGAAAGAAATGAATAAAGATATCAAAGTTATTGCATTGACTTCCCACGACAGAGAAGAAGAAGTTATTGCAGCGCTTTCTTCAGGTGCAATGGCATATTGTCTGAAAGATATTGATCCTGCAAAATTAGCAGATGTTATTCGTGATGTTAGAAATGGTGTTTGTTGGTTAGACCCGCTTATTGCAAGAAAAGCTCTTGATGCTTTCCCTAAGCAGGAAACAATCGGTATTCTTAAAGATAAATCATCAGAAGAAGGCAGAGTGCCTTTGACTGATAGAGAATTTGAAGTTCTTAAGCATTTAGTTGAAGGTAAAAGTAATACAGAAATTGCAAAAGAACTTATAGTTAGTGTACATACAGCAAAAGCGCATGTATGTTCAATTTTACAGAAGATGTGTGTGAATGATAGGGTTCAAGCTGCGGTAAAAGCCGTTAAAGAAGGCTTGGTTTAATTTAGTGTTTATCTTCGATAACAACGGGTCGATGTGGAGAATTCCATATCGACTTTTATTTTTAATTATGTGAACTAAGATATGAATAGTTGATGATGCAAAAAATTGCACCCTACTTGTTTTGATTGCATAAAGTAAAACTTTTTATGCAAAAAGTTGCATATATCCTCTGTTTATAGTACTCTACAAACAGGTAGGTATAGAAAAGAGGATATATTAAATGAACACAACTATTGAAAAACAACCTGAAAACGTAGTTAAGGTTGATATTGAAATTCCTGCTAAAGACGCAGTAAACTACTATAACGATGCAGCTAAAAGATTAGCTCAATACGTTAACATTCCGGGTTTCCGCAAAGGAAAAGCTCCAAGAAATATTGTTGAACAAAATATTGGTGAAGAAAGAATTAAACACGAAGCATTAGAAAATGCGCTTCCAAGAATTTTCTCACAAGTTATTAAAGAAAATAATTTTGATGTTGTAGCTCAACCATACGTTGAATCTTACGATTTCAAAATTGGTGAAGATTTAAAAATCGTTGCTAAATTAGAATTAAGACCTGAAGTTACTTTAGGTCAATACAAAGGTTTAACTGTTGATGTCGATGCTTACAAAACAGAAGAAGATGCTTTGCAAAAATCAATCGACGGACTTCTTCAACAACACGCTACAACTCTTGTTGTAACTGACAGAAAAACAAAAGATACTGATACAATCGTATTTGATTTTGACGGTTATTCTAACGGCGAAAAAATTGAACACGGTGATGCTAAAAACTATACTTTAGATTTAGCTCATTCAAGCTTTATCCCGGGTTTTGCAGAACAATTAGTTGACAGAGCTTTAGGTGAAGAATTCGAAATTAACGTAACATTCCCTGAAGAATACCACGAAAAGAAATTAGCAGGTCAACCGGCTACTTTCAAATGCAAAATCAATGAAATCAAGGCAAAAGTTCTTCCTGAATTAACTGATGAATTCGCTCAAAAAGTTGGACCATTTAAATCAGTTGATGAACTTAAAGCTGATATTCAAAAATACTTAGATACTCAAAAAGCTGATATTGATAGAACTAACTCTGAAAAAGCTATTTTTGAAAAAGTTACTTCTGAAGCTAAAGTTGATATTCAACAATCTATGATTGATAGAGAAGCTGATCAGCTTGTTGCAGAATACAAACAAAAACTTGAAATGCAAGGTTTCACTTGGGAACAAGCAGTAGAAGCTCAAGGTTACGATGAAATTATGAACAGCTTGAAAGAAGATGCAGCTGTTAGAGTTAAGAATTCTTTAGTAATCGATAAGATTGCAAAAGAAGAAAACATCACAGTTTCTCAAGCTGATTTCGGTGCTAAGTTATCAGAATTGAGCCAAATGTATCAAATCGACACACCTACTATGATTAAACAATTATCTCAAACTCCCGGTGTGTTTAACGCATTATCTCAACAAGCATTGAATGAAAAAGTAACTCAATTCTTAGCTGATAATAACACTGTTAATCTTAAATAATAATTAAACTACAAGAAAAAAAGAGCTTGGATTTATTCAGGCTCTTTTTTAATGCAAAAATTAATATATCTTAATCTTGTTTATATTACATTCTTTTTTTGATAGAATATATAGTATCATAGGGGATAGAGCAGTATGAATAGAAAATTATATATATCGTTGTTAGCAGTATTAGTTTCTTTATCTTCAATTTCTGTCGAAGCTAAAATGACAAAAGAAGCGCACGCACTTTATCAGCAAGCGTGTAATTATGAATACAGAAGTGATTACGCAACAGCTATCAGTATTATTCAAAAGGCAATCGCTGTAAACGGCGACGACGCAATGCTTTATACCAAAATCGCAGGATTATATTCCGATACAGGAAATTATGAAGAGGCTTTAGGCGCATACAAAAAAGCTGTAAAACTTCGTCCAAATGACGCATTTATTTATATTAGTATCGGGAATATACTTCAAACTTTAGGTGATTATGAAAACGCTTATAATTCATTCATGCAAGCTCAACAAATTTACCCTGAATATAAATATAACTATTTGAATTTGGCAAATATTGAATATTACAGAAAGAATTACGCAAGCGCGATAGAAAATTATAATACGTTTTTGAGTGCTTATCCTGAACATCAGGAAGCGACAGAAAACTTGGCAAATGTATATTATGCATCAAATCAGCCTGATAAAGCATGCGATATTTATTCATCAGTTTATAAAAAGTATCCGTCAGCATTTAAAGATTTTGCAAACTACGGTATGGCATTATATGACACAAAGCAATTTCAAGCTTCTGCCGAGATGTTAGAAAAAGCTTTGGATGATAATCCTGATGATGAAGCAATTTTAGCTAAATTGGCTCTTTCTTATCAAAATATCGGTGAAAATGAAAAAGCTCTTGAAACATTCAAAAAAACATTTGAGCTTAATCCTAATCTTGCGGCTTTAAAATTTGATTATGCGAATTTGCTTGGTAATATGGATAAAAACGATGAGGCAATCGAACAATACAAAGCTTATTTGACGGCTTATCCTGATGATGCGGACGCATACCGCAATTTAGGTTTAGTTTACAAAAAACTTAATAACAACGAGCTTGCACTTTTCAACTTTGAAAAATCATATTCAAAAGATTCTTCAAACAATGAAACAAAAAAAGAACTTGCGCTTTGCTATCATAAAAAATGCGATTTTGTAAATGCACTAAAGTTCTATGATTTGGCTTTAAAATCAGAACCTGATAATTATGAATTGCTTGCAAATAAAGCTTTAACTTTGCATGCAATGGATAATTACATGACAGCTATTGAGATTTATAAAAACCTTTTAGAAAAACAGCCAAATGAAAGGTTGAAACAAAATCTGATGGCGGCATCTATTGCCTATGGATACCAACTTTTAGATAAACAAGATTACGGTCAGGCAATTTTGTATTTTGAAGATGCAATTGATTTGAATGACAAAGAAGCTTCTGCATATTTTGGGTTGGCCCAGGCTAACGAAAAAATGGGCTGTACTGAAATCGCTTTGACAAATTATGAAAGAGCTGTTTCTTTAGCACCGGGGAACAGAGAATACAATGTTGCTTTAAGAGATTTCAAAACAGCAAACAAAGCTAAATTAGAAGTTAAAAAGCCTCAAGTAAATGAACAAGCACTTGGTTATGATGAATTAATCAAAAAAGGCGATGAAGCTTATAAGGCTCAAAAATACAATGATGCAATTGATTATTATACAAAAGCTGTTGTATTCACTCCGCAAGATAAAGTTACGATGCTTAAAATTGCAAATCTGTATAAACTTGTTGGAAACAATACTAAAGCTTTGAGTTTCTATAATAAGCTTTTAACTTTGGATAGCAAAAATACGGATGCTTATTTTAATAAAGGTTTAATTTTAGCAAGTCAGAAAAATTATGATGAATGTATACAATGTTTTGAAAAAGTTATAGAGCTTTCACCTGATTATCCTTACGCTTACTATTCTCTAGGCTTGGCTTATGAACAAAAAGACGATGTAGATAAAGCGTTAGAATATTATTACTTGTATTCGGGTATTGAAAAAGATGAAAAAATGTTAAACATAGTTAATCAAAAAATCAAGCAGTTGGAAAAATAATGAGATTTTGGAAATTACTGATTGTTTTTGTTTTTTGTTTAATCGGATTAACTGCTTGTACTTACGAACGCGGATTGATATTATTTAATGTGCAACCGATAACAAGAGAAAACGCTCTTCAAGACCAAAAAGTTTTTAATGAGGGGCAAAGAGTCTATTATCTTTTTATTGCGCCAAAAAAAATGAAAAACGAATTTATACGTGTGCAGATATTCAAGATGACGGATAAAGCGCCTTGGGGCGGGAATGAAGTAGTCAGAACAAAAGATTATCGACTTATGAAAGACGAAAGGTACTATCAGACAAATTATTTTACTCTTTATGAGAAAGGTCGTTATGTGATGCAAGTTTTTTCACATGAAGATTTTCAGCACCCACTTGCATTAAATGATTTTTATGTAAATTAATATACTTGACATCTCACTTAAATATTAAGACAATAGAATAAGATACGGGGGATATATGACAAAGCAAACTTTTTTACATGATAAACACGTAGCACTTGGCGCAAGAATGGTTGATTTTGCAGGTTGGGACATGCCGGTACAATATTCTTCAATTATTGAGGAGCATAAAACTGTTAGAGAAGCTGTCGGTTTATTTGATGTTTCACACATGGGTGAAGTTATTGTTTATGGAGAAGATGCACTTCCGTATTTAAATAAGCTTGTTCCGCAGGATGTGACAAAGCTTGTTGATTCAAAAGCCGTTTATTGTCAATTAACAAATAAGCAAGGCGGAATTATTGATGATTTAATTATTTATAAGCTTGAAGATAAGAAATATTTAATTATAGCGAACGCTTCAAGAATTGATGAGGATTTGAACTGGATGGTTCGCAATAAATGCGGATTTGATGTTTCAATTGTTAATGAATCACACAATTATTCGCTTTTAGCAGTTCAAGGTCCTAAGGCTTGCGAACTAATTAAAAGTCTTGGTGTAAATAATTTACCACCATTTTTCTCAATAAAAAGAGGAGAATTGTTTAACATAAATCTTTGGATTTCAAGAACCGGCTATACAGGTGAAGACGGTGTTGAAATTATGGTTAGAAATGAATTTTCCGAATACTTATGGGATAAACTTTTAGATGCCGGTAAGGAATTCGGAATTAAGCCAATAGGACTTGGTGCAAGAGATACATTAAGACTTGAGGCTGCATTACATTTATACGGCAATGATTTAGATGAAAATACAACGCCAATTGAAGCTGGACTTGCTTGGTCAGTATGCAAAAATAAAACAGAAGATTATAATGGTAAAGCAAGAATTGAAGAGCAATTGAAAAACGGAGTTGAAAAGAAATTAATCGGTTTAAAGATGCTTGATAAATCTATTGCAAGACATGGTTATGATGTATTTTACAATAACGAAAAAATCGGAGTTATTACAAGCGGTGGAATTTCGCCAATAAGAGGTGATAATATTGCATTAGCTTACATAAAAAATCTTGACAATTTAGCTGTTGGCTCTACAATTCAAGTATCAATAAGAGAAAAATTACACGACGCTGAAATTGTTAAACGTCCATTTGTAGAAAAGAAAAATAAGACAAATAAATAGGAGATAATTTAAATGAACGAAAGCATGTTATGCACAAAAACTCATGAATATGTTTTAGAAGAAGGTGAAAATTACGCAGTTGGTATTACAGATTATGCAATCGAACAATTGGGTGATATTGTTTTCATAGAATTGCCTGAAGTTGGTGCTACATTCTCTAAAAACGAAGCATTCGCAACTATTGAATCTGTTAAAGCTGCATCTGAAATTTATATGCCAATTTCAGGTGAAGTCGTTGAAATTAACGAAGAAATTGTTGATAGCCCTGAATTATTAAATGATGAAAGCTATGATAACAAATGGTTTGTAAAAATCAAATCAGATGCAGATCAAGTTGAATTTGCAGATTTAATGGATTACTCAGATTATAAAGAAGAAATTGAATAATGAAAAACTTTTTAGCACATACAGATGAAATTAGAAAACAAATGCTGGATGAAATTTCACTAGCGTCTGTTGATGAATTATTTAAACAAATACCTGTAAAATTTAAGGATTTTAGCCTTTACAATCCTAAGAGCGAAATGGAAGCGCAAAAAGAGATTAAAAAGCTTGCAAGAAAGAATAAAACCGAGTATGCAAACTTTTTAGGAGGGGGAGTTTATAACAAATTTATTCCTGCGTGTGTAAATTATATAGCACAAAGGTTTGAATTTTTGACTGCTTATACTCCTTATCAGCCTGAAATTTCACAGGGAACTTTGCAAATAATATATGAATATCAGACAATGATTTCAAGATTAACCGGCATGGATATTGCAAACGCTTCCATGTATGACGGTGGTTCTGCTTGCGCGGAAGCTATTTTGATGGCACATAGAATCGCTAAAGGCAAAAAGAACAAAGCGCTTGTTTCTAATTTACTCAATCCTGAGTACAAAGAAGTCGTTAAAACCTATACTTGGGCACAAGGTATTGATGTTGAATGGTTTGATGAATTACCTGAAAATACGGCAGATTATTGTTGTGTTTTAGTGCAATATCCTGATTACTTTGGCGAAGTCAGAGCTTTAGTTAAACCTGATACTTTGTTTATTGTGTGCGCTAATTTGGCAGCTTTAGCTATAATTAAACCGCCTGTTGAAGCTGATATTGTTGTCGGAGATATTCAACCTTTGGGCGTACCGATGAGTTTTGGAGGCCCTCATGCCGGCTATATGGCTTGTAAAGAAGCTTATATGCGCCAGCTTCCCGGACGTTTAGTCGGAAGAACAGTTGATGCGGACGGAGAACAAGCTTTTACCTTAACAATTCAGACAAGAGAACAACATATCAAGCGTGAAAAAGCAACAAGTAATATTTGTTCTAATCAATCTTTAGTTGCGCTTTCAGCAACTTTATATTTAAGTCTTTTGGGAGAAAAAGGATTTAGGGAAGCAAGTATTTTATCGGCGAATATGGCGCATGCATTGTCTAAAATGCTTAATGGCAAGGGCATTAGGACTATGAACAAAAATTTCTTTAATGAGTTTGTTGTAGAAGTTGAAGATGCTGATAAATATTTAGCAACATTAAACGAAGCAAACATTTTAGGCGGAATCAAAATTGACGATAGAAGAGTTTTGGTTTGCGCTACCGAAATGAACACAGAAGATGAAATATTGGATTATATCGAAGCTTTGTAAGGAATTGACGGATTATGCTTAAAAAGCTTTTAAACTGCAAGTTCCATCTAAGATTTGTTATAAATCCATATATCAGATACATGGCGGATAAATTGGGTTCGTATTCAGGTGTTAATGAACTAAAACGCGAAACCCCGCTTGTTGTTTCGTTGACTTCCTATGAAGAACGTTTTGATGATTTAACCATTTCTATTTATTCACTTCTTAATCAATCTATAAAACCTGACAGAATTATTTTGTGGTTGAGTGACAAATTATCTTTAAATGATTTACCCTATGACATAACAAGATTTATCAAAAACGGGCTTGAAATCAGATTTGTAAAAGATATAGGCTCGTATACAAAAGCAATCTATGCTTTTAAAGAATTTTCAAATTCAATAATTGTAACGGCGGATGACGATATATATTACCCTAAAGATTGGCTTTCAAAACTTTATTACTCGTTTATTGCAAATCCAAAAGATATCAGTGTCCACCGTGCACATAGAATTAGACTTGAAGATAAAAAAATTGCACCGTATGAAACTTGGACAAAGCATGTTGAAGAAGAGAGCGCAAGATTTGACAATTTTTTAACAGGTGTCGGTGGAGTTTTGTATCCTCCAAATTGTTTTTCTAATGAAGTTTTGCGTAAAGACATATTTCTGACAAAATCTCCTTATGCAGACGATGTTTGGTTTTGGGTTATGGCATTAGTACATAATAGGAGAATTAGAGTTGTAAAAAATCATAATTCCTACATTTATTGCACGGATATTTTCAGACAAATTACGCAAAACAAGCGTACTCTTTATAAAATTAATTCAAAAGGGCAAAATGACAAGCAGCTTGAAGAATTATTAAAACTGTATGGGCAGAATATAATGAACAAAATAGGAGTATAGCATGGTTGACTTAAATAAAATAAAAATTGACATGGTCTATACTTGGGTTGACAACAAAGATCCTAAATGGTTAGAAAAAAAACTTGCATACAGTGGTGAATGCATAGACAATAATGTAAATGGTAATTGTAGGTATAGAGATAATGATGAATTGAAATATTCATTACGTTCATTAGAAAAATATGCAAATTGGATTAATAAAATCTATATTATAACAGATAATCAGTTCCCGAAGTGGTTAAACACAGACAATAAAAGAGTGAAAATAATTGATCATAGTGAAATTATGCCTAAAGAATGCTTACCGGTTTTTAATTCTAACGCTATTGAGCATTGCATTTCCAATATTCAAAATCTTTCTGAGTATTATTTATATGGAAATGATGATATGTTTTTTGCAAATAAAGTATCGCCAAGTTATTTTTATCACAAAGACGGCTATCCATATTGCAGATTTAGTTACAAATTTGATAAAGATTTTGATTTCTATAACAGGATGTGCGCAAATACAGACTATTTAATAGAAAAAAAGTTCGGTAAATCCTTAAAGATGTTTTATCATCATAACATTAATGCATACCGAAAATCTGATGTTAAAAATTGTATTGAGATGTTTAAAAAAGAAATAAATGAAACTATAAAAAGTAGATTTAGAAAAGTTGATAACGTAGAGCAAACAATTTACTTAAGCTATGCACTTGCTGTAAAACATGGACATTATAAGGGGATTTTTAGATTGCCCATTTATACTAACAAGACTTATAATTTCTTTACTAAATTATATCAGCCTGATTCGCTTTATATAAATGCTGCTAATATCGATCAATTAACTTGTTTAAGTAATATAAATAAAAAAATTGGACTTTTTTGCATTAATGATACTGAATATGTTTCTAGTGAATTAAGAACTCGCATTAATACAATGTTAAATAAAGCTTTCCCACAAAAATCTTCTTTTGAAAAGTAGTTTATTATTTTCTGATAAGTATTGATTTTATAGTTCTATATACTTCAAAAAAAGTAGGAAAAAATTTTTTTACTTTCATCTTAAAAAAGTTTTCTATCAAAAAAATCTTTTCTGGTGTATTTAAAATTTTATCATGCATATATGCATAATAACTCATATTATATTTCTTTAAGAAATTATAATCAATTTCTTTATTAAAAATATCTTTCAATTCAGAATGAGACAACTTAAAATTTGAATAAGATATAAGTGCTGTATATGCTAGTGTTGAATATATTTTTTTCAACAACTCTATTCTCACTTTTGAATCAATTTTTTTTGATATTTCATCAGCTTTTCTTGTATCTTGTACTAAATAATTAATATATTTGTCTTGTTTTGAAATGACTGAACCTTGCCGTGAAATCCTATAATTAAATATTTTATCGTTAATAAAAACTATCGATTTAGCTTTTGGTGCCAAGTCCAAAAAATGTGCAACATCTTCAAAACATTTATCATTATTAAATTTTATATTAAATTGTTCTAAAAATAGTCTTCTTAAAAGTTTTGTCATTCCATACCCAAGATATTGAATACACTCAGGCGTGTCATATATGTTTATTATTCTGTTGGTTAATTTCAGTGGAGTATCAGGAAAATTGTGTTTAATATGAGTAACAGCATTTACACTATAATGTGAAAACGCAATAACATCAACTTCACCAAATTGTTTCAATACATTAGCAAGTTTTGTCAGTCCATCTTGAACCAGCCAATCATCCGAATCAAGAAAATAAATATACTTTCCTCTTGCATTTTCCAATGCTAAATTTCGTGAATATCCCGCACCTATATTAGTTTTATTTGAAAAAACTTTAATTCTATTATCAAGTTGTGAATATTTTTTTATAATATCTAAACTGCTGTCTGTTGATGCATCATTCACACAAATAATTTCAATATCCTTAAAAGGTTGCATAATAACAGAATTCAAGCATTTAGAAATATATTTTGCTGAATTATATACAGGAATAATTACGCTTATTAATGGCTCTTTAGTGTACAAACTTCACTCCCTTACGTATTATAATGTATCATGAACACGTTTGATGTAAAATTACAATATGACTAAAATTCTTTTTGATGCAACAGAGCTTTCATATTTTTTAGAAGAGTCAGGACACAGAGCTGGTGTATTTTTTGTTGCACTTAATCTTTTTAGAGAATTAAAGAAAAGAAAAGATGTAGAGCTTGTTTTTTTCTGCAACTTTAAAAGATATTTTTATCTAAAAGAAGTTATTGAAAAAGTGGAAGAGTTTCAGGGAATTGAACTCTTAAAAGAAAACTCTTTGATAAACTTGTTTTTTGCGAGATTGAATTATTGGGCTAAATTTAAGAATAATAAAATTAAATATGGAATTTTGAGTCTTTCAAGATATTATGAGAATATTTTTTATAAACAAAATAAAAAAAATCTTGAACAGCTGAAAGATTTTGATATTTACTTTAGTCCGTTTCAAGCTCCTTCGGAAGAAATTTTAAACTCCAAGCACTTAAAACGTTTTAGGATGCTTCATGACATTATTCCTGTATTAGAAGCAGGAAAAATTCCTACAAATAGAAGATTGTGGAGTTACAGAATTTATAATACGATTAACTCGAATGATTTTTATGTTACAAATTCCGAGTGTACCAAAAAAGATGTTTTGAAATATTTTAATATAAGAGAAGAAAATATAAAAACAACACTTTTAGGTGTGAATGACTATTTTAAACCAACAAAAGAACCTAACAAAGAAAAATATATTTTTTCATTATGCACTTTAGGTAAGCGCAAAAATCTTATTTTTGCTATAAAAAATTTCTTCAAATTCATTGAGAAAAATAAAATTAATGACCTAAAACTTGTTTTGGCTGGTGGAGTTTGGGAAAAATTTAAAGAAGAATTAACAAAAACAATCGGGGAGTTTGATCAATCAAAAATTGAGGTTTTAGGTTATGTTAAAGATGAAGAGTTACCAAGACTCTATTCAAATGCTTTAATGTTTATTTATCCTTCTTTGTATGAAGGGTTTGGGCTTCCTGTATTAGAAGCAATGAAGTGCGGTTGTCCTGTGATAACTTCAAATGTTTCATCTTTACCTGAAGTTATTGGACAAGCAGGAATCCAAATTAATCCTGAATGTGATGAAGAATTAATTAAAGCGTATGAAAAAATGTATTATGACAACTTTTTCAGAGAACTTTGTGTAGAAAGAGGTTTAATAAGAGCCAATAATTTCAGTTGGGAAAAGTGTGTTAATCAAGTAATTGATTTTATTTGTTCAAAATCGTCTTAATATATGATAAATGATTTGAAAATCTCAATTATAATATAAAAACGAAAGAGAGGCGTAATGGTCGTTAGAGTTTTAATGTTACTATTATCATTAGTGGTTTTAGTAAATTTGTGTATTATTACTTGCTGTTATATTACAGGAGAAAATCTTTATCAAAAATATGGCAAACAAATGCTAATTATTTTTGGTGGGTTTGTATTTGTTGTTTCAGCACTTTATGTAGCTTTGGCTCTAATTGCTTTGAAATAGTTTAACGCTTTAATAATGAAAGGAAAATGATGGACAAAAAGTTTTTTGGAATGCCGATTCTGGTGCTTTGCCTTTTGGTTTGCTTTATTGTAATGTGCAATCCGTTTGTTATGGTAGGCCCGGGCGAAAGAGGAATTAAAATGACATTGGGTGAAGTTCAGCCTGAAAGCTATGGAGAAGGATTGCATTTAATCTTCCCATTTATTCAAAAATTCAGAACAATGGACGTAAAGACTCAAAGAAATACATTAACAACCTCTGTTTATACAAAAGACATCCAACAAGCCCGTATTACTTATGTAATTAACTACAATGTTCAACCTGACAAAGTTAACAAACTTTTTCAAGAAGTCGGTATGGACTACGTTAGTACAATCTTAACTCCTGTTGTTGAAGGCACTATCAAAGATATAATCGGTAAATGGAATGCTCAAGATTTAATTGCAAACAGAGAAAAGGCAACAGGTGATATTCTTTTCAAACTGCATAATCAATTGAATGATAACTACATCAATGTAACTGATTTTCAAATGACAGAAATTAATTATTCTGATGTTTTTGAAAGAGCAATTGAAAGCAAAGTTACTGCAGAGCAAGAAGCATTAAAAGCTAAAAATAAAACGGTTCAAGTTCAAGAAGAAGCTAAGCAAAAAGTTATCGCAGCTGAAGCTGAAGCAAAATCAATGGCAATAAGAGCAAAAGCGTTAAGCCAAAACAAATCTTTGGTTCAATATGAAGCGGTTCAAAAATGGGACGGCAAAATGCCACAATATATGTTGGGCAATTCAGTTCCTTTTATAAATGTAAATCCTACAAAATAAAAAAAATGGTGGTTCTTAACCACCATTTTTTTATAATTTAGAAAAACTATTCAAGGCACGTCTCAAAACTCCACAATTTTTTCTCAAAGCTTCTTTTGCTTCATCTTGTGTTAATTTGCATTTTATCATCATAATAGCAACTTTTACGTGCCAATTACATTCAAGCAAAGTTGTTAAAGCGGTTGAGGCGTTTGTATCTGCAATTTCTGCCACAATTCTTATAGCCCTGTCTTTTAGTTTTTCGTTTGTTGGCATCAAATCAATCATGAAGTTTTCATAAGTCTTGCCAATCTTAATCATAGCACCTGTTGAAAGCATGTTAAGTACCATTTTTTGAACAGTTCCTGCTTTCATTCTGCTAGAGCCTGCAATAACTTCGGGTCCAACTTCAACGCAAATACCCAAACGAGCCTCTTCTAAGATTAAAGCATTATGATTACATGTTAGAGCAATTGTCTTACAACCGTTTTTTTCTGCTTGAGCAAGAACGCCCAACAAGTATTTAGGATTTCCGCTGGCTGAAATCGCTACGCAAACATCTTTATCAGTAAGGATTTGCGCGTCTTTTTCGCCTAATTCAAAATTATCTTCCGCGCCTTCTACTGCCGTTCTGATTGCCGTATCACCACCTGCAATAATTCCCGTTACCATATCGGATGGTACGCCAAAAGTCGGTGGACATTCAGATGCGTCTAAAATGCCTATTCTGCCGGAAGTTCCCGCACCGTAGTAATAAAGCCTGCCACCAACTAAGAATTGCTTTGCAATCATATCGATAGCTTGTGCGATATTAGGAGCTTCATCTTCTATTGCAAGAGCTACAAGCTTATCTTCTTCGTTAATTTTTCTGACAATATCAATTGTAGAAAGTAAATCAATGTTTTTAGTGTTTTCGTTTCTGTACTCTGTAATAATTTCGCTCATAAATCACACACCTTTCTTCTTTTACTCTCTCCCTCTCCTTGGGGAGAGGGGTGGGGTGAGGGGTCAACCAATGAACCTTATATACGCCCCAACAAACTAACCATTTCAATTGCAGATTTTGCCGCATCAGAACCTTTGTTACCTGCTTTTGTACCAGCTCTTTCAATTGCTTGTTCAATGTTATCGGTAGTTAGAACTCCGAATATAACAGGAATTTCTGTTTCTAAGCCAACTGATGCAACACCTTTTGAAACTTCGGCACAAACATAATCGTAGTGAGATGTTGAACCTTTAATTACTGCACCTAATGCAATAATAGCACTATATTTTGATGTTTTAGCGCATTTTTTTGCAACTAAAGGTATTTCAAAAGCCCCGGGACACCAAACAACATCTATATTGTTTTCATTAACTCCGTGGCGCTTTAATTCATCAATCGCACCTGACAAAAGCTTAGAACAAATGAATTCATTAAATCTTGAAACCACAATGCAGAATTTTTCGTTATTAACGGTCAACAAACCTTCAATTATAGCCATATATACCTTCTCCTTAAATATCTATAACTTAATTATACACGATATTTTAGAAAATTGTTATAATTTTAATAGTTATTTACAAAATTAAATTTGGTTTATGATATAATAAGTTCATTAAAGGGAAGAAGGTAAAAGATGAGTTTAGATGTATATTTAGGTATCGACGTTGGTTCTGTTACGACAAAATTAGCATTGGTGGATGAAAAAGGTAAATATATTGATTCTTATATGCTTAAAACGGCGGGTAAACCTGTTGATGCTGTTCAAAACGGTTTAAAACAAATTTATTCACAAGCACTTTGCGAATATTCTGTAAAAGGTGTTGGAACAACAGGTTCAGGTAGAAATTTGGCAGGTGCATTAGTCGGTGCGGATGTTGTAAAAAACGAAATTACGGCACACGCAGTTGCTGCAAGTACAAACATTCCGGGGGTTCAAACTATTCTTGAAATCGGCGGTCAAGACAGTAAAATCATTATCTTGAGAGATGGTATTGTAACCGATTTTGCAATGAATACTGTTTGTGCCGCAGGTACAGGAAGTTTCCTTGACCACCAAGCACAAAGATTAAATGTTCCTATTGAAAAATTTGGTGAAACAGCACTTAAATCAGAAAATCCTGCGCGTATCGCAGGACGTTGCGGTGTATTCGCTGAAAGTGACTTAATCCACAAACAGCAATTGGGTTATCCTGTTGAAGATTTGTTATACGGCTTGTGCCAAGCTCTTGTTAGAAATTATTTATCTAACTTAGCATTAGGAAAAGAATTGTTGCCTACAATTTCATTCCAAGGTGGTGTTGCAACAAATTCAGGTATGGTAAAAGCTTTTGAAGAAGCTTTGAATACAAAAATTGTTGTTCCTGAAAATCACCAAACAATGGGGGCTATCGGCGCAGCACTTCTTGCTATGGAAAATCACCAATACACAGAAGTTGATACAAAGTTCAAAGGCTGGGAAGTTGGTAACATGAATTTCCAATCAGTAACTTGCCAATGCACAGGATGCTCAAACAACTGTGAAGTTATCACTATTTTAGAAGGTGCTGAACCAATGCATCATGTTGAAAAAATCGGTGATATTAAAGGTAATATTATTGCTCGTTGGGGCGGTACTTGCGGAAGATGGGACATCGCATAGAATCGTGCTTTTGGCGAGACTTACTGATGTGGATTTTTAGAGTTGAAAATTAAAAGTTGAAAGTTGTTTAAAATATCACTTTAGATATAATTAGTTAAATATTTAACGTATAAATTTAAAAAATTTTTTATACAACTTTCAACTTCAAATCGAAATTCATCCAAACTTGTCTTCGATTAGTCGGTCACGCCCAACATTAACTAAAGAGAGAAAACATGATAAAACTAAAAAACTTTGAAATCGGTTCAAATAAATTAACAATCCTTGCAGGGCCATGCGCAATAGAGTCAATGGATATTTTAAAACAAACTGCTGAAACTTTGAAACAAGTTTGTGCAGAGCTTGACATAAATTATGTTTTTAAATCTTCTTTTGATAAGGCGAATCGTTCTTCTATTAGCTCTTATCGTGGAGTTGGCATGGAAAAAGGTTTAGAGATGCTTGCTCAAATCAAAAAAGAGTTTGAAGTTCCAATTGTAACGGATATTCATCTTCCTGAACAAGCTGAACCTGTTGCAGAAGTTGCTGACATTTTGCAAATTCCTGCGTTTTTATGTCGTCAAACGGATTTACTTGTAGCAGCGGCAAAAACAGGTAAAATCGTTAATATAAAAAAAGGACAGTTTTTAGCACCGCAACAAATGAAATCCTTGGTTAAAAAAGTTGAAGATAGCGGAAATCACAATATTATGTTAACGGATAGAGGTGTTTCTTTCGGCTACAACAACTTAGTTGTTGATTTTAGAGCAATTCCTATAATGAAAGAATTTGGTTATCCTGTCGTTTTTGATGCGACTCATAGCGTTCAAATGCCCGGTTCTAACGGTGATTCAACAGGCGGCGACAGAAGATTTGTTCCGACGTTGGCAAATGCGGCAATGGCAGCAGGTGCAGATGTATTGTTCTTTGAAATTCATCCGGAACCTGATAAAGCTCTTTGTGACGGTGCTAATATGCTTGCACTTAATGACGCTAAAAAAGTTTTTGAAAAATGTAAAGCTATTTTTGAATTGGTTAGAGAATAACCTCACTGGTTAGGAGGTCGCAGTTGTTCGAACGTTAGTGAGTTACAAATGCGGGTGGGTATAAATTAAAGGCTTGGTATAAGAGGGTTTAAATAAAGAAAATCATGTTAAAAAAAGTATCACATGTAAATTCATTAAAAGGCACTGTTATTATACCTTCCGATAAATCAATTTCGCACCGTGCGGTTATGTTCTCATCAATTGCAGAAGGTGAATGTACGGTTGGCAATTTTTCAAGCGGTGCAGATTGCCATTCAACGTTAAACCTGTTTAAAAGCTTAGGAACGGATATCCAGTTTATAGATGGAAAAAATTTAAAGATAAAATCAACGGGTATTTTAAAACCTTCAAATACTTCAGTTTATGATTGTGGAAATTCCGGAACTACAATGCGTTTGGTTTCAGGAGTTTTAGCCGGACAGAATTTTAATTCAACACTCGTAGGTGATTTAAGTCTTTCAAAACGCCCGATGAAACGTGTAATAGAACCACTAACTTTGATGGGCGCAAACATAACTTCTGAAAATGGTCATGCACCGCTTAAAATAATCGGACAAAAACTTAAAGGGATAAATTATAATTCTAAACTTGCCAGCGCACAAGTTAAGTCTTGTATACTTTTAGCAGGTTTGAATGCGGAAGGTGAAACTACTTTTACTGAACCTTATGTTTCAAGAAATCACACAGAAAATTTGTTCAAATACTTAGGCGCTGATATTAAAATCAACGGTTCAGAAGTGACTCTAAACCCTTCAAAATTGTATGCAAGAGATATTAATATTGTTGGTGATATTTCATCTGCTGCATTTTTTATAGTGGCAGGTTTAATTGTGCCAAATTCTGATTTTGTTATTAAAAATGTTGGTTTAAATTACACTCGCTCTGGTATAATTGATGTTGTGAAACGTATGGGAGGAAATATTGAAATCCTAAATAAAACAACTGTTTCAGGAGAAGAAGTTGGTGATATAAGAGTTCAATATACCGAAAATCTAAAACCATGCGTAATTGAAGGCGAGTATATTCCAAGATTAATTGATGAATTACCTGTAATTGCTGTTTTAGCGTCGCAAGCAGATGGAGAAACTATTATTAAGGATGCAGAAGATTTAAGAAATAAAGAAGCCGATAGAATTAAATGTTTGGTAAAAGAACTTTCTAAAATCGGTGTTGAAATTGAAGAACATCAAGATGGTTTTATAGTAAGTGGCAAAACTAAGCTAAAAGGCAATACAGAGCTTGAAAGTTATCACGATCACAGATTAGCGATGAGTTATTATGTTGCAGGTTTGATTTGCGAAAATGAAATTGCAATAAATGGTTTTGAATGGACAAAAATTTCTTTTCCGGAATTTGAAGAGTTAATAACATTGATACAAAACTAAATAGAATATTTAAGCTATAATAACTATGGAATTAAGAATAATTGGATTTAAAAGTGTATTTTTAGTACACTTTTTTATTTTCATAAAAAAAAAGAGCTTAAATAAGCTCTTCGAAAAAATCCAATTACTATTTGCATCAAAAAGATTTAACACAATTATTAAACCTAAGATATAGCAAATTGTCGATTACCCGACTCGGCTATATATTTTTTAAGCTTGCAGTTTAGCTAAACCGATTTATTTTATTGAAAGAAATATTATACTCAACGGGCATGCAATTGTAACAAATTGTAACGATTGCATTTAAAACCCTAAAGTTTTTGCAAAAACAGCCGATAACAATAAAGTAAGATGAA